>CALFPJ010000020.1 GCA_937919655.1 uncultured Gemmatimonadales bacterium
CTGAATCAGCATCTTCTTCGCTGGGCGTAGCGGCCGCCTTCGCGGCTTCTTCCGCGCGAGCGGTCGCAACGGAGTCCGCAATCAGCGCGTCGCCGGTGGCAATGTCATACTGGAAGAAGCTCTTACCGATCGAGTAGTGCGCCACGGAGCCATCCGCATTCCACCCCACGAAGTCTCCGCCGATGCGCGTAAGCCGCCGAGTGGGCATAGAGGACGAGGACGACACCGAAACCGTTGGGGCCTCACCGCCGACGGGGGGTACCGTGATCATGAACACGTTCCGGTTCACCCGCACTAACGCCCGCCGGCCGTCCGGCGACAGCACCACTTCGTCCGGTGTCCCGCTACCGCGGCCCGACGAAGGAGCGCTCACCTTCACCACCGTGCGGACGTCGGTTCCGTCGAAGCGCATCGACAAAAGCCCGTCGCTGTCGGCCCACACGTAGATCCGGTCCGGGTCCGGTCCGGGGTGGGGCGCGTTGCGACCCTGCTCTGTTGTTCCCCGTCCGACCCAAGCGATTCGACTCGGCTCGCCGCCGTTCGCGGGTAACCACACGTACTCAAGCTCCGAGGCCGCGCTGTGGTTACCGAAGTCCTCGAGCGTGCGCATACGGTGCATCTTCGAGCCGCGCACCGCCAAAATGCGGGACCCGTCCAGCGTGTACGCGATCTTGTCAAAAAAGGCGGAGGTCGGCGTGAGTTTCTCGGGCGCACCTCGGCCGTCCGCGGCCACACGCCAAATGTCACCACCCACCGAGTCATTCCAAGTCACGTACGTGATGAAGCGCCCGTCTGGTGACCAAATCGGGGCATGCTCTACATCCCGCGTCTGAGTGAGCCTGCGGGCGTTGTCGATCAGGGGGAAGCCCTCGTCCTGGTCACCCGCGGGCTCCGGGATGTCCGCCACCCAAAGTCGGTCGATGGCCGCGAATGCCACCTTGCTTCCATCCGGAGACGGTCTCGCCCCGCGAATTTGGGAGACCGTCATCGTGGAGTCGTTGATCGGGTACTCGAACTTGGAAAGAGCACCAAGTTCCTGTTCGACGTGGGCCGAGAACGGGATCTCGCGCGCCTGACCCGACGGCACCTCGACCCGCATGATCTTGCCGCCATAACTCGTGATGAGCGACCGCGAGTCAGGCGTAAATGTAGATCCGGGATAAACGTCGCGGTCACGCGTGCCGCCACCCTGCGAGTCATCACGCTGGACGTCCATGACGAGCCAGGTCTCCTCCCCTGTCTGCAGGTCGCGTAGCTTGAGCGCCTCTCTAGAGTCGAAACGCGTGGCGTAGACCAACCAACGTCCGTCAGGACTCGGAACCGGGCGGAAAGCGCCCTCTAGTTCATGGGTTCGAACAAAGACTCGGCCTACCTCTCTGTCCAACAAGCCGATCTGGTACGGCCCCACCTGGCGCGCGCTACTGCGGAGCTCATGGTCAGGACTGAAGAGCCCAACGTCCGGGGCATCCGCGCTCGACGTCGCGAAGCCCCCGCCAAGATTGCCGCGCAGGTTCAGCCATACGAAGCGAGGGTCATCGGAGAAGGCGGGGCCGAAGTGTGCGGCCGGCGCGGGCGTGCCTTCCTGTGTGTGACCGGTCACTTGGACCCCAGATCCGCCGTTCTGGTGATACAGCCACAGCTGAGATCCCTTGGACGCCATCACGTACTCACCATCGGGCGTCCAGACCGGCGATAGGTAGCTCTCACTGTCCCCGTCGGTCAGCTGACGTGGGTCCGTCCCATCCGCGTTCGCAATCCACAGGTTCTCCGAGCCGTCGCGATCGCTCACAAAAACGAGACTGGAGCCGTCCGGCGAGAACCGCGGCTGCATGTCGTAGGCAAGGCCACTCGTGATCCGAGTTGCAGTGCCACCAGCGACGGGGAGCGTGTAGAGGTCCCCCAACAACTCGAAGACGATGGTCTCGCCGTCGGGCGTGAGATCGAGCGAGATCCAGGTGCCCTCATCGGTCGTGAACTCTAGGGTGCGGGTCGGCACCAAAGGCAGCGAGTTGCCCTTCTTCGCCGCACGGGCGGAGCTGTCGTTCTGCTCAACGGTTTGGGCAGCGAGCGGGGCGGAAGCGAGCAGCGTGGCGGCTGCGGCCATGAACAGGAGTCGATACATCGGAGATTTCCGCGTGGGGTATGGATTTCGGCGCCGTGCTCGTCGAGCCAGAACCTCGCATCGACGGCAGCCAAGAGTGCCACGCGCTGGCGGTTATTGCCATCCCAGGCCTGGGCTGTGCCGTCGATTCGTTCCGACAACGAGGCTGGCCCCCGAGCCGGCCCAGCGGAAGGTTACCGAGCCACGCCGTCATGGAGGAGGTTGACCGGATCTACTTGATGGCTGCCGCGCCTACATCTCTTTGAGCAGCCCGACCCTCAGGGCAAACCTCACGAGCTCGCTGCGATGGCTGAGCCCAAGCTTGTCCATAATCCGAGACCGGTAGGTGTCCACGGTCTTCGGGCTGATGAAGAGCTTCTTCCCGATCTCTCGCGAACTGAACCCCTCAGCCGTGAGCGCGAGGACTTCCTGCTCGCGGGTGCTGAGGTCGTGTAGCCCGGCCGAGTCTTCGGATTCCGCGGCCTTGTACCGCTGCAGCAGAAGCGTGGTGGCCTTCGGTGGCAGGAACACCTGCCCTCGTGCGACCACCTTGATCGCCTCCATCAGGTCTGTGTCGGCACTCGTCTTGGTGAGGTAACCGCTGGCACCGGCTTCGACGACAGGCACCAGGTACTCCTCCTCGGCATGCACCGTGAGGACGAGCACCTTCGTGTCGAGCTCAAGCGCGGCGATACGTCGCGTCGCTTCGAGGCCGTTTGAGCCCGGCATGGAAAGGTCCATCACCACAACGTGGGGCTTCAGTTCACGCACCTTATCGACAGCCTCGTCACCGGTCGACGCTTCGCCGACCACCTTCACTCGGCCCTGTGCTTCTAAGAGCGCTTTGATGCCTGCGCGAAACATGGCGTGATCATCAACGAGCAGGACCTTAATCACGTCACTCATGCTTCCTCTCCGTTACAGGGAACCACGACTCGGATGCGCGTGCCCTTCCCGGGCACACTATCGACATTGAAGCCCGCACCGATCATCGCCGCGCGCTCATGCATTCCGACCAACCCTAGGCCACGCCCATCACCGACATGGGCCGACGAAATGAATCCTTGACCCGCGTCCGAGATCTCCACGACAACGTGCGCATTCTCGTGCCGGAGCGACACCGTAGCCTCAACGACCCCGGCATGCCGGATCGCGTTGGAGATACCCTCCTGACAGATCCGGTACAGGGCGAGCCTGGCGGTCAGATCAAGGAAATCGTCCACCGGGTGGAGGTCGGCATTCACGTGAAAGCCGGTGCCCTCGTTCAAGCTGCGGAAGTGCGCGGTCAGGGCGGCGGTAAGGCCGACCTCTTCCAACTCCGGCGGACGCAGACCTCGGGCCAGTCGCCTCACGCCGTCCGCCGCATGCACGATCTCCTCGCGGATCTCCTTCAAGAGGCGCAAGCGTCGATTCGCGTCGGCCTCGTCTGCGAGGACTCGAATTCGCAGAATCAGCGTCGCCAAACTCTGGGCGGTGTCGTCATGCAGCTCTCGGGCTATGCGCTGACGCTCTTCCTCCGTCGCCCTCATCGCGCCTTCCGAGAAGTTCTGAATCCGCTTTCGCACCGAGATGTCGCGCACGGAGCAGATCACGCGGTGCTCCCCCGACTCCGGCCGCCAGGGGCTCAAACTAATCTCTATGGGGAACTTCGTGCCGTCCTTTCGTTGCCCGTAGAGGTCGAGCCCGATCCCCATCGGACGATTGTGGGGCTTTTCGTTGAATCGGTCGCGGTGTCGCGCATGACCCGAGCGCAAGGAGTCCGGGACCAGAACATCAACCGATTGGCCGATCAACTCTTCGCGCGGCCACCCAAACAGCAGCGCAATTTGCGGATTCAACGCCCGGATGCAGCCCGTCTCATCCAACACGACAGTGCCGTCCGGGGAGGCCTCGAATATGGCTCGATACTCTTCGGTAGAAAGCACGCACTTTCCCGGAATATTTGGCCGGCGTGGAGAAACCCCCACAAGCCTGCGGGCAAGGTCCCTGACAGCCGTAGTCCTTTAGGACCGCCAAAATGTAGTTGGAAAAGGAGTATCCATGTATACGAAGATCCTAGTCCCACTCGACGGATCGAAATTCGCTGAGTCTGCCCTGCCCCTGGCACTCACCTTGAGCAGGAAGACTGGCGCGGCCGTGCATTGTGTCACAGTGCTAGAGCCAATTGCATCATTCGCATATGACGAATGGGAGTCGGCGGCTCAGGAGTGGAGCCAAGAGTACCTAAAGAACGTAGTCGAACGCGTGGGTGAATCTGCGGGTGGCGCACTTACGACCGCCCTGCGCACCGGTCACGTGGTAGAGGTGCTCGGGCAGGAGGCTCGTAACGAGGGCGCGGACGTCGTGGTCATGGCCACGCACGGCCGCGGAATGTTGTCCCGTATGTGGCTAGGGAGCGTCGCAGACGCCTTCCTCCACCATACCGACCTACCCGTCATCCTCGTGCGGCCGGCGGAGGAAAACCCTCCCGACACGGCTACACCTCAAGACTTTCACACGATCATCGTCCCGCTGGACGGCTCCCACGTCTCCGAGTGTGCGCTGTCGCACGCCACGGATTTCGGTGAGTTGTTCGACGCTTCGTACCACTTGTGCCGAGTGGTGAGTTACCCGATTGACGTCGCCAGCCCCTACTTACCTCACACGGTCAGCATGAACGCGCAGATCGTGGACGAGGTGAAAGTCGGGTGCGCAGAGTACCTCGAGCAGCGCGCTGACCTTATGCGGCGCCGTGGCCTGCAGGTAACGACGTCAGTGCTCGTGGACGCCCAGGCGGGTCACGGAATTCTGCAGGAGACTGAAGCGGTCGGGTGTGACCTGATCGCGATGGCAACCCACGGACGGGAAGGCCTGGGAAGGGCCATCCTTGGTAGCGTGACCGACAAAGTGGTCCGGGGCTCCCATGTACCCATCCTGCTCTATCGGCCTCCAGTCCCGGCCTGAGCCCCGGGGAGGAAGGACTATCATGGTCACCGTCCGAATGGTCACCGTCCGAGACATCATGCAGACGAAGGTGGTTTCGGTCACAGCTGATATCAGCGCCCGGGCTCTTGCCCGGATCTTGGCAGACGAGGAGATCAGCGGTGTCCCGGTTGTCGGGAAGGACGGTAGAGTGGAAGGAGTGGTGTCGCAAACCGACTTGGTGCGGCTGGCTGCAGAAGAGTCCAACGTCCATCTAACAGCCTCGGCTCTGCGCGGCGGGGTGGGACTCATTGAAGACCCGGACGAGGAGGCTGCCGAGCGTGACCCCTTCGATTTTTTCCTTCCCGAAGACTCCCCATTCTCAGCTCAGAGCTTTCTGGATGCACTGCCAGAGAGCGACTTCGAAACCGTAACTGTGGGCGAGATCATGACCCCCGTGTCGTTTTCGGTCCCGCCGAGCACGTCTCTTCCCGAACTCGCGAACTTCTTGGTACGTGGCCGAATCCACAGGGCGGTGGTGCTCGAGGATGGACGCCTCGTAGGCATCGTCACATCCAACGACCTATTGCGCGCACGGTGGCCGACAGACGCCTGACCGTGTAGCCTGATCAGGACGGCACACGCACACTGCTGAAGCCGAACCCTGGAGGCCCCTTGATTCGTTCCGCATTGGCGACGCTCGCGCTCGCATCCACGTTGTCGTTTTCGGCTCTAGCGGCGCAACAACCGCCCCAAACGCAGACCGATGACTACACCCGGTACGAGCTCCAAGAGCGAGGCAGCGGGGCGTTCCACATCATTTATGACGTGACGGCAACGACCGCCGGAGCCCGTTACTTCTACAACGGAATCCGTGCGGGTGCCGAAGAAGAGGTCCATAGCGTCACAGACC
Source organism: uncultured Gemmatimonadales bacterium (assembly GCA_937919655.1). Classification (GTDB taxonomy): domain Bacteria; phylum Gemmatimonadota; class Gemmatimonadetes; order Longimicrobiales; family Gaopeijiaceae; genus CALFPJ01. The sequence goes on from CALFPJ010000020.1 coordinate 5,916, forward strand.
TTCATTCCGGCCAGCCACTCGCATGGGAGGTCGTGGACGGCGCTCACGCCCGGGCCAACGGACACCCGCGTGCAAGCCTGGACAGTCGCTTCATTAAGGTGACGCTCGCGCGCCCTGTCCCTGAGGGTGGTCAGGGTCGAGTCCGGATCGATAAGACCTACTGGGACCACGAGAGCTACTTCGATGACGGGGAGGACATCGTCTTCGACCGCTCGCTAGGCATCCGGCGCAACGCCGTCGTCCTCCCACTTGGTTATGAGCTCGTCAGCGCCAACTACCCGGTACAGGTTGAGACCGAGGCAGACTCCCGCATTCGCGTGAGCTTCATGAACCCAGGGCCGGCCGGCGTCCCTCTTCGGGTCAGAGCGCGCCCGTTGCAGTCTGGGAGCGCCGCCGTGCGCCCTCCCTCCACAGGAGAACGCGTGCCTAGCGAGGGCGGTGGCTCACCTGTGAGGGCACGCGTGAACTACGTGGTGTCCGAGCGCGCCTTCGAGGACCGCGACATCACCTACTTTCTTCAACAGCCCCAAACGAATTCGTTCCGCCTCTTCCACGACTACACGGAGTCGCGAGAAGGCATGGATCGTTACGTGAACATCGTGCGCGCGGGCAGCTCTGCCTCGGATCCTGAGGCCTATAACCTCGACACGGGTGCGCGACTTGAGGTCGAGCAACTGCAAGGTGCGGCCATCACCGCGAAGGGGATCGACATCGGTGGCGAGGCCGATGCGGGAACGGAGGTCGTGGTCATTTGGTTCGAGCCCGTTGCGGAGGGTGCATCGACCCGCCTGCGGATCTGGGAGACCTATACCGATCCGGGCAGGTACGTCCTCAACGGCGATGACTTCGTCTGGGACCGCAACTTTGGGCGTGCGCGCAACACCGTGGTGCTCCCCGAAGGATGGCGCCTGACAGCGAATTCGATTCCAGGCATCATCGACGAAATGGAGGACGGCAGGACCCGCATTCAGTACATCAACCCCCGGCCAGACGGAATTCAGGTCTTCGTGAGGGGACACCGCAGGTAGTCGTTCTTGGGAGGGCACGAGGTCCATCGGGCGGGTCAGTCAGCGGGGCCGGCGAGCCAGTGGATCAGGCCGGTCGGGTCAGCCGCCTCGAGCCAGCCGCACGGCAAAATAGATCAGCAATAGGCCGGCAAGCGCATTCCCGCGCGCCAACCACGCCGCCCGCTTGCGTAGCGCTTTGGCGTCGTCCGACCCGGGCGTGGCCGCACCGGCCCTAGGACCGAGCCAAAAGTCGTGCACGGCCTGGACCACGACCATGAACCCGACAAGGGAAAGTTTCCAGCCCAGAGCGATGCCAACCTGCGTCGTCCAAAAAGCTGACGCGCCCAAGAAGTCGGCACCCCACCACCCGCGCACGTGCAACTGGCCGACGCCGGTGACCACGAGCGTGCCGATGCACACCCAGCCAACGGTGCGAAATCGCCGACCGAGTTGGTCGAACAGTTTCGCGCGAAAGGAATCGTCCGGGATATCGCGCAGAATCGGGGCGATCAACGCGAAAAACAGCATACCGCCCAACCACACGATCGCGGCCAGGACGTGCACCGTGACCATGAGGTAATAATGGGTCGTCAAACGCGCCGCCTATCTGTCGATCTGGCCCTCGGCGAGCCGCATCTGCGCGTCAATCGCTTGCAGCCGGACCAGGCGTTCTCAGCACGAACGCACCATGATCGTCCATGGTCAGGAGCGCCACATCGTCCGGGGCGAGTTCGATTTCGCCCTCCCAGGTGAGGCGGGAAACGGCACTATCGACCTCCGTCCCCTCGGGAACAACGGCCTCGAAACGAACCGACAACACGCTTCGGCCTGGAATGACCGGAATATCCCGGAACACGTAAATCGGCCGATCGCCGCGTATACCCCCAGGCCAGATCGTATCGTGCACGATCGTCTGCCCACCCAGGGTGGCGACCAGCTCGAACGGCGCGATCGTGCCAATGCACGCCTGGGGATTTCGCATGTGAATCGGGCGCTTCGCCAATTCCTCTTCGCTGAGCGTTTCGCACGCCTCGACCGTGACGCCATCAACCCGCCAAGAGAGGCGAATCAAGGCATCCCCATCGCCGGCAAAGTCGGTCGGCGCACGGGACAACCACGCGACAGCGAAGGTCATCGCAATCGCCAAGCCCGCGCCAAATACTCTTGCCGCGCTCACGCCCCGATCTCCTCGCCCACGGATACTTCCGGCACGACGCACGCCACATCAATTTCGATATTCTGCTCGGAAAGGGCGCGGTCTAGCGCCGACATCTGCGACCGGAAGCTCGCGACCTCTCGCTCCAGCACGCTCAATTCCGCTTCGGCAGCATAAACAATGCGGAGTCGACGCCGGTCCACCCGGTCCTTTAGTTCGGCCTCACGCTGGTTGTAGACGCGCTCCTCGAGCCACGTCACACCTTCTCGGTTCCAGCAGTCTCTCGGCGGACACGAGGCGATCATCACGCCCCCGACGCCTGCGCGAATGAAGTACTCGATGACCGAGGTGTGCAGACTGCCGACGCAGCTGATCTGATAGACCTTGGCCCCGGCGACCTCTCGAATGCCCTCCCCCGCTGCCCCGTGGAAGCACCCAATGATGACGATGTCGTCGCCGCCTAGCGAAGCCTCCTCCATGAACGCCTTCACCTCGACCATCTGGTCACGCCCGGTGCGCTCCGGGGGGCCCACGCCCATGGGCGCACAAGAGCCCGAGCAGATTCCGCAACTCACGCATTTGTCCGGATTCACGAAGCCGACGAAGCCTTCCCGCCCGTCGTCTCGGCGGATCATGTCGATGGCTTCATAGGGGCAGTCGTGGTAGCACTGCTCGCAACCAGTGCAGAAGCGGGGGTTCACCCATGAGGGGGCCGGCGCCTTCTCAGCCTTGGGCTTCATAAGCGCCGGGACGAGAAGCGCTGACGCAACCGCCGCTATGACGGCCAGCCAAACCCACCCCGGGCCCATCTGCTGCGTGAAGGGCAGCCAAAACCCGTACGCGATGTCAAACGGGACCTCGGTCGGAAGCCTCAAGAGGTCAGCTTTTGGCGCCATCCCGATCGGCCACACGATCGCGACCAAGGTGAACAGACCCGTCATGGTCCAGAAGAGGGGCTTGGGCGGCATCAAGTAGGTGCGCGCAAGCCGTGAGACGTGAATCCACAGGACCAACGCGATCCCGACGGGAATCAGGATGTGGGCGAAGAGGTTCAAGAAGAAGAACGCCTGAGGCAGCGCTTCCTCTCCCACGAACGTCCGACGAATCGGCCCGGCAAAAATCGGGAGGGCATCCATGATTCGCGCACCCTCCGTCGCCAGCACCTGCCCATGTACATCCCAGACCATGACGTAACCGGTCCAGCCGCAAAGAAAGAAGACGCCCAGGAGCACCACGCCTGACATCCACGCGAGGGCTCGGGGACCCCATGTACGGCCCTGTACGAACATCCGGGCGGCGTGAACGACCGTCGCCACAATGGCCATGTCCGAGATGTACCGATGCAGTCCCCGAATCCACCTCCCGCCCCACCACTGGGCGGTGATGTTGCCCACGGATTCGTACGGGCTGCCAATGCGGTAGAAGAGCAGCAGATAAAGGCCTGTGAACAGCAGGATCACGAAACACCCCACAACCAACGCACCTGAGTGATACAGGGGGTTGTAGCGCCAGGTGTAGAGGCTATTGAACCAACCGTCGAGGCGGGCGAGAACGATACGCCCCCACGCGCGAAAACGCCGGATCATGCTTGTGTCGGAAAGCTATTGGTCATATCATCATGTTAATTACATCAATGCAAATTACAACCCCACCATGATTCTTTCGCAGACCTCGGTGTACGCGTTGAAAGCAGTCATCCATCTGGCCACGCATGGCGCCGGCGGCCCAGTCCGCGTGGACGACATTGCCGTCGCCCTCGATGTCCCTCGCAACTATCTCTCCAAGATCTTGCATGTGCTTGCTCGGGGAGGCGTGCTGCGGTCCACACGGGGTCCGCATGGTGGATTTGAGCTCGCGCTCCGCCCCGAAGACATGTTGCTCACGAAGGTGGTCGAGAACTTCGACGACCTCGTTGATGCCTCTCCGTGTCTACTCGGGCGTAGCGAATGTAGTGACGCCGACCCCTGCGCCGCGCATACACGATGGAAGAGCACCTCGATCGCCGTACGCTCGTTTTTTAACGACACAACAGTTGCTGACCTCTCGCGCACCGAGGTGACCCCCGTATAGTTTGATTTTGAAGTAATTGGATCTGGCCCACGCGACCCTCCCCTTCGCGGATCCAGTGGTTTTGTAGCAGCGGTACCAACACCACTTGGAGGCCAAAACGATGGATGAAACGACCCCCGGCCCAGACGGGCTGGAAGAGATTCCTTGGGGCCAGCGATTCTATGATCGACCCTTTGTGCTGCTCGCGCTGGGGATGACGATCATGCTGGTCGTATTCACCGGATGGGGGCTGTGGGAGATCTTGAGTCTCCCCACAGCTACCCTGCCGTAGGGGGGATACGCAATGCACACTACAGGCGTAACGTCTCCCGAACGCATCTGGTGGAAACCCGCCCACAAGTCCGAGAAGATCTGGGCCACCATCGCCTTTATTTGGTGTATGGTACTCTTCGCGATGATGCCGCTGTGGCATTTCCGCGGAGGCCAGAATCCGTCAGGTATCCGCGCGAGGGTTGATCCCGTTGCCTATCGGGCTCGGTACGACCAGTTCGTGGCGGACTACCAGGTCGGTACCGAAAACGGAATCCCGGTCGTGGCGCCGCCTGCCGGCGCAGAGGTGTACCTGCTCGGACAGATGTGGCAATGGACTCCGATCCTGCAGCTCCAACAGGGATCTGAGTACACACTCCATCTCTCTTCGTGGGACGTGAACCACGGATTCAACCTCTATCCGTTCAACGTCAACTTCCAAGTGGTGCCGGGCTATGACTACGGTCTGCGCGTCACGCCAACGGAAGCGGGCGATTATCGGATCGTATGCAACGAATTTTGCGGCGTGGGCCACCACCTCATGGTCGGCAAGATTCTCGTCACGGAAGCCGGAGGCCAGCCATGAGCACCACCGCGCCTGCGGGCGAATTCCGTACCTGTCCTACGACAGGGCTTAAGGTCCACAAAGCCGCCGATGCTCTGATCAAGGCCAATGCAGTTGTCGCCACGGTGGCGCTACTTATTGGTGGCATCGCAGCGATCCTCGTGCTGCTCACGCGCTGGCAGGCGGTTCATCTGCTCGACGCCGTCTGGTTCTACCGGATCCTGACGGTGCACGGGATGAACATGCTCATCTTCTTCATCCTGTTCTTTGAGATGGCGGTCCTGTACTTCGCGTCGGCGGTGATACTCAGCTCTAGAGTGGCGACACCAAAATTTGGTTGGGTGGCGTTCGCCCTCATGGTGATCGGCATGGGCATGGTCGAGTGGACCATGTTCACAGGCCGGGCAGACGTGCTGTTCACGTCCTACGTGCCCTTGAGGGCTCACCCACTGTTCTACCTCGGCGTGATTCTCTTCGCTGTGGGCGCGATCATCGTTACGGCGGTCTTCTTCGGCACCATCGTGATTGCGAAGCGAGAGAAGACCTACGAGGGCTCTGTGCCGCTCGTCACCTTCGGTGCGATCACCGCGGCGATCATTGCGGCGATCACGCTGCTGCACGGTGCCGCGATCTACATCCCGACCTTCATTTGGTCGATCAATCCCGAGTGGCTGACGGTCGACCCTGAGGTCTACCGCATGGTGTGGTGGGGCCTTGGGCACTCATCTCAGCAGATCAACGTGGCCGCGATGGTCTCGATCTGGTATCTGCTTGGCGCGCTGACGGTCGGTGCGGTGGTCGTCAATGAGAAGATCAGTCGCACGGCCTTCGTGCTCTACATCCTGTTCATCTCGATGGCGTCTGCGCACCACCTTCTCGTGGATCCAGGATTCGGTCCAGCGTGGAAGATCGTGAACACGTCGTACTTCATGTACATGGCGGTGCTCGCGTCGATGCTCCACGGCTTCACCGTACCCGCCGGCATCGAGATGGGCATGAGGCTGCGCGGCTTCACGCAGGGCATTTTCGGATGGCTGCGGAGGGCGCCGTGGGGTGACCCTGGCTTCAGTTCGTTGGTTCTTTCGGTGGTCATCTTCGGCTTCGTCGGCGGCATTACCGGCGTGACCTTCGGCACCGAGCAGATCAACATCATCGCGCACAATACGCTGCGGATTCCGGGGCACTTCCACGCCACGGTCGTGAGCGGAACGGCGATGGCCTTCATGGGCATCACCTACTACCTGATTCCGTTGATTTTCAGAAAGAAAGTGGCGTTCTACGGGATGGCCAGGTGGCAACCTTATGTGTTCAGCATCGGCATGTTGATCTTTTCTCTGTCGATGACGTTCGCGGGAAGCTTCGGCGTGCCGCGGCGGCACTGGGACATCACCTTCACGGGTGCGCCGTTCGACGTCGCGTTCTCACCGGCGGTCGATCTTCTGTTGGGCATCATGGCCATCGGTGGCCTGCTCGGCGCGGTGGGTGGTGGCATGTACATCCTGATCACCGTCTGGTCTGTCTTCTTCGGCAAGCCGCTTGGGGATGACTGTACCGACGTGGCCTTGGCAGGCACCGTGCCTCCGGGCGTGTATAACCGTCCGTTCCTGGAGCTGCCGACGGAAGACGTCGAACTCGAGGAACATGGAAAGTTGGGCATGATGCCCGGCACCATGATCCTGGTGATGATCTTCTTGGTCGCCTTTATCGTCTACTACTTCGCCAACTGGAAACTTCTGTCGGCGATGTGGCAGATCGGGTAGCACAACAGTGAAATGGGTTGGAAGGGGTGGGGTCATACGGCCCCGCCCCTTCCGTGTTCATAGGGGCGATATTCAATCATGATTCGAAATCAAGACAGGTGGCCTCTAGGGGCGGTCGGATTCATCCTAGTTGTCTCTGTGGCGTGGTGGGGCTTCGCGCTCTTCACCCTGCCCGGGGTCCCGGAGTGGGTCGCACGGGCGCGTGCGGTTTGCTTCAACGTCACGGACAACGGGCTGCCTGACGCCAAGGGCTGGCTCCTTCTGATCGGTCAGCCGCCGGCCATGCTCCTCGCGCTTTACACAGGCTGGAGCACTGAAGTGCGGGCAACGCTCGCCCATCTGGTCACGCAACCGTCCGGCCGCGGCCTCCTAGGGGGCACGGTCGTCTTCGTGATCACTGGCTTCGCGCTTGCTGGCCTGAAGGTTGTCGACGCCCAGCTGCCGGCGCCTTCGCTCAACCCCATGGGCATGGCGGTGGGTGAGCCACTACCCGAGACGTACCCACGGCTGGATCGCCCTTGGCCGGTGATGGCGGACTTGGTCGATCAGAGAGGTGACCCGTTCACGCTAGAGAGCCTCTCGAGCAAGCAGGCCTTCGTGACGTTCGCGTTCGGACACTGCGTGACCATCTGCCCGATGGTCGTTCACAGCGCTCGCGGCGCGCGCCTCGAACTCGGCCGCGATATGCCGATCGTGGTCTTCACGCTCGACCCGTGGCGGGATACGCCGGGAAGGCTACCGGCACTCGTAGAACAGTTCGAACTGGACCCGGACCGGGATTTCGTGGTGAGTGGATCGATCGAAGCGGTGAACGCTGCCCTCGACGCGCTCCAAATGGTGCGAGAGAGGGACGAGCAGACCGGCGACGTGGCGCACCCCGCGCTCGTGTATCTGGTGGAGGGCGACGGCACGATCGCCTACGGGGCTACCGGCGTGCTCGACCACCTCGTCCAGTTAGCTGAACGCCTGCGCTGACCTACCTCGGTCTGCCGGGAGGGCTGAATGCACGAAGGGCCCGCCAGCCAAAGCTGTCGGGCCCTTCTGCTACTCGGGGCGGAAACTAGTTCCCGCGGCGACGCCGGCGTTCCTTCTTGGCAGGCACGTTGACCGAGCCCTCGACGCCACTGTGGCTGATGCTGCCGCTACCGTCATCGCTGACGGTGAAGTTGCCCGCGACGTTCGTGACGCTGATTGAGCCTGAACCGTCGTCGTCCACCAGGACGTCCTGACCGACTTCACTGACCTGGATCGAGCCTGAACCGTCATTCAGCGTTACAGAGCCACGCACATCTTCGATGGTGATCGACCCCGAGCCATCAATGACCTCGAGGTCGCCAGAGACACCGGAGACCCTGAGAGACCCGGACGAGTCATCAATCCAAACGGACCCGCTCGCGCCACGGACTTCGATTTCTCCGGACGAGTCATCAATGCGGAGTGCACCTGACCCTGAGATTTCCATGCCACCCGAGGAGTCCTCGATGTCCAAGTCCATGCCGAGGGGCACTAGAATGGTCAGATCGATCTTGGCGGTGTTGTTGCCGCTCCAACTCCGGCGGCTGCTCTCAGGATAATGCGCCGAGAGGATGATCTCAGAGCCGTTGCGATCGACGCTGAGCGTGAGGTCGTCCAAGTACTCCTCTCGCGAAGCACAGACGGCGCCGACGACTTCAATGTGATTGAGCCCCTGACGCCCTTCGATGTTCAACTCGCCAGAACCCGCATGAACAGCGAGTTGGTTTGCGAGCGACGCTGGGATGTTCAAGGTCCGGTCGACTTCGAACGAGCACGAACCGCCGCCGTTGCGGACATGCACCACGATTTCGGGGTCTACCTCGACCTGAACGTCGACGTCTACATCGAAGTCCTGCGCGAAGTCGTACTCGAAGCGATCATCGTCGTACGCGGTCTGCGCGAAGGCGTCCTCCACGTAGTCACCGCCAAGTCCAATCACACTATAGCATAGGAACAGCGACGCTACTCTGAATCCGCTCATCATCATCCTTCCCCCCCTCGGTGGACCGTCATTCCTGCGCTTGTAGCGATTTGGACGCCACCACCTAGACAAAGGTTGGATCGCGTCCGCATCGCAGCGGGGCATCACGCGCTGTCCCCACGTTCCTCACTCCTGACGAGATCACGAGCCGCCGCGTTTCAACACATGACTCACACAATCCATTGGACCGACGTCCCCCTGGCTGTTCGAGACGCCGGGGGACCACACTGCTTCTGGTCCGCAGGAGCAAATGTGCGACTCTACAGCATGGATTCGTCTCTTGAGGCGAGGCTCAGACCCACCAGCATGCAGCGGCCACTCGACTCTTCACCAAGGGCTCGCCCGATCTTGACGCACGTGAGCGCGCCGGACTTCCAACCATGAACCCGATAAAAACGTGGTCCCTTCGCGGTGGCCTGATCATCACCGCGTTCGCACTTTTCCTCCCGACTGCGGCCGACGCACAGCGCCGAGGCCGGCAGGACGAAGTGAAGTTGCCATGGCCCCAAATTCTGGCGGGCATCCACTTCGGGTACGACGACAAATCCAACGGCGCCATAATCGGGGTTCAGGCGCGCATCCCCCTCCTGCGCAACGGCAGGCTGGAATTCGCGCCGAACACTGACCTGACTTTTGTCCGTGGCCTCAGGGAGCGCGAATACAACCTCGAGGCGGTGGTCATTCCGGGGGGGCGTCGCGGTGGGCTCTACGCCGGCGGCGGCGTGGCCTGGCGAAATTCCATTTTCACGTCCGGACCCGGAGGCCCGCGCGAGACGATACGAGGCTTCAGCGTACTGCTCGGACTCAAGTCTGGGACGGTAGCAGAATTTTTCGGCTCTCAGATCGAACTCCGCTGGGTTTTTCTTGATGGCGTCCCGTTCGACCCGCAAACGATCACCTTCGGAGTCAACTTTCCACTGACGGGTCGAGGCAGATCAGCCTCCGGGTCCTGAAGACGGGGAAGACGGGTCGGACCACCCTAGCCCTCGCGATCTGCTCGCTCACGGGGTGTAGCACAACGACCGCGCCCGGCGGGTCTGATCCCGCCGCGCTTCCGCTCGACGTCGAATTCGTAGCCGTGGCGGTCGGACTGGAGGCACCGGTCTACGCCACTTCCCCGCTGGCTGACGGGAGGCTGTTCGTGGTGGAGCAGCCCGGCCGAATCCGCGTGATCCGCGACGGACAACTCGTCTCGAGCCCGTTCCTCGACATCACCGACCGCGTGCTTTACGAAGGAGAACAGGGCCTTCTTGGGCTCGTGTTCGATCCCGACTTTCGAGCAACAGGGCGCTTCTTCGTTTACTACACGGATCTGGACGGCAACACACGCGTCGAAGGCTATCGAGACATCGATCAAGGGGATCGGGCTGATCCGAACAGCGCCGAACTCTACCTCTCCGTCGCGCAGCCGTTTCCCAACCACAATGGCGGCCAGCTGGCCTTTGGTCGGGACCGGATGCTCTACATCGGGCTGGGCGACGGTGGCGGTGGTGGCGATCCTCGGGGTAACGGGCAAAACACCCAAACGCTGCTCGGCAGCATTCTCCGCGTCGACGTGGTCAGTGATTTCAGTCCGCCCTACCGCATTCCTCCGGACAACCCGTTCGTTGGGAGCTTGACGCACGCGCCTGAAATCTGGCACTACGGCCTTAGGAACCCGTGGCGGTTCTCCTTCCAACCCAATGGCCGCGGGTATCTCTACGTCGCCGACGTTGGCCAAGATCGGTGGGAGGAGATCAACGCGGTTCCCATCAAGGCCTCGGGACTGAACTTCGGGTGGAACGTCATGGAGGGAGCTGAATGCTTCGGGGGCGGCGGGTGTGAAGCGGACGGACTGACCTTCCCCGTTGCTGTTTACGGGCATGCCGACGGGTGCTCAGTCACCGGCGGCTTCGAGTACCGCGGGCTCCTGATTCCAGCCTTGTCCGGCCGTTATGTGTATTCGGACTACTGCGCTGGTTGGATACGAACCTTCCGGCTGGATAACAACGGAGGCGCCACCGACCCCGTGGAACTCGAAGTCGACCCGCTTGGGGGCATCACCTCGTTCGGCGAAGACGCCCGGGGCGAACTGTACGTGACGACCACAGACGGAAGGGTCCTGAGGCTCGAGCCTCGCTCGTGAGCGCACGTCCTCTACGCTGGTTGGGCAGCGTTCTCTCAACGCTTGACCCGGCTGACCTGTCCCCGTAGAAGCTGGTTCCCTCGGCCTTCTTCAGGACCTGACGTCGCCCCATGAAGCGCTCAGCCTATCTCATCGCGGCAGCCGTCGTGTTCGCACCCTCGTGCGTGGGCGCTCAAGCGCCCGGGTACCAACGGATCGACATCGGGGCTATCCGAGCAGAGTACAATGCCGAGGTGCTCGACCGCATCGCCGACGTACTCCTCGAGTGGAGCACCGCTTGGAGTACGGACGACATCGACGCGCTCGCCGAAAGCTACTGGCCCGACGCCGTCTTGATTCCACACGACCGGACGCCCATACGCGGCCGAACAGCGATCCGAGAATACTTCGCCGAGGTCGCCGGCGATTACGGAGACGTCGAAGCCTTCATGCTCGATTTCGATGCCAGCGGCGGGATGGCCCAGGTGTTCGGGAACTATATGATCGAGGTCAGAGCAGGCGAACAGGCAGGAAAGACCCTCACTGGACCCGTTGTCACCATCTACTTGATGCGCGGTCGCACGTGGGCCATTCGCACGCAGGTATTCTTGCCGAGCGGCGGCTAGAAGGCTGTTGAAGAAGTACAGCAGCGCCTAAGGCCCAGCTGCTGCGGGGCTTCTAGTTGCCCTCAGATGCGGCCGGCTTCTTGGTGAGGATCACGAAATCACCGAGTTCCCGGTACTTCTCGTTGTCCCAGGCGTGGATGTCGTCGACCGCCTCCATCACGATGGAGAGTACTCGCGTGCCAGGGCGATAGTCGGCAATACGCTCGGGAATACCCGTCCCACGTGCGACGTGGAATGACCCGGCCATATGGATCACGAGCGAGCCGGGATGTGCACCCAGCGCGGCTGTGACTCCGTGCCCCATGGCCGCGTCCCACAAGGCTTGCGAGTAGATCACGTTGGGGCTGACCATGTAGTGCTGCGGGGGCGTCTTTTCTTCGTCTGACTCGGGCTCCGTCTCGGGCTCCGTCTCGGGCTCGGGTGCGGCGCTGTCGGCCGCCGCCGAGTCCATCTGCGCCTTCATCGACACCATCGCCTCAGCCATAACGGCATCCCACTGGGCACGGTACTCGTCCGACGGACCGGGATACGGCAGCGGAGGCAAGAAGAGCTTTGCAGAACTAGGGAGATCAGCCAGGGACTCGACACCCTCGCGGGAGACTCTGTTCACGTATCGCCGGGGGGCATTCGCAGCTACCACCGGCAAGCCGTGGGCGTGTGCGATTTCCACGAGAGGGCGGTACCGGAGCTCGTAGTCAGGCCACGGCCTCGCGCTACTGAGAAAGTGCTCCTCGGAGATCAGGTCCGCGAGATATTCGTCCACGATGTACTGCACGTCACGCTCGAACATCTCCATGGACAAGACCACCAGCCGATCCGGCTGCAAGCCCTGGAACGCCGCGGCGAGGAGCGACGCCTGGAAGCCATGACCGATCATGTCGTCGTGCTGTTCGCCGACCAGCGCGACCTCGTACTGGGGCAGCGCTGCGAGAACCGCCGCGAAGGACGCATCCTTCCCGCGGCTGTCGTAAACGCGAAAATCCGCACCCTCCACGGGGGCGGCTCGGGTCGACTCAGGGTGTTGGGCGCCGAGGGGCGCGGCGATCAGCAGTGCTGCTGCGAAAAGCTTTAACATCGTGGTGATCGATCCGAGGTTTGGAGGACCCCAAAATCTAACCCTGTGATGGGCGGATGCGGGGGGCGGCGGCGACATGTAGACTCAACATAGGGAACACGGCGGGTGCAGAGACTGCCCGCCGTTGACTCGGCGCAATTTCCTTGGCTGGAGCTGACCTTTGACTTGGTTTTGGGGCACCCTGATCACACTGGTCGTACTCGTCGTCGTCTACGACTTGATTCAGACCAAACACGCGATCCTCCGGAACTTCCCGATTATTGGGCACTTCAGGTACATCCTCGAAGCGATTGGACCTGAACTGCGTCAGTACATCGTCACATCAAACGACGAAGAACTGCCCTTCTCCCGCGACTCCCGCCGCTGGATCTATGCCTCGTCGAAGAAGCAGAACAACTACTCAGGGTTCGGCACCGACAACGACATGGAGCGGTCGAGCAACTACCTGATCATCAAGCACAATACGCTAGGTAAGGCCGACGACGGCCCCCACGATGAAATGTATCCGCTCCCGTGCGCCAAGATCCTGGGCGGACATCGCGGACGGAAACACGCCTTCAGGCCACCCTCCGCCGTGAACACCAGCGCGATGAGTTTCGGCTCACTGTCGTCGGCCGCCGTCGAAGCGATGAACCGCGGCGCGATGATCGCCGGTTGTATGCAAAACACAGGCGAAGGGGGGATCTCCCCACACCACTTGCATGGTGGTGAGCTGATTTGGCAGCTCGGGACGGGCTACTTCGGCGCGCGCGGTCCGGGCGGCCGCTTCGACCGCGAGGAATTTTTGCGAAAGGTCCAGCAACACCCCGTTCGCGCGATCGAAATCAAACTCAGTCAAGGCGCCAAGCCTGGGCTCGGTGGGGTGTTGCCAGGGGCAAAGGTGACCGCAGAGATCTCGAACATCCGCGGTGTTACCATGGGCGAGACCGTCATCAGCCCGTCTGGGCATCGCGAATTTTCCACCGTGGACGAGATGCTCGACTTCGTCGAAGAGCTGGGTGAGATTTCCGGACTCCCGATCGGGATCAAGTCCGCTGTGGGCGAGTTGGGCTTTTGGGAGGAACTCGCCGACCGCATGGCGAGCGAGGAACGTGGCGTGGACTATATCGCGATCGATGGCGGGGAGGGCGGCACAGGCGCCGCACCTTTTGCGTTCTCCGACCACGTGGCTCTCCCATTTAAGGTGGGATTCAGTCGGGTCTATCGGGTGTTCGCGGAAAGGGGGGTACAGAACGACGTCGTGTGGATCGGTTCGGGGAAACTGGGTTTTCCCGAAACTGGTCTGCTCTCATTCTGCCTCGGAGCTGACATGATCGCTGTAGGGAGGGAGGCGATGATGGCCATCGGGTGCATTCAGGCGCAACGTTGCCACACGGGTCACTGCCCGACCGGCGTGGCAACGCAGAACAAGTGGCTCGTGCGAGGACTCGACCCGACCCACAAGGCCGCTCGCCTGGCCAACTATGTGGTCACGCTGCGGAAGGAATTCGTGCGCCTCACTCACGCCTGCGGCTGCGAGCATCCAGGGCTTCTTACCGCGGACCACATGGAGATCTTGGACGGGAACTTCGGCAGCCGGCCACTACGGGAAGTTTTCAAGTACGAACCCGGCTGGGGCGTTCCTTCGGCGCGGCAGCAGGCGGAAGCGTTGGCGGCGATGGGGTTCAAAGCGTAGGCTACCGACTTCCCCTGCCTGAACTGCAGTAGGGCCTGGTACAACCTAGGAAAATATTCCGGACCAACCTCCATATCCGTGCTAAACCAACTCGTCGAAGAGCTCCGTGACGGCACGATCCGTGTCGTCGACCTGACGCAGCCGCTCGGCCCCGAGACACCCGTCATTCAACTACCTGACATGTTCGGACAGTCGCCGGGGTTGAGCATCGACCTGATCAGCGCCTACGACGATGCGGGGCCTGCCTGGTAATGGAATACGCTCACGTTGGGCGAGCACACCGGCACCCACTTCGACGCCCCGGTGCACTGGATTACGGGCAAGGAACTGCCCGCGAATACGACTGAGACCATTCCCGTGGGCCGTTTCGTGGGGCCTGCGTGCGTACTCGATGCGAGCGCGGACACGGCAGCCGACCCTGACTTCGTACTCACGCCGGAATGGATCGAACGTTGGGAGGCGGAGCACGGCCGCATTCCGGCGGCATCCTGGGTCCTCCTCCGCACCGATTGGTCGAAACGCACCGGCGACGCCGTCCTCAATGTGGACGAAACCGGACCGCACTCGCCGGGATTCCGGGCAGACGCTTCGGAGCTGCTCGCGAAGGACCGCGACGTTCTTGGGGTCGGGGTCGAGACCATCGGCACGGACGCGGGCCAGGCCGGTGGCTTCGATCCGCCGTTTCCAAACCACACGATCATGCACGGCGCGGGGAAGTTCGGGCTCACGAGTTTGTGCAATCTGGACGCGCTGCCGGCCACTGGGACGGTCGTGATCGCCGCGCCGCTCAAGATTGTGAACGGGAGTGGGTCACCGCTGGCGTGTTGGCGTTGGTGACGGCCTAAGGAAGGTCGGAACCTAGGCCTCCGTCCCCCGTCGCCACCAAGCTGCGGGACTCACACGGTCGCCGGGCACAAATCGATTCACGAGCCACAGCGCAAGACGTCGTAGACGTGTACCCGCGAGCCACCGCCACGCGCGGGGCCAGAAGCCCGTGAAGTCTTGGTTGTACGGACAGACCCGCACACAAATGGAGCAGTCCGAGTTCTGGTTCGACCAAAACTTGAAGCACGGTTCGGCGTTCACGGTCCACTTCGTGATGCCGACGAGATTCGACTTGTTGTAGACCTCGTCCGTCGGCGGCCCCTTAGGGATTGCGCCCACCGGGCAGGCGTCCGCGCAGCGGCTACACGTCTCGCAGAATTTCTTCACGCCGAAGGACTTGGGCACGTCGTGCGACAGCGGTAGGTCTGTGAAGATCTTGCCGATGCGCACCCTTGGGCCGAACTCCTCCGTGATCAGTAGGCCCAGGCGACCATACTCCCCGAGGCCGGCCTTGATGGCATACGGGACAGCGAGCGCCGTGTCGTTCATGGTCGCGACCGCTCGATACCCCAAGTTGATGATGTACTGTGTGAGCCCGAGAAGGACGAGCGTGTCAGCCGAGTAGCCGATGCCGGTCGCTGCGCCGCTGAGCGCAGAGGGCACCGTGTCGAGGAGGTCCTTCTTCATCTCCTGGGCAATCACGATCACGTTGGGCAGATCCTCGGGCAGTTCCTGCGGCTTCTCGGTCTCGCCCAAGCGACTGTAGGCATGCGTGTAGACCCACCGTTCATCGTAGCCCGTGATGCCGACCAAGTCGGCGCCAAAGGCCTTGGCCACGTGCTTGACCTCTCGACTCATCTGCTCCGGCGAATCGACAGGGACACGATCCTCAGGCCCGGGTCGATGCACCGTGAAGGGATCAAGGAATCCCTCGCGGCGATTCTCGCTTTCCTTCAACTCCGCAAAAATATCCGGAAGATGCCACGACGCGTTGCGCAGCGCGTAGTCGCGTTGGGAAAAGCCCTCTACAGTCTTCCACTTCTTGAGTGGCGTCCGGTACGTCTCGAAGAAGCGATCGGTCTTTTCGGTGCGTATTTCAGAGTCCCAAAACGCACGCGAGTAGATATCGAATTTCTGGCTGAAGCGTTCGAAATTCTCGTGGACCTGGAAGTCGGCGGCCTCGTCGGAGGCGGAGGGGTCATTATTCACGCGGCAACGGGGTGGCCACTTTCACGAAACGGAGGTTGCGTACGCGGCCACCGGTCAGCCGGAAGCCGTCGACTCTTGAGGCGGCATCCCTCGTGAACGCGAGGCTATTCAAAAACCATTGGCCGCCCAGGAATGTGTCATCGTCGGGGCCGGAAACGAGCCTGATTTCACCGAAGCGCAAATGGTAGACGACGAGCCCGCTCTCCACTTCCCTAACCTGATAAAAGGTCTCGATCTCCGGGCTGTAGTAGGTGCCCAAGAACTGGGATAGGTCCACATTCGATTGCACGGGAGCCTGGTCCTGCTCCGACTCCGGCGCGATCGCAGCCTCCGCGGGCTCCGGCGCAGGCTCCAGCACGTCGCCGAGCACCACATCAGCGACCTGACGGGCGCGCAGCCCCGGGTTCGCAGACCCGAAATTGGAGAGCACAGCGATCCCGACATTGTGGTCAGGAAACCACATCACCTGACTGCGAAATCCCGCGTCAGATCCACCGTGCCCCAGATTCCTCAGGCCCCGGTAGTCTCCCCATCCTATTCCCAACGCATAGGGGATTGTGTCGCCATTGTTGAGCACGCCACGCGTGGTCATCTCCTCCAAGACCGCTGGACCGCCGACTGTCTGCACACGGAAGTTGTCCAGCCAATTGACCAGATCCTCGGCGGTGGTGAAGAGGCTTGTCGCGCCGTGATTCGCGTAGCTGAGTACCGCGTTCCGGTAGCCGTCCTGCGTCTCCCTGTAGGAATAGGCTCGGTTGGGGACGACCATCTCATGATCGTCGTGCACATGCGTGAGGTGCATTTCCAGCGGCTGAAAGATGCGCTCGTCTACGAACTCCGAGAACGGCATTCCGGCCACCCTCTCCACGAGATCCGCGGCGAGGCTAAAGCCCATGTTGCTGTACATATACTCAGCGCCGGGCTCGAAATTGAGTTCCTCTTGTAGCAAGAGAAGCCTCCGCACATGCTCCTTCGTGATCACATCGTCGAGCCGCCAGCCCGCCATCGCGAGGAGTTCCCACTGGTCTCGGACACCGCTCACGTGGTGCAGCAGATGTCGCGGAGTGACCACCGCCCCCATGTCGGAGACGTCCGGCATATGCTCCCGAATGTCGTCATCGAGGCCGAGTTTGCCGTCTACTACCAAGAGCAGGACCGCCATCGCGGTGAACTGCTTCGAGACCGATGCCACGTGAAAGACGGTCGTTGGCGTGATCGGCACTTGGTATTCGATCTGGGCACTACCGAAACCCTTGGAATAGATGATCTGCCCGCGCCGGATCACCGCGACGGAGGCGCCGGGGGCATCGAGCGCTTGCATGTCAGAGAAGACCGCGTCTAGGCGGCCGGCTTGTTCAGGCGTGAGCCCTTGGGCGGACGCAAAACACGGCACGGACACCGCGAGGAAAAGGGCTAGGCAAAAACCTTTCATCGTTTTCGACGCTCACTGGAGGAATCGAGGAAGTGCGTATCGACGCTATGGCTGTCGACGTTACGAGGATCGACGTTACGAGGGTCGACGTTCCAAGGATCGATGCTGGAAACCGATCCTCTGGAAACGAAGTTCCGGCATCCGTCTCCTCGTATTGATACATCCGCAATCGGGCGAACCATCCCCTCGGGCGCAACCAAGGCCTGCCTACTCTGCATCCCCCCAAATCCTACGCAGGTAGCGTTCGGGGGCCTGCAGGAAGTCCCGAACCAATGTTACCGACTCGAGATCATCGTACGCGACCGGGCTAATCGCACCGTGGTCGAACGAGTAGATCGTCGCGCCCGGAATGGCCATCAGGATCGGCGAGTGGGTCGCGATGATGAACTGTGAACCGGTCTGCACTGCGTCCCGAATCATCGACAAGAAGCCGAGCTGACTCTGAGCTGAGAGCGCTGCCTCAGGCTCATCTAGGAGAAAGAGGCCCTGCGGGGCGAGGCGTTGAAGAAAGAGATTCAAGAACGCCTCGCCGTGAGATGCCGCGTCTGGGTTCTTGCCATAACGACCCTCCATGGCACCGATCGATGCCCTATGCGGCCCTTTTGCGAGGTTTCGGGCATAGAGTGAAGAGCTGGCGAGATCTTTGTCGATGCGCGTAACCTCGGCCTCGTGCTCGGCCCGCGCCGACGCGAGTTGCTTCTGAAAGCCGAAGAAGTCTTCCGCCCTCAGGAAGAAGCCTCGGTGTGTGCGACCTCGCCACATGAGCCGAAGCCGGCTCGCGAGTTCACGTTGGGCCCCGAGCGTCCGGTCGGTCTCGAGCCGGGCCGAGCCCACGGCTGGAAGCTTGCAAGCGATCGCCAACGCTTCCATGAAGGTTGATTTGCCCGTGCCGTTCTCCCCAACAAGGACCGTAACGGGAGATTCAAGCTCCATCTCATTGAAGCTCGCGATCGAGGGAACCGTGAACGGAAATCCGTCGGCCTGTTCCGGCTTGCGATACCGGACACCAGAAAGCTGTGTAACCATTGAGTTCGTGACAGTCAGCGTAAGGGCCACCCGGCGCGCGGATGACTCCGTCAAGGTTACGCGAAGCGACCGAGCGAAAGAAGGCGGTCCCCGTACTCAGGGACCGCCTTCGATCGTCGTTGTCGGCTGGAACTCACACCGGACCCCGACCTACCGGAAGCTACAGATCCTCTAGTTCCTTCCGAGCCTTGTCCAAGACCTCACGAATCTTCTCGGTCTGCTCGAAGTCCGAGCGCGCCGAGGCCTTGAACGCCGCCTTGGTCAGTCGCCCCCAACTGCCCCAGATCTCAGCGGACTCGGGGCCCATGTTCGCACCCCAATCTTTCCAGCCGGTCGCCCGTTTCCAGATGCCGTCGATGGCATCTTCGTGCAGGAGCATTTCCTCCGCGCCCGCGTCGGTGAGGTGGTAGATCTTCTTACCGTCTTCCTCTTGGACTTTGATGAGCCCTTCGTCCTCAAGCTGTTGCAGGACGGGGTAGACGGTGCCGGCGCTCGCCTTGTACGTGCCGCCGGAGCGCTCTTCCAGGCGCTTCATCAGCTCGTAGCCGTGGCCAGCTTTCTCCTGGATCAGCGAGAGGAGGGCAAGGCGGACCTGGCCTTGCTTGAAAAATCGACGGCCCGGGCCTCGGCCGGGGCGACGACTCTTGGTGCGAGGGCCGGCCCCGATGTCCCAATCGAATAACCAATCGAAGTCAAAGGGACTTCTCGCGCAGAATGCTCGTGCTCTCATTTTCGTAGCTCCTATCTGATATCCAGCGGCTTGATCATTCGATCTCATGTGCGATAGGTCGTACAGTGTATCGTACGATATATCTTCGATATAGTTTCAGTCAAGATCACGGAGCCGCCTATCCGATCGGGCCCAGCGAGATGATGCCACGCGTCACTGCATCCCAATAACTGCGAAATCCGCCCTCGATGAGCACGGACCCGGGCTGCAAGGTTTGCGCGCTGTAATAACCCGGCACGGTGGAAGGGTGGTAGCCGCCCCCGGTAGGGAAATAACTGCGAATAATGACCGCATCATCCGCCAAGGGCATCGATTCTAGATTGGCGCGCCACGCCTCGAACGTGCCTCCGCGCCACAGATAAAACTCCACATTTGACGTGTCGAATGCCTCCAACTCCGCGCCCATCGCCCGCATCACAACACCCATCTCACGAATCGCCCGCTGGCCGGACATGTCGCCGACGACCGGGACGATCCGGTTCGACAACTGTAGCGCTCGAACCACTTCATACCGCTCAGCGGACGCCAGATACGATGACTGATCTCCATCGAAGTCGGTCTTCAGCACTAGCTGTCGGTAGGTCGGATAGTACGGCCGCGGAGGGCGGCCAAAGCTCGTGAAGCGCAAGCTCGGGCCTGCGTCTATGAAGGTCTGATGAAAACGACCAATCGTGGCATAGTCCTCCACTGTGAGGGGGAGGCCGTACTCGCGCACCGCGGTCGCAACCTCATCTCGCAGGGCCTCTAGGTCCACCAGCGGCCCGGACTGATCGATGTAACTCATGACGTCGTCTACCGATCTTTCACCCCAGTCGACGGCGTCGCTCGGTGGGACACGGCCGTGCAACCCAGCAAGGAACTCGACCCTCGTCGGCGCCCGCTCCATGAGCGCCTTTAGCAGCAAATGCTGCAGCATGTTGTCCCGACGGACATCGGTCATGAACACGATGTCGGGGCGCAGCTCGGCGATATAGGAGAAGCTCTGATCCGGACCCACGCCGACGTACGCGCCGCCCTTCAGGCCGAGTCGAGCCAAGGCATCGACGACCTTCAGATACCCACCCTCGTTCGAGATCAGGTTATCGGTATCGAAGAAGCCACCTGGCTCGGAGATCCGAGCGACCAGAGCCGCGAAATCGGCATCCGAGATCGCCCCCTGCAGACTCGACGGGCTCTGGGCGACCGGCGGCGCCTTGCAGCTCGTGACCGCGAGCGCCGTCCCGCCAAGAAACAGGCCAACGAGCAGCCTCGTCGCCCGGCCCCACCAGCCCATTTCAAGTGCTCCTCACGACACCCCGTCCTCTCCTGACGCCGGTGGCAGCGCTGTCACTTCCTGTACGATGGACCCAATGCGCTCCGTGATCCGACCAATGCGACGCTCCCACCACTTGGAACGCATCCCCCAGCCTATCCGGACCCCCAAATACGACAAGCCCGCGACCGCGACGACCGGGATCGCTGCGAGGCCACCCGTCAGAACGAACAACTTCGCAACCGCCGCTCCGCCTAGAATTCCACCGAACGGAACGATCATTCCATAGATCAGACCCACCTCGCCCGCCTTCTCCGCAGCGACGTCGATCTCGACGACTCCGTCTCGGCTCGTGATACCAATAATCACGGGGCCGGTCCCCTCATCGAAGCTCCATTCCATGCGCCCGAACACGTCGGCCACCTCACCCTTTGTTCCGAAGACGGAGCGAATGGCTTGCAAAATCCGATCGCGATCGCTGTCGTCGATTTCGCCGGGAATGGTTGAGTTCGAGCGCCATCTGTATGCACCGCCGGCTAGGGGCGATTCCGGTGCCTTTCACCGGAGCAGCAAGGTCCGCAGATGCCAAATCGACAAACCGCGGATCGATGCCTGCCTCTTCGGCGATCTGGCGAAGGTCCGCCAACGTCAGGCCGCGGGCGGCCCCATCCGTGACGGCAACGGACCGACCTTGTAGGTCCGCAGCGCGCTCCAAAATCGCCCCAACTTCCTCGTCACCGGAACGACGCCCAGGGCGCGCGGGCTTGTTCGGCGTTCCTCCCTGTGGATCGCCTGCTGTCATCTGTGCATCGCTGCTGTGGGGCTACCTGGTTTCGCTGTCATCGGCGTCAGCCGCCGCGCCGAGGCGGCATCACGACCGGCTCTCCGGGATCCGGTCGCACCCCCGCGTCATCGAGCTTCCTATTGAATGCGGGTACGTCAGCGGTAATCAATTCATTCACACGCTCAACCAGCGACGGCAGGACTCCCCATGCCCGATCCAAGGCCCAAACTACGTCTCCGCTCGGTGCCCCGCCGTTGCTCTCCACCCCGGATGCGGCTCGGCCTGGATTCGCGTTCTGCAGGTCGCTCCGCACGGAGTCGATGGCCGCGCTCAGCGCCTCGGCCTCGGCCTTCAGCTCGTCAGAGCCGTCGACGTCTTTCAGCAGCGCCTTTGCGTCGTCGATCTGACCCGTGAGCCTCTGTAACGCCCGCGTGGCAAGCGTGATCGTGCCAGATATGCTCGCGGCACTACGTGCGGCTTCTTGGCGCGCGCGCAGCGCGGTCATGTTGGTTTCGGCACGCGGGTCCAGGCGAATCGTCACTTCCTGCTGGACGACCTGGTCCGCAGCCTCCAACTGCACGAGATAGGTACCGGGAAGCACGAGGGGTCCATTGGGTGCCCCACCCCCGCGACCGCCACCACCGCCACCGCCCCGGCCACCGCCGCCAGCCTGCGGTGGCACGTTGACGGGGGCCTCTTCGCGCATGTCCCAGATGACCTGATTGAGACCCGCGTCCCCCGACGCTTCAAGCTCCCGCACGGTCTGCCCGGTCGGTGACAGGACCTTCACCGTGACGTCTTCCGTCTCCGCCGCGAGCCAATAACGGACGATGGCACCGTCCGGCGGGTTGTCTGCTTCATAGAGATCGCCCCAGAAAGGCCATCCTCCCAGCCGGAATACCTGGGTCGCCGTCTCGACCGGGAAGACATACGCCGGCTGGTCGGCCACCATACCTCGACTCATGTGTTCCAGCGGCGAGAGGTCGTCCAGAATCCAGATGCTGCGTCCGTGTGTGCCGAGCACGAGGTCGTTGTCACGCGGGTGCACGACGATGTCGTCCACAGGCACCGTCGGCATCCCGGTCATGCGGCTCCACGACTCGCCGCGATTGATGGACGCAAACACCCCGATTTCGTTGCCAACGAAAAGAAGTCCTTCACTGTGCGGATGTTCCCTCACGGCGTTGACTGACCAGTCCGGCAATCCGTTCGTGATCTTCTGCCAAGAGGCGCCGAAGTCCTCACTGACGTACACAAACGGGCGGTAGTCGTCCTGCCAATGCCGGTCGAACGAGGCGTACACCCTCCCCGCGACGTGATGGGAGGCATCGATTCGACTCACGTAGGACATGGCCGGCAAGTCGCGGATGTTCCCCACAACATTCGTCCACGTGGAGCCACCGTCCTGGGTGACCTGCAGGTTGCCGTCGTCCGTGCCCGCGTACAATACGTCGGCAGACATTGGCGATTCCTCAACCACCGAGATGGTGCCGAACTCGCTTTGTCCATCGTGACGGGAAAGTGTCGTCGAGGTCACGAGTTCACCCATGATGGTCAACGAGTCACGATCGATCTGTCGTGTCAGATCTGGGCTGGCCTCTTCCCATGTCAGGCCTTGGTCCCGCGAGCGCATAACATGGTTGTTCGCAACATACACGGTGTTCGAATTGTGTTCTGACACCGCGATGGGCGCATTCCAGTTGTAGCGATACGAAACGTCCTCGTCTCCCTCAGGTCTGGGCGAGGGTCGCATGGTCAGCGTCTCGCCGGTTGCGAGGTTCACGCGACCCGAGTTTCCACCCTGGGACTCCGTGTAGACGATGTCCGGGTTGTTGGGGTCGATCTTGTTGTAGAAGCCGTCGCCCCCCCACACGTCGACCCAATCACGGTTCTTCAAGCCGTACGGCGTGGTCGTCTGATTGGGGGCGCACCAGGAACTGTTGTCCTGGAGGCCGCCGCACACTCGGTAGGGGTCACTGTTGTCCACGCCGATCTCATAGAACTGGCCGATGGCGAGGTTGTTATGGTGGCGCCAAGTCTTGGCGCCGTCCCAGCTCGTGTGAATACCACCGTCGGTACCCAGGATCACATAGTTCGAATTGTTGGGGTCGATCCACAGCGCATGGGAATCAACGTGGACCCCTTCTGCGGCATCGCCTTCCCACCAGGTCTTTCCGCCATCGTCCGACGCCGAAAACGACACACCACCCAGGTAGATTCGCTCAGGATTACTCGGGTCTATGCGCACCTGACTGAAGTACATGGGCCTCGGATTACGGTCTGACACCTGCTCCCAGCTGTCGCCTCGGTCGGTCGACTTGTAGAGGCCTGTCCCTCGCGGATCCGACTCAACGAGCGCGTAAAGGAGATTGCCGTCGCGTCGGTAGACGTCCAACCCGATACGACCCTTATCCCCCTCAGGGAGGCCTTTCGTGAGTTCGGTCCAGCTTTCGCCGCCGTCGTGGGTCCGGTACAGGCCGCTTCCACCGCCCCCGGCACTGAAGCCGAACGACTTTCGCTCGCGCTGATACATCGCGGCAAACAGCGTGTGCGGATCAGACGGGTCCATCACCAGATCGATCGCGCCCGTGTGTTCATCGATGTACAGAATTCTGTCCCAGGTGGCGCCCCCATCCGAAGTCTTGTAGACGCCACGTTCCTCGTTCGGGCCGAACAGGTGACCGACGGCCGCGACGTACGCGATGTCGGGATCGCTCGGGTGCACCATGATCCGACCGATGTGGCGGGTGTCGTTCAGGCCCATATCCGCCCAGGTGCGCCCGCCGTCCATCGACTTGAAGACGCCGCACCCCCAGGGAGAGCTCTGACGGTTCTGCGGCTCTCCCGTGCCAACCCAGACCACGTTCGGGTTGGCCTGGTTGACCGTCACGTCCCCGATGGACGAGCAAGGCTGATCATCGAAGAGCGACGTCCACGACATGCCGTTGTTTTCCGTGAGCCACACACCGCCGGTCGCGAGTCCCAAGTAGAACTTGGCCGGGTTCGACTCAAGAGGTGCGACGTCCGCCACGCGGCCACCCATGATGGCCGGGCCGATCTCTCGAAACGGCATCCCGTCCAGAGCCTGAGCGAGGGACAATTGGGCACTGACGGCGGGCGGCGACAGCGCGATCACCGCAAGCGCTGTGACAATAGAGCGGCGGAACATGGAAACTCCTCTCGGTGGGACCTTGAAAGGAGCAATCGGAAGGTGAGGGCCACCCACCGCAAGGGGTGGTGGGCGGCTCCAGCCTACACCGAGCCAAATAGCTCAAAAAATGGCGTTCAGCATGACGTAGAACCACGTCATGTCCTCGGACAGTCTTCCGATCTCCGCGAAGCCATCGTCCTGAAGCACCCGCGCGAATCCGACCGTCGCACTCATATTCGCTGAGTAACGGTGGCTGAGCGTGAAGTCCAACTCGTTACCGAAGTGGCTGGTGGACAGCGTCCCCTGTTCGGCCGCGCTGAACGAGTGGAAGTCCGCCCCGAAGCTGATGTCCGCCTGGGGACGCCAGGCCAGCTTGACGGCCATATCCTGAAGACCGGCATTCTTCGTGTGCACCGGGATGTTCAGGAACAGGTCCGCGTACCCATAGAACTTATGATTCGTCGCGTATAACGTGTGAAACACCTCGTTTTCGGCCGTCGCGGCGTCATCACCGGACAGGTAATCGTACCAGAGCGTCATCGCCGCCTTACCGTCCGCGAAGCCCTTGCCGAGGCGCGCGCCGAACATGTAGGCCGAAACATCGGCGCCTGAGCGGGTGCCCGTCTGCAACGTGCCTTCAAAGCGCCCGGTCACGGAACCATCAAAGGCATACCGCGCTCCGAACGACTGTTGGTCGGTCTCAACGGCCCCCTCGGTCCGGTTATACAATGCGTATAGGTCGAGGGCACCCGGTCCGACGTCACTCACGGTAGCGTACGCGCCATAAAGTTCGTTGTCCGCAGCGATCGCGGGCGCAGTCTCGTCACCGATCTTGTACGCGACGAAGTACACTTTGCCCCAATCCTTGGCCACATTGAGTCGGACGCCATCGAAGCTCTGTCCCTGTTGGGTCCAGTCCACGGCCCCCACAAGGCGCTGACCACCAAGGTTCGTTTCCATGCGACCCACGGTCGCCGTCAGCCAGTCGAGCGACTTGCCCTTGTACTGCAGGTAACCCTGATGGAGATCGAGTTGGTCGGCGGTGTAGTCGAAGAGCGGATGTGTTTCCTCACCCCACGTCCGCACGTCCTGCATTTGGACGAAGATGATGAGGTTTGGGTCCACGACTGCTTTCATGCCCAGTCGTACCCTCATGGACGTCGACTCATCTTTACTGCCACCACTGGGATCTCGGAACTCGAAGCGCGGCCGGACCTGGCCAGTCATGGTGATGTCCTGAGCCGCGACGGGAGCCGCAAAAACAAAGATTCCAGGCAATACCAACAATCGGTTCAGCCTCATAGTCTCCTCTTTTCTATCTAAAGCACGTCCACCTTCGTGATGTTGCCAAAGGGCGACACGATGTGGGCCGCTCTATGAGGAAGGCTATTCAGGAGCGCTTCGCGGCACCGTCGGGAGTCCGTCGACGCCACTGTGGGGATAAACCCCACGGTGTCCGACTCGACCAAGAACGGACGCAGGCCCTCGGGCGGAGCCAACCGAGACAGGCTCACGCCGGAACGCGTCTTACCCTCCAAGACAGAGAGGTCGAGGCTTTAGCGACCGGGGTACGGCGAGCGGACTATCGCCAGTGGATTATGGCCAGCGGAATACCACACACCGCTGAGATGAGCGCCGAGAGCGGATGGCTGTCTTACGAGCCCTTCAGCTTCCGCACGACAGCGACGTCGTCCTCGGTTCCTTGTATCCCGTCCGGCCCCATAGAACCCAACGAATAATCCCGTCGCCCCGCCTGCAGATAGTACTGGTTTCCCCAAGGGTCCTCAGGAATGCCTGAATAGTCGCGCCTTAGCCAATCCCTCCCAGTTGCTAGGGAAGCCTTCTGCTCGTCCAAGACGCCAATCGAGTTGGTCGGCCATTTCCTCCAGGCGCGGAGGCGTCAATTTGTAATTGACTTTGTCCCGAATCGGATGGAACACATTCGTCTCGATCTTCGCGCGACTGCTCGGGATAGCCAGAGCCACGCCAAACAGCACCAAGAGCACCATGAAGATCGTCTTCATCTTTTCATCCGCTAAGTTATCCGGCGGGGAGATTGATTATGAGTAACTTCATTGTCTAGGCCAACTCTGACCAGTGATTTCGTCAGAGAGACTCACCGGGCGGTCATGTCTGAGCGTCTGAAACCGCCCGCTCGGCACGGTCGTGCGTGGTGCGGAGCGGGATCTCGGGAATGCGCATCGCAAGGATGCCGGCGATCGCAATGAGGAGCGCGGCGAGCGCGTAGATCCTCCGGGTAGCCCGTGCAAAGGCACCTTTGATCTCCCCCTCGATCCGTTCCGACACACGAACGCCTTCGGTCCTCAGCAGGTCCGCCTGGACCGCATCATCTTCCGCGGCAGCACGGGCGTCGAAGCTCGCTCGAATGCTTTCGGGTAGTTGTGCGCCACCTGTGGCGACGTACTCCTGAGCCACAACCTCACCATTCGTCCGCGTCGTGACGTCCTGGCCAATTGTGGCGAACGACACCGAAAGCGTGACAGCCAGCACACTCCCCATCACAGCCGTACCGACCGTCGCTCCAATTTGCCGGAAGAACTGAGACGCACTCGTCGCCTGCCCGATCATGCGCACGTCGGCTGCGTTCTGAATCGCCAACGTCAGCAACGGCATGCTAGGCCCCACACCGAAGCCGGTCATGACCATGAAAACGGTAACGCGCCCATAGGATACGTCTGGACCCATCAGCGCCAGAAGCACGGCCGCCAGAGAGAAGATGCCCGCACCTGCCGCGATCGGTCGGCGATAGCCCACTCGGTTTACGAATTGGCCGGAGAGCGTCGCGCTTAGCACGAGTCCCATGGAAAACGGTATCAGGGCCGCTCCGGCCTGGGTCGCTGACACGCCGAGGACGCTTACCAGAAAAAGTGGCAAGAAGATGGGCACAGACATGAACGACGCGCCCACGAAAAAAGACGCGGCCGTCGCCGAGCGAAATACCGGCTCCGAAAAAAGTCTCAGATCGAGGATCGGGCCCGGATACGTCCGAGACCTCCGCACAAATAGGGACAGGAGAGCGACGCCCCCGAGGAAGAGGCCGAGGGTCGCCCACGACTGCCAAGCCTCGGCGCCTTCCAAAGGCGCGGCTCCCGGAATCCAGGGATAACGCCGCTTGTCTATTTGCAGCGACATGATCAGCGGGATGAGCCCACCCAAGAGGAGCATCGCCCCCAGGAAATCAGGGCGAGCCTGTTTCTCCGGCGGATCAAGGCGAGGCATTTTTCGGATAATGAACCACAGCGCCAATCCACCCAACGGGATGTTCACGTAGAACACCCAGCGCCAGCCCTCGACACCGGGGATCCATGCTCCCGCATGATCCGTCAGGAGCCCCCCGATGAGCGGGCCCAGCACCGACGCGATGCCAAACACCGCGCCCACAAAGCCTTGGTATTTGCCACGCTCCGAGGGAGTGAACAGGTCCGCGATCACAATGAAAGCCATCGCGAAGATCCCGCCGCCGCCGGCTCCCTGAATGCCCCTAAAGAGCACCAGCTGGGTCATACCGTCGCCAAGAACCGGTAGATCGCCGAACTCCCCCGCCATGCCACTCAGGACAGAGCCGGCCAGGAAGAGACCGACCGCACCGAGGGTGACAAATTTCCTCGGATACGTGTCAGCGAGCTTGCCGTAGACCAAAGCCAATCCGGTCGAGGCGAGCAGGTACGAGGTGGACACCCAGGCGTATCGTTCGACGCCCTCGAGGTCAGCAACCATACGAGGTAATGCGGTTGCGACGATCGTCTGATCGAGCGCTGACAGAAACAAGGCCAGCAGAATCGAAAGAAAGACCACGATGCGGTCATGGTCGGAGACCGGCGAGACGAACGGTCCATGCGGCTTAGAATCGGACATAGGCAGCAAAGATAACGACAGGGGGCAACAACAAACGGCCGCCCGGTCCCGAAGGACCGAGCGGCCGTAGCATCTCTTCTCAGGCGGCGTTTATCGGCGCGCCATCCAACTGAGCAGCCATTCCAGGTCGGCGTCCTCATTCCGCTCGTTCTCGAATGGAGCGTTGTTGCCAGACATATTGCCTACCCGGTCGACCGCCAGTTCCTGAGTGAAGGTGGCGTCACCCACAGTCATGGTGAGCGAGTACGTACCGGGCTCGGCCAACGGAGCGCCACCACCACCGCCTCCACCGAAGCGACGGAAGAGACCCTGTGTGCCACCACCTGGGGAGATCATCTCGGCGAGCTCGCGAAGCTGACCGAATCCGCCACCGCCACCGCCACCGGCCCCTGGAGCCGTCTCACCGGGACGGTCCCTGAACGCTTCAGGGTCTCCACCACCGCCACCGCCACGACCGAAGCCGCCGCCGCCGGGGAAACCGGTGGCCTCACCGGTGAAGCGCTGGATGAGTGGAGTGAGTGTGGCCTCGTCCCATCCCTCAGCGAGCAACGAGTCCTGTAGAACCAAGGCCCTCTCGCGAACACGAGCCTGCTCACGCTCCTCGTAGATACTCGGCTCAGCCGCAGGGGGCGCTTCACCGCGCATGTTCCAACTGGCGCGGTTAATGCCTTCGTTCGCGCTGCCGTTAACGGTCGCGAACGTCTGCCCGTCCGGGCCGGTCACTACGATCTGGACCTGAGCGGCGCCCGGGAAGCCCCCGCCACCTCGACCACCACGACCGCCGCCGCCGGCAGCCCCTCGGCCCGCACCGGCACCCGCAGCGCCTCGGCCTGCAGCTGCACCGCCACGCGCGCCACCGCGACCTGCGGCGCGAACGGCCTGCGCCTGCTCGGCGGTCAAATAGTAGGTGATTTCAGCATTAGCCCCGGGGGTCGGTCGCTCGAAATACTGTTGGCCGGTCGACTCACCACCCCGCGCCGGGAAGCCGAACTGGAACGCCGGCTTCGGAGCGAACAGCGCCCCATCTGCGATCACCGCATTCGTCAGTCCTTGAAGCGGCGCGATATCCACGATCCAGATCGAACGACCGTGCGTCCCAGCAACCAGTTCCTTGTCCCTAGGATGCACTTCGAGATCGTGAACGGGTACCGCGGCTAGTCCGGTCATGAATCGCTGCCACGACATACCGCGATCGGTCGAGACATACGCGCCCACGTCCGTGCCAACAAACAGCAGATCGGCATTGATCGGGTCCTCTTCGATCACGTGGATGAAGTCCTCCGATCCGGTCGGCAGGTCCGCCGTGATGGACCTGAACGATGCTCCGTTGTCATCCGTGGCGAAGACGTAAGGCATAAAGTCGTTGGTGCGGTGCCCGTCGAACGTCACGTAGAAGCGGTTCACGTCGTGACTCGACGCCTTCATGCGGCTCACGTAGTGTCCCGCGGGAACGCCGCTGAATCGACTGGTGAGTTCCGTCCAGTCGCCACCGTCATTCTCGGTCATCCACACGCGCCCGTCGTCTGTGCCAGCAAGCAACTTGCCTGACATGAGCGGCGATTCATCTAATGCCACCACCGTTGCGTATGTCTCGGCTCCGGTCACATCAGGCGTCACACCACCTGTCGTCTGCGTGCTGACCTCAACCTTCATGGGATCGGCATAGCTGAGATCGGGCGAGATCGGGATCAGCGTCGACCCCTGATCCGTGCTCTTCACAACCTTGTTGCCTGCAGCATAGAACCAGTTGCGGTCGTGATCCGACTGGAAGAACGGCGTATTCCAGTTCCAACGATCCACGGCGTAGGCTGCGGAGTCGGCAGTAGCGCGATTTCGCAGATCAACGACGCGTGCGTCGTTCTCCTCGGCGCCGTCATCCATGAGCATGATGATCGAGTCCTGCTTCGGCAGCCACACGCTCCGCCAATCGGGCTTCTGAACCGTTTGACGCTCACCCGTCGCGAGGTTAGACCGGCCCATGTTGCCGCCCTGCGATTCGACCCAGACGAGGTCATGGTCAATGGGGTCCTGGTCACTCACGAAGCCATCACCACCGCCGACCGTCGCCCAGTGGTAGGCACTGAGCTGTCCGGAAGGAAGACGACTGGGCGCACACCAGGTCCCGTTGTCCTGAAGACCACCACAGACCCGGTACGGCATATCCATGTTCACACTGATGTCGTAGAACTGACCCATGGTGACGTTGTTCAGATACGACCAGTTGCCGCCCCGGTCGTAGCTGATCGCGACGCCGCCGTCATTACCGACCACAATTCGGTCCGCGTCGTTCGGGTCGATCCACATGGCATGGTGATCGACGTGCACGTCATTGGTCGTACTACCGTAGGTCTTGCCGCCGTCATTGGAAAATTGCACCGGCGTCGAAGAGAAATACACCCGGTCAGGATCCTGCGTGTCCACGCGCACCTGGGAGTAGTAGAACGGGCGCGTATTCACGCTGTTCATTTTCTCCCAGTTCGCACCCGTGTCGGTCGAGCGATAGAGTCCGCTACCGGCAAACCCGGTCGTCTCGCCCTCCCCCCGTGCCTCGATCAACGCGTACATCGTATGGGGATTGGACAAGCTCATCGCGAGTCCGATCCGCCCTTTCTCTGCCGTCGGAAAGCCGTTGCCGGACACCTCAGTCCAGCTGTCACCGCTGTCCATGCTCTTCCACAAGCCTGAGCCCGGGCCACCGCTCTGGAGGTAGTACGGGCCACGCTCGCGCTCCCACGCCGAAGCGAACAACTGCTCTGGATGGTGGGGATGCATGACAACGTCGACGAAGCCGGCCTTGTCGCTGATGAACTTCACGAGCTCCCAGCTGTCGCCGCCGTTCTGGGTGCGATACAAGCCACGCTCCGGGTTCGAATCCCAGATATGCCCCAGCGCCGCAACGTAGACGATGTCGGGGTTGGTCGGGTGAACCACGATGCGGGTGATCACCTGAGTGGCTTCCAGGCCCTTCGCCATCCAGCTCTCACCGCCGTCGGTCGACTTGAAGATGCCGCCACCAGCTGAGATCGAGTTGCGGGAGTTCCCCTCTCCAGTGCCCGCCCAAACGATGTCCGTGTTGGAGGGCGAAATCGCCAGGTCACCCATGGAGATCACGCGCTCGTTGCTCCAGACCTGCTTGAACGTCGTACCGTTATTGGTGGTCTTCCAGATGCCGCTACCCGCACCGGCCACGAAGAAGGTCTTCGACGGACTCGGGATTCCCTCCACGTCGGTTACGCGCCCGCCCATATTTGTAGGCCCGATGGACCGCCACTGGAAGTCATCGATCATGTCGCCCAGGGGCTGCGTCAGCTGCGCCTGGAGGCTCGGGGCGGCAAGGGCTAGTGCCAACGCTGCCGCGGCGAACGTCTTTGCTCGCATTTCTCTACGTCTCTTCTGAGGCCGTGGGATCCCCACGGACGGGGACCGCCAACTTGGGAATCAACTACCCAACTAGACAATCCCAGGCGGTGGGGTGTTGAACCTCAGGCCCCAGGCACCCGGCGCCTCTGGGCCACGTCACGCGCGGGGGCACCCTCTTACTCATGGCGGCTTCACCGCTGCTGGATA
Organism: uncultured Gemmatimonadales bacterium; assembly: GCA_937919655.1. Classification (GTDB taxonomy): domain Bacteria; phylum Gemmatimonadota; class Gemmatimonadetes; order Longimicrobiales; family Gaopeijiaceae; genus CALFPJ01. Next base: position 38,051 of record CALFPJ010000020.1, read on the forward strand.
CGCCACCCCATAGAGAAGGACTCGGGTCGGCGTACTTGCTTGTGATAGAACGGCTGATACCATCTTTCGAGCCCCACCGCCCTGAGGAGGAGTCGCGCGTGATCGGTCGTTCCGCAGTACTTCAAGCGTTGATCGTCACCGTCGCCCTTTCGAGCCAAGCCAGGGCGCTCTCGGCACAAAGCGACACTCGCCCCGTCACCCCCGCACATCGCCTGTCCGGTCCGGTCACGCTCGACGGGCGACTGGATGAGTCGGCTTGGGCCGAGACCAATCCGATTGTCAATTTCGTGCAGCGGGAGCCGATCGAAGGCCAGCCCGTGTCAGAGCGCACAGAAGTCCGAATCCTGACCGACGGACAGGCACTCTACATAGGGGCTTCACTCTTCGACAGCGACGCAGGAGCGATTTCTCTAGGGGAACGCATTCGTGATGCGGACCTGGAACGGGGCGACTATTTCGGGATCATTCTCGATACATACAGAGATCGACAAAACGGCTTCATTTTCTCGACGACGCCCGCGGGCATCGAATACGACGCCCAGGTGGTCAAAGAGGGTCAGGGCGGAGGAGTCTTTCAGCGAGGCCAAAACCGCCAGCAGGCCGGCGCGATGGGCGGGCTGAACGTGAATTGGGACGGCAGTTGGGAGGTCGCAACAACCCGCGACGAGAACGGGTGGTACGTCGAGATGCGGATCCCGTTTTCGACCCTCCGCTACGGGGCTGGGCCGACGCAGACGTGGGGTATGAATCTGGTACGTCGCATCCGCCGCAAAAATGAAGAGGCGCTGTGGGCACCGGTGCCGCGGCAGTACGACATGATGCGCCTGTCGGTCGCGGGTGACCTAGTGGGACTTGAGGTCCCCCTGCAGAGGTCTGGGACGGTCACGCCGTACCTACTCGGTGCTGCGGAGCGGGACTACGGGGCCACGCCCCTGACGACCGACTACCCGGGCGAGGCCGGCTTTGACGCGAAGCTGACCTTCAGCAGCCTCACGCTGGACGCGACCGTCAACACCGACTTCGCACAGGTCGAGGTCGATGAACAGCGTACCAACCTGACCCGCTTCCCCCTGTTCTTCCCAGAGAAACGTCCGTTCTTCCTTGAGAACGCGGGCGTATTTTCCGCCGGCACGCCCCAGGCGGCGGACCTCTTCTTCAGTCGTCGGATCGGCATTAGCCCCAACGGAGCGCCCGTCCCGATTCTGGGCGGCGCGCGCGTGAGTGGTAAGGCCGCTGGAATGAACGTCGGTTTGATGCAGATCTTCACAGATGCCGTCGTTGGCGATGTCGCAGAGAACGCATTCACGGTCGCAAGAGTCGCAAGCGAACTGCCCAATCGGTCTCGAGTGGGGGCCATCTTCGTCCAGCGGCGCGGGACCCATGACGCCAGCGATTTCAACCGGACGTACGGCGTTGACGGGCGCATGGGGCTGGGTGAATCCTGGACGCTCGATGGCTGGGCAGCGCTCACCGAGACGTCTCCCACCGACAGGGAGTTCGGGCGGGAATCCGCATACAGTCTCCTGACCACATACCAGAGTCGGACCTGGAGCGGCAGGCTCCGCATGATGCAGGTGGGTGAGGACTTCAACCCTGAAGTTGGATTCGTGAACCGAGTGGGATACCGCCACCTGGAGGCATCAGTCCAGCGCATATTCCGCTTCCCGAACATCTCTTGGTGGCGAGAATCGAATCCTCATGTGACCTACCAGAGTTTCTGGGACTTCAACGGCCTTAAGGAGTCGGGATTCCTCCACTTCGACGCTGAAATCCAATTCGAAGGCGGTGGCCGCTTCGGACCCGAACTTAATGTCGTTCAAGAGGGCCTGGCGGAGCCGTTCGAGGTGTCTCCGGGTGTGTTCATCCCGACAGGTGATTACTCGTCTATCAACAACTCGTGGGATTTCGGGTCAGACCCCAGCAAGCGATTCTCCCTCCTGGGCCGGGCCGAACTCGGGGAGTTCTTCACAGGCAATCGCTACGGCGGCAACGTGACATTTACGGCGCGTCATGGAGAGACCCTCGCATCATCGCTCCTCATCGATCACAACATCGTGCACCTGCCGCAGGGTGACTTCGAAGCGACACTCCTGGGCCTACGGCTCGGATATTTCTTCAATCCCAACATCTTCGTACAGTCCCTCATTCAGTACAGCGACCAGGCCCAGGTCTGGTCTGCTAACCTTCGTTTCGCCTGGCTGAGCACCGCCGGGACTGGGCTCTACGTGGTCTACAACGGAGCACAACGGGCCGCTCGCCTCAGTAATTGGGGCGAGCCTATCCAACGCGGGTTGATTATCAAGTACGCCCGGCAGCTCTCGCTGTTTTAGTGCCGGAGGATTGATCTCGCGCGCTGGAAGGCTGAGCGCGGGGGCACACTGAACGAAGCTAGGAAGCCTCAGCCAGGAACGAGCCCACGGCCGCCAACCACGCCTCGGGGCGCTCTAGGTGCACGGTGTGCCCGGCGTCAGGGACGATAACGAGGGTAGCACGCGGCATCTTAGCCGCCATGAGTTTGCCGACGTCCACGAATTTTGCATCGTGCTCGCCGACTAGCACAAGAGTGGGACACGTGATTTCGGGCAGGCGATCCCAGAGCGACGGGAGCACTCCGGTGCCAAGTCCCCGAAGCGCGCCGGCCAGGCCGGTCGCGCTGTTACGGAGTCTGTGCGACCTGTGACCGAGACGGACTTCGTAGGGAAGACTCACTTGGCTCGCGAAGAGCGGTAGCCGTTCCCATAGATCGATAAAGGCTTCAACCCCCTCCGTTTCGATATGACTCGCCGTACCCTCGTCCGCGTCACGGCGCGCACATCGTTCGGCCTCGGTTGCCAATCCTGGCGAAGCTGACTCAATCACGAGCCGCCTGACCGATGCAGGTCGCTCGGCCGCGAAGTGTAGTGCCAGCCGCCCGCCCATCGAGTATCCGATCAGGTCCGCTGGCCAATCGCCCGCCCGAGAAACTAGGTCGAGGGCGGCACGCAGTGTGAAGCTGCTCGGGTCGACCTCGGCGGCGTGTCTGCCGTGGCCGGGTAGGTCGACCAGGACGGGGGCAAGTCCCGCCGAGGCGAGGCCATCGACAACCCGGTGACCCCATGAGGTCGACGCCCCCGTGAAGCCGTGCAACAGAACGGGATACCGCGTCACAACGTTCGGGTGCACAAGGTCCGCTTCAGCGCCCGACGTTGACGTACACGACGTTGGGGCCATCGGAGTTGGCCACGCCCACATCGGGGTAGCCATCACCATTCAGGTCTCCCACGGTAACGCCATAGCTGGCCCCGTCCTCCAGGCCGAACGCCACCGCATCGAACCCTAGGCGTCCACCCCGATTGAAAAACGCCACGTTCTTCTGCCCAACATTGCCAACGACGATGTCCGGTGTACCGTCGAGGTCGAGATCCGCTACAGCTAAGGAAAACGTCTCGCCGTCCGGCGCCCCAAAGAGGAGTTCAGCGTCGAAGTCGCCGCGGCCATTTCCGAAATACACTCCGTTGGACTCACCAATATTTCCCGTGATGACATCTAGATGCCCATCACCGTCCACGTCCGCCACCGCTACCGCGCGGGTCTCGTCCGATCCCGTTCCGAAGGCCGCCGACGAGTTCCACCCTAGACGCCCATCGCCGAAGTAAACCGCGTTGGCCTGTCCGTCACGGTTCGCCAATACCAAATCGGCGAAACCATCCTCGTTCATGTCGGCGACGGCTACAGAGATGGTCGAATCGTCGGTGGTGCCGAAATGAACGACTTTAGTGAAGTCCCAGTTGCCGCCATTCAGCACAATCTCGTTGCTCGCACCTCGATTGGTGATCAAGATATCGAGCGTGCCGTTCGAGTCGACGTCTGCAAGCGTGATACTTCGGGTCGGTTCGTTGACCCCGCCAAACGTCCCCGCCGCGACGAAGACTCCCCCATCGTTGCGGAACAACATATTGGGGGCTTGGTCATTCCCCACCGCCACGTCCCAATCGCCATCTCCGTCTAGGTCGCCCGCAGGGATTCCGTAGGAAGTCGCCGATTCACTGCCAAGCATACGCATGAGGCTAAAGCGCCCCCGCCCGTTGTTGACAAAAATCTCGTTCGCTTGGGCCCAGTGACGACCGTTAGCGACGAGGATGTCCAGGTCTCCGTCCGCGTCGATGTCAGCAAAGGACATCGACGCGGACAGATCCGTGCGCGTGCCGAGCGTGCCGCGGGGTCCTATCTGAAAGGCTCTCGATTGTCCCGCTGCCGACCCGGCGCCCAACAGCGTCACTGCGACGCACACCGCCAGCCCCCGGCACCTCGACGGGCGGGTCACCGTACTCGCCTGGGCTTCAAATGCGTTGGTCGTCAGCGCGCCAGTTCTTAACGGCCCCTTTCACCGCCTTACGGTCCGTCATGCCTTCGTCGAGCACGCGGCGCGCAAGGTCTGGGAGTTCGTCGTCCGAGGCGAAGCGTAGTCCAACGAGTTGCGCGGTCGAGAAATCACCAATGCGGGCCTTCATGTCGTCCGGCAGTAGGCGCTCCATCCGCATACGCTCCTCAAGACGGATAACCCGATCCTGTACGCCGAGCGGGAAGATTCTAGCGATGAAGCTCGCAAGGAAAGTTCCGACTGAGAAGAGAAAGAACATCAAATTCTCAACGCTGAACGCGGTCGCCGCCCGGTATCCGAAGTACAGGACTGAAGCCATCAGTAGGGGGGCCATGACATAGTGGAAAACCGGAACGAACTTGGCGTGATTTTCGAAGTTCTGGGCAGGCTTGCTCATTGAGTCCTCAGCCGTAGTTGTTTTCGAAACACTGGAGGCACCAGGCCTCTAGGTTCCATAGATTGGCGCCAGCAGACGCCGCCCGATAATAGAGCTCCAACCATCAGTACGTAAGCCCTTCGGGCAACGGGTCGCGGGTCGGTGGTGTCGGCATTTCTTGCTCACGCACTCGCAGCGGCGTCCCGACCGCCCCAGCAAATCGTTCCTCATTTTATCCGTGATTTCCATCGCCCAAACAGCTCCTATGGGGGGTGCATACTGCGGAGGTACTAGAACTTCAATGTATACGTCGCACTGAACGCAAGGGCTGCGCAGAGGCCACAACTCTGCCTAGGCTCCGCCTTTGAAGGAATGAGAGGGTGACCCGCGTCCTGGTGAGCGTATTCTGTGTTTTGCCAGAGCAGCGCCGCGTCCCTCATTCGTCCTTCGTCGACGCGCTATGCGAGAAGTCATCGACAGGTCGTCACCGATATCAACCTCGGTGTAGATAAGCTGGCCGTGCCGGGATCAGACACTAGCCCGACGCTTCCCCCGGGCTAGCCGCGTCAGCCGGCAACACCCGCAAGGAGGGCCGATTCGCCCCCGGCGTCGCAGGCCTGACAAGATCGGTTAATGCTCGTGAAGCCGAGGAGTTCGATCTCGGGTTCAATGTGAACATCATGCCGCGGCTCATCGTGGAGAAGATCCGTGGACAGGTACTTCTTGTTGCTGTCCGAGAATACTGTCACGACCACCGATCCCTCCCCTAGTTTCTCGTGTTTCTTCACCGCCCCGAGGAAGTTTACCCCGGACGAGATGCCGACCCCAAGCCCCAACTTACTCGCCAGCGCCTGGGCCATCCGGATCGCGTCCCCATCGTCGACCGCGATGATGTTGTCGAGGTCCTTGAGGTGGACGATCGGCGGAACGAACTCGTCCGAAATACCCTGGATGCGGTGCTTCCCGACTCGGTGTCCCTTGGACATAGTCGGTGAATTCGAGGGTTCAGCGGATGAATCGTGAGCCCAGGATGATGTTGCCTCAGAAACTCACCCGTGCCCATCACCGTCCCGCCCGTCCCAACCCCGGCGACAAACGCGCTGGGAGCCAACCCGTGCGAACCCAGCTGCCAGTGGATCTCCGGGCCAGTGGTCGGAAAGTGCGCCTCAGAATTGTCTTCATTCGCGAACTGGCGCGGGAGGAATAGGCTGGCGTCCTGCGTAGCGAGTTCTTCTGCACGCCAAATACTCCCGACTGAGCCTCCCTCAGCCTTGCTCACTGGAACCAGCTCAGCACCAAACGACCGAAGGAGATTCATGCGCTCCGAGCTCATCCAGTCAGGCATGAAAATGGTGACCGGGTGGCCGAGAGCACGCCCCACCGCCCCAAACGAGATTCCGGTGTTACCGCTCGTGGCCTCTAGAATACGAGCACCGGCGACGATCGTCCCGCGCTCGCAGGCCCGCCGCAGGATGTGGAGCGCCATCCGATCCTTGACGCTCCCGGTCATGTTGAGGTTTTCTCTCTTGGCATAGATACGCCCTGCTCGGCCGCGAAAGCGGTAGTCGGTGGCCAGGAGCGGGGTGTTTCCAATCAGACGCTGCAAGCCATGGAGACGAGCGCCGATTTCAGGGGTCAACATAGACACACGAACAGTCCTAGACGGGGTGACGGACTCCACATGGAAGATCGTCGGCTGCGTCGGGGGCGCCGTCGGGCACTCCCCTGCACGGCTGTGGGGCGTTGTCCCAAGGCGGCTCGTGACTGAAGCCCAGGCCGACACCCAGCGATCGCGATGCCTCGAGGAGGCGCCTACCTACAGGTCGCGCAACCCGGCCAGCAAGCGGTCGACCTCAGGCTCGGTCGAATAACACGCACATCCCGCCCGCACGAGACCCGAAACTCCAAGATCTTCCGTCACGTGCGCCCCGTAGAAGTGGCCGTGAGAAACAAAGACAGCGTGATTCTCTGAAAGATGACTGGCGACCGCACGGGCGTCGAAACCGTCCACGGTGAAGGCCACCGTCGGTGTCCGCGGCTGTCCGCGCGGGGGGCCATATATCGTGACCGGGTCCAGCTCGGCTAGCCCTCTCATGAGATGACCCACTAGGTGGTCCCCGCGGTAGTGGAGGGCCTGGTAGGCCAAGGCGAGTCGGTCCCGGCGGGAGTTGCCAGGCGCCAACGAAGCCAAAAAGTCGACGGCCGCGGTGGTGCCTGCCATGGCTTCGTGGTTCTGCGTGCCAGTCTCGAAACGCTCTGGCGCCACCTGCGGGGCGCAAGGAAGGCGCGGCACGTCAAGCTGATCGAGGAGCGGCGCTGGCGCATACATCACACCGGCGTGCGGCCCGTAGAACTTATATGGCGAGCAAGCGAGGAAATCGCAGCCCAACTCCAACACATGAGGCAGGACGTGGGGCGCTGAATGCACCGCGTCAACGAACACCAAGGCGCCCACCTCGCGGGCTCGGAGGACGACCGGGGCGAGATCTGTGATCGTGCCAAGGACGTTCGAGGCCCAGCCGATCGCCACGAGGCGCGTTCGCTCCGTGATCGTTTCGGCGAGGGCGCCCATGTCGAGCGTGCCACTCGCCGGGTGGAAGCCCACGTCGCGCACAGTGACTCCGCGCTCGACCTCCAACGCCCGCCACGGCGAGATGTTCGCGAAGTGGTCAAGACGCGTCACCACCACCTCGTCCCCCTCGCCCCAATTGCGACCCAAGGTCCGGCTGAGATGGTAGGTCAGCGTGGTCATATTGGCCCCAAACACGACGTCGTCCGAGCCACAACCGAAAAAGTCGCCCATGGCGACGCGGGCCCCGGCCACTGTGGCGTCGACCTCTGCGCTCGCAGGGTAGGCCCAGCGGCGGTTCGCGTTGTGGTGCAGTAACGAGTCCGTGATCGCGTCAGTCACCGAGGCCGGGACTTGCGTGCCTCCAGGCCCATCGAAATATGCTACAGGTTGTCCCGCGTGCTCGCGCTCAAGCGCGGGGAATAGGCTGCGAATGTCCTCAACGGCCGTGACGAGCGCGTCTGGCGAGGCAGACACCCCCGATTCGACTGGGTTCATCGACCGTCGGGCATTCCATACGGATAGAGCTTGGATAGATCCACGTTCTCGTAGGGCAACGCATCCAAGAACGTGGTACCGATGAAGGGGCCGGTCGCCTCCACAATCACGATGGTCTTGGCGAAGCCAGTCTCATCGAAGCCGCGACGGAAGTGCGCTCGTGACTTCACCACGAACACGTCATAGTCGGACGGGTCGATGTCGCCGACGGCGAAGTTCTCCGGGTACATGATCTGCGTATAAGCGGGCACCAAGAACACCAGGTTGCCATCACCGTACGCAACCGCTGCGGTGTACTCGTACCCAGCCCAAGGACCGACATAGGCCACGGTGCCCTGAATCCGGTACGGATCTCCACCTGACGCCGTGAACCCACCGATCTCGTGGTCGAAGGGATCACCCACTGAAGCACCGACCGCCTGTAGTGCTTCGAGCGTCGTCGGGGACGAGATGGCCCCATAAAGCACCTTGCCAATACCTGCTGCGTCGAACGCACGCGTGATGTGGGTCGCGTCCCCAGGGCGGTCGGAATAGTCGCCGATCGCCACCGGAATCTGCCCATCAGCAATCGCGCGCGTGACTCGCGCTGCCGCTTCATCTGGCCTGGGGAAACGGCCGTTCGCGAACGCCTCCCGCACCCGCCACATGTATTCGTTCATGTCGTCGGCGATCTCATCCGCGAGCGCCTGGTCGTTGTTGGTCATCACATGCACGGTCATGCCTACATCCGGCACATCAGACCACGGAAAACCGAAGAAGACGCTGACAAAGACGTCCGCCTCCCTGGCCTCCCAACGACGTGCCCGTTCCATGATTTCGCTCGCGGGTGCCGCACCGGTCCACTGCAGCACCGTCGGCGTGATAATGCCGGGCTTCCGGGTTGCTGTCGTGGCGGTATACGTACCTGACATCGCTCGGTGCAAGGCCCGGGCTGCGCGCGCGCCCTGGATACCATCGTCGTAGTGCGGAAAGCGCTTCGTAACAAACGCGAAGTCTGCGTATCTGAGGAACTCGGCGTCTTCGTTCCCGTGGAGATCGAACGTCCCAGCGATAGGGACGTCAGGGCCGACGACTTCTCGGAAGCGCCGCGCGATTTCGGCCTCGGGACGCGGAATGCCGCGCACCGCGAGCGCCCCATGAAGCGCAAGATACACGCCGTCTACCGGCAGCGACGCCCGCAACTCTTGAAGCATCCCCCCCACGAACGTGTCGAAGGACTCCTGTGTGCTCCACGAACGCGATGATCCACCGAAGATCTCGTCCGGTGACGTGAGCCCGATTAACTCCATATCTGGATAGTCAGAGGCCTCCCGCACGAAGCCTTCAACGTACCCGCCTCCGGCGGTCAGAACCTGATCCGCTACCAGAAGCGGGCCCAGCGTCACCCAGTCCTCGGCCGGCGCGTCTCCACCCGGGCAGAACGTACAGGTCTCCTGCTGAAACTTCATGACCGCAACGCGATACTCACTTTCGCGGCCGGATGTGCAGGACGCCGCGGCTAGCGCCGCGGCAAGGGTGAGCGCATGTAGTCGTCCCGTTCGCATAGGTCGTTCCCGAGTGTGTGCCATTGAAGAGCGTACCTACTCTGATATGAGTCGGGTATTGGTGTCCGTCGGATCCAGTGGATCGAGACCGAGGCGGCGCAGTTCAGCGTTCACCGCAGCAAGGTCAGTTTCCCAAACTTCACTGAGCCGGGTTGTATAGCCGGCCAATTGATCGGCCATAATGCCGAAGACCTCGCGCATCCCCGCGTTCGGCGCACCGTCCCCGTTTTCTACCATCGACAGCAGGTTCGCGAGACGGTTGTTCACCTTGATCGGGAAGTTGAGTGGGTCCTGACCCGACTCGTTGCGTACCTGGTAGACATCGGCCTCGACCCCTGAAGCGTTCGTCACCAGCCGCTCACCTGCCCGTGCGAGCGCGCCGTCGTCGGACTGTTCTAGGCGATCGTTGAGCTGAGACTTCACCCTTCGGATTGCGATGACCGCGGAGTTGGCCTCTCGGACCTTCGCCTGGATCTCCACGGCAAAGGCGTACTGCTCCTGCATGTCAGCGACAGTCGCGTCCGTCATCCACGGGTTGGCACGAACCTCAAGCTGTGTTGTCTGGCTCGCCCCATCCGCAGTCAGTCGAACCGTGTACGTGCCCGGCGGCACAGTGGCGCCCATCGTGCCCACACCCCAGAGAATCATGCCCGGGAAGGCCGGCGCAGGGTCGGTCTTCAGGTCCCACGACACATGGTTCAGGCCAGCAGCCAGAGGAAGCGACGTACCACTCCAGCGGTCGCGCTCTTCGCCCTCCACGATCGGCGTCATCGTGCGCAATACAGAACCAGCGCCGTCGAGGATCTCCAGCTTCGCCTCTGCGGGAGCTTCCTTGAACCACCAGGACAAGGTTGCCCCAGAGGCCGACCTAAACGCTGCCGCTGGCTCAAAGAGCTGAACGCCCCTATCCGTCATGCCGGCCGTCGCTTGGCGGAGAGCCGCCACGTTGTCGAGCACCCAGAAGCCGCGACCGTGGGTCCCGATCACTAACTCGTCGTGTTCCGGAATGACGTCCACGATGGGTATGTCGGGAAGGTTCGGGTTCAACCCCTGCCACCACGTGCCGTCGTTGTAGGAGACGTATACGCCGTGCGCCGTGCCCGCATAGAGCAGGCCGCGACGGTTGGGATCCTCACTCACAGAATTGACGTAGGCATTGTCGCGAATGCCACCCACGATCTTCGTCCAACTCTCACCGTAGTTGTTTGTTTTCCAGATGTACGGAGCAAAGTCATCAAGCAGTGGAAGACGTGCGGAGACGTAGGCGATGCCCGCATCAAACACCGAGGCGTCGATCTGGCTGACACGACCGAAGTCCGGCATGTCTGGCGGCGTCACGTTGCTCCAGTTCGCCCCACCGTCACGGGTGACATGCACGAGGCCGTCATCCGATCCAGTCCAAATCACATCGATGTCTACCTTGCTCGGTCCCACAGCGAAGATGGTCGCGTAGACCTCGGGGCCGTTCATGTCCCCTGTGATCGGTCCACCTGAATGGCCGAGCGTCGCCGGGTCGGCGCGCGTCAGATCAGGGCTCATCTGCTCCCAACTGTTGCCGCCATTGATCGTCTTCCAGAGTCGGTTCGATGACACGAAGAGGACGTTGTCGTCTAACGGGGAGAAGACGATCGGGAAGGTCCACTGCCACCGTTCTACCATGTCGTTGGCGGGCTCGCCTGAGTAGAACCAAGGGTAGGGATTCACCTCCCTAGAGCGGTTCAACGTGCGGTTGAACTTGTCGATGTAACGCCCGTTGTTCGTCCCCGAATAGAAGATGTTGAGATCCTTCGGATCCGGCGCGATATAGCCCGGTTCGCCGCCGCCCACGCGGTACGCTACGTCCATTGAGCCCTCTGTGATGCTGCGGTCGCCTGCACCGCCTCCTCCGCCTCCCCGTCCGCCACCGCCACCACCGAAGCCGAAGCGGCCGGCGTTCCAGTCAGAGGGCACGCACAGCGTGCTGTTGTCCTGCTGCGAACCGCACACGTGGAAGGGGATGTGGTCCGTGGTGACCGCATGGTAAAACTGAGAGGTCGTATACTCCTGGTCGGTCCAGGCGCCACCCGTAGTGGTGCTTACCGCACCACCACCGTCGTTGCCGACAATGAGGTGGGCCGGCTCGTCCGGGTCGATCCAGAAAGCGTGGTGATCGCCGTGGGTGCCGTTGGAGATACTCGTGTAGGTCTCCCCGCCGTCATCCGAGCGATAGAGGCCAGTGTTCTGCAGGTAGACGACGTCCTCGTCCTGATGGTCGGCGTAGACGTGCGTGTAGTAGAAAGCCCGCTGACGGATTTCACGGCTGTCGTTGACGAGCTCCCAGGTCGCGCCTGCGTCGTCGCTACGGAAAAGACCGCCATTGTCGTTCTCGAAGAGCGCATACACGCGGTTCGAGTTGGCGCTCGAGACCGCAAGTCCGATGCGACCCACTAGGCCTTCCTGCGGCATGCCAGGGTTGCGGGTCATCTCCGTCCAGGTCTCGCCCCCGTCCGTGCTCTTGTACATACCGCTGCCCTCACCACCCGAGGACATCGTGTACTCCTTACGGTAGGCACGCCAAAGCGCGGCATAAAGCACATCTGGGTTGTTCTGATCCACCGCGAGATCGATCGCGCCGGACCAACTGTTCGCGAACAGTGTCCGCTTCCAGGTATCTCCCCCATCCGTGCTCTTGAAGATGCCTCGCTCTTCACTCTCCGCGCTGTACTTACCAAACGATGCGACCCAAATAATGTCAGGGTTCGTCGGATGGATGCGGATCTTCGAGATCCCATGCGAGTCGGCAAAACCTACCTTCTCCCAAGTCTCACCTGCATCACGGCTACGGTAGACGCCATCACCCGGAAGGATGTTGCCGCGAATACACGTTTCGCCGGTCCCGATGAAGACCAGATCTGGATTCGACCGACTGACCTCTACGGCGCCCACCGAAGACGCAGTGATCTTGTAGTCGGTGATCGAGTTCCAGTCGTTGCCGCCGTTGGTCGTTTTCCAAAGGCCACCACCGACCGCGCCGAAGTAGGCCACATCCGGCTGGCCCACCACACCGCTAACGGCGATCGAGCGGCCGCCACGATCGGGGCCGAGGTTACGCCAGCGATAACCCTCGAGGAGTTCTTCGCTGAGCGTGACGTCACTCGACTGGGCGGAAAGGGTCGGGCTCGCGACAAACAACATGGCGAACGCAGCGAACGTTGTGGCAATCGAAATTGCGAGACGCTTCACGGACATAGCTCTGCTCAGGAGTACGTGGGACGATTCGAGATCGCCAAGATAGGCGGGAGGTCCCGATGCCGCAGGAGGGGCACCAGAACCACTTCACTTGACCCCGAGAAGTCCGAGGTCAAAAGGAAAGGCCCCGCAGCGACCCAACGATCGCTGCAGGGCCAAAGACCTCCCGAGCTCGACCGCCTACATTTTCTCGTCGGCAGACGGGCCGTACATCCCCGGAACTGGAATATTCAGTATGCGGAGATAGAGGCCGAGCTGCGCGCGGTGGTGTACGAGGTGGTTCATGATGAACGAGCGATAGACGACACCTTTCGGCATCGAAAAGTGCACCTCGTCGCCGGTCTAGAGCGTCCACATTTCTTGCAAAACCTCAGCAGTCGCCCCTTCCAACACGGAACGGGCGCCTGAGACCGCAGCGTCGAACTTGGCCAAGAGCTCCGCATTGTTGGTCGCGAGGGTCCGCTCTCAAGGCTGGGCAAGGTCGATCGCATCCATCGTGAACGTGGGCGCGGTCCAATTCGGCACCTCAACCAAGTGCGCCGCCAACTCACCCAGCGTCCAAGACTTCTCGTGGGGCCGGTAGCCGAAGTGCTCATCGGCCACGAGGGCAAGCATTTTCTTGGTGTTCGCCATCTCTTGGTCGAACTCCGGAACCATCATCGCACCATGCATCGTCATCATCCCCGGAAATATGAATACAATCCCCAGTATACCCGAACATACGCCGCAAGTAGGCCACCCAGAACTCGAACGCAAGCTTCTTTAGGATTAACTTGCGCCCTGAGGGTGCCAGCATACCCGGGGCCCGGCGTGTCGTGGAGTTAGACAGTTAACTGCAAGCCTCAGGGGCTCGCCCATAAGGAGAACGCTCGTGGTACGCTGGGTTCCAATTCTAGTCGTGGCTCTGGTCGGATTCATCGGACTCAACGAGGCGGACTCGGGCCGCGTTGACGACCCGCCCATCGTCTGGTCGGACGAAGGACCCCTGACGTGGGAGCCACGCCCCACCGAATCCGGAATCGTCGCGAACGACTTGCGCACGCATCTGTATCAGATCGCAGACGACTCCATGAAGGGGCGAGCCTCGGGCTCGCTCGGGAATTGGAAGACCACCCAGTACATCGCCGGTGTCTTCGAGAGCCTGGGGCTCGAGCCTGGCGGGGATGACGGCTGGTTTCAGGACCTCGCATACGGCCCCCTTGCATTTGATCCAGACGCGGCAAGCCTGACGACCGAATCACGAGGCTTCGGCACCGGACTCGAATGGGCTCCAGTGCCGCCGTCGGCGAACAACCGATTCGGGGGTGACTTCACGGGCGAGAATATCGAGACCGTATTTGGTGGCATGTGGGGCGACACTCAGGTGCCCCTCCCCTCCGCCTTGGTACGTGGTAAGGCCGTGGTTTTCATGGGTCCGCCGCCGCCAACTGGTGGCAGAGGCGGCGGACGTCGTGGTGGTGGCCTGACGACCGACACGCGCGCTCAGGCTGCCGGGGCCGCGCTGGTCATGATCGCTTCAGAGATCCTCAGTTCTGCGGCTACCAACGCGGCCTTTGGCGGACGCACCGGCCTCATGCCCAATGTCGCGTCAGTGATCGGCGGGGCCATGATCTCAGACTCTGCGGTGGACGGGATTTTCGGCCAATCGGCGGTGGCGCTTCAGGTCGGCGCGACCGGAGCGCCCGTCAGCGGGTCCTGGCACTACGCCTTGCGTCCGACCGAATACCCAACGCGTAACGTGATCGCGGTACTGCGCGGAAGCGACCCCGCGTTGGCCGGGCAATATGTGCTCGTAGGCGCGCACAGCGACCACGTAGGTATGGTTAACGGTGCCCCCTTGGATCACGACTCGCTTCGCTCCTTCAACCGGGTCATGCGTCCGCAGGGCGCCAACGATCGACCCGGCGCGCCCACCTCAGAGCAACAGGCTGAGATCGACTCCCTCATCGCGTTTGCTCGTTCGATCCGTCCGCCGACGCTCGATTCGATCATGAACGGGGCGGACGATGATGGTTCGGGCACGGCGGTTCTCTTGGAAATCGCGCAACACTTCGCCACGAGGCCAGCACCGAAGCGTTCGATCGTGTTCATCTCGCACGCAGCTGAGGAATCAGGCCTGCTGGGGTCGCAGTGGTTCACGGACCACCCCACGATCCCTCTCGACTCCATCGTAGCCGCGCACAACATGGACATGCTCGGGAAAGGACGTGTCACCGACGTGCAGTTCGGGGGGCCAAACTCGGTGCAGATGCTCGGGGCGAGGAGGCTCTCCTCTGACTTCGGCGACATCATCGACTCGCTCAATGCCGTGCGTGATGAGCCGATGGCCATCGACTACTCCTGGGACCGAACGAACAAACTGAATCGCTTTTGCCGCTCCGATCAGGTGAACTATTTCCGCTTCGCGATTCCCGTGACCTACTTCTCATTGGGATACGCACAGGACTACCATCAAGCGAGCGATGAAGCCCGCTATATCGACTTCGAACACGGAGCTCGGCTGGGACGCTTCGTCGCGGACATCATGCGGACGATCGCTGACCGGCCGACCAGGCTCACGGTATTGCCGCTTGAAGAGCGCGACCTCAGTGCGGCATGCTGACGTAGAAGGCTGTTGAAAAGCAGCCTCTGAACTCCTACCCGTGAAGCGCGTCCAGGAAGGTGTCGCCGTACTTGTTGAGCTTCGCGGGGCCTACTCCTGAGACATCCAGCATCTCGCCAGCGGTCTTGGGGCGGACGGATGCCAATTCACGCAGCACTTTGTCGCTGAACACGATGTAGGCCGGTACACCCTGGCGGTCTGCGATGTCCTTCCGGACATCGCGGAGCCTTTGAAAGAGCGCTTCCTCCGCGGGATCGAGCGAGCCCGCCGTCGAGCTGACGTGGCGGGCCGTAGACCGAGCCTTGCCGCTGGACCCGGCAGGCAGGTAATCCGCGGCCATCTCCGCGACACTCACACCTGAGCACACGTCGCACGACGTGTGACATGGACCCATGGCCTCGTCGAAGTGCGCCAGAATGGCTTGGTGCCGACAGCGCCCGGTCTCGACCAACTGAAAGAGATCGACCGTGGCCTGACGTTTGATATGCCAAACATCCGGGTCATCGATGTCATTCAAGAAGCGCTCGTGCATCTTCACATCGGCCCACGAATAGAAAAGCAGGCAGTCGCTATCCAGTCCGTCCCTGCCGGCCCGCCCGATCTCCTGATACCACGACTCGACGTCCTTCGGCATGTCCCGATGGATGACGAAGCGCACATTCGATTTGTCGATGCCCATGCCGAAGGCCACCGTCGCCACGATGACGTCGATGTCATCGCGCTGGAACGCTTCCTGATTCCTGATCCGCTCCTGGGCAGAGAGTCCGGCATGATAAGGAAGCGCCCTCACACCGTGTTCTTTGAGAAAGTCGGTCGTCTGCTCGACACCCTTCCTGCTCAGACAATAGACGATCCCACTGTCGCCGCTCCGTCTCCGGATGAGCGCCAGGATCTCGTTACGGGTGTTACCGACACCTTTTTTCCGCACGGCCACGTTCAGGTTGGCGCGAAAGAACGAACCTTTGAACCCGGCAGGCTTTCGCATTCCCAGCTGTTTGAGAATGTCTCGGGCAACTGCCCGAGTCGCCGTCGCAGTCAGTGCCAGCACAGGTACATCGAGGCCGTCCTTCAGCCCTTGTAGGCGCCGATAGGACGGTCGGAAGTCGTGGCCCCACTGACTGATACAGTGGGCTTCATCGACGACCAACAACGAGATCGGACAGCCCTCCAGGAAGTCACGCAGGCGTCCCTCCAAGGCCTCCGGTGCCAGGTATACCAACTCGTATGCCCCGCGACGAACTCCGTCCAGTCGCGCCTCGCGCTCCTCCCTATCGAGGGTCGAGTTAATGGCGACGGCCTTGAAGCCCAGCGCGTGCAACGCGTCCACCTGGTCTTTCATAAGGCTGATGAGCGGAGAGATCACCAAGACGGTGCCCTCGAGTAGCCGTGCCGGCAGTTGGTACGTCAGCGACTTCCCCGCGCCGGTCGGCATGACCGCAATGCAGTCGCGACCGGCAAGCACGGCATCCACGACCTCCCGCTGGCCAGGACGGAACCCGTCGAAACCAAAGACTTCGCGGAGGACTACGAGTGGGTCTGGAGCGGGCACAAGGACGCGGGATCCGAGGAGCAGGACGGCTGAAGCTAAGGCAGAGGGCGGGTCGCAGGGATGGGCAGGAGAGACGCCCCACGCCCATCTGGGTCGGCCTACGTCATGTCTACCCAATCGCGACCGCGATCTGAGTGTCGCGACGTACAGAGGAGCCAAGCCCAAATCGGCATCGTTCATCCGTGAACAAGGCAGTCCACCCCGGCACCATGGAGATAGAACCATGTCAAACAAGATGATCCCGCTCACCATCGCCGCGTTGATGACCTTTACGGCTGTGCAGCCGGCAATGTCCCAACAGCGTCCCGAAGTCCCCGCCGACCGCGCCGCACTGGTCCTACATCGACAGCATCTGTCCGGTCCGCGCTTTGGATTCACAACCTTCACCGGCGACCTGGCGAAGCAACGCGCGGAGGCCGATATGAGCAACATCATGAGTCAGTTCGGTTGGCAGTTCGAAACTCAGGTCATGTCGACGAACAGCGGTGTGACCGCGCTCATGGAATGGATTTTCCTCGTGGGCGGTGTCGAGCAGGACGAACTGAACGTGGGCGTCTCGTGGATGGCCGGGTTCCGGACCGAAGACGGCCTCGAGTTCGGCGTCGGTCCGAACATCGGGGTGAATAAGGATGGGAATTCCACTACTTCGATGGTGGTCGCTGCTGGCAGCACCCTACCCTTTGGAGACATCTACGTCCCAATCAATATCGCCGCTGCATTTGCGGAAGGCGGGCCCAGAATCACGACGCTTATCGGCTGGATTATTGGGTGAGGGAAGCCGATTCACGACCCGCCACCGGGTCGGAGTCCCCTCCAAACCGCCGGGTGACCCAAGGGTCGCCCGGCGGTTTCGCGTTCAGGCCCGCCGCGGGTCACCGCGTTCGATCTTCTGGGCGGAACCACACAATGAGGGTCTGGGGTTCCACTGGGTCACAGAGTTACCCCGGGGTACCTGACGTCGTATAGATGGCCTCAAGCTGAACACTCTTGTCCGACTCACCCGCCATGGACAGCCACACAAGATGATCCGACTCACACCAGCGTTTGCCGTAATGGCACTCTTAGGTGCCGCAACGGTGCCGTTGGGGGCCCAAAGCGAGTTGTCATCTTTCCCGACCGACGGGCAGCCGCCCATAGGCGTCCTCGCGGCGCGGATGGCCACACGTGGCTCATGGACCCTATCGTACCGCTATCGCCGGGCCTATTTGGGTGGAAATCGCAACGGAACGGCCGAGGTCACCCCACACAACGTGCTGGCCAGCTTCTTGTTCGCGCCACTGGACCTGACCGCCACAACACACACGCCCGCGCTCGCATTCGCGCCGAGCGAGCGACTGACGCTCACCGCGTCCGTCGACCTCCGACAGCTGTCGATGGATCACGTGACACGACAGAACCGAAACTTCACCGCGGCCTCATCCGGGTTGGGCGATGCCACCCTCGGGGCACTGTTCGCGCTCATGAACGGCGGAACAACCCGGGCACATCTGAGCGCCCAAATTTCGATCCCCACCGGCTCTATCGAGAAAACCGGCACACATCCCCTGAGCGAAACCACCGCGCAGCAGCCCTATGTCCTTCAGTTGGGCTCCGGGACCGTGGACCTCACGCCCGGAGTCACCGTCACGGGCACGGCGTACGCAGTCGCTTGGGGTCTGCAAGCCGACGCCACGGTCCGCGTCGGGGCGAACAATCGCGGATATCAGCTCGGCAACGCCGTCGAAACCACCGCCTGGGTTGTGGCACAACCGCTGACCGGATTTACCGTATCCGGCCGGCTACTCGCGAGGCACTGGTCCAAGATCACCGGTCACGATGCGGTGTACCCCGATCGCACCTTGAGCCCGGCGGTCCGGGAAGAGACGAGCGGCGGCACCCGCGTCGACCTGCCGCTCGGCCTGAGCTACATTTTCAGGAAAGGACCTCTCATGGGTCACCGCCTAGCCGCGGAGTGGCACATCCCGCTGCACCAGGACCTCAATGGGCCGCAGCTTGAGACAGACTGGGTACTCACCGTGGGCTGGGAGAAGTCTGTCCGGTAAGGCGCGCGGGCATCTCGTGCACGCTCCTGATATAGGATCTCGAAGGCGACCGGGGTCAACGGAAGGAGGCTGGCAACGTCAACGGAGGCATCTGGCATGCGGCGCTCTCAGAAGCGGGTGCTCGCGTTGGGCCTCTACGGACCCTGCACAGAGCAAATCCGGCGGGACGTCAGGTGGGGTGCGTCTTCCGTTGTGCGGTGGCCGCAATCATCACCTATGGGTAAAGGAATATCCCTACGACCGCTTCCGGCTCCTCCCGACAGAACGGCCGCCTTGACGCTGTGATTGTTATGTTATCAACAATTCAGTAAGCCCCTTCGGATCGTAGCTAAATGAATAAGCTCTTGCCTCTCGCACTCTTGACGATCGTCGCGGCTTCGTGCGCGCAACCGCCCGCACAGTGGGAACTCCGTGACGATCCAGCGATCGTGAATTTCGACCGCGCCAACGCGGTGTCGGTCGATCAAGAACTCGTTGATCCTCCCTTCTTGCCGGTGCATGACCAGGTGGCGAGTGGGCCGCCACGGGTCGTCAACATCCGCCTAGAGATCATCGAGCGGGAAGTCGAAATCGCGCCTGGCGTATTCGTCTGGCAGATGGCCTTCAACAACAGCGTTCCGGGTCCGGTGCCCGTCGTGTTCCAATGGGACTGGGTGAACCTGACGCTGGTCAACGGAACTACGAACACGGTTCGGTTCGGTGAATCGTCCAACACGATGGCGCACAACATCGACTTCCATGCGTCGACCGGCGCGCTGGGTGGCGGCGGCCTGACGGTGGTCGCGCCGGGTGAAGAAATTGGCCTCGAATGGCGAGCCGTTAAGTCGGGCTTCTTCGTGTACCACTGTGCCCCGGGCGGCGAGATGGTCCCCTACCATGTGGTCACCGGAGGGAATGGCGCTCTGCTCGTGCTTCCGCGCGAAGGTCTCCGTGATGGCTTTGGCGATCCACTCCGTTACGACAAGGTCTTCTACTTCGGCGAGCAGGACTATTACGTCCCAAAGAACGCTGACGGCACGTGGCGCCGGCCCACGAACTTCATAGACCAGATGGCCCCGATGCTCGACGTCATGCGTGGCCTGACTCCGACGCATATCGCGTTCAACGGCAAGTACGGCGCCCTGACGGCGGACATCCGCCTGGAGGCCGCAGTCGGCGAGACGGTGCTCATGCTTCATTCGCAAGCCAACAACCCTTCATTCCCGCACCTGATTGGTGGGCACGGCGACTGGGTGTACCCATACGGCAAGTTCGGCAACAAGCCGGATGCGAACCTAGAGTCATGGGACGTGGTCGCTGGTGGCACCGCAGCGGCGGTCTACACCTTCAAGCAGGACGGCGTCTACGCCTACCTAAACCACAACCTGATCAAGGCGTTCCTCTTCGACGCTAAGGCCTTCATCCACGTAACCGGTGGGTGGGACGACAATCTGATGCATAACTCGTTCGAGGCGCGGCCAATCACCGCCAACTAGGGCTCGCGAATAGGAAAAACCCGCCGGCTCCAGCTCAACGCTGGGCCGGCGGGTTTTTTGCGTCACCATGCGGACTCCACGGCATAGTCCGCAGAATGTCGATCGCATTAGCGAAAGATGAAGCCGTCGGCCAGCGGGTCCCGAGGATCAATCATCAGCTCGTTTCGGCCTGTTACATAGGCCTGCCCCGTGATCTCCGGGGTGATCGCATTGCGGCTCCCGACCGGGGCTTCTCCCAACACACGTCCTCGGAACTTGGTCCCAAGAATACTCTCAATGACGATCTCTTCCTTCAGGTGGACCTCGCCCCGCTCGTAATGGATCGCGAGCCGGCCAGCGACACCTGTCCCGGTGGGACTCCGGTCGACCTCCCCGTCCGCGAACACACAAACGTTGCGACTGTGAGAACCCTCATCGTGGGCGGCTCCGACAAAAATCGTCCCGTAGACGAAGGCGAGTTCGGGGTCGAGGGGGTGGGTCGGCGGGTTCTTGATTTGCACCGCGTCCTTGATCGTGCGACCCAACTTGATCAACTCCTCGGCCTCGTCCGGTAGCAGCTTGAAGCCGAATTGCTCCGCATCCACATATGCGTAGAACGCTCCGCCGTAGGCGAGATCGTACTTCACCGTCCCGTGCCCAGGGACCTCGATCTCTTGATCCAGCGCCGACACGAACGATCGGACGTTGATAAATGAGACCTCTTCCACGAGACCCTTTTTCACCTTGGCCCACGCCTCGACGAATCCGGCGGGTGTGTCGATTCGGACCAACGATTCGGGCTCGTGGGCTGGCAGTACGTTTGTCTGCAGGAGCGCAGTGGTGACGGCGATGATGCCGTGCCCACACATGGTGCTGTATCCCTCGTTGTGCAGGAAGAGCACACCGATGTCCCCCCGTGGACTCGTGGGTGGCACCACGAGGCACCCGTACATGTCCGCGTGACCCCTCGGTTCCCACATCAGCGCGCGGCGCAGCCCGTCGTGCCATTCCTTCGCAAAACGCCGCCGATCCAGCATGGTCGCCCCCGGCAACTCGGGGAAGCCACCCAGGATAATGCGGAGCGGCTCGCCGGCCGTATGGGTGTCCACGGTAACTAGGCGCCGCCAACTGTCTGGCGGGACCCAACTGTTCAGGCGATCCGACCAGTCAGTCATTTGTCGCTTTCTCCTTGAAACATAGGGTGTATTTCGGGAGATTTACGGTTGGGAAGGTGTATGCAACGGGATAACCCAATATGTCGAAACAAAAAAACGTAAGCGTAGAGACCGAAACGGTCGTGCCCACGTCAGCGCCGAGTCGCATATCCATGGACGAAACATCAATCGAATCGCCCCCCGTCGTTCCGGGCGCGATGGAATACGACTATACGAACTTCTATTTCGGCTCCGGCGATGATGCCTTCGCCCTTTTGCAGCCGTTTGACGACTGGTGGGCCGAGGTAAAGCCGGCAGGTTACTACCTGTTTGAGCTTCCCCTCCACTCCCAGCCTGGGACTCGTGTAGACGTCGAGGATACCAAGACCGGCAAGATTCGCCGAGGCTTGGTCAACTTCGCTTCGTACAATTACCTGGGTCTTTCGTATCGCCCTGAGGTCAAGCAGGCGATCAAAGAGGCCGCCGACGTGTTCGGCGGTGGCTCCTCAGGTTCGCCGATTCTGAGCGGTACGACCGTGTTACACCAGAAGCTCGCGGAGGAAGTCGCGGCATTCAAAGGCAAAGAGGCCGCAATGATCTTCCCGACTGGCTATAGCGCCAACGTCGGAACGATCGCCGGGCTGATGCGCTCGGGCGACCTGATTGTCGCGGACCAGTACGCGCACGCAAGCGTCGTCGACGGCATGATCCTGTCGAAGGCGAAGTCACGCTTCTTCCGTCATAACCGCGTCGACGACCTCGATCGGAAGCTCAGTGGCTTTTCCGGCAAGAAGCTGGTCATCGTCGAAGGTGTGTACTCAATGGACGGCGACGTGCCCCCGCTGGGCGATATCGTCGAAGTGTGTAAAAAGAACGGCGCGCGTCTCATGATCGACGAGGCGCATTCGGCCTTCGTTTACGGCCCGACGGGCAAGGGAGTCGCTGAAGATCAGGGCTTCGATGCCGAGGTCGACATCCACCTCGGCACGTTCTCGAAGAGCCTCGGCGGCCAGGGCGGCTACACTGCCGGATCTAGGCAACTGATCAATTATCTGCGGGGCTTCTCTCGTTCCCGGTTCTTCTCGTGTGCGCTAGCGCCGGTGGTTGTAGCCGGAATCCGGAAATCTCTGGAGCTCGCCCGCGACGAACCCGAGTTGCGCACGAAGCTCTGGGAGAACGTGGCCTACATGCAGAAGTTGCTTGCAGACGCCGGCGTCCCGACTGGGGACTCAACCTCCCAGGTCATCCCGATCATGGTCTGCGACGACGCGCGCATTCTGGCGATGGGGGAAGAGCTTTTCCGAGAAGGGGTCTACATCAATCCGGTGAAATACCCGGCAGTCGGAAAGCACAAGTCGCGCTTCCGCATGTCGATCTCAGCGGCCCACTCCAAGGAAGAACTTGAGGAGGGAGCGGCGACGATCTCGCGGGTCCTGCGGAGGTACGAGATATGTCCGTAGGCAGCTACCAATTCCGCACCGGGGTGAGCGCCTTCTTCGAGATGGCGACCGCGGACGCGCGAAGTGTGCTCCCCGAGCACCTTGAACCGATCGAAGTACGGCACCAGCGGAGCATTCTTTCCGTGACGGCTTTCTTGTTCGATGACAGCGTGGTCGGCCCGTATACCGAGCTCATGTTCTCGGTCATCGTGCCTCCGATGGTCGCTCAATGGGGCCAGCACGCGAAGGCTGGCTTCTTCCCGTTTTTGGCGGCCACAAGTTCGGCGGAAGCACGACGAATCAAGTCGGAACGCTTTCACTTTCCGTACCACGATGAGGACATCGACGCGCAGTTCATTGAGAGCGACGAAAGCATGCGCGTGAGGGTGTTCGGCGCCGGTGAGCCCATCGTCGACGTCAGCGTGACAGAGGGCTCGTGGGAGACCACTACACACTTGTTGCAGGGCTTCATGATGAATGGCGACGAGCGTCTCCGAACGACGCTGCAGATCAGCGGCGACTACACCATGCACGAAAATGAGCAAGGCAAGATGACGCTCTTTCCTCATGCAATGACGGCACCACATTTCCTGGGTGAGGTCTCCGACAGCCCATTCCGGGAGCACTGGTTCAAGAACGGGACTGAGATCTTCCACAAGCTGGAAGCCTTTTAGTCTGGCTCAGTTTCGGAAGTAGGCGACCCCGTCGACCCGAGCGGTTGGCGGGGTCGTTTCGTAGATTGTCGGGAGGGTACGAGGGTGCGGATTGCGATGAGGGTGAACCGTTGAAGATCGTACCCGCGGGAAGCGTAGAGATCAGCATCGGTCCCGATGACGTGGGACTCGCAGTTCCCTAACTGGCAGTTCCCGAACAGGAGCAACTCGTGAAGATCAACAACGTTCGCGTCTGGCTGCTTTTGGCTGCGATGGCCCTACTGATGGCTCCCTCACATGCGGAGTCACAGATGGAGACCGATTGGGCTCTCGGAAGTTGGAACGGCACCCTCATCGCTGGGACGATGCAGCTTGCCATCCTGTTCAACATCACCCGCGGTGACGACGGCATCCCAGGCGGCACAATGGACGTTCCAACGCAGGGGATGGTGGGACTCGCGCTCAGCACGGTCGACATCGGCGATGGCAAGATCACCCTGACGTTCCCCGTTCCGGGTGGCGGGTCGTACGAGGGCACGCGTAACGAGGACGGTTCCGGGATTTCCGGGACGTTCACCCAGGCGGGGCAGGCGTTCCCCATGAAGCTGGAGTTCTCCGGCGCGGCGACCACTCCGCCGCAACGTCCCCAGGAGCCGAAGCCACCCTTTCCGTACTCCGTTGAAAATGTCTCGATCACGAATGCGGCCGCCGACGTCGTTCTGGCAGGGACACTCACCCTGCCACCGGGAAGCGGCCCCTTCCCCGGTGTGGTTCTGGTATCCGGATCTGGCCCGCAGGACCGCGACGAGACTCTGCTGGGGCACAAGCCGTTTTGGGTGCTGGCAGACTACCTCACCCGCCAGGGAATCGCCGTCCTTCGTTACGACGACCGTGGCGTAGCGGAATCGACCGGGTCGTTCGCCACCGCCACCTCGGAAGACTTCGCGTCCGATGCGACCGCCGGCGTGACCTTTCTCGCCGCCCATGCCAACGTGGCCGCCGACCGGGTGGGTATCGCCGGCCACTCTGAGGGCGGCATCGTGGGGCCGATGGCGGCGAGTCGCTCCGATGCCGTGGCCTTCGTGGTCATGCTCGCCGGCCCAGGCGTAACCGGCCTGGAGATCCTGGTGGAGCAGGGACGACTCATCAATGAGGCCGCCGGAACTCCGGCGGAAATCGTGGACCTCAACGCGCGCATCCAGAGTTCGCTGGCGGAAATCGTATCGCGGGTCTCCGATCCGACAGCCGCAGCTCCTCTGCTCCGTGAGGCGATGCGCTCGGAGATCGACAAACTGACTCCCGAGATCCGTGAAATGGCGGGAGAAGGATTAGGAGACGCGGCGATCGACCAGACGGTGCAGCAGATGAACTCGCCATGGTTCCGTTTCTTCCTGCACTATGACCCCCGCCCGGCGCTTGAAGCCACCAGAGTCCCGGTTCTTGCGCTTATCGGCGGCAAGGACCTGCAGGTACCGGCAGAACAGAATATTCCTGAAATCACGGCTGCCTTCGAGCGAGGGGGGAACAGCGACGCCACCGTGCGCACCCTTCCCGGGCTGAATCACCTATTTCAAGAAGCCGGCACGGGATCTCCCGCCGAATATCAGCAGATCGAACAAACCATGAGTCCGATCGCGCTTGAAGTCGTCGGAAATTGGATCGTCGAACGCTTCGGTGCACATCGGTGATCCGTGAGCGGTAACGGATCGACCCAGCGGCCCCAGGACCTGGTCTTCACGCTTTACGGCGAGTACCTCCTGCACCGCGACGATCCTATCTGGGTGGGGAGCCTTATCTCGCTCCTTCAGCCCTTCGGGCTTTCCGAGGGCGCGGTGCGCACGGTCCTGTCGCGCATGGCACGCAAAGGTTGGCTCGACGCACACCGATTGGGGAAGAATGCGTTTTACGACCTGACGCTCCAGGGGCGCCACCTGCTCGAGGAAGGCCAGGCAAAAATCTTCCATCCGTCATGGGACACCGAGTGGGACGGAAGCTGGTTCTTGCTGTCCTATTCGATTCCCGAGGACGTGCGTCAGCTTCGTGATCGGCTTCGCGACCGCCTCGCCTGGTTGGGGTTCGGGTCGTTGGGCAACGGTCTGTGGATTTCGCCTCACGATGTGGAGGAACGGGTCACCGAGATCTCCGGGATGCTGGGCATTAACCAGCACCTCGAGTGCTTCCGGGCGACTCGGGTCCGCCAAGACAACGTGAGTGATTTGGTCGAGAAGTGCTGGAACCTCCCTGCGATCGACGCCCGCTACATCGACTTTACAGGGCGATGGCAGCGGGAAATGGACCGCTGCCGCGCGGGCGTCTCGTCAGAAGACGTCACACCCGAGGAGTGCTTCACACTGCGCTTCGACTTGATCCACGAGTTCAGGGTGTTCCCGCTTGAAGACCCGTACCTCCCGCGCACGCTTCTGCCTGAAGACTGGCACGGCGACGCCGCGCGAGTGCTGTTTCAGGACCTGCATGATCTGCTCGAGGGTCCGGCCGACAGATACGTGGACGAGATTCTAGCAGTCGGTCCGCCAGCCCCGGGGCTTCCCCAAAAACGGTAAGCACGCCCGGGTGGACCTTCCACGGCCTCCGCGGCCTACCTACTGTTCGCGGTCATCGCGCTGCACCTTAATCGCCTCGCACACCAAGACGCTCATGATCCTGAACCGCTCACTTGGCGGCGCTCGTGCGCCCGAAATAAAATACGGTGACGCACCGAGAGTTGTGATTGCTGCGCTTCTGATCCTCGGCATCGGCGCCTGTACACCTCCCGACCGGGGCCGACCAAATCGAGTCGCGACGACGTACTTGAAGATCTCGGCGGCCGAAGACTCCCGCCCGAGTGAGGGGCGCGCACTCGAGACGCTGCTGGCGGCCGCTCGCCTTGATCATGTCTTCCTGAAACAAACGGCAGTTCGCTCCCTGGGACGGTTGCAGAACCCAGACTTGGTAGAAGAAATCGCCAATCATCTTTCGGATCCCGCGACGGAAGTGCGGGCTGAGAGCGCCGACGCGATCGCACAGGCCGTCCACAGAGCCGACGGGACTCAAGTCCTAGAACTTCTGAGGGGTCGGTTGGCTGTCGAGTCCGACCCCGGTGTGCGGGGCATCATCGCCCGTTCTCTTGGCCGCTTGGATGTGGATGCGACCGCACGCTCGGCGGTCCTCCAGACACTCCTCGATCTTACGAGCGTGGGCACGCTCGATGCACCTATCGAACAGCTCGTCGGGGTTTCGTTGGGCATAGAATCGCTCGTCCGCGCGGGTGTGCCCCTGGGAGAGCGCGCCCAGGGACGGCTCGCCAGCTTACTCTTCTTCGACTTGATTGAGAGGGACCACGAACCCCAGTCGGGGCAGGTGCGCACGTTGGTACTCTCCGCGCTTGGTCAGTCCGGTTCCTTGACCGTCCAGCACATCGAACCCGCGCTACGCGACCCTTCGTCTCGCGTCCGTGTCGTGGCGGCGAGCCACCTGAGTGCGGCTGCGCCTGAGGCCCGAGCAGAACTCATCCGTCGCGGCCTCGGGGACCCCGTGGTCGGTGTCCGCCTCGGCGTAGTGAGGCAGATCCTCAGGGACGGCCGCAACGAGGTCGGGTGCAGCCGCCTCATTGCCGCGGCGACTCAGGATATGACTCGGGCGGTTCGCATCCTGGCGTTCGACGGCCTTGGCGAGTCATGTGGGGACCCTGAGGTGCAGCGCCAGACCCTGATGGAGGCGGCCTCGGCGCTCGGACCCGAGACCGTGGACGACTGGCAGGTGCCGGCTCACGCCCTCGTGGCACTGGCCACTTTCGACGCCGACCTCGCGCGGCCTTTGGTGCCGGTGTATGTAGCGCACTCGAATCCATTCGTCCGTGCGTACGGGGCTAGGGCAGCCGACCTGCTTGGAGAGGTTGAGACGTTGCGGGCCCTGACCGCCGATCCGGACGCCAATGTCCGGACGGTCGTCCTCCAGTTGCTCGCGCCCCATGGCGTCCCGCTGCACGAGGTTCTCATCAGCCAACTTGCGAGCGATGACCCTCAGCTCTTGATGACCACCGCCCGAATGCTCACTGGCTCCGACTACGGCGTTGTGGCTGCGACGGCCACGCTTTCCGCGTTCGAGCGCATCTCTCGCAGCCGTCGCGAGACGTCACGCGACGCCCGCCGAGCGCTCTTGACCCGAGTCGCTGAGTTGGGCGACCGCTCGCTCGTGAGCCGACTTGAGCCTTTTCTCACGGACTTCGACGAGGTCATCGCGGGCGACGTAGCGCGCACTTTGCGTCGATGGACGGGACAGGCGTATATCCCGCGCCCACAGCCCTTGTCGCACATCGCGCTACCGACTGTCGCCGAACTGAGGGACATGGAGCAGACGACCGTGACCCTCCACATGCGCAGAGGTGGTCAGATCGTGATCCGCCCACTTCCCTACTTGGCCCTTACGAACGCGTACCGGTTCGTGCGCCTCGCCAAGGAGGGGTACTTCGACGGACTGACCTTCCACAGATGGGTTCCGAACTTCGTCATCCAGGGCGGGAGTCCGGGCGCGAACGAGTATTTCGGCGATGGCCCTTTCACGCGAGACGAAGTCGGCCTGCTGCCTCACTGGCGTGGAACTGTAGGTGTTTCGACCCGGGGCCACGATACGGGGGACGCTCAGATCTTCGTCAACCTGATTGATAATGTGCGCCTCGATCACGACTACACCGTCTACGGAATCGTGGCCGACGGCATCGAGGTCGTCGACGACGTGGTCGAAGGAGACGTCATTGAGCGGGTCGAGGTTCGTGTCGGGAACTGACGGCGTGGCGCCTCTCTTGGGGCGCACCTACTTTCCCGCCGTCCAAAACAAATACTGACTTGAGGAGAATCGCGTGAAGCTTCACACGAAAATCGCCCTAGGGCTCGTACTCGGTGGGATAGCGGGCGGTGGGTCCAACGCGCTTTTCGCGGACTCACGTTGGTTGGTGATGCTCTCCGACAACCTCATGTATCCCGTTGGGCAGATCTTCATGCGGATGCTGTTCATGACCGTGGTGCCGATCGTCTTCACCTCGATCGCGCTCGGCGTTGCGGGTATCGGCGACATGAAGACGCTCGGTCGACTCGGCGGGCGCACCTTCGGCTATTTTCTCTTGTCGACGCTGATCGCGGCCACCATCGGCCTGACCCTGGTGAATACGATCAAACCTGGCGGAGGCCTCCCGGCAGAGACGCGCGACGAATTGATGGCGCAGTTCGCGGGCAACGCAACCGACATGGCGTCTGCCGGCCCCCCGGACTTCGGTGTATCGACGTTCGTGAACATCGTCCCGCGGAATCCCGTCGCGGCCGCCGCGGACATGGACATGCTCGCGCTGATCTTCTTCTCCCTGATCTTCGGTGCCGCGCTGACCATGATCCCGAAGGAGAAGGCCAAGCCGGTGATCGACGTCCTGGAGGGCATCGGAGACGCCGTTATCGCCATCATCGACATGGCCATGAAGCTGGCCCCATATGGCGTGTTCGGGTTGATTTTTGTGATCACGTCGCAGTTCGGGTGGTCGATTCTCGCGCAGCTCAGTATGTACGTGGTCGTGGTGATGTTGGGACTCATCCTCCACGCTGCGTTCGGAATCTCGGCGCTCGTGAAGATCTTTGGGAAGATGAATCCCATCACATTTTGGAAGTCAGTGGACGCGCCGATCATCACTGCGTTCTCCACGAGTTCGAGCATGGCGACGCTCCCGACTTCCATCGCCACCGCGGAGAAAGAACTCGACATCCAACCCAAAATTGCGGGCTTCGTGCTCCCCCTGGGGGCCACGATGAACATGAACGGCACTTCTCTGTTTGAGGGTGTGACAGTCTTGTTCTTGGCCCAAGTATTTGGGGTCGAACTCTCCTTTGGCTCGCAGATCGTCGTCATAATTCTGTCGGTGCTGACTGCGGTCGGCGCGGCCGGCGTCCCGGGCGGTTCCCTGCCGCTGATGATGCTCGTCATGGCTACGGTCGGGGTGCCACCGGAGGGTATCGCGATCATCCTGGGTGTAGACCGGGTCCTCGACATGAGCCGTACGACCCTGAACGTGTGCGGAGACATCTCTGCCAGCGTCTACGTCGATCGCGTGGACCGGGAGTGGGAGGGTCTGCCGCCAGCCGCGCCCCGAGCGCATAGAGAGGCAGCGGCGGCGGGCTAGTGTCCTAGGTCAGACACTAGCCCGATACGGCTTCTCTTGCGCGCCTCACACATGATCAGATGAAGATCGGACTCGTCGGCTTCGCAGGCTCAGGTAAGACCACTGTCTTCAATGTGATGACCGGGCTGGACGTGCCAGTCGGCTTCGGAGGGGATGTGCGCCTGGGAACGGTGCGCGTCCCCGACCCGCGTATCACGAAGCTTTCCGAGATGTTCTCGCCCAAAAAGACGACGTACGCGGAAATGAGCTTCTGCGATGTCCCCGGCGAGCACGGCGCAGACAAGAGGGGCCTATCACCGCGGGGACTGCAGCAAATTCGCGATCAGGAAGCTCTGTGTTTAGTGCTCCGCGACTTCGACAACCCGGCGCTCGACGGCGCGCCGAACCCGTTGGGAGACCTAGAGGCTTTTCACGCCGAATGTGTGCTCGCCGACCTTGAGATCGTCGAGAAGCGCCTGGAGCGGGCCAGGAAGGAGCGCGCCGACGCCGCTGAGATCGCGGCGTTTGAGCGCATGCTGGCGGTGCTCGAGGCAGAAGGCGTCATCCGCACGATTCCGGAGGCCGACCTCGACCGGAAGCACCTCAAAGGTTTTGGGATCCTGACGGACCGACCGCTGCTTGTGGCGCTCAACCGAGGGGAAGAACGCGTGTCCGAGCCCATGCCCCCCGCGCTTGCCGCTCGCATCGCGGAGCTGAACGCGGCGGGGCTCACGCTTTCCGGGAGCGTAGAGTCCGACATCGCGGCGCTGGATCCGGAAGACCAAGCTGACTTCCTCGCGGACCTCGGTCTTAGCGAGTCTGCGCTCACCCGCTTCATCCAGACGGCCTACGGCCTGCTCGACCTGATTTCGTACTTCACGGTCGGCGAAGACGAAGTTCGGGCCTGGACCATTCGGAAAGGATTCAACGCCAGGAAGGCCGCGGGCCGAATCCACTCTGACCTGGAGCGTGGCTTCATTCGGGCCGAGGTGACCCCCTACGACGTCTTTATGGGGTATGGGTCTGAGGCTGCCGTGAAGGACGCGGGAAAGCTGCAAGTGGAGGGGAAAGACTACATCGTGCGGGACGGAGACATTCTGCACGTGAGGTTCAACGTCTGAGGCAGTTACGTCTCCTTTGTCCCCACCACAAATCAAGCTAAGAACTGCCCCAAGACCCTGAAATTGTTAAATCCATTGACCGGATCGACTATTGCCTAGACGGTACCCCCCCCAGACCCGTTGGCCTTCGCGGCATCCGAGAAAGCCAGTCAGTGTCCTGGTAGCCAGAAAATGCCGCGGCTTTTTCGAGCCCGGCTGTACACTCAACTCAGGCAACAAGGAATCGCTCATGAACCGTTTTAGGACGGTGCCTATCGCGCTAGCAGGGGCCCTTCTCCTCGGCGCGTGTGATATCCCAACGGAGGCG
The DNA here is from genome assembly GCA_937919655.1 of uncultured Gemmatimonadales bacterium. GTDB lineage: Bacteria > Gemmatimonadota > Gemmatimonadetes > Longimicrobiales > Gaopeijiaceae > CALFPJ01. Next base: position 69,086 of record CALFPJ010000020.1, read on the forward strand.
CCCATTCTGGAGCAACGCTGGGTCATCCCCGTTGAAAAGACTACGCTCGGTGTCGACGAACTACTCCCAGACGGGGTTACCGTCGTGGGGAGCAATTTTTCGGTGTCCGTCGATCCATTTACGAACAACGAGACACTCAACATCCTCTGCGCCAGTTGCGGCGCACTCAACGGCCTCAGCACCCCGGTTCCTGCGTTCAACGGAAGCTTCAGCCTCTCTGGTGGTCTCCCGGCAGACGTCTCAGCGACGGTAATCTCCAGCGGTGCGATTTCGATCCAAATCCAGAACGGCTTTTCCTTCGATCCGATCGCGGGTGGAGGCAGCTTGACCGTGACGCTCCGCGATGGACCTGGCGGCGCGCAACTCGGCCAAACCGTTTTCTCTGGGTCGCTTCCGGCGAACGGCACGACGACGCAAAGCATCGCGATCTCCTCGGCCACGATCGGGGCGACGCTCTTCGCCTCCATTGACGTGACGTCACCAGGTGGCCAGGTCGCCACCATGGACATCAGCGAACGATTGACCGCTACAGCGACCACGACCTCCCTCTTGGGCAGCTCGGTGACCGTGAATGTCGCGAGCCAGGCGGTGGATCTAGACCCGGTAGATCTAGACGTGGAAGACATCGATGCAGATCTGACGAACCACATTATCTCGGGATCCGTGATTCTGGATGTGGTCAACCCGTTCGGTGTGTCGATTTCGGGCACGATCAACATCGGTCCTACAGCGAAGAGCCTTGCGATTTCAGCGAACGGTACGTCCCAGGTCACGATCAGCTACACGGGCGAGGAACTACGGTCCTTCCTTGGGCAAGCCAACGTGCAGTTCTCAGGATCCGGAACAGCGTCAGGTGGCTCGGTCACGGTTTCGCCAGGCCAGGAAATGTCTATCGAAGCCACGCTCGATTTCACCATTTCGATCGGATAAGGGGACTACCATGCGTACGAAAACAAACTTCGCTTCGGTCGCTTTGGTGGCCCTTGCCTCGCTCGGGGTCCTAAAGGCGACCCCGCTTGAAGCACAACTCGCTAACGCGAGCGCGACGGCGCTCGGCCTTTCGGGAAACAACACGGCGACGGTCCGTGAATTCGGTGCGATTAGTGTGAATCCTGCCGGACTCGGCATGCCGGGATCCGGGTTCAGTCTCGCGATTCTTCCTCTACAGCTCCGGTCGGGCCTCGACCCGATCACCTTGTCCGACATCAACGACTTTGCGGGACAAGTGATCCCCTCTGCTACGAAAGAGGATTGGCTCCAGCGCGTGGTCACCGCCGGAGGGCAATCGGGGACGTTCGGCCTCGATGTTTCCGAGATCGCCCTGACCATGGGTAATATCGGCCTGCAGTTGTCTACCGTGGTGGGCAGCGACATCAACCTCCCGGCAGGCATGGTCGAAGCAGCATTGTTCGGCAATGCTGGCCGGACCGGCTCCGCTGCGGACCTGTCACTCGCTGGTGCCGCGGTCACCGGATTCGCGATTTCCACGGCCGGCCTCAGCTTCGGCATCCCGATGACCTCGGCCACTGGCAGCATGGCCTTCGGGGCCACGGTCAAGTACAGCGTCGGACACGGAATGGCCGTTGGCCGGAGCGCGACGGGCAGCGTCCAGAGCAGCCCCATCCGGGTCGATGTCGATTTTCCCTTGGTAATCACCAGTGAGGACGAAGACCCGATCAACACGGGTAGCGGCATTGGCCTCGACCTCGGTTTCATGTTGCAGCAGGATCGACTCTCGATCGGCGCCTCGGTACAGAACGTCGTGAACACCTTTGCCTGGGATGCGGCCAAGCTCGGATATCGACCCATCAGCGCCGAGTTCAGCCAGGGAACGAGCTCCAGCCAGTCGAGCGAAGAGGCATACTCAGGGGCCCCGGCCAACTTGAAGGCTTTGGTCGAGGCGCAGACGTTCAAGCCGTCGATCCAGTTGGGAGCCGCGATTGATGTAAGTAGCGACTTCACCGTGTCGGCGGACGTGCATAAGCGCTTCAGCGATGAAGGCATCGCGCTGACGCCAAACTTCCATATGGGAGCTGGGGCCGAGTTTCGCGGTCTGAAGGTGATCCATTTGCGAGGCGGCGCCGCGATTATCACGGACGGTATTCAGTACAGCGGCGGAGCCAGCCTCATTCTAGGCCCGTTGAATTTCTCGGCGGCGGCTGCGCTTCAGACCGGTGATCTGGGTGAGAACTTCCTCGGCCAGTTCACGCTTTCCTTTGGTGGACGCTAGCCCGTAGGCTCTCTGGCGAACGACGAAGAGGCCCCTGTCCGCCGTTCGGAGCTGGTCAACAACGCGAGGGAGGCTCATCTGACCCCGCCCTGGGCGATCATGCCAGCCGTGAGGCCCTGCCCGACCGTATAAGAAACCATGCCCGCCGCCCAACCGGCGCCGAGTGGTTCGATCATGGCGACCCCCAAGAGGATGCCGACTACGGTGCCTGCGAGCGATGCCACAATGGATCGAGGTATACTGGCGCCAGCGGCACGGGCGCCCATCCCACTTCCGGCCATCGTGGTAAGACCGGCTACGATCGCCATCTCAGCGCACGCATTGCACTCGTAGTTGTCTTCGTCCCGAACCGCGAAGTACGCCAGCGTGGCGGCCGCTCCTACTGCGGAGCCGAGCACGGTCGCGCCGATCGTGCTTCTCGAGGTGCCTAGCTCGGCGAATGGCGGAATCACGTGCTTGCTATCCAGAGTTGGCCCCGACATCTGGAACGAAGCCCGCTCCGAGTCGGAGCCTAGGCGCTGTGCTGCGGCAGTTTGGGGAATCACCGCCGCGAACATGGCTGCGAGAACTACCGTCTTCTTGAACATGATGTGCCCTCTCGTACGGGTAGATGCGTCCCTGCGCCTCTACCATACCAAGCACCCCTCTGGACGGGATCTCCGTCATGGATAGCGTACGTAATGTCACAATGACGTAGGCCATTTGTAACGAGGCGATGAGCCAGGCGGTCCCGGTCGACAGATTCTGCCGACCCAGGACCACGCTGACAGTACCGGACTGGGCCACGAACTTGCTGCTGTATGGGGTGAACCGTACGATCGTCAGATGCGGATCGTGGCCCTTTCGGGGCGTTCGATTATGTCAGGGAGTTCGATCATGCCCCCGACCCGTCGCCTCGCGGTCTGTGTCATTCGCCGTGTTCGGGGTGAGCCTCGCGCCCCCGGGCGGCCCAGACGTTGCTGGCGCCCAACGAAGATGATCAAACATGGACCCCAGACGCTGTGATGGTGATCGCATGAGACGCAGAAACTTCCTTCAACGCATGACCGCCGCGGCCGCGACCCCCTGATTGTTGGGTTCTGCCCGTGACGTCTCCGAGTTCCAGGAGACGCTGGCTGCGGTCCCCGACGATGACCAGTTCTGGAAAGAGGTGCGTGCCCAGTTTCTTATGCGGCCTGGCCTCACCCACATGAACTCGGCGACGATCGGTGCCACACCCCGTCCGGTCGTCAGTGCGCACACAGATCTTCTCTGGGAGACGGAAAGCGACCCTCAGAATCAGGTCTTTGGTGCTCCATCTCAGCGCATGGAGGGTGTCAGGGCGAAAGCAGCTGCCTTCCTGGGCGCCACACTAGAGGAGACGGCACTCACACAGAACACCACCGAGGGAATGAACGCTGTAGCTCAGGGAATCGATCTACGGCCGGGGGACGAAATCCTGACCACAGATCACGAGCACCCAGGTGGCAGCGTGTGCTGGGAGCACGTCGCCCGACGCGTAGGCGCGGAGATCGTGAGAATCCCAATGCCAGCTCAGGTCGACAGCGCGGCTCAAGTTCTCGATCTCGTGGCGTCATATCTGACGCCCAAGACCCGGGTGTGCAGCTTCAGCCATGTGTCTACGATCACCGGACTGGTGATGCCGTTGGCGGACATCTCTGAATTAACGAAGGCCAGAGACGTCCTGCTTGTATGTGACGGTGCTCAGGCTCCGGGCATGCTGGACGTGGACGTGCGGGCCCTTCGGGTGGACAGCTACGCATCCTCGAGTCACAAGTGGATGCTGGCGCCGAAAGGCACGGGGCTGCTCTACATTCGCAAAGATGTTCAGGATCGAATTCGGCCCATGTTTCTAGAGTCCGGGTTCGGGGCCTACACGGCTTCGTCTGGGACGCGCAGCATCGCGACGATCCTGGCGCACGGCGTCGCCATGGACTTCCACGACGCCATCGGCCGGGCGAAGGTAGCCGCGAGGTGTAGTGAGCTTCGAGTGCGGCTACGCGGTCATCTGGATGAGATGGAAGGGCTCACCGTGCTCACGCCGCGGGACGAAGCCCTGTGCGGTGGAATCCTCACGATCTCGCTGGACGGGGGTGACTACCGCGAGGTCCGGCGTGTGCTGTTGGAGGATCATGGATTCATGCTCAAGAACGGAAAGGCGGAATACAACGCGATTCGGATTTCCACGCACATCTTCAATAACGAGGATGATGTGGATCGGTTGGCTGAAACGTTGGGTGGGGTGTTGGCGTGAGGCTGAGCCCTTTCTGTCGCACTCTCGGATGCTGCCGACCTGAGGCCCAAGTTGACCGTACCCTTTCGATCTACCGCCCCTCCACCCCACATTGCCCGTGCGTTGGCAACGCGATTACGCTGCCGAGCGCCGTGGATTCGAACTCAGGAGGACAGATGGATCGCCGAGGATTCGTAACGACCGGGATGGCTGCAGGGCTCGTAGGTGCCAGTGGCGCGAGCAGCGCGCTCGCCAACCTTCTCGCCCAATCACCCGGCTGGGGCCCAGGAAAGACACTTGCCAACGGTTCCATCAGGCTGAGTTCTAACGAAAACTCTCTCGGGCTCTCTCCCGCTGCGCGTCAGGCCGTGATCGACGCGATCCCGAATGCGAACCGGTATCCGGGTGACTTCGCGCCTCCACTCATGGATGCGCTCACCAAGTTCGTTGGCGTCAAGAAGGAGAATCTCATACTCGGCGCGGGATCGACCGAGGTTCTCCAGATGGCGGTCCAAGCGTACCAGGGACCCAACGTCCCGCTCGTGACCGCCGAGCCGACCTTTGAAGACGTACCCCGCTACCAGCGGCCCATGTCGTTCAACTTGGTCCAGGTGCCGCTCACCAGCACGTACGAGCACGACCTCGATCGTATGCGCCACGCCGCCGAGGGTGCAGGCCGGCCAGCGATCGTGTATTTCTGCAACCCGAACAACCCAACCGGAACCATCACCAACTGCGCGGACATCGACGCCTGGGTCGCCGATGCGCCGGACACGACGACCTTCCTCATGGACGAGGCCTACTTCGAGTACGCCAACAGTCCGTCGTATTGGTCGTCCCTGAAGTGGATCGAATCGAAGCCGAACGTGATCGTTGTGCGCACGTTCTCGAAGATCTTCGGGATGGCAGGTATGCGCCTGGGCTACGGCATCGCCCATCCGAAAACGATCGAACGCCTTCGCGAGTTCGTGATGCAGAACAACCCGAACGTGCTCGCCGCAGCTGCGGGCGTTGCGTCACTCAACGACCAGGGTCTGATGGCAAGGAGCGTCGCAGTCAACGAAGCCTCCAAGAAGATCGTCCACGACACCTGTAATGAACTCGGGCTCGAGTACCTACCCACGAACGCGAACTTCATGATGCACCGAATCAACGGTGACCTGGGGACGTACATCGCTCGCATGGCCGAAGCTGGCATCCGTGTGGGTCGTCAGTTCCCGCCGATGCTGGAGTGGAGTCGGTTGTCGTTCGGGTTGCCGGAGGAGCAGGCGCGCTGGGCGGAGACGATCATGGACTTCCGGCGCCAGGGATGGGTATAGGGGCGCGTTCGTGGGGTCGACCGGCGTGGGTTCTCTCGGCTAGGGCGCTGCCTCGGGGCTGGGTATTGGGCGTTCCCTGTTAACTACTCCACTCCTCCATATTTTCGGCTCGTTCGCTCCCAGGCGTAGCCTGGAGCCTAGCCGTGAGAACGCACGCCGGTCGGCCCCACGACGTTTGGGGGGCAACAACTCTGCGGGGGGGGGCACGGCTGCTCTGGGCTGGCTGCTGGGCGTCTTCCAGACGGGCTGGGGCCGGGACTGCTGTCGACCTGCCTATCCTCTCTAGCCGTGCGGTCCCAGGGCACTCACATTTCTGAGTCATACCTATCCGGGACGGAGCCCTTGCTCGCCCTGGTTTTACTCAGCTTTTGAGGAACCCGCATGTTCGCCATGTCGACACTCGGTCAGGCTCGTCGCCGGCTCACGATCGTCGCGGCCGCGCTGCTCGCTGTCACGTTTCCAGCCGCGGGGGATCTCACCGGCCAAGATGGGGGCACACGCGCGCTCACGGTCGCCGACTACGCTTCTTGGCGGACGATCTCAGATGCTCGTATTTCCGACGGCGGTACATGGGTCTCGTGGAGCTATCAGCGGGTCCGGGGGGACGACACGCTGCATGTCGCTGCAGTCGGCTCAGACGCTGGTCACACGGTGGCGAGAGCGTCCGGAGCGGAGATCTCTCCGGATGGGAATTGGGCGGCCTACTACCTTGAGCTGCCGTATCTGGAGATAGAGAAGCTCGAGCGCGACGATGACCCGGTGACGAGACAGGCGGGGCTTCTCAAGCTGAACACGGGTGAGACGCTCACGTGGGACGACGCTGACGAATTCGGCTTCTCAGAGACCTCGAGCCACTTCTTCGTGAAGAAGCGCAAGGTCGATAACAAAGCCGATCATGACGGGACCGACCTGATCCTGCGGAACCTCACAGAGGGATTCGAGGAGTTGATCGGGAGCGTCGATGAAGCGGACTTCGACAAAGCCGGCACGCACCTCGCATTCACGGTCGACGCAGCGGACAAGGACGGGAACGGCGTCTATCTCATCAACCTCGACACGGGGGCTCGCCGAGGGTTGGACAATGCCAAGGAGCGGTACGCCCGGCTCACCTGGTCCGAAGAGGGCGAAGCCTTGGCAGTCCTGCGAGGTGACAAGCCGGAGAAGAAGGTGGAGCGCGAGAATACGCTCTTGGCATTCGCAGACGTGTTGGGCAACCGCGAGGCGCCGGTCACGTTCACGAGCGCGGACGGCGCACCTGACGGATGGGTGCTGAGTGAAAAAGGCAGCCTAGTTTGGAATGCGGACGGCACGTCGCTTTTTGTGGCCACGAAGGCGCAGGATGACGAGCTCGAAGACTGGCCGGAGGAGGATCTGCCGCTCGCGGATGTGAACATCTGGCATTGGCAGGACGATCGCATTCAAGCCCAACAGCAGCAGTCGGCCTCTCGCGACCGCAATCGGACCTATGTCGCTGCGGCGAATCTGGCCACCAAGCGCATCGTGCCGCTCGCGGACGATGAGATGCCACAGGTCCAGGTCACGCGGGACGGGCGCTGGGGCATCGGCGCCAACGACCGGGCCTACATCTCCGACTGGAAGCCCGATTTCGCGGACTATTACCGGATCGACACACGCACCGGTGATCGCGCGCTCTTTCTTGAGGCACAGCTCAACACCCTTGGGCTCAGTCCAGATAGTCAGCACTTCTTATACTGGAAGGACGGTCACGTCTGGGACTACAGCATCGACCGAAACGAGCACCACAACCTGACCGCCTCTGCCCCGGTGGATTTCACGGATCAGGAATTCGACCACTTCGGCGAACGGCCGCCCTACGGGGTCGCCGGCTGGACCGAGGACGGCAAAGCAGTCGTACTCTACGATCGCTTCGACATTTGGCTCCAGCCGCTGGATGGGACGTCGGCCACGAACATCACAGGCGGCAAGGGCACGGCAGACGAAATCCGCCTGCGCTACGTGCGGACCGACCGCGAAGCACGCACGATCGACCTCACCAAGCCGATTCTCGTCGAGGGCTACGGTGAGTGGACCAAGAAGGAAGGGTTCTTTGAACTCGACGACAGAGAACTGAAGGAACTCACGTGGGAGGACGCCCAGCTCAGGTTATCCGCCAAGGCGGAGGATGCCGACCGGTACCTCTTCACGGTGCAAACCTTCCAAGACTTCCCCGACCTGTGGGTGACCGACGGTGACTTCGCGGATCGTGATCGCGTTACCACCGCGAATCCGCAGCAGGCCGACTTCGCCTGGGGTCACCGCATCCTCTTTGACTACATGGACAGCGACGGCGTCCCCCTGCAGGGCACATTGGCCATTCCGGACAGCTACGAGCCAGGGCAAAAGCTGCCGATGATCGTGCGCTTCTACGAGCAGTATTCCCAGGACCTTCATCTCTACCCGACCCCGACGTATCGACATTCCCCGATGTTCGCGGACTATGTGAGCAACGGGTACTTGGTCATGCAGCCGGACATTCACTTCCGTGTGGGGAGTTCACACTCGGATATGCTTGAGTCGGTCGAGGCAGCGGTCCAAAAGGTGATCGACATGGGATACGCGGATCCAGCTGCGGTTGGGCTCAGTGGCCATTCCTACAGCGGCGGCGGAGGCGCGTACATCGCGACTCGCTCCAAGATGTTCGCTGCCGTCGCGCACGGCGCGGCGCCGATCAATTTGGTGAGTGAGTTCAACCAGCTCTTCGTGGGCAGCGGCCAGAACAACCACTCGTACGACATCTACGGGCAGGGACGCTACGGAACGAATCCGTACGACGACTTCGACACGTACTGGGAGCAGTCACCCATTTCAGGGGTCGAGACCATGGACACGCCGGTGCTCTACCTGCACGGCGAGGCGGACCCGACGGTGAACTGGGAGCAAGGCCTCGAGTGGTACAACGCGCTTCGCTTCCTCGGGAAGCCGATCATCTGGCTGTCGTATCCCGATGAAGGGCACGGCCTCCGCAAGCTCCAGAACAGGGTGGATTTCCAGTACCGCCTGAAGGATTTCTTTGGGCATCACCTCAAGGGTGAGCCGGCGCCGAGTTGGATGACCGACGGGGTGGACTTCCTCGATAAGGAGCGGGCAATGCGGGAGTACACGCCGCTGATCTTCAGGCCGCGGGTGATCAGCTAGGGGGCGTTTGACTCCGGTCACGGACCGACCGGGCCGGGCGCGCCGAAGCGCGCCCGGCAACCATCAGCACGGTATCGACCTAACGGGCGGCCCTAGAGGACCAGTGGAACGCCTTGATCATCCACGTCCCGTTCACACGCGCCAAGACAGCGAGTTCAGCTCCCGTGGAGTTGATCTCTCGCTCGCCCATCTTCCCTTTCGTGACACTGGTCGACCAGGCCCACGCGGCGTCACCCACGACGGTTACCGTGATCTCGCTCCGTTCGCGCGGCACGGCAGCCGCAAAGCGCATATCCCCAGACAGGTGCCCGCTGCGATAGTGCTCCTTGTTCTCGACGCCACCCGATTCGAGGATCGTCACGTCGTCAGCGAGCATGGACAGCGCGGTGGTCGAGTCGCCGGACGCGAGCGCCTTGTGATAGGCGTCGATGGTGGCGATGACGGCGGCTTCTGCGGATTGAGCGGAAAGGTCGACCGCGGGAAGAAAGACGGATGCCGCGACGACGAACGCGCAGGCCATGCGAACTGATGAGAACTTCATTGGGAACTCCATCGAGGGGTGGGTCTGCATGTGAATAAGGGCTAGTCCGTGTCTCCCGGCTTCCTGCCGCGGAGTGCCATTGCCCAGCCAGAGCCGACCATCACGAGAATCGTGAGTTGAAGCGTGGTCAGCAAAGCGGTATCGAACCACGGATTTCTGGTGAACCCGAACGTATGATAGGCGAGGAATGGTCCGAACGCTCGCCAGACCGCCGGACGGCGCTGCACCACCTCCCCGGTGATCTGTGAAATGTGTACGTCGGTTTCGTCTGGATCTGTGAAGCGAAACCGGTAGGTCGGCACGCGGGCGTTAAAGTCCATCCAGTACTCGGTGGACTCCGTCCCTGCTTCGGCCGCTTCTCTGAGGACGACCTCTGCTCCGGCGCTAGCCACAAGCTCGGGGGTCAGCCGCTGGAGGGCCTCACCTGACGAGGCGTCGACAAGCACACCGTTTTCGTTGCGCGCCGTGTAGGCGAGCCAGAAGCGCTGATTTCCGATGGCACGCCATTCGTATCTCTGGATCGGTCGGTCGGCGCCAAGCATGGGCTCGGGCAGCGCTGCGGCAATCGTGGCCGGCGGCGCGAGCTGCTCATGGACCGAGATTCCACCGGTCCACGCTTTTTGGAACGACCCCTGCCCTCTGAAGCGAGGCTCGATGAGCCCGAGGTTGAACCAAAGGAACGCACCCACGAGCATCTGAGTGACGAGCAGGAACCCAGCAAACGGCGCAAAGCGCGCGTGCATGCGACGAGAGGGCCGAACCGCCTCCGTCCACCGCTTGCGTGTGTCACGACGCGTCCACCATAGCGTATAGCCGAGCGTGACAGCAACCGCGACAAGCCCATAAAGGAGCGTCGTGAAGAGCGCTCGGCTGTCGCCCCACTGCCAGACGTGGACGCTTTTGTAACCTCTGTCGAACCACGCGGCGAGTGGATCCGTTCGACGGAGAACGCGTCCGGAAGCACGCGAGAAGACCAACTCAGAGGGCTGCTCTCCCTCCATAGCGATGCGAACAGCAGGAACCCGTTCGGTGGTGTAGTAGCGGTTGAACTCATCTCCTTCGTGGAGGGCCTCCACGCTCGAGCCCGTGAGCTGTTCGTTGGCTATGGCACGTAACAACGTGTCATCCAGCGGATCCAACCGGTCCCCGGAACGCGCATCGTACACGTTTTCCAACTCGAGCGGACCCGGTTTCACGATATTCGATGGCCGGCCACCGAGGGACTCGAGGCGCAGCCAGTAGACCCGATCGACGACGCTCGAAGCTACGCTGGCGAGGATCGCACTCGGAGGAAGAAGCGTCTCATCCTCAAGGGGCACACTCGCGGCGTGATAAAGCTCAAGCTCGTACACCCCCTGCAGACCGTTCCGGAGGGTGAGTCCGACGCCATGGAGCAAGAAGGACGAGAGAATCCATCCCACGATGGGCACCGTCGCGAGCATGCCGAGCGAGCGGTGAGTGCGGGAGAGTCGAAGGCGGGCTGACGACTGCATAGTCGGGGTGTTCGGGTGCGAGGATGACAACGATCCTACATCTCGCCACGTGAAGCGGCCACTAAACAGGTCGTTGAAGAATGGGGGTACCCCGCGCGGATGGGGCTTTCGCGGTTCAGTCAAGGAACGACGACGAGGCGTAGCATGGCTACTGTGAGGAGGAGAGGCGATGGATCAACTGCGAAGCTACCATCCGCCCAACACCATGGATGACAAGAACTTAGGGTATCGTGGGTTACGACGTAACGCGGGGTGCCCCCATTCTTCAGCGACCTGTTAAGGCTTCATGAAGATCTCTTCACCCCGACTTCATCCCCCATTCATGAAGCCCCGACGATTATCATCCACTCGCTCCCCCCGACGCGTCTCCGACAGGGCCGACCCTCCTCAATGATCGACGAGTCCGAATCGCTGATTCGGCGGCGCGAGTTTATTCGTGTCGCCGCCGCTTTGACGGTGTCCGCTGGAGTGGGTGGACGGCCTGAGCGCCTATTGGCGGCGGTCGCCGGTCCAGCCGGATCGGCCCTCGCCCCTGTTGAGTACGATCTCGTTGTGGACCAACGCGGGGTCCGCTTCGGCGACCGATCGGCCATGGCTCCCGCCATAAATGAAATGATCCCGGGGCCTTTGCTGCGACTGCGAGAAGGTCAAGATGCCGTCCTGCGCGTCACCAACAACCTCGATGAGGACACGTCAATCCACTGGCACGGGCTACTCGTTCCCACGGACATGGACGGTGTTCCCGGCTTCAGCTATGAGGGCATCAAACCCGGCGAGACCTTCACGTACCGCTTTAAGGTGCGGCAGGCCGGCACATACTGGTATCACAGTCACTCCGGCGGCCAGGAACAGCAGGGGATGTACGCGCCCCTCGTCATCGACCCGGCGGCGGACGACCCCGTTCGCTACGACCGCGAGTACACGATGGTCCTGTCCGATTGGACGGACGAAGACCCCATGCAGGTGCTCCGCAACCTCAAGGGTGACGGCGCCTATTACAACTACGGCAAGCGCACCCTGCCTGAGTTCGTGGAGGGGCTGTTTGACGATGCGGGGGCGGTGATCCGAGACAGAACCAGTTGGGGCAAGATGCGCATGGATCCCACGGACATCGCCGACGTCACGGGCGCGACGTATACCTACCTCCTGAACGGCACCTCCCCCGAGGACAACTGGACCGGAGAATTCCGGCCAGGGGAGCGCGTCCGCCTCCGCTTCATCAACGCCGCGGCGATGACGTTCTTCGACGTCCAGATCCCTGGCCTCAAGATGACCGTGGTGCAGGCCGACGGGCAGGATGTGGAGCCCGTTCGCGTCGACGAATTCCGCATTGCGGTCGCCGAGACCTATGACGTGATCGTCCAGCCGGAGGGCGGCCGCGCCTACACGGTTTTTGCACAAACGATGGATCGCTCGGGTTACGCCCGCGGGACGTTGGCCGAGCATCCGGGTGTCCAAGGCGAAATCCCCGAGCTCGACCCGCGCCCACTCCGGACCATGGCGATGATGCCGGGAATGGATCACGACATGTCAGGCATGGATATGTCGGCGGGCGCTACGGCGGAGCCCATGTCAGAGATGGATCACGCCGCCATGGGTCACACGCCGGCGGCTGGAGGCATGAAGAAACTGAACTACTCGGACCTGCAGGCGCTCGAGCCGAACCGGGATGTGCGCGCGCCCACTCGGGACGTCGCGCTGCGACTGACCGGCGACATGGAGCGCTACTTCTGGACGCTCAACGACAAGAAGCTCTCGCAGTCGGATCCGATTCGATTGACGGTCGGCGAACGCGTGCGGCTACTCATGACCAACGAGACGATGATGGAGCACCCCATGCACTTGCATGGTGTCTTCATGGAACTGCAGAACGGTGGACCAGCGGCTTTCGCTCCACGAAAACACACTATCAGTGTACCTCCCAACGAGACCGTCGAGGCGCACCTGACGTTCGAGGAGCCGGGCGCCTGGGCGTTCCACTGTCACCTGCTCTATCACATGATGACGGGGATGTTCGTCCGGGTGGAGGTCGCTCCGCGGCCTGCCACGGAGGGCGTATGACGGTCCCCCGCTTCGACGGACCCCTGCTGGGGTTCGCCGCGATTCTGGCGACGCTGGTCCTCGCGGTGCCGTCGGCAACCGCGGCCCAAGAGATGGACAACGCGCTCTTCCACTACTCGCTCTTCGAGGCGGACGTCGCCACCTCCAGCGGCCCAACAGTCGGTCGGTGGAATGGCGCGGGATGGATCGGAACGGACTTCGACCGCCTGTGGTGGAGTATGAAAGGGCAGCGGGCAGGTGGCGCCACTGAGGAATTCGAAGCCATGGTCCTCTACGGCCACTACGCGCGTCCTTTCTGGGATGTGGTCGTCGGCTACCGGCACGACCTCGAGCCAACCTCTCAGGGCTACCTCACGGTCGGGCTCATGGGCCTCGCACCGTATTGGTTCGAGGTCGGGCTGTTCGCCTTCCTTAGTGATCACGGCAAGCCGAGCATCCGCCTCGACGCGGAGAACGACCTTTATCTGACGCAGCGACTCGTCCTGACGCTCGAAGGCGAAATCGATTGGCTCGTGACCGCAGACTCCGAGCTCGACCTGGCCGCAGGACTCGGCTCGCTAGAACTCGGGCTTCGGACTCGCTACGAGATCCGCCGAAAGTTCGCGCCCTATTTCGACCTGACTTGGGTGCGAGAAAGTGACCCCCGCAGCCCTGTTCCAGGCCTCACGGACACCGAAGGGCTACGCCTCGGCGCGGGCCTTCGCCTCATCTATTAACCCGGTTCACAAGACCCTCACTTCACCATGACTCAAGGAATGACCATGACCACCAAGATGATCCGCACGCTGATGCTCCTGACACTGATGGTCGGCGGCCTCTCCGCCGCGGCGGGATCCGGCCCCGACGCGAAGATCCATTTCGCGCTGAGTAAGTCGGCGCCCGCCGCAGACACCTCTCTCGAGACGGTGACAGAGATCCGCTTATGGTTCACGGAGGCTCCCTCCGAGGGCACGACCGCGATTCGGCTTATCGGTTCAGACGAAGAGCCGATTCACACGGGTGAGGTGACCCAGGACCCTGAGGACGACCGAGCCTTCTTCGTTGAGCTGCATGGCGCACTCGCACCGGGGTCCTATTCGGTCGCCTGGCGTGGGATGGGTGCGGACGGACACGCGGTCAGGGAGACGTTCGTCTTTGCCGTGACGGCAAAGTAGGCTCCCGTGAGCGGCACATTCAGCGCGCTGACCGGTTGGCTCCTGTTCGCAGGGCTCGCCCTGCCGATAGGAGCCGCGGTCGCGCGTTGGGCCATCCTGCCGCGCGCCGGCGTCGCGGAGGAGCCTTCTCAGGAATGGCTTCGACGGGGCGCAGCGCGCGTCGGGTCGGCGGGGGCGATGCTGCTGCCGTTCGCGATGGCCTTCTATTTCGTGCGCCAACTGCAGGAGTTCCGCGACCCCTTCGCCCCGTGGACCGAGGAGGCCCGCCTGCTTCTGGACGCAACGGCGTGGGGGCGTGCATGGCTGTGGGCCACTGCGGGGTCTTTCGTGGCAGTGGCAGCTTTTCTGCTGGCGCGCTCCGGGCGAGCTTCGGGGTGGTGGCTCGCCACACCGATCATTCTGGCACTGGGTACTTTCCCGGCCCTCACGGGTCACGCCGCCGGAGCGGAAGAACTCCGATTTCTGTCCCTCATGGCAGACACACTTCACGTTTGGGCCGCCGGTGGATGGATAGGCGGGCTGGCCGTCGTGCTCTACCTTGAGTGGAGATGGCGCCGCGACTCTGGTCCGAACACAAGCTTATTCCCGGAGCTGGTTCCAGCGTTTTCCAGGGTCGCCATGGTATGCGTGGGGGCACTCGTGGTGACCGGAAGTTTCGCAGCCTGGATGCAACTGGCTGACGTGGGCGCACTGTTCACGACAGGGTATGGTCGGACGTTGCTGCTGAAGCTCGGCTTCGTTGCTGTCGTGCTTGGGCTTGGCGGCCTCAACTTTCGTGTCCTCACGCCGCGCCTGGGTGACGACCGAGGGAATACGGCCATCCGCAGAGCTGCCTCTCTGGAGTTGCTCGTAGCTCAGGTCGTCTTGCTGGTTACTGCGGTCCTGGTGCGCTCGTCGCCCGTGGATCACTAGCTCGCCTCGTCGGATCGACCGCCGCGTCTCACAAAGGAGGATCCAATGAACGGACATCTGAAGAAGGTCATGGCCGCCGCCGCATTGTTCGGGATCGCCACGGTCTTAACCGCAGCAATCGCCCCGGATACGTCACTCGCCTTCCATGAGCGGAAAGAGGTCGCCGGACCCGCCGTGGTATTTGGGGCAGAGCCTGAGCCCGCGCTCACCGAGGAGATCCAATTCCTCGCGTGGAAGGTGAATTCGCTGGCCACTGAAGAGCCCTACGCTGATTTCAAAGACGCAGAAGTGACCATCACCCGTGACGGTGAGACCTTCGGTCCGTTCCCCCTGCGCGGTGTCAGGGGCACGCCAGGCCGGTACCAGACCCGACATATCTTCACCGAAGTCGGGGAGTACGAGTCGGTTCTCAGCTTTAAGAAGGGTGAAGAGGCGGAGGTCCATTCGGTGGACTTCAAGTTCAACATCAACGACCGCGCCGATATGGAGATTCCGAAGCGCCGCGGCGGCGGCTGATCTACCCCGCGTCCCCTGGTCGGTCGGGATACCCGGCCGACCAGGGGACGTCGGTTCGGGACACTATTTCCCGGGCAGTTGGGTCTGTGCGATGACGTCGAGGTTAGGCAGCATGACGATTTCGATTCGCCGGTTCCTGCGCCTACTGTCGCGATCGTCGTTGGAAGCGACCGGTTGAAATTCACCAAAGGCGGCACCCGAAAGGTTCTGGGGTGCAACGCCTTTCTGAGACAGCAGGCGGACGACCGCGAGGGCCCGGGCGCTGGAGAGTTCCCAGTTCGATGGGAACCTGGCCGTGGCGATCGGCACATTGTCGGTATGCCCTTCGACCTGAAAGCTGCGGTCAGGGAAGCCTGACAACACCGACGCCACTTCCGTGATCACCGATTGCCCTTCCCGCCCGAGCGTCGCACTGCCGGACTCAAAGAGGACGTCCTGCGGAAGGAGAATCACCAGGCGTCCTCGAACGATGGCTACGCTGAGTTGCCCGCCGTCCATGAGTGAGCGGAATCTCTCGATTACGCTCTCGTAGATGGCATTCCTGTCCCTCACCTCCCGCTCAACGGCACGAAGGGACTCCAGCCGCCGCTGAAGTGACTGGTACTCGGATCCCCGTTGCGAGAGGAGCGTCTCCAGCCGGTCTATTTCCCGTCTCGCCTCGTCGAAGCGACCGGCGGCCTCCTGTCGGCGCTGGTCCATCCGGTCGCGCTCGCCTCGCATTGCAGTCACCTGACCCTCGATGCTGGCCTGGATCGAATCCCGTCGCTGCGCTTCGACCCTCATCTGACTGCGCATCGTGGATATTTGGCCTTCCAAAGATGCGACGTCCCGGCGGAGCGTGGTGATATCACTCTCCGCCGTCGCAAGGGTGCTGAGCGTGCCCTGATGAGTGCTTTTCTTGACACACCCCGACATCAGCAGAACCAGCGTGATGGAGGGAACGAAGCTGAGGTTGACCAGTCTGGGGCGCATCGCGTTGCCAGGGCGGAAGATGGAGCGGGCTAGCGGCCTCCGAGGAGTGGGTTCCGATGCCGCTTGGACTTCTCCTGATACACGTGTCAGCCATTCATGTTGCGAGTAAGCCGATGGACCCGAAGTTCAAGGGTCACCGGTGAGCGACAGCCACCGCGTATTCTGCTGAATGGCTGTCATGGCCCACCTCCGCTTTCGTATCCCTGAACCACAAGCCAACATGAAGCGGCCTTCACAATACGTTCATGCGAGCGTCATGGTCTCATGCGAGATTTAGTGAGGCAGGACTCACTCCAGAAACAACCAGGCATTCCCGGAGGAAATCATGGGCCGAGCGGAACAGCGTCGTCAGGCAAGGAGCGGGGGCGACGGGACTCGAGGCAAAAGACGGTCCAAGCGCCCTTTTTGGATTCTCGGGCTGAGCGTCGGCGCTGCGTTTCTCGTTCTGGCGGTGGCCAGTCAGCAAGGGAGTGCGTCGTCGCACCACCCATCGCCGCGGGTCGTTGAGCTCGCTCCGGACGTTGTGCCAGCCGCCCGTTACGCCCAGCTGCCCAGGGTGGCCGAAGTCTATTCGATGGCCGCTGCGGTTCCGCAGGTATTGGATGGCATGTACTGCCACTGCGATTGCTCCAAACACTCTGGGCACTACTCTCTGCTCGACTGCTTCTCCAGCGACCACGGCGCCGGCTGTGACATCTGCATGTCCGAAGCGGCCCTGGCGTACCAGATGACCGCGGACGGCGCGGACCTCGACGCGATTCGTGTGGCGATCGATCAGACCTACGGGACGTAGCACGAGCAGGGTGACGCCCGCTGGCCACGGGTGACCACCTTGGCGTTGAGCGGCACGCACGGTAGGCGGGCAGCCCCGCATTTGGCGATGGCTCATCCCATCACCGCATCTCCCGCAACTCCTGGAAATCACCTTGGACCCTCAGGGTGACGGTGACGACCTCACCCGTGCGATTCCGCCAGAACCACCCATGCATGCCGTCGAAAGCAGCGGTGATGACGCCCTCGTCTGACGTCTGGTCCACGCCCTTGCTGTAGCTATGCGTCCCTGCCGGTTGGTCCGTGTGGGTGTCGAAGTTCACAGCGCCCCCGACCGTCCACCATTCGTATTCCACGCTGGCTCCTGACTTCATGGCCAGCTTGATCTCCTTCCCTTCGTCGGGCTGCAGGACGACCTCAGCCATCTCCAACCTGCCGCCGCTCTCTTCCGGCGTGCTTTCGGTGGATGCCGCAACCGACGAAGCCACGAAGTTCCTCGCAGCCTCCTCCTCGGCGGCCATCGCGGCGGCATCGGCCGCAGCGTCCGCCTCGGCCTCGAGCGCGAGCGCCACCTTGATCTCTCCCATCCGCTGTAGGCCAAGGAGCTGCCCTACCCCAGTAGGATCAACCCCGTACTCGGCCGGGAGCACGACCGTCACGAGGAGGACGGTTGCGATGGCCAGGGCGACCAGAGTGGAACGCAGAAGCGCCCGGGGCGTGGGAAGCGTATCCGGGTCTGCTGTGGGCGCTTGAAACATGGTCCGTACCTATCCTTGGCTGAAAACGAAGTAGCCCGCGAGTTGATAGCCCATCAGGACGAATCCGGCCGTCATGATGGCAACGTTGGCAGTGTATGCGTGGCGCGAGAAACCACCTGTGCGGCGCCAGTAGCCCATCACAATCAGAATCGCGCTCAAGGCCAGGAGTTGTCCGACTTCCACGCCGACGTTGAACGCCACCAGGTTCGGCACGAGGCCGTCTGACGCCATTTGAAAATCCAGAATCTTCGTGGCCAGACCGAAGCCATGAAACAGACCGAAGATCAATGTGGCCGCCCGTGTGTCGGGCTGGAACCCGAACAGGACTCGGAAGCCTCCCAGGTTGTCGAGCGCCTTGTAGACCACAGACAAACCGATGATCGCGTCGATCAAGAACGATGACACGCTCACGCCGGTCAGCACGCCCAGCAGCAACGTCGTCGAGTGGCCGACGGCGAAGAGCGTGACGTAGAGCGCGACGTCCTTCAGTCGATACAGGAAGAAGATGACCCCGAGCAGAAAGAGCAGGTGGTCGTAACCAGTCACCATGTGTTTGGCGCCCAGGTACATGAACGGCACCAGCAGCATGCCGCTGCTCTCCATGATGAAGCCCTTGTCACCCGCTGTGACGCCGTGCGCAAAGGCCTCAACCGGCATCCCCAGGAGTGCCACCACGCCTACCAAGAGGAGCGCGGCCACCCGGGCCGGAGTCATCCGGGCCCAGGATGTCGCGCCTCCTATAGTCTCGGTAGTCTCTCTCCTCATTACGGCGGCTACGCTCATCGTTCTCTGCTACCTCGACAGGTGGAGGTGGGCGATGCGCCAGTTGCCGTCGATCCTTTCGAGGACGGCGCTGCCTCGTCCGAGCACGGGCGCCGGACCGTCGCCGGCGGTGGACATCTGCCAGCGGAACGCGGCCCAAGCGATGTTGCCGCGCACAGATGCTTCGATGCCGGTATGGGCATAACGCAGGGACGGGTAGCGCGCCATTTCCGGCTTGAGGTATTGGTCCCTGTAGTCGCCCCAACCATGCAGCGCCACATCGTCGAGGAGAATGTGGATCCCGGACGGCGCGAAGAGTGCGTCGATATCGCCGAGCGAGTTGGTGTGGATGCCGTCGGCGAACTCGGTGATGACTGCCATCACCGCCGCGCGGTCCTGGTTGGGCTGTGCGTGTGCCGCTGCAGGAACCAGAATAGCCAGCGCCAGCATGGCGGAAAGTGCGGGTCTGCGAATGGTGCATCTCCTGAATTGAGGGTAGAACTGAAAGGTGTTTTTCAAGGTGTTTTCCGTGGAACACGCTGTTGCCGTGCCCACCCTCATCGGGCGGCACCATGGCGAAGATATAGTACCGGTACCACAACCATATTGAGGGCGAGCGAGGTAAGCAGTCCGCCTAGAACGACGACGGCCATGGGGCTCTGGATCTCGTTTCCTGGCTCCCCTCCTGCGAGAGCGAGAGGTAACAAGGCAAGCCCGGCCGTCAGCGCCGTCATCATGATCGGACTCAACCGCTCCATCGAACCTCTGAGCACGGCGTCATAGAGGGCGACGCCCTCTCCTTGAAGGTGGTTGAAGTGGCTGACCATGAGGATCCCATTGCGTATCGCGATTCCGAAGAGTGTGATGAAACCCACGAGGGTGGCAACGTTCAGGACGCCACCGGTGAGCCACACCGCCAAGACGCCTCCGACCAGCGCCAACGGGAGATTCACCATCACAAGCAGCGCCTGCCTCACGGAGCTGAATTCGACCAGGAGCAGCAAAAACACGGCAGCCACGGAAAGCAGGCTCATGAGCCCGATCGTGCGAGAGGCCCCCTCCGCCGACTCGAACTGGCCTCCGTACTCGATGAAATATCCCGCTGGCAGGTCGACCTGCTCCTCAACCTGCTGGCGCAGATCTTCGACAACGCTCCCCACGTCACGGCCGGCCACGTTGGACTGAACCACGATCTTGCGCTGCACATCCTCCCTTGAGATCGAGTTCGGCCCCAGGTCGAAGCGCACGTCGGCGAGTTGTCCGATCGTGACCTGCGAGCCCACCGGGGTGTTGATGCGCGCGTTCCGCACGGTCTCCAGACTCTTCCGGTGCTCGTTCGCAAACCGCACGACGAGGTTGAACGTCCTTTGCTGTTCCAGAATCTGGGACACGGCCTCACCAGCGAGCGCTACGTCGACGGCTTCAGCCAGGAAGGCTGGGGTGACGCCGTAACGGGCCATCGCAGCCCGGTTCATGTCGATGCGGATCTGGGGCACGTCGGCCTGCTGCTCCATGGCCACGTCTACGGTCCCCTGCACACCCTGGGCGACCGTCTCGATGTCCTTTGCGATCCGGCGCAACTCATACAGATCCGGACCGAAGATCTTCACGGCGATGCTCGCGCGCGTCCCTGAGAGCATGTGGTCGATGCGGTGCCCGATGGGCTGCCCGATCGTGATCTGCGTCCCCGGGACCGCGGCGAGGTCCGCCCGCAGCTCCTCGAGGACCACATCGTAGTCGAACGCGTCGATATCGAGGCGGGCATCGATCTCGGCGGCGTTGACGCCCTGGGCGTGTTCATCGAGCTCCGCCCTGCCCGTGCGGCGCGCGGTCTCGAGCACCGCCGGGTGGGCGAGCAGGATCTGCTCGATTCGTTGCCCCAGCGCGTCGGACTCGTCTAACGACGTACCAGGGATCGTCAGGGCACTGATCACCAACGACCCTTCCTGGAATTCAGGCAGGAACGAACGCCCCAGAAAGGGGAACGCCGCCATGGACAACACCACGAGCACGGCGGCGCCCGCCATGACGGTCGTCGGGCGGGCGAGGATGGGGACTAGCGTCGCGGCATAGGCCTTCTTGAGGGTGCGCACCACCCAACTCTCTTTGTCCGTGTCGATCGCCTTCGAACGTGGGAGCAGGTAGACGCATAGAGCTGGCGTGACCGTGACCGCCACGACGAGCGATGCCAAGATCGACACGATGTAGGCAAGTCCGAGCGGCAGGAGCATGCGCCCCTCGACACCGGACAGGAACAGTATCGGGATGAAGACCACGATGATGATCAGCGTCGCGATGACGATGCTCCGCAGGATCTCTTTGGACGCACTGAACACCACGTCCGCCACCGGCACGCGGGCGTCTTCGGGCTGATGCCGGTTCTCGCGCAAACGTCGAAAGACGTTCTCTACGACGATCACCGCATCATCCACCAGCGCGCCAATCGCGATCGCCATTCCGCCAAGCGTCATGGTGTTGATCGTGATACCGAAGAGCTTGAGCGCGAGTACGGCCGTGATGAGCGAGAGAGGAATCGCGAGCACGGAGATGGACGTCGTGCGAACACTCCACAGGAACAGGAAGAGGATCAGGACCACCAGGATCGCCCCGTCGCGGAGCGCGACCATGACGTTCCTCACCGCAGTCCGAATGAAGTCCGCCTGCCGGAAGATGCCGTGGTTGATCGTCATGCCAGCTGGAAGCGTTTCCTCGATGCGGGCGATCTCTTGATCGATGCGCTCGGTCAGTTCAAGGGTATTCGTGCCCGGCTGCTTGAGGAGCGTCAGCACGACCGCTCTAGAAGCGTTCGCCGAGCCTTCGCCAAGCCGGGTGGCGGCCCCAATACGGACGTCCGCGACGTCGCCGATCGTGATCGGCGTGCTATTCCTCGTCGCCACAACGGTAAGCGCGACGTCGTCGATCGACTGAACCCGTCCCGTAGCCCGTATCAAGTACTCTTGCCCGCGTTCCATGAACACGCCGCCCGACGCGTTCACGTTCGAGCCCTCCGCCGCTCTGAGCACCTCCCCGAGCGTGACGTTGAACGCGTTTAAGCGGCTCGGATCGACAAGGACCTGGTACTCGCGCACTTCTCCCCCGAGCGGAATGACCTGAGCCACCCCCGGAATGGCGAGCAAGCGTCGCCGCAGGGTCCAGTCGGCAACCGAACGCATCTCCATCGGGGTGACCGAACCATCGCCGGTCACCGCGATCAGTATGATCTCGCCCATGATCGACGAGATGGGAGCGAGCGCCGGGGTCCCGACACCCCCCGGCAGACCCGCCGCCACGAGTTGAAGCTTCTCGTTCACGATCTGGCGGGCCTGGAAGATATCCGTGCCCCAATCGAACTCGACCCACACGATGCTGATACCCTGCGACGTCGACGACCTCACCCGCCGCACCCCGGTGGCGCCATTCACGGAGGTCTCGATCCTGAACGTCACCAGCGCCTCGACTTCCTCCGGCGCCATTCCATGTGCTTCAGTAAGGACCGTCACGGTGGGTGCTGTGAGGTCGGGGAACACGTCGACGGGCATACGCAGGGCCGTGATGGTCCCGCTGATGAGCAGGACGAGCGCGGCCCCCGCTACTAGGAAGTAGTTGCTGATGGACCAACGAATTACTCGGTCTAGCATCATGTACTCCTAGTGCGCGTGGCCGCCGGCAAAGTCGCCGCCGGAGAGGGAGGCGAGCCGCACCTGATAGGGACCCACGCTGACCACCATGTCGCCAGGTTGGAGCCCTGCGACGACAATGGTCCGCCGTCCGTCCGTCGGGCCTACGGTGAGTATGCGTCTCTCGAAGGTCTCTCCTCCCGCCTGCACGTACACCACGGGTGTGCCGTTCTCGTCCAGGATCGCGGTATTGGGAATCGCGATCCCCTCCACGACCTCACCGGTTGGCACTGTGGCCTGCACGAACTGGCCGAACACGAACCGCCGCTGCCCCGCGGCGACCTCAAAGACCACGGAAACGGTCCGCGTCTGGGGGTCGATGGTGCTCCCCACCGACCGCAGCCGAGCACTAAATGCGTCTGGAGAATTGTCCACCGTGAAGAGCGACCCCGCACCAGCAGGTAGGCTGTTCGCCGCGGCCGCCGGCACCTGCACCCGGATCCAAGCCTTGGCCGGGTCCACGATCGTGAAGAGCGACTCCCCCGCCTCCACCCGTCCGCCGGGCACGAAGGTGCGTTCCGCGATCACGCCCGACATCGGCGCGCGCAGGTTGAGATGGTAGGCACCATCCGTCCCACCGCCCATGGCCAGCAACTCGGCCTCCGCGATCTCCAGATCATGCCGGGCCTCCTCGAGGCGTTTGGCTGGGATCGCACCAGCGTCGAGGAGAACCGCATCCCTTTCCACTTCACGTCTCAGCCGCTCCACTCGTCCGCGAGACTGGGCGAAGCCTCCGTCCTGGCCTGTGGGAGCCAAGACCGCCAGAACCTGCCCCTGCCGGACCGCGTCGCCCACAGAGGGCGCGCCCCGGTTCGCATCCGCCGCGGCAATCCCGTCTACCGGGGCGCTGACACGCACGAGGGCGCCGTCGGGCGGAACAACCTCGCCCGGCGCCAACATCGTTTGCTGGACCGAGTGCGTTGCTGCCGGTTCGACGGCAAATGGAATCGTCCACTGCTGTTCCTTCAGGAACGAGATGCCTGCCAGTTCTTCGGCGGCCGCGTAGGCGAGCGCTTCTTCTTCCGTGGCGTGCACCAAAACACCCGACACGACGTGTTGGCTGCTTACCTGATCACTCACCAGCGTCAGCTCCACGTCGTAGCTGCCTGCCCGGCCAATCGCGGGATCCAGCAAGAAGATGCCGTCGCGGAGTGGCGCATCCACGGTGAACGTCTCGGCAGCGGTCCCGGCACTCATGAAGCGGACCGTGAGTGTCCCGGCGCGGATGGGTTGGAAGTCCTCCCTGTCCGTCAGGTGGATCGCCCAGTTCCCGGTCTGTTGCCCCATCACGAGGAAGGGGTATTCCAGAAAGAGTTCGGTGCCCTCCACCCACTGGGTCACGACCACCGCGCCGAGCTCGGGCTCCGCCAGTGTCTCATCGGTGGGCGAGCAGGCTGCGAGTGCCAAGACAAGAGCGACCGAAGCTGCTGCTCGCGATGCGCTCACCTTCCGTGTGTACGATCGTTCGCAAGTCATTATCGCGTCTCCAGGTCGGTCTCAGAGCCGAGGGCAAAACCACCCGTCGCTCGTTCCAGGTTGTAGTAGGCAATCCACAGGTCCGCGCGTAGCTGAGCCTGCGCGTTTCGCGCGCCCTTCAGGGCGTCCGCCGCGTCGAGGAGCTCCAGTAGTCCCATTTCGCCGAGGTCGTAGGCCACTTGGGCCATCTCGAGGAGGTCTGAAGACGCATCCAGTTCATCCCCTGTGAGGAGGTCCGAGCGGCGCCTCGCGCTCTCGTAGCTCTCCACGGCTCGGCGGATGTCGTTCTCCACTTGGCGCTTCGTCAAGGCAAGGCGCGCTTCCCCCGACTCGGCTCGGGCTTCCGCCCCCGCCAACGCACCCGCATTGCGGTTGAAGAGCGGAAGCGGGATCGCCACACCAAGAAACGCGCCATTCATGCCGTCCGACTGCCGCTTGAATCCACCGGTGGCCGTCAGACTCGGGACCCGCTCCGAGCGCTTGAGTCGCACATCCGCAGCTGCGGCCTCGGCGGCCGCTCGTGCGGCGTCGACCTCCTGCCGCCCTGACGCGACTTGCTCAGCGATGACGTCACCGACCGAAGTCGGCGGTGTCTCCCCATCGAGGCCTGCGACCGTGACCTCCGCGACATCCGACTCAGGCAGGATGAGCAGGGCGAGGTTGCGGCGCGCGGAGGCCGCGCGGATTTCAGCGTCTGCCAACAGGTTCTCGTAGCGTGAACGCTCGACGAAGATGCGTTGCAGGTCGTAGCGGGAAATGTCGCCCTGGGCCTCCCGAGTCGCGGCCGTCCGCGCGGCCTCCCGGAAGACGTCGGTGACGCGTCGGGCCACGCCAAGTAAATCGTCGGCAAGCACCGCATCGACGTACGTCCGCTTCACCTCAAAGGCGAGCCGGGAGCTGTCTGCCGCCAAGCGCGCCTCGGTCGCCCGTACGGCCCACTGCGCTCCATCCGCGCGTGCGTTCCGCAGACCCGGAAGCTCCACCATCTGGCTGAGCGTGACGTATGATTCCGAATAGTCGGCAGTGCCGCCGGAGAGCGGCTCGTGCGTCACGTTCAGCGTCGGGTTGGGAAAGGCCCCGGCCTGCCTGGCGAGTCCACGGAACTCGAGCGCTTCGAGCCTAGCGACACGGAGGTCGAGGTTGTTTTCTGCAAATAGGCTCAAGGCCTCGTCCAGGCTCACCCGCCGCGCCTGGCTTTGAGCCGCCGTTTGAGCAACCCCTTGAGCAACCAAAGGGGCGGTCCAAAGTCCACAGGCAATGACGAGTACGATCAATCTGGTGGTGCGATTCACGAATGGGCTCCAGCGCATGCCAGGGTCACCACGGCCGAATTTCGGCCGGGGCCGTAGCGTCTACGGTCCGGTGTGTCAGGCTAGGGCCGAGCGCTCGGAAGCGCTCGGATGACTAGGAAGTGACCGGTGGAGCCCGCGGAGAGGCTGAGGGTGGCGGCCATTCTCGAGGCGCGACGTAGTCGAACCGCGGGGTTCCGGACTCTGCGATGACAGGCGCGGTGGGCACACTGACCAATCGGGCTGGCACAGCCACACCGGTCGCAGAAGCGCTTGGGAGACGCGTCTCCTGTTCCGTCAGGATCACCCCATGATCGTGATGATCTGCGGCCGTGATCTCAGCGCCGCCATCTACATCTTCTTCATCATGATGATGCGACGGCAAGCCAGTGCTCAACGTCATCAAGACGAGAAGCAGCATACCCAGCACGGGCCGGTTGGCAGGAGAGCGTCGCATACGACATCTTCGTCTGCGCCCACTTGATATGCAAGACGAACCCCTGACCCATCGCACTTATGAAGCGTCTCCCCATCATCGCCTTCGCCTTTCTGACCTAGACAGCCTTCATCGCGTCGGCCTTCCACTTAGAGCTCGAGGCTTCATTCCCTGCGGCGGACGGCACGGTTGCGTCAGCACCCTCTGAGATCTGGTTGGAGTTCACACAGGCTCCGGACACGGCGCAGTCGAGCTTTACAGTCGAGGGTCCTGACGGTCCCCTGCTACTCGGAGCGATCCACCTGGGCCAGAATGCCGAGACCCTTGTGGCTGCCGTGGAAGGTCCGATGCCAGCCGGGTCGTACACCGTCTCGTGGATCGGCGCGCCCGTGGACGACCACTCCGTGCAGGGCCGCTACTTCTTCTCGGTGGGCGCCACACGCTGAGTCCGGTGGGGAGGCGCCCAGGGGCGTGGTGTCGCTTTCGGCGCTCCACCATCCATATCCAAGTGGGCACGCCGCCCGTCCACCACCAGCGACAAGTCGCCGACACGGTCCGCAGCGATCGAATTCTCGTTCACATGGAACGTGCCGTTGATAATCGCAATCCGTACCGCAGTCCCGCTGGGGAGTGCCTAAGAATCCATCTTGATGAGCAGGTCGCGCGCTACGCCCGCGGTAACGAGAAGGGCAGTAATGGCCACGGATAAGGAGAGAGTTCGGATCGTCCGTTTCATGACGACTCCGTTCAGGGCCTCCGAACCGGCCCGCACCTAGTCTCTAACTCCTGCCTCGGTCTTCCGCCACGTTTCTCGACCGAAGTCCGTGCCGTGGGGCCGGTTGCGTCGAGGGCCGCCTAAAGCGGCCCGAGCCGGAGGCCCCTTGTCAACTGACGTTCCTCCTCCCTAAGCCCCTAACTGCAGCATGATACATCACGGTCAACTGAATACGTCGCTAGTTCGGCGTCGCTCAGCCGGCTTCTGGATCAGCTGCCCGGACCGGAGAACTCGCGGACTGAGTGTGTACGATTCTCCACGAACTACCCACCCATCGGAAAAGGTACGTTCCATGCCCCTGGTTGTGGATGTCCCTTCCGTCCGAGGTCGTGAGCTGAATGTCCGTGTCGACCAGGGCCCAAGCGAAGCCGCCCTCGAAGTGCGTCTCGATGAGTGAAGTTCCCCAGCCGAGGGTGAAGCCCCGATGACGCAAAGATAAAGAAACCTTCACAGAAGGAGGTCGTCGTACTAGTAGGACCACATGAGAACCCCCATGGCCGGACAGGTCTTTTCGCCGAAAGGCCCGACGGACGGTCCGGTTAGCCCTGGAGTCGAGACGTGAGCGGGGACACCACCTGCAGGCGCCTCATGAATCGTCCGCCTGCTCAATGGACGGCGCCGACGGTAGGTGAACCGAAAACCGGGCACCCCCTTCCGGCAAATTTTCTGCCGTCGCCCGGCCACCATGAGCCTCCGCGACCGCCTTGACGATGGCAAGGCCCAGCCCCGTGCCACCCGCTTCACTGCCATGGCTTCGAGCCGAATCGGCGCGGTAGAATCGCTCGAACACCGTCGCGGGCTCGATCTCGCCAAGCCCCGGCCCACTATCCTTCACGGTGAGCACCACCGAGCCATTCTTCTCAACGATAGAAACCTCGACGCGTCCACCAGTCGGCGTAAACTTGAGCGCGTTGTCCATGAGGTTCCATGCCACCTGACCCAACAGGCCGGTATCAAACACGGCCACCGCAGCTTTGTCAGCGTCAACCTTGAGCGAGACGCCTTTCGCCACCGCTCGCGGGCGCAGCCGTTCGGCGATACTGAGGACCACGGCGGCCGCGTCGGCGGATTCCAGGCGTGGATGCATCGCCCCGGCGTCCGAGCGTGCAAGGGTGAGCAGATCCTCGGTGATCGAGGTGAGTCGCACCACCTCTTCGAGCGTGGATCGCAACACACGGCGGTATTCGTCCTGATCACGATCACGCCGCAGCGCGATTTCGATCTCGCCCCGCATGGCGGTGAGCGGCGACCGTAGTTCGTGGCTCGCATCCGCGGCGAACCGACGTTGGGT
Organism: uncultured Gemmatimonadales bacterium; assembly: GCA_937919655.1. Classification (GTDB taxonomy): domain Bacteria; phylum Gemmatimonadota; class Gemmatimonadetes; order Longimicrobiales; family Gaopeijiaceae; genus CALFPJ01. The sequence continues at coordinate 96,908 of CALFPJ010000020.1, forward strand.
CTCGAACGCACTCTGGATCCGAGCCAACATGGTGTTCAGGACCTCCACGAGCCTCCGGTACTCGACGGTGTCGGCGTAGGCTTGTATCCCTCGGCCTAGTGATCCCGCCCGAATCTCTTCGGCCTGATCAATGACCGCGTGAATTGGACGTACCGCGCTGCTCGCGAGCCACCACGATCCAGCGAACGTCGCACCGGCAAGAACAACCGTGAGGAGCACTAGAAAGTACCCGGCGCGCCCGAGCATCTCGTCGCGGGCACCCAGCGGCGCGGCCACCTGGAGCACATGCGCCTCGTGCTGGGCGCCCATGCGTTCCAGCGGATAGAAGAGCGTGCGCACAGAGGATCCCTCGAACTCCTGCTCCGCCCACACAAGCTCGCCAGCAGAGGCAAGTACCAGCGCGTCGGAGTCAGTCGGAAGATCCGATGTCATGTACTGACTGCGTAGCAGGCTCCGTCCGTCGTCAGACCACACCTGCGCGTAACGAATCAAGTCGCGCACGGATGCCGCCTCGTCGGCGGACAGCTCCCACTCGTGGAAGTGCATCGCCCCACCGGGACCGTCCGCGAGCGAGGCGGCCTGGATCGAGGCTACGTTGAGGATCGAGGAGTTCAGTTCCCGATCCAAGAGCGCTTTGAGTGTGATGACCGTCACCGCAGAAAGCGCCGCCAGGCCGACGGCGGCGACGATCGTCGCCCGCAATGCCAACTGGAAACGAAAGGACCGTGTCACTTGGGCTCGTCTCGGTGAAGTACGTACCCAACCCCGCGCACCGTATGAACCAAGGGGCCATCCCCCGCGTCGCGCAGCTTACGCCGCAGATGGCCGACGTGAACGTCCACCACGTTGCTCATCGGGTCGAAGTGAAGATCCCATACCTTCTCCAGAAGCTCCGTCCTGCGCACGACCCGCTCAGGGTTCAGCATCAAGAACTCAAGGAGCTGGAATTCCTTAGGGGTCAGATCCAGCCGTGCGCCGCGCCGCTCAGCTCGGTGCATAACCCGATCGAGTTCGACGTCGTCGTAGATCAGCCGGTCCGGGCGAGAGGCACCGCCCCGCCTCAGGAGGGCTCGAACCCGAGCCAGCAGTTCGTCGAAAGCGAAGGGCTTCGTCAGGTAGTCGTCCGCACCGGCATCCAAGCCGAGGACGATGTCGTCGCGCGAGTCTCGGGCGGTCAGCATTAGGACCGGCACTGTGACCTGATGTGCCCTCAGTTCCCTAACAATCTCGAACCCGCTCTTCCCTGGCAGCATCACATCAAGCAGGAGCAGGTCGTACTCATGGACCCGAGCCTTGAGGAAGCCGTCCGTGCCGTCATGGGCGGTGTCGACGGAGTACCCTTCCTCGCGGAGCCCCTTCTCAAGGAAGCTTGCGACCTTCTTGTCGTCTTCGACTACGAGGATTTTCAAGAGATGCGACCTGATTTAGGAGGTACTGTGGCGCAGGGACGGTGACGCGGCAGCCAACTCATATCAATACCACGCTAGCTCCGTGAATGCATGGTGAATGCCCAATGAAGGATGCTTCACGTAGCGGTGCTATCATCCCGGGCCAGGGGCCAGGGGAATGGCTCCTCCCCCTCTTCTAGCTCCAACACCCCGTCCACCTGTAGCGTCCGAACCCGCCCGTCCAAGTACTCTTTCCAAAGAACGATCCTCCCGTCCTGCACGCGACCGATGATCGCATCGCTGACCACAATGCGTCTACCTGATTCCCGTTGCGTGGTCGCGAACTGCCACTCTACCGCAAAATCCGCACCTTCCACAGTGATTTGGTGGATGTAGATGCGAGTCTCGGTATGATCGCGCGAGAAGTCCGTCAACTCCTTGAGCCAGGCACCTTTATCGAGACGACGTTTCGGGTAGGCCAAGCGCGCTCTGTCGTGCAGGATCCGCTTCAAGAGCGTGGTGTCACCAGCCTCCCAAGCCCGAGCGTGCTGGCGGATGAGTGCCTCGACCGCCCCTCGTTGGCCGTGACTCTGCGATTGGCCATCCGGCACGCACGACGTGCCGATCAGGAGCAGACTTAGAGCGAGTACACCGCGCATTTCTATGACACCTCCGAGTGGGTAGGGGTTCTGGGAGCGATGGCGCGCGATCCGATGAGACCCTCAGGGCTTGCTTCCGACGGGACGGCCTTGGGGAGAATCAGTATGGGCAGGGAGCTAGGACGCCGCCGTCGTCGCCCCCGAACGAAGAGTCGATGAAGCCCAATCGCGGCGGTACACGCGATGCCGAGTGCCAGGTGAGTCCATCCGAGGAGATCGGCCACGAGTGTCGCCGTTGCCGTTTGGATCAAATAGCCGGTCAGCACCAGCGGTCCGAACGAAAGGACCGCCGCGACCCCGGTCCGACGACCGGTCGGCAGCTTGGATCGCAAGCTCCTCCAGATGTGCTGCGTCGTGATCATTCCCACCGCAAAGAGCATAAGCGGTGCCGCCAGGATGTGAGCCTTCAGCGCCCAGGGCTGCAACGGGTGGTTGATCACCGCCCATGGCTCGGCGGGCTCCAAGAAGTGCTTCATCCAGAAGTAGGCGACTCCGCTCACGAAGGCTACGGCCGAACTCCAGTACAGAAACCAACGCTGAAAGCGCGTCACCGTCCACCCTTTCCCATCGGGTCAATCACGTGATGCAGGGCGAGCACCCGACCGACCGCGCCCTTCGCCGCCCTTGTGGTCAGTGTCGCCCCCGTCATGTTCGGCACGTCGCCCTTCATGGAAAGGTCGTCCTCCCACCCCCGCCCCATGAAGAGGGCCAGCCATCCCTCGGGCGACTTGTAGTCGGGTGGCTCGGAAAACGCGACGACTTCGACGCGCACGATCCTGTCGTCGGATCCGAGCGCGACCATCAGGACCTCGTTGAGGGTCCGGACGCGATGCACATCGAAATAGGCCACTCCGATCGGCGTCTCCTCCTGCATCGCGAGGTAATAGGTGACGATCATCCCGTCGGGCTCAGAACCCGTGCGCTCCTCGACGCGCCTGGCCTGTTCCGCCGTGAGAAACGCGGTCCTGCGCTCAAAGCCGCTCGCCTCCGGGAATGCTAGGGCGAGTGCCTCATTTTGTGTGAGTAACGCTTGAGCGGTCGCCGGGGTCACGCCACCAGCCACCGAGAGCAGGGGGATCGCACACGCTAGCGCCACAGCGGTCGAGGTACGTCTCGTCAAAAGAGATATCCAAGCGCGACGCTGAACTTGTTGACGCCGGTTTCCGCGGCATTGCTGTGAATCTGATAGTCCATCTTCAACACCACATCTCCAATCGGTCTCCATGCGAGTCCTAGAGACAGGGCATTCAGGTCATTGGAAGGATTCGTGGTGAAGCCAGTCGGCACGCTCTCTTGCGTGTTGAGCGCCTCGTAGCGGAAGTACGGCAGGAGCTGGTGCTCAGTAGCCGTCTGCCAAAGGACATCGTAGCCGAGCTGCACGTACCAGCCACCCATCGAATCGCCCACGGAGTCGTCTCCCGACAGCCCCTTCAGGGTGTTGAGCTGCTCCGCTTGGTCGAGCGTCGCTCCGGCAACGAGGGCCTGGCCCTCCCACCCATGAGCGAGGTAGCGGCCATGCGCCTCCCAGATCTGGGCCCTGGCGTCCACCACTACGCCGTTCAGCTCCCGACCCTGGCCGGTGTTGCCGTAGTACAACGAGCCGCCGAGCATGAGGCCCGCGACGCCGCGATAGTCCACCCGACCGACGAGTCCCATGTCCTCGGCCAACGCCTTGGACCCCTTCTGGCGGCCACCCCGCAGCCCCTCGTCGCTGAAGCCCTTCGCCTTCGACGACCCGCCGCCGACCCCGTCGAACGAGTTCAAGACGTAGGCACGGTACGACCATTTGTCGCTCTCGCCGAACACGCCGATGCCGGATTCCCGCCAGGTGCTCGGAATGATGCGTGACTCTGTGAGTGATCGACCTGTCCCCAGGAAGATGGGCGGCTCGTGCATCTCGTTGACGAGCCCCATCGGAACCAGGAGGAGGCCGGCTCGGACACCGAAGTCTTCACGGATGCGATAATCCACATATGCGAATTCCAGCGACACCTCACCGGCCTGCCCGCTAGAGGCGTGCTCGACCTCGGTCTCCGAGTTGAACAGGAGTCGGTCGTTGAACTTGTAGCCCACATAAACGATGCCCCGCAGGGCGTCGAGTTGGTCGATTTTCCCGGACGGGGAGCCATTCTCACGGCTGCCGGAGTAATGGTCGTATAGGAATTCGCCGTATCCTCCGATCGAAACGCCTTCCTGCGCGCGGTATACCTTGGAGGCCGCGGGTGCCAGACCAAACCGAGGGGAGGCGGCCTCGACGCCACCAGCACCCAAGACAACACCAGCACCCAAATTGAGCCGCTCGAGCTCCTGGGTGACGACATCGAGTTGACGCTCCAGTCGGTCGATTCGTGCCGAATCGGTGGGTGACTGCGCGAGGAGGTGTGGAGCCTGCGTGGCCAGCACGGCCACGGCTCCGACGAAAAGATATGTGGAGAAATGCGCGAAGCGCTTCATAGCCCTAGTGGGTGTTGATGGTTGAGTTGACCTGGGTCCGGCCCAGGATCTGTGCCATGCGAGGGTTCATCGCAGGCGTGAGAGCCCCGTCGCTGTCTTGGAGGAAGAGCACGCCGACGTCCGCCAAGGAATCGGCAAGCATCATGCCGGCTTGGGGACCCAGTACGAAGAACGCGGTCGACAGGATGTCAGCCACGAGTGGATCTCGGGCCACTACGGTGACGCTTCCCCAGGGGGGCACAGGCTGACCCATCCTGGGATCAAGGATGTGGCCGAATCTCTGACCGTCGACGACAACGTTCCGCTCCCTTTGGCCACTCGTGGCGACAGACGCGTCAGCGATACAGAGGGACATCACTGCCCTCGCTCGATCGCTCGGATGTGCCACGGAAACTGAAACTGCCGTGTCACCGAAGACGACGAGCTGGCCACCGAGATCAATGATGGCACTCCGAACGCCACGGGCAGCCAGCGTGTCGCGAGCCGTCCGCAGCGCGGCACCCTTGCCGAAGCCGCCCGCGTCGATCCATGCGCCTTCCCGGTACCGAATCAGCGCGCCGGACTCCCTTTCGATCCAAGCGCCTCGGTCTCCTGTCGCTGAAAGCGCTTCCTGCACTTCGGCGCTTGAGGGGTGACGGCCGCTTCCTCTGAGATCCCACGCGTCGATCAGCGCCCCGACGACTGGATGGAACGCGCCTCCCGTTCGGTCAGCCCAGCGGGCGACCTCGGCGAGCAGCCCCGCGACCTCAGGCGTCGCCGTTGTTACCTGGCCGACTGGAGCGTGCCCTAGCAGGCTAAGCTGACTATGGGCATCCCACGTCGAGATTTCACGCTCAAGCTGAACCATAGCGCGCAGCGCAGCCTCGCTTGCGGCCAGAGCGGCACCTCGACCGCCCGCTTCGACCTCAATGCGCGCGGTCGTGCCCATGACCACCGTCGTCCGACGCACAGACTCCCCTGTTCCCTGATACGAGAGCGCGCGCGTCGGGGCCATGAGAAGCAATGCGGCCCCGAGAAGGAGCCGGGTTCCCGAGCAAAGCCCTATGCACGTCATCGTACCTCGCCCGGGAGACACCCAAAATGAGATTGAGAACCATTCTCAACAGAGTTAGACAGTAAGCATCACATATCTACTGGTCAATGGGGTGTCCTTGGCCTAGCCGGCCGGGGTGGCTTTGACGCGCCGATGGAGGATGATTCGCGGCTCTCAGGCCCCACTAGCCATGGGCCGCCGCATGTATTTAGCTACTGGCTTTGAGGATGTTTCTACACTGGGGGTTTTCACAGCCCGGGCAGCGGAAACCGTACTGTTTGGTGCATGCCTCCCCGCTCTCAAGATGCTCATGAACGATCTCAGCGAGCGCGTCCCGATCATGTCGGCACTCCTTGAGCGCCGGGACCTCCCCCTCCCCACGCGCCGCAGCGTGATCACCGCGCTGTCGGCGGTGGATGGTCGAGACGCCCGCGATGCGCTCCTCAGACTCGCCGACGAGCCCGCGCCCGGCCCCGCGGCGCTCACGTCGCTGCTGAGGATGCGCGGGGCCGACGAGATCGACGTGGTGGATCCGGCCGCACTTGCTGGGATCGTGGCCGAGGAAATTCGCAAAGTCCTGATTTTCTCGCTTGTGTCCAGCGGCTTGCGGCGTGCCGCAGCAACGAATCCGCGCAACATGTTCGTCGCAGACGAATTGGATAATCTTCGCATGAGGTCTGTGCACCGCGTGGTGCGTGTTCTGGCTCTTTCTTACGACCCCGCGCGCCTTAGCGCCGTCGGAGCCGCGCTCGTGAGCCATGACGTTTCGCGCGGCAGTAACGCCCTGGAGCTGCTTGAGGGTTCGATATCAGGGGCGACGGCGGCCATGGTCATGCCCTTCATGGAAATCGCAGCTGAAGACTTTCCCGAAGGCCCTATTATGGAACAGGTCGCCGATGCGGCCGACGTCATTAAGTATCCGGGCGAACACCTGACGAAAGAGAAAGATTGGTGGCCCCACTCACTCGGCCTTCATGTCTTGGGGTGTGACGAAGATATCAGCACCCCGGGCCGCTCAAAGGACCTTTTAGAAAAGGAAGGCACCATGATCCCCTTGATCGAGAAGGTCATGATCCTCAAGGGATCCGAGTTGTTCCGTAATTTTCCAGGCGCCGACCTGGCAGGCATCGCGTCGCTAGCGCACGTGGTGCACCTGGAGGCCGATGAGGTGGTCTTCAACCAGGGCGAATACGGCGATGCCTTTTATATGGTCGTGAGCGGGGGCATCCGCATTACGAGAGGCGTGACCGAGCTCGCGATTCTCGGATCGCGAGAGGGGTTCGGGGAAATGGCGATCCTCGACCGAGAGACTCGGTCCGCCACGGCAACCGCCGCAGAGGCGACCACGCTCCTTCGCATTGATCAGGACCCATTCGATCAATTGATCGAGCAGAATCCCGCCGTCGCCCGGGGGATCTACAGAGTGCTGACCGAACGGTTGAGAAACACGCTCGCACAGGTCGCGGCAGGTTGACCCAACGGCCGTCTAAATCTTCCCGATAATCCAACTCAGGAAGAGCTTAGCGATTCGCTTCAGAATAAGTACCATGCTGCCTCCTACGGGCGACTTTGACTGAAGGGTTCCTCGACCCCGAGGTTGGCGCGCCTCAATCTGAGGCTATTCCCGACCACGCTGACTGAACTGAATGCCATCGCGATCGCTGCGAGGATCGGGTGCAGGGCCCTCAGCATCATCGGCAGGAAGGTGAGCGAAAAGAGCGCTCCGGCGGCAACCGGGATCAGCACGACGTTGTAGAAGAACGCCCAAAACAAGTTCTGCTCAATGGTGCGCATGGTCGCCCGACTCAGCGCGAGCGCCAGGGGCACGGCACGGAGATCTCCGCGCATGAGCGTGACGTCTGCAGCTTCCATCGCTACGTCCGTCCCAGTTCCAAGTGCGAGACCCACATCTGCTTGGGCGAGCGCGGGCGCGTCATTGATACCATCGCCGACCATCGCCACGACTCCCTCTTTTTGGAGACGAACGATCGCCTCCGCCTTCTGGTCAGGGAGAACTTCTGCGAGGACCTCGTCGATGCCGGCTTCCACCGCGATCGCACGAGCGGTCGCTTCACGGTCGCCCGTGAGCATGATGACGCGTAGGCCCGACGCGCGGAGTTCCGCCACGGCCTCGCGTGACCCTTCCTTGAGCGTGTCGGCCACACCGAGGATACCGATCACCTGCCCCTCTCGGGCGACCCACAAAGGCGTGTGGGCGGCTGCCTCGACGTCGCGTTCGACATCGAGCAGATGGGAGGTGTCCACCTCATTTTGCTCCAAGAGGCGTCTGGAGCCAAGGAGCACGAGGGCGCCGTCGATCGTGGCCTTCACGCCCATCCCCACCGCAGCCTCGAACGCCGTCGGGTCGGTCGGTGTGACCCCTTCTTCCGCTGCCGCCGCGGTCACCGCAGAGGCGATCGGATGTTCGCTCCGGGACTCCGCTGACGCCGCAATGTGGAGCAGCGCCAGGCGGTCACCGTCCACCGCATGAACGGAGCGCACGACCGGCTCGCCGCGCGTAACCGTGCCCGTCTTGTCGAGCACGACGATGTCCACTTGGCGCGCGCGCTCTAGCGCCTCGGAACTACGAAAGAGAATCCCCATGCGCGCGCCCCTTCCCGTGCCGACCATCACTGCGGTGGGCGTGGCGAGCCCCAGCGCACACGGACAGGCGATCACCAGCACCGCCACCAACCTGATAAGCGCAGGCGTGAATCCCGCGTCGAGGACCAACCACCACACAAGGAAGGTCCCAGCGGCAAGCACGATCACAGTGGGCACGAAAACCGCCGCAACCCGATCCGCGAGCTTCTGGATGGGTGCCTTACTGCCCTGCGCCTCGCGCACGAGGCGGATCACCTGGGCTAACGCGGTGTCTGCTCCGACCTTCGTGGCACTCAGTCGGAACGCACCGACTCGGTTGACGGTCGCGCCGACCACGGTGTCGCCAAGCGCCTTCTCGACCGGCATGCTCTCTCCGGTCAGCATGCTCTCGTCCACGGTGGAAGCCCCCTCGACGACGGTGCCGTCGATAGGAATGCGCTCGCCCGGTCGAACCGAGATCACGTCGCCTACGATGACCTCAGCCACGGCAATCTCAAGCTCGACACCATCCCGTACCACACGAGCGGTGTCCGGCTGCAAGCTCATGAGCTGGCGGATCGCGGCGCTGGTCTCTCCCTTGGCGCGCACCTCGAGAAGCTTGCCGAGTTTGATGAGGGTGATGATAAGCGCCGCTGTCTCGAAGTAGACGTGCTCGCCAGCCGCGACCGTGCCCAACGTGAGCGCCGCAGCAACTACGACCGAATACACGAACGCCACGGACGACCCCAGCGCCACCAAGACATCCATATTGGCGGCGCCCGCACGCAGGGACTTAAACGCCCCTTCGTAGTAGTCCCACCCCACGTAGAACTGGACCGGAGCGGCGAGCGCGAACATGAGCCAGTTAACCCACGGCGCGTGCGCCCAGGCGCCCAGAAGGGCGAAGTCGCGCGACATGCTCAAGAGGAAAAGCGGGCCGGCGAATGCCACACCAACCCAGAACTTGCGCGTCTGGACGACGACCTCCCTCGACCGCACCTCCTGCTCTGCGGCTCCCATGTCACCTTCGGCCACGTCAACAACCCCATACCCTACCCGTTCCACCGCCGCCGCCAGTTCCTTGACCCCAACCGCGTCGTCGCCGAGCTGCACTGTGGCACGTTCGGAGGCATAGTTCACGGACACGCCCGTAACACCGACCGTCTTCTTGAGCGCCCGCTCGACGGTCGCCGCACAATTGACGCAGGTCATGCCGGTGATGGGGAACGTGACTTCCCGGCCCTTCACTTCAGAGGTCATGGTTCGTCGCCTGGGGTCAGCCTACCGGTGGGTAGTTGATGTCCTTCATCACGTCTTCTATCACCACCCAGTCAGTGGTGTCGGGGTCCCACGATACGGTCACCGTGCGGGCGGCCTGCTCGGCCTTGACCGCCGTGACGCCGTCCACCTCGGATACCTCACGCTCAATGGTCGCCACGCAGTGCCCGCAGCTGATGCTGGGCACGTTCACCGTCTTAGTCATCATTTCACTCCCCTGGTTTTAAGATTTTCCGGTGGCTTCAAAAACCTGGAGTAACTCTCCAAGCACTTGTTCCTTCTCAGCATCGTCGGTTCCTCGGATCGCGCTCGTGACACAGTGATGGAGGTGCTGATCCAGAATGAGCCCGCTGACTTTCTTCAGGGCTCGCTGAATGGCCAAAATCTGGTTGACCACATCGATGCAATAGGCGCCCTCCCCAACCATGCGCTCGACCCCGCGTACATGCCCCTCGACACTCTTGAGTCGGCGGACCACGTCCGCGGTGCGTTCATCGTGCATTGACTTCAGAACTCCCTGAGATCTCACATTTTTCCAATTGACACCCCTACCCCCCTGGGGGGGGATAGATTGAAGCTAACGACCCCGTGTGGAGCGTCAACCGCACTTGTCGAGGCCAACTCATCCGGACATCTTCCGGCATGTCACTCAAGTCCTCAATCAAGACGGTTCTGACGCTCGGCCAAGGTGTGGCCACGGGCCTTCCCGACGCGGCCGATGACGCAGACCCCATCGACCTGTTTCGTGCCTGGTTCTCAGCAGCTGAGGAATCCGGGTTGCTCCTCCCTGAGTCCACCGCGCTGGCCACGGCGACGCCCGATGGTGTCCCTTCGGTCCGTATGGTGCTGCTTAAGGAGGTCGACGAACGCGGTTTCGTGTTCTTCACCAACTACGAGAGCCGGAAGGCCGACGAGCTCGAAGCGAACCCGCACGCGGCGTTGTGCTTCCATTGGGCTGTGTTACAACGGCAGGTACGCGTGAATGGCCAGGTCGAGCGTGTCTCGGCGGAGGAGAGCTACGCCTACTTCGCCAGTCGCGGAAAAGGAAGTCGTATCGGAGCCTGGGCGTCGAAGCAGAGCCGCCCGCTCCCTGAGAGGGAGGAATTGGAGCAGAGGGTCGCCGAGTACGGCAGCACATTCAAAGGCGATGACGTCCCGCTTCCACCTCACTGGGGCGGCTACCTGATTCGCCCCAGCCAGATCGAATTCTGGCAGGGGCGAGCAGACAGGCTGCACGACCGCCTCGTCTTTACTCGGTCCGGGACCGGTTGGACTACGAAGCGCCTCTACCCGTGATAGGGTGACCGGTTCGGCGACGCCGTCTACGGCCGCATTGCCTCCACTGGATTGGCGCGCGTAGCGGATCGAGCAGGAAGGACCGTCGCAACGAACCCTGCCAGGCCCAGAGTCACGACGATCAGCCCGTAGACCACAGGATCGCCGCTGTCGACGCCGAACGTGACCACCGAGAGCTGCTTGGCCATAAGGTATCCGAGTCCGAGTCCCACCCCCATGCCGACGCCGAGTTGCCAGAAACCCCTGCGAAGCACCATGCGAAGAATCGTACCCGGGCCTGCACCCAGCGCCATGCGTACGCCCAATTCCTGTCGTCGCTGATTCACCGAGAACGACATCACGCCGTAGAGTCCAACGGCTGCGAGAAAGAGCGCGCTGGCCCCAAAGATCGTGAACAGCGAACCAAAGAGCCCAAACGCCCACGTCGCCTGCTCGATGCCCTGAGCCAGGGAGCCCACCTGGTAGACCGGAAGGTTGGCGTCGAGTTCAGTCACCGTCCTGCGTAGCTCACCGGCCAGCGCCAAGGGCGGCCCCTCCGTCCGCACCACAGCTGACATCGTGCGCATGTCGAAGGCACGCGGTACGACGTAGAGCTGTTCAGGGCGGAGCTGATCGTCTCCGATCCCACCGACCCCGCCACCGACGTACATGTCGGGGACGACACCCACGATTCTGGCAAACGGGTAGGGGAGTCGTCCCGCCCAATCTTTACGCGCATACCCAGAGGGGGGCGGTCGCCCAACAGGTTACGCACGAAACTCTCATTCACGATCGCCAGCACCTCGGTCTCATCCCACGGCTCCGTGGGTGCGAAGTCGCGCCCCTTAAGAATGGAGACCCCCAAAGCATCAAAAAATCCAGATTTGATCACCTTTCCGTTGGCGATGGGATAGTCCCGAGGTGTCGCATAGCTGTCGCCCTCGATCGTCAGGGGCCAAGTGCCCCCCCCCAGGCCCGGCAGGTCGCTGGTGAGCGCTACGGACCGCGCCCCCGGCAGGGCTTCCAGGCGCATCTAGAGCTCCTCGAAAAATGCGACGCGACCTTGCTCGGTCGGGTAGTCCGCATCGAACAGGCTTACACGCCCTGTGAGCACGGACTCCGCCTCAAATCCGAGGTCCATTGAGCGCATGTTCGCCACGCTCTTGATCATGAGACCGGCGGCCACGAGAAGGCCGCAAGACACCGCAATCCCGGTGATCACGAGGGCAGTGCTGAAGCGCCCCAATCGAAACGACGACGAACCGCGCGCCTCGTCGCGAAGCATGTCTCCGAGTCCCATTCCTAACGCCTTGAGGGCAGGATACAAACCAGCTGCGAGGCTGGCGAGCATCGTTACGGTCAGCGCAAAGACCAGAGCACGTCCATCTACATAGATGTCGATCCAGTAAGGCTTCTGAATGTCTAAGATTGCAGCATTAAAGAGCCTCACTCCGGCGTACGGATGAGCATCCGCACGCCGAACTTTAAATCTGCAAGCAATGACGACATGACCTCGCCCCCCTCCCCCTCGTTGATTTCCACCCCGCGGCTTCCGCGCGCGATCGCATACCTCAACCCGAGCATGATCGACTCACGCCAGTACCACCGGCGCGCCCGTCGGATACCGCGCCGGGACGCGATATCATAAAATTCTTGATGCAAGTCACCGAGGATCGTGAGCCCTTTCGACCCCGAGGGCAGCGCGCGCTCTAGGAGCGCGTCTGCCCGGCGCGGCGGTTGCGGAGCGTGGATCACGACGCCATCCCGGTGTGACCGATCACGCCTCAAGAACTCCGTCTAGACCGTCCCAGAGCTTCAGTAGCGTGTTCCGCGACCTGCGAAGCTCCTCCATCCCCTGGGGCGTCACTGAAAAGTGACGCTGCGGCAGGTTGCTGCGCCCGTCCGCCGGTTCGCGGACTTCCCACGTCAGGTAACCCTTCGTCTCTAGGCGATCGAGCGTCGTATAGAAGGCCCCTTTCGACACCACTCGGTCGGCGTCCTTCTCCAAGCCTTGGCGTACCTCGTATCCGTTCGCTTGACTGCGGCGTTGAAGGATCGCAAGGAGCACCATCTGCTCGAATTCGCCCAAGTAACTCTTTGTGGCCATGCCGCTTCCTATCCGGGTGGTCTACTTGGTGGACCAGGGCGGTATACAATGTGGACCGCTCTCCACAAGGACGAGGCTTTGGTGGATTCGGTTTCAATCCGGGGCCAGTCGGTCGAGCGCTCAGTTTCGAGCGCTCTTGTCCATCGCCCCTCCACTCGGTCCCTTGTCCGAATCACCGTCTGACCGAACCAGGAGCGCCTCATGGCAGCCACCAGCCATTTCACCAGACAGACCTTCGTGTTCATGCAGGAGTTGAAGGAGCACAACGACCGCGAATGGTTCGCCGCCAACAAGCAGCGCTACGAGACCCACGTGAAAGACGCGTCGATGCGGTTCATCCAGGACTTCGCCCCCGCGCTGGCAAAGCTTAGTCCGCACTTCATGGCAACGCCGCGGTCGCTGTTTCGGATCTATCGTGACACCCGATTTGGGAAGGACAAGAGCCCCTACAAGACGTACACCGGGATCCAATTCAGGCACGAACAGAGCAAGGATGCGCACGCGCCTGGCTATTACCTGCACATCCAGCCGGGCGAAGCCTTCGCGGGCTTGGGCATTTGGCATCCGCATCCAAAGGCACTGCGTAAGATCCGCGAGCACATGGTCGCGGAGCCGGCCGCCTGGAAGAAGGCAACCCGCGGCAAGAAATTCACCGAAGCAGTCGGGTTGACGGGTGATCGTCTGAGCCGACCCCCGAAGGGATTTGACCCCCAGCACCCTCTCATTGAGGACCTCATGTGGAAGGACTTTATCGCGGTAAAACAGCTACCCCAGAAATTCGTCACGTCAGCCGATCTTTCCGGGGAGTTGGCCGGTGTCTTCCGCAGCGGGACGCCCTTCATGCGGTTCCTGTGCGACGCGTTGGGGGTCCCGTTCTAATGGGTGCGGCTTCCGCGGGGATCAAGTCATGAACGCCGGACTCCAGGCAGCACTCGCATTATTTCCCATCGCTCTGGGCGGCACTCTTCTTGTCGGCTTCCGCGTGCCCGCCAAGAAGGCGATGCCGGCGGCATACCTGGCGGCGGTCATCGTGGCGCTCGGCGTTTGGCAGATGGAGCCGATTCGTGTTCTGGCCGCGTCCATCCAGGGCCTCTTTCTGTCGTTCGACCTGCTCTTCATCATTTTCGGGGCGATCCTGCTCCTCCATACGCTCGAGCGCTCGGGGGGTGTGGCCGCCATTCGCCGAAGCTTTCACGGCGTGAGTGACGACCGTCGCGTGCAGGTCGTGATCGTCGCCTGGTTGTTTGGATCCTTTATTGAGGGTGCTGCAGGGTTCGGCACACCGGCAGCCGTGGCAGCTCCGCTCCTTGTTGCACTCGGCTTTCCCGCAGCGGCGGCGGTCATGCTGGGCATGATGGTCCAGAGTACGGCCGTAACCTTTGGCGCCGTGGGCACCCCGGTGTTGGTGGGGATCCAGGGAGGCCTGGGTGGAGAGGCATTCTCCGCCGACCTCATGGCGGCAGGACTGACGATGACCGACTACCTGCACGCGGTCACCGCCAAAGCAGTTCTTCTCCACGCCACGGCAGGGGTACTCATGCCGACCTGGATGGTCGTGATGCTCACGCGCTTCTTCGGCGAAAAGCGGTCTTGGACTGAGGGCCTCTCGATTCTTCCGTTCACGCTCTTCGGTGGCCTGGCCTTCACCGTGCCGTACGTGCTCTTTGGCACATTCTTGGGCCCGGAGTTCCCCTCGCTCCTCGGCGCCCCGATCGGCCTCGCGATTGTCGTGACCGTCGCGCGCCGCGGGTGGTTACTCCCCGCCGACAGCTGGGACTTTCCGGCACGCGACCGCTGGGACGAGGAATGGACCAGCGGCCTAGAGCAGGAACTCGCGGACGTTTCCGACACCAAACGCGTCTCGACGGCGATGGCGTGGGCACCCTACGCGTTACTCGGCCTATTGTTGGTGCTGACCCGCCTCCCGTCGCTCCCGATCGGCGGTTGGCTCCAGGGACCGGCCATCGAATGGGCAGGCATTCTAGGGTCAAGTATCACCGCCAGGACGACCCCGCTCTACCTCCCTGGCTTTGTCCTCCTGGTCGTGGTGGGCCTCACCGCCCTACTCCACCGGATGGAAGGCGCGGCGCTGCGCGGCGCCGTACGTTCGTCCAGCAGGGTACTTCTAGGTGCGGGCTTCGTACTGATCTTCACAGTGCCGATGGTTCGGGTCTACATCAACTCGGACGTGAACGCGGCGGGACTACTCTCCATGCCGCTGGCGATGGCCGAATGGGTGGCTGGCAACGTCGGACAGGTGTGGCCCTTCTTCGCGGGCATGACGGGTGCGCTGGGCGCTTTCATCGCCGGGTCTAATACCGTGAGCAACCTGATGTTCTCAGCCTTTCAGTATGGGGTCGCGGAACGCTTAGCGATGCCCACGGTCATGATCGTAGCGCTGCAGGCCGTGGGTGCCGCAGCGGGCAACATGATCGCCATTCACAACGTTGTCGCCGCGTCTGCCACGGTTGGGTTGTTGGGTAAGGAGGGCTCGACGCTGCGAAAGACGATTCTACCGACCATCTATTATTTGTTAGTGATCGGGGTGCTGGGATTGCTCGCGGTTCACGTATTCGGCGTCACCGATCCGGGCGTTTCGTGATTCTTATGTGGCCCTGGGGCTCCCGATGCACGTACTGCTAGGAGGGGCTCGCAAACGCCCTACCGCACAATTCCGCCCTGGAGCGCAGACCATGGCCAGAATCATGGTCATCGACGACGACCCGAACATCTGCTCCGTTTTGGCACGAGTCCTTATCCGCCATGGGCACGAGGTAGATGTTCACCTTGATGGTCACTCGGCCCTGCGTGCCTTCCGCGTGTACGGAGCTGATTTGATCGTGACGGACGCGTGCATGCCAGAGACGAACGGGATCGAGCTCTTGTTGGCAGTCGACGAACTCGCACCGCAGGTCCCCGTTGTCGTGATGTCCGATGGAGGCATCGCTTCCCTGGAATCGGTGCTGACGGACACCCACGACTTCGGTGCCGTGCTCACCCTCGCAAAACCCATCGAAGTCGACGTATTTCTTGCCGCCGTGCGTAAGGCGCTGTCCGGTCCCACGAACGCCATCGGCGGGATGGCTAGCGCCGGCTAGCAGACTGTTGAAGAAGTCCAGCCAACAGGGCCGCCACGGCGCCTGCTCCTCCGCCTGACCTCGGTGTGCGCGGCATCTGGAGCAGCTCGTCGAGGCGTTCGATCCATGCCCCTTGGGCGAACGCTTCGGGCGCGATCTCGAAGCCCTGCAACTCGCGGTTAATGAAAGCCTCGAGTGGGGGCATTTCCCTGAAGTCCGCCCGGCTTACAAAGCCGAAGGGGATGCCTTCGCGCCAAACCTCCGCAACCATGCCATAGCCGATCTTGGCGACAACCGCGTCGGCGGCGCGTAGCAGGTCAGGCATGAAGATCGGAGCCCGATTACTGAAAAGGCGAAGGTTTTCGACCCGCTCGGTCTCATGCGCTCCGGTAATTAGAAAGGTGATCTCTGGCCGCGCACGGAGCGCATCAAGGAAGGACATGTCTTCGCCGTATCCGCCCATGGTGATGACGACGACTTTCTGCTCTCGGCCCACGCCGAGCGCTTCGCGTGTCCGGGCCGGGTCCGTGCGTGGCTCGCGGCTGATGGGGTCTACGAACACCGCAGCCGGCTCGCGCTCACAGAGCGGCTCCGTTTGTACGAGCACGGTCGCGCGGGCCCGCCAAGCCGCAAGTTCGGCAGAGAATCGTGCGAGTTCCGGGACCTCGTCCCAATACGGCTCGTAGAGCCAGGACCAGGTAAAGTTTTCGAGCAGGACGGACGGGACTCCTGCCCTTTCTGCCACGGCGATCCCCATCGGGGCGATGTCACAAAGCACGGCGGAGCAACCAGACACGGTGACCACGTCAGCCAATGCCTGGACCTGCCCAGCATCGAAAGGCAGCATGTCGTCGAGGGCGGCTACCGTCGCCGGGATATCCACCACCAGAGCGGAGGCCTGCCGGAAGCCGACATCGCACGCCACTTCGTGGTAGTTGAACAGGCCGGACAAGGATTCCTCGAAGAACCAACGCGGCGCGGTTGTGAAGATCTCGAATTCAGCGCCGTTCGCCTGGTGGAGCGCCTCCATCACGGCTGCGCTCCTCGCGGCATGGCCGTACCCATGGGGCGACACGAAAGCCGCATAGCGTGGGGGAGTGACAGGCATGTGCGGCTGAGCCGACTGGCTCAGGAGCCCATCAAGTCCGACGCAATTCCTTCCGCAGCGTTGCGAATGCACCGCTCCCCAATCGCCTTACTCATGCCACGGGCATCACCCAGGATCCCGTTTGGCGTCACGGAACGGAACCCGTCGCGGAAAATCCGCTCGGCGAGCGCGTCATCGAAGTGCGCAACGAGTCCCTCTTCGGCACGATCCTCGTGGACGAGGTCCGGGCGAATACACAGCATCTCCGAACTCTCGGCGATGTCCGCGTGCCCCCCCACCCGACCTTCAAGCCCTGGGGACTCAGCAGCGACGGCTTCCTGCCAGAAGCCCATGAATCCGATCAGATTCGTGTAGGCGTGGACCGTACAGTCAGGGGCCACCGCGGCGCGGAGATCGTCCAGCATATCCGCCAGAGGTCCGAAATTTCCACCATGCGACGGTACGAAGTACACGTTACGGAATCCATGACGCGCGAGGCTCACCGTGTAGTCCAGACAAATGGCTTCCAATGTTTGCCGTCTGAGGGACAGCGTGCCCGCGAAACTCATGTGGTGCTCGGAGCAGCCGATGCGAATCGTCGGCGCGACCAGCGCACCTCCAATGAGTTTCGCGACCTCGACCGCCAACCGGTCTCCGCGGGCTGCGTCAACCAACAGGGGTAAGTGCGGTCCGTGTTGCTCAACGGCCCCCACGGCGATGACCACCGAGGTAACCCCTGCGGCGAGCGCGGCCGCGACTTCGGGGGACGTCATCTCTTCCAGGAGTAGGTTCCGTTGGGTCATGCGGGAAAGTACGGCAAGACTCACGGACCATCCAGGCGGCCCGACCCTGCAAAATTGCGCAATGGTGAGATATGCCATTGAATGAGCGATGTTTCGATTAACGACCAGGCAGTTCCCGACGGAGGGCAATGTGATTCGTGTAAAGAATGGAGTCGCGATCCACGGAGGCGTGGGTACGATCCCCGCTGACGACATGACCGCTGACATGGCGGCGGCATACCGAGAAACGTTGCGCCAATCGCTGCTCGCTGGCCACGCGGCGCTTCAGGGGGGCGGCTCTTCAGTGGATGCGGTTGCTGAGGCAGTGGCTGTCATGGAGGACTCGCCGCTCTTTAACGCCGGACGCGGTTCCAACCTGGACGAGCACGGCGTGGTGACGATGGACGCGTCCATCATGCGCGGCTCAGACCTGGACGCAGGGGCAATCGCCGGCGTGACCGATGTCCGCAACCCGATCACGCTCGCGCGTTTGGTCATGGAACGGTCACCGCATCTTTTCCTGATCGGTGGGGGGGCTGAAGCCTTCGCGCGCGCCCAGGGCATCCCATCTACAGAGAACTCCTGGTTTCACACAGAGCGGCGGATCGCTGAACTGCACCGGGCCCGTGAACGCGGCGGCGCGCGCCCTGCAGAAGTGCTTGGGGACGTGAACCCGATCGACCAGGCAGGCACGGTGGGCGCGGTCGCCATCGATGCATCGGGGACGCTCGCCGCGGCAACGTCGACAGGCGGGATGGCGAACAAGACGGCCGGCCGGGTCGGCGACTCTCCGATCATTGGGGCGGGCACATACGCGAGTGACCTGTGCGCCGTCTCCTGCACCGGATGGGGTGAGTACTTCATACGCAACGCTGCGGCCTTCGACGTGCACGCCCGCATGCGCCACGCCGGGGTCTCTCTGGACGCGGCCACGCACGGCGTAATCTTCGAAACCCTAGGGGCCCAAGTGCCGCGCTCGGGTGGAATGGTGGCCATGGACGCTCATGGGCACGTCGACTTCTGCTTCAATACGCCCGGGATGTACCGCGGCTGGGTGAATGAGCACGGCACGGTCTCGGTGGGGATCTACGCGGGGGATTGAAGGCACACCGGCGCGGGCTCCGGAGGCCCGTTTGAATCGCAAAAAGAAGTCGATGTCCTCGGCGAAGCTGAGCCCCTCGCCGTAACCGCCTACAGAGTCGAAATCCGCCTTCCTGCAAAAGACAACTCCGCTGTCCGCTCCAATCAGATAGAGGATGGGGTAGATGACCGCGAGAGACGCTCCGATCCCGAGAGACATTCTGCTCATCGTGACGCCTGTGGCGCCGAAAATCACGTCCTCGGTGAGCGTGCGCTCGAGGACGTTGAAGGTCTCCGGATGGATGAGGGAATCCGCGTCGACAAAGGCAACGACCTCCCCGCAGGCGATTTTGGCGCCCCCATTCCGGGCTGCTGCAATCCGTCTCAATTCGACCGTGGCGACCCGACAACCTCGCTCGCGAGCGATCTCGGCAGTCCGATCCGTGGACGCGTTGTCGGCTACGATGACCTCGATCCTGTCCGCGCCTCCTCCATAGCAGCCCCGAGCCTTGTCGACCGTGTCTAGGAGGGGCGTGAGGTACTTCTACTCATTGAACGCAGGGATGACGAGCGATATGTGGGGATGCTTCACGCTGGATCGTTCCTCTTCGCCGGGGTCCCCGTTGTGGGCGACGAAGTCGCCCAGGAGGGCAAGTTAGGACCTAGCGTTCCGAGACTCCATGCGAAAGCCACGCCCCACAAAACCCATCTCCACCGCGAGTTCGGCATTGGCGATGCAGGCACCGGCGGCACCTCGCACGGTAGTGTGCACGAGTATCGTCAGCGCCAAGCCATGCGGTGGTGATCTCCGGACCTGGGCCACGGTGACCGTCATGCCCCCACCCCGCCCGACGTCCAAACGTGGCTTTGGCCGATCGTCCTCGCGGCGTAGATACAGCGGCGCATCAGGCAGCGACGCCAACGATGCACATGGCTCCGGTCCACGAAACTTCTCCAGCTCCTCCTCGACCTCCTCGGGGTGGGCTGCGCGATCAAGGTCCAGAAACACATGCGCGACGTGACCATCCAACACCGGGACACGGTTCACGGCCACACTCCAAGTGGCCGTAATTCCAAGGATCCGATTCAGCTCAAGCGGGATCTTCTCGGCCTCCCCCTCGATGTGTGGGACGACGTTCCCCGACATGCAAACCGCGCTCGGACCATTGGCTCCGGCACCTGACATCGCCTGCAGGGTGACGATGACACCCCCCCTCACGCCCCACCTCTTCTGAATAGGAGCAAGTGCCAGGGCGAGACCAGCCACCACACAGTTGGGGTTCGCGATGAGCGCCCCCGCCTGTGCTCGCCAGGGCTGCTCTCGCACGAGCCGCATCATGCCGGGGTTCACCTCCGGCACAATGAGCGGCACGTCGGGCCGCATGCGGTGGGCGGACGCGTTCGTGCACACGACATGACCCGCCTCGACCAGAGCAAGCTCGACGGTCGCGGCCACATGACCCGGCAACGCGGAGAGCACCAGGGCCGACCCAACTTCCTCACCCGCCCCCTTTAGCCGCATGTGTCGCAGAGAATCCGGCATCTCCTCCGGGAGCGCCCAGTCGGTTACCCCCCCATAGTCCGACTCCTCAGCCCGTGCCGAAGCGACGACCTCGGCGACCACGAGTCGGGGGTGCGACGCCAAGCGCTGCACGATGCGTTGGCCTACGAGCCCGGTGGCCCCCAGCACGGCGACTGGAATACGGCGTCCGAAGGTCATGGGGTCACCTCGACGGCTAGCGGCGAGGCCTGGGTCGGCGTGACTGGGGCGGCCTGCGTCGTGGTGACCGGGGCGGCACGTTCGGCGCTTTGCCCCACGACTGTCCCGCGACCTCCCGGAGCCGCCACACGGAATACTATTCCGGCCGCCTCGGCAAAGAGCAGCGCCTTGTCCTAGACCACGCTGTTGCCGATCTCCCGCACCTGCCCCCACGTCGCGGAGGGCAACGGCAGCTGCCCGGGAAATCCCCGTTTGGGGTCGACCTCATAGACCCCGTCCACGTCCTTGATGAGGCGCACTTCTTCCGCAGAAAGCGCATGCGCCAAATAGAGGGCCGTCAGGTCAGACCCTCCGCGCCCCAACAGCGCGGGTGCCCCAGAACGATCCCAGCCGACAAAACCTGGCACGACCACGACATCGTGCGCCTGAACGGCGTCGAGCAATCCCTCGATATCAAACCCGACGGGTTCGGCGTCATCGAGGGGCCCCGTTGTTTGTAGTCCGAGCGCGCGCGTCGCGAGACAATGGGCGTTCACGCCGCGCGCGGTAAGCGCGATCCCAAGGAGTGCGACGGATGCGTCTTCGCCCGTCGCGAGAAGCTGAGCAGTGAGTCCCGCTGCAGCGCGCGGCGAAACGCAGCGTGCGACCTCCAAGAGTCGATTGGTCGTTTCGCCCATCGCGGATACCACCGCCACCACACGGCGGCCTGACGCGACTTCCAGCACGATCTCCTCCGCCGCAAACCGGAACCCTGCCTCGTCACCGAGAACCGACGATCCGAACTTGAGCACGGCGACCCGATCTGCCTCGACACGACATGCGCCGGTCACACGGGAGTACATGCGACCTCCTCGGCCTTGGTGAGCGCATTCTGGAGGTCTGCGACCAGGTCATCTGCGTCCTCGATGCCGACGGACAGCCGCAGCAGGCCATCGTGTATTCCAGCGACACGTCGCCCCTCCTCGTCCATGGACGCGTGTGTCATGGTCGTGGGATGGCTCACCAAACTCTCCACGCCGCCCAGTGACTCGGCCAGCGTGAACAGCCTCAGCTCGCGCAGAAACGCGTCGACCGCCGGCCGCCCTCCGGCGAGTTCGAGGCTCACCAGGCTACCCCAGCCGCTCTGCTGCCGCGCAGCGATGTCGTGTCCACCGTGCGTCGCCAAGCTCGGGTGGTACAGACCCGTGACCGTGTCGTGCGTCGCCAGAACATCAACCACGCGCAGCGCGTTTCGCTCGTGTACCGCCGAGCGCGCGAAGAGGGTGCGTAGCCCCCTCAAGGCGAGATAAGCATCGAAAGGCGCACCGGCGACGCCCAGACAGTTCGTCCACCACGCAAGCTGATCGAGCAGTGCGGGGTCCTTCGCTATGATCGCTCCAGCCACCACATCGCTGTGTCCATTGATGAACTTGGTGGCCGAGTGGACCACGAGGTCGGCCCCGAGTTCCAGTGGGAGCTGGTTGGCCGGCGACAGGAACGTGTTGTCGACCACGCTGACGGCGCCGATGTCGCGCGCGAGATCCGTCCATCGGCGGATGTCGGTGATGCGCAGGAACGGATTGCTCGGCGTCTCGATCCAGATCACACGCGGGCGCCGGGCCCTCGCGATGTCGAGCGCCTGCTCGGAGGTCTGGTCGACGAAAACGGTTTCGTAGCCGACACGGCGGCCTTCTGCGGTGAACAGCCTGTAGCTGCCACCGTACCCGTCGTGAGGCGCGAGCAAAGTGTCGCCACACCCTAGGAGTTGAGTGACCACGGATATGGCAGCCATGCCCGAGGCCGTGATGATCGCGCCGCAGCCACCCTCGAGATCCGCGAGCGCCTCCGCGAGATGGTCGCGCGTTGGATTTCCGGAGCGTGTGTAGTCGTAGCGTCCGCAAACGCCTGGAGACTCGAAGACGAAATTCGCAGATAGATACAGCGGTGGGACCACCGCTCTATGCGCCGTATCGGACCCGATCGCGGCCCGCACGGCCCGCGTGGTCGACGTGGTCGCAGTGCCTTGGGCGCTCATCGTGCCACCTCCGCGGACGCCGGAGTATCGGAGGAGGACGACCAACGGATCGCGAGCGCATCCGTGATGGCCGCGGACACGGGGCCAGGCTCCTTGAGGAAGGCGTCGTGACCAAACGGCGAACCGAGCCTGACGTGGCAAACGGGGCCGGGCAGAGCTTGGGCCAACTCTTCCACCAACCAAGTGGGTACCAGCCGATCCGTATCGAAGGAGACGAGCGAGGTGGGCGCCGTGACTTGAGACGGATCGACATCGTGCAGATCGATTGACTCAGAGAGACTGACGAACGCTTCGGTGCCGAACGTGGCGGCGAACGCGTCACCCCTCGCTGTGAGATAAGCCTCGACCGGAAAACGAGCGCCGCCGCCAACCTTAGGGCGAAAGTCGAAGCGCTCAGCGAATTCGAATTCCGAACGGTAGGTCGTCATGGCCAAAGCCCGTCCGAGGGAAAGGCCGCGCCGCTCATCGCCCACCTCGGCGCCGAAACGGACGATGTCTCGCTGGATCGCGCGCCAGGCAGTCGCCATGGGGTGCGGACGGTGCGCTGCGGCAACGAGCACGAGTGATATGACGTGTTTGGCGTCGAGGGCCGCCAGGGCGAGCGACACCATGCCGCCGTATGACGCGCCCACGAAGGAGGCCCGGCGCACGCCGAGAACACTCAATACCTGACGGACAACCTCAGCCTGATCCCTCGAGGAGATGCGCGTGCCCGCCGGTACGGCGGCCTGCGGCCCGCCGAGGAAGTCGATGCCAATCAGACGCTGGCGCGTGGGGTCGAGCGCCAGGCCTGCACCCACGACGCCAGGCCACCATCCGGGCGAGGGATCGCCTGCCGTGGGCGCCAAATGACGCGACGCAGAGATTCCCCCGAGAACTACGACCGCCGGGCCGTACGCTGGCCCGTGAACCTCGTAGCCGACACGTGTGTCGACATGACCGCCGAATTGGAGATCGACGGAAACTGTGGTGTGGCCCGTAACGCCCGGAGAGGTGCCGGTGCAGCAAAACGCCTCGACGTGTGCCGGGGCCGCTGCGGAAAGTTGGGTCATGCGATTCTCCATAAGATTGGCCCACAACGGACCCCTGGAGAATCGATCGCCCCTATACAATACGGCATCCACACAAACGTGCGGCGGGCGACTCATCTCTCGATGGACTTACGTCCATCGCAGGAGTTGGCACCTTGCGGAATTGCCACATTCCGTAGGTTGCCCCGGCGTCTAAGGGCCTATCCCTCAGCCGGTCTCGATGAGGCTATGTGGACGGAAGGGTATACACGTGTGGCCTGGGAGGTCAACGGGGGCGTTGATTTAGCGCCCGGGTCTTGAGCGACGGTCACGATTGTGGCACCGTATCGACACCGATCCTCGTTTCTGGGAATTGAGCGTGAGCCAGGACTGCCCCATCGATCACGAAGCCGCCGAACGCGTCGCGGAGCGACTCCCTGGGCCAGTGCGTCGTGGCATGTACTTCTCAATTGGGGCGGTGAGCGTCGTGGCCGGAGTCATTGGCATCTTCGTGCCCCTCTGGCCGACCACCTGCTTCCTACTGTTGGCAGGCTGGTGCTTCGCCCGCAGTTCGCCTCGCGCCGAGCGGTGGCTGCACGAGAATCGGCTCTTTGGTCGTTACCTCGCGGACTACCGTGAGCGGGGCATCGTCTCACCGCGGGCGCGGCTAACCTCGGTCATCACGTTGTGGGTATTTATTGGGGTTTCGGCATTTATGCTGGGGAGCCGTGTGTGGGTCGTGGCGCTCCTCCTGCTCGTCGCAGGGGCCGTGACGGCCCATCTTTATTCGCTCCCCACTGAAGCGACGGACGAGTCAGCGGCCTAGAGCCGAAATCTCTGGACGGCCGAGTTCTTTCGACCAACGCCACGCGAGCCCCGCGATCACCATGATCGCCAAAAGTTGGCCAGGGGTACTGCCTGGGTACGCGCCCGCGAGCAGCGCCTCCACGGCACTGAGCACCATCATCGTGCCGAAGATCATGGGTGCCAGGGCCGGGCGGTTGCCGATCAGCCGTGTCAAAGCCCACATCCCGGCAGCGGCCACAAACGCGCTAGCGACCCAGATGACCGGCGAATCTTGCAACGCGGATGGCACCAGCACCGCGCCCAACGCCACAATCGCAAAGCCGGTGACGCTACCCAGGAACGGGTGCCCTCGGAACCGCTGTGTCGCAACCGCCAGCAGGAGCATTGCCCCGGTAAGAAACAGTAGTGGGACGACGGCACCAAGAGGCGCGGAGAGTGTGGGGACGAGTTCTCCCGCCGCGCTGTAGTCCGGAAGCCCAGGGACCCCACCCGACAGTTCGCCAACGAGGCTACCCGCCCCCGCGATCAGAAGCCCGATCGACGGACCAACTAGGATGGAAGTGGCGACTCGGCTGCGAGCCTGCGCCCATGAATGCCCGAGCGCGATCACGAGACCGATAGCGGCCCCGCCGATGAGGGCCACCAGGAGCAGCCCGAATGCTGCCCCGCCGGCCTGAAAGCCGAATGGCTGGGCAGTAGAGAACACCGCAATGGTCGCGGGCCAAGCGTTTGCAGTGGAAAGCGCCAACGCGGTACAGCCGACGGCTGAGCCGATCCAGAGCGGGCGGGTCTCGAGACCCCGTCGACTCCACACCACAATCGCGACCACTGCGCCAACACCAAACATGAGGATCAGCACGAAGATGAGCCCCAGTGAAATCACAGATCGTCGGCTGGCCGCCTCTCGTTGCGCCCGAGCCCACTCCTCCGGCACGTGCACGAAGCGGCGAACGTTGCCGACCTCGTTACCGCTCACCGTGATCGACGCCCGCCCCTCGCCGGCTACTTCTGTGAGTACGGACGGATCCCGGAAGGTGAAGTCCCAATCGGTCCGGCTCTCGTGAGCAGACTCCTCGGCACTGACTTCTTCCCAGCTGCCGGGCGGGAGCGCACGACGGGCCAGTTCCCTTGCCGAGGCTTCGTCCAGAACCGCGCCCGCCCTTCCCTCAGGCAACTGATGGACTGCGCGCCGGACCGTGCCATCGACCGAGATGTTCACGAGGAACTCCTCCACCCGCTCCTCTGGGGAGGCATTCCAATCAACGAAACGCACGATCCACTGTGGCGGCGGCAAGAACTCCCCGAACAACGCCTGATACTCCTCCTCTCCCGCTTCCTCGAACACGTATTCGTGCCCACTTGAAACCCCGTCGTCCGTAAACGCAGAAGGGGTCCATCCGTCCAAGGCGAAGCCCCGCTCTAGGACCCGGGCCTGGGCGATCTCCACGGCCTCGCCGCGCGTGACACCCAGCCTCGGCGGTGCTTCGCCCATCAGGAGAGTCCCGACCCAAAGAGCGAAGCCCACAGCGCCAGCCGCGCCAAACACGCCCACCGAGAACGGCAGGCGCGTCGCGGCTTCAGGTGCGACATCCGTGGCGACACCCCCAGGTTCATTCGCCAACTCACCCCCCGCATGGCTCCGGCGCAGCCCTGTGGACAGACCCGATGGTGGGTCAATCGAGTCACCGCTTGATTCCTCTTCGGACGCACGCGTCGGCGCGCTCACAGCAGCCGGAAGCGGAGGCGCCGACCAGGCCCGGTTGAACGACCACTCAGGTGAGGTGCTCGTGCCACGTCCGCCTCGGCGTGCCCACAACACCACGAGCAAGGGGATCGCGGCCACACCGACGATCACACCCTGGTCGATCATCGCATCTGAGGCGAACAAGACGCTCGAAATCAGGGCCAGGTCGTACAGGAAGTGCGCGAGAATCGTGGGGACGAGGCCGAAAAATACGTATACCGCCCCCCAGGCGAATGCCGGAATCGACAGTTCCACCACCCGCGCGTAGGCCGGCTGCTGGGGATAGTTGGCGTGCCCCGCCGCGAACACGACCGCCTGAAAGGCGACCATACCCCAAACCCACATGTTCCTGCGCCCGTAGCGCGCCCCGATCAGAGCCGCACAGGCGAGCGGAACTGCCCGGAAGATGCTCTCCTCCCACAACGCGGCGAACAGCGACGTCGAAACGGCCTGTAGCCAGGGGAAATACGTCGCGAGCAGATCCGGCTGAACCAGGGCATCGGCCGGGGACCACCAACCCTCCAGTCGTGAAGTGCCCATGTAGAAGAGCACCACATATCCCACCTGGAGACCCACAAAGAGGTACGCGCCAACCGTGATGCCGAGCGCTGAATTGGAAGCGGCCACCTCCGGTGACCAAAAGCGCCACTGCTGCAGGTGGTCAGGAAACGCCTTTCGGCCCAACGACTCTCCGGCCAGGAAGAAGAAGGCCAGAATCGGAGCGCCAAGAATCGCGATCGCTCCTGCGCTGGCGATGTTCTGGAAGATGAAGAGGTTCGCCGATACCGCAGTGTCGTAGGACATCCACGAGAGCGGCAGCGCGTTGATGGCGTTCAATCCGAAGAGCGTCGCGGTCACCGCGCCCCAAGCGAGCGCGGTCCGCCACTCGATCCAGCGCTTTCTGAGCAGAAGCGCGCTTCCGACCCCAGCACCTAGGAGCACATACAGCAGTAAAAATATCGACTGCGAAACCAGCGCAATCGAGTCGTTCGTGGATCGCATATCCGCGTAACGTCGCGAGAATGCCTCGGGCACGAATACAAAATGGGTAAGCTGCGAGAGTCGATTCCCCGAAACGACGAGCCTGAGCCTGAAGCGCGCATCGGCTAACGTGATGTCGCCTCGTTCGTAGACGAACGTGTGGTCGACCCGCCCGCCTGGGAGGGTCTCACTCGACGACTCGACTAGGTCGTACGGGGTCAGGTCGAGCGGCCAGGCAGCCACGGCCTGCGCGGCCGCGAACTGCGCTTCTGGAGGCGTCAGGTTGCCGGGGCCCGCATCGTCCTCGGCGAGACGGAGTCGAAAGCCGTAGGGGGTACCGGCAGGGGAGAAGCTGACCGAGGTCTCCTCGACCTCACCCTCCGCAAAACGCCTCACCCGCCATTGATACGGTTCATACACTCCCACATCCATGAGGCCCTGGAAGGCATCACGCCCGCCGCCTTCCAACTCGACATAGGTCTGGACTTCTGAATCGACCTGCCCGAACGACGCCGCGGAACGGGCGTCTTCCGGTCCCCAGCCCAAACGATCGGCGAGGGCTGCCGCCTCGGCCATGGCCGCTTCTCGGTCCATCGTGATGTCTACCGAAACGTTCGGCAGCGCGACCGTAAAGAGCTGGAGCGCTGTGACCGCGCCAGCCAGGCCAAGGGCGCCCAGAACGATCCAAAAAATGGGGCGGCGCGTCATCGTCTAAGTCTCATGAACAACAACATGGCGCGCCGCCTAACCGACCACCATTGCCTGAAGGACGACCGTTGGTTTGGTTAATTTTTTAGCGTGCTATCCAATGCCTTCACGACCGGACGATGACTCTCATGAAGCCCTCTACTTCGACCTGGACGATTGTCCTCGCCGCCGCTCTACTCACCGCTTGTGGCGGGACGGGGGCCGACCCGGAAATGCCGACGCCTCAGGGCGCGAGTGGAGACCGACCGTCAGCGCGCGCAGGTCGTGGCGCGGGTTCCAATGCCGACGAGAAGAGCTACGCCGAGTTGATCGAAGACGCCGCCAGCGACGACGGCCTCTTCACGGTGCACGCCAAAGAGGGTGACTACTTCTTCGAGATCCCAGATTCCCTGCTGAATCGGGATATGTTGCTGGTCAGCCGCGTCTCTGGGAAACAAGACGGCCTGGGAGGCTTCTCTCCCGCAGGTGTGGCATCGAATCGCCAGATGGTGCGCTTCGAACGACGCGACGATCGCATCTTGTTGCGGAAGTATTCAGGAGAAGCGGTCGCGGACGACACCCTAGCCATCGCGCTCTCGGTCCAGGCGAACTACTTCGCGCCCATCCTGGCTTCGTGGGACATCGCGGCACGTGGAACAGACAGCACCACGTCCGTTGTCGACGTCACCGATTTCTTCGGTGGAGACACGCCCGCGATCTCTGGTCTCAGCCCTGCCCAGCGACGCACCTATCAGGTCCGGCGTCTGGACGCGAGCAGGAGCTTCATCGGCCAGGTCCGCAGCTACCCGCTCAACGTTAACGTGCGCCACACGCTCACCTACGACGCCGGCGCACCTCCATCTGACGAGCGCGCCAGCACGATCTCGCTCGAGATGAACCAGTCCTTGATGCTCCTCCCCAAAGAGCCGATGCGGGCGCGCTACGCTGACGCCCGCGTAGGCTTCAACAGCATCGAACGCATCAACTACGGGCTCGACGAACAAAAGGCCGAGACCGAGACCTTCATTCGTCGATGGAGGCTCGAGCCGTCCGACCCGCAGGCCTACGCCCGCGGCGAGGTGGTGGACCCGGTGCAGCCGATCACCTACTACATCGATCCTGCGACGCCGGCGCGGTACGTGGAAACGGTTCGCCGCGGCGTTGAGAACTGGCAGGTCGCGTTTGAGACTGCGGGCTTCAGCAACGCGATCGTGGCGCTCGACCCGCCCTCGCGGGACGAGGATCCCGACTGGGACCCCGAAGACGTGCGCTACTCGGTGGTGCGTTGGTCCGCGAGCATGACCCGGAACGCTCAGGGGCCGAGCACGTCGGACCCTCGCACCGGGGAGATCATCGAGTCCGATATCGTGTGGTATCACAACCACATGCGGTCGTATCGCAACTGGATGATGGTGCAAACCGGCGCCGCCAATCCCGACGCTCGCCAGCTCCCGCTCACGGACCGCCTTATGGACGAGGCGATGGAGCAAGTGATCACCCACGAGATCGGTCATGCGATCGGTCTGCCGCACAACATGGTCGCGAGTTCTTCGTACCCGGTTGACTCGCTGCGCTCGCAGAGCTTCGCGAGCCGTATGGGCGTCGCGCCGACCATCATGGACTACGCGCGCCAGAACTACATCGCGCAGCCAGAAGATGGCCTTCGCCCAGAGGACTTCCTCAGGCGGATCGGCGTCTACGATCACTACTCTGTGAACTGGGGCTACCGCCTGCTCCCAGACGCGGCGACGCCTGCCGACGAACTGGCCACGCTGAACCAGTGGATCGTCGCCCGGGCGGACGACCGCATGTACAAGTACCTCCCCCAAGGCGGTCTCGGGGTCACGGACCCGCGGGCCCAAACGGAGGACATGGGCGACGATCCCGTGCGGGCCAGTGAATTCGGCATGGCGAACCTGATGCGCATTGTGCCCAACCTCGTCGCGTGGACGACCAAGGATGGTGAGGACTACACCGACCTAGCCGAGATCTACGGCGAGGCTGTGGGCCAGTGGAATCGCTACGTCGGGCATGTGTTAGGCGTAGTCGCCGGGGTTCACGTGGACCTAAAGACGGCAGACCAAGACGGGGCGGTGTATGACGTTGTGCCACGGACGGATCAGAAACAAGCCATGGCCTGGCTCACGCGAGAGGTGTTCGAGGCACCTGTTTGGCTCAACGAACCCCAGATCCTCGAGCTAATTGGCCCAAATGCTGGAGGCTTCGCGAACGTCTCCCGTCGTCAGATCAGCATCCTGAACCGGCTGCTCGATCCACGCCGCATGGCCACGCTCGCCGAGTTCGACGCGACGCAGCCGAGCGATGCCTATCCCTTGGCGGAATTTCTGGACGACGTCCGCGCCGCCGTATGGGGAGACCTGCCGTCGGTGTCGGCCATGGATGGTTATAGGCGGGCCCTGCAGCGCGCCCACCTGGAACGGATCGAGTCGCTCATGACCGAGGTGCCCACAGGAAACGGGGCACCCGATGTCAGCAACTCGGACGTGCGGCCGCTACTGCGTGCCCAACTCAGCGATCTGCGCGACGAAGTGGCGCGCGCGACGAGACGGGTCCAACACCGGGTGACGAAAGCACACCTCGCGGACGTGATCGTTCGCATAGATGCGATTCTGGAGGGACCCAAAGACTGACAGGCGGCCCGTCCGTCAGGCGAATACGATAACGCCGACTGCGGCGCAGGTTAGGGTCGCGGTCGCGTTGTCGATCTCTGCGAACGGAAGCGATTCGACCGCCGTACCTGCAAGTGCGACCCAGGCCATAGGCACGAAATAGCCCATCACAGGACCGGCAATGAAACCGGCCTCGGCCAGGAGCCACAGGCCGGCCAACCCTCCGCACCAACCGGCGACGAGCGCCGCCAACGATCCCGCCACGGTCTTCTCCCTGCTCCACGGCAACGCCGGTGAATGAACCGTTTTGCCCACAATTTCCGCGAAGCTATCTCCGAACGTCATGAAGGCAAGCGCGGCCATCGCGACCGGGGAGGTTCTCCAAAACACCACGGTGAGCACGGCGAAGACCAACGCATAAAGGACGGGGCCGCGCATGAGCCCGGCAGCGGTGCCGGACCGTGATCCGCCGCGAACGGTCCCGCGATCCACGACTACGCCGGTCGCGATCAAGAGGAAGTACATGCCGATACCGAGCGCGGGCAGGGCCGCGAACCAGCGCGCTAGCGCCACATCCGCAAAGAGGACCCAGCTGAAAAGAACAGCGGCGCCGAATCCGATGTGCGCGACCTTGCGACCCACCCAGGGCTCCACCCAATCTCTCGTGACCGCTAGTGCCTGAACCCTACTGCCAGCACCCAACACGAAGAGAATCCCCAACGCGAGGAGCCAAGGGGTGACCGAACCCGTCGGCACCA
Source organism: uncultured Gemmatimonadales bacterium (assembly GCA_937919655.1). Taxonomy (GTDB): domain Bacteria; phylum Gemmatimonadota; class Gemmatimonadetes; order Longimicrobiales; family Gaopeijiaceae; genus CALFPJ01. The sequence goes on from CALFPJ010000020.1 coordinate 128,062, forward strand.
GACCTACCCGCCGGTCATGATGAAGAGCGGCTTGTTGGCAAAGGTGGTGTACTTCGGGCGCAGTCGATCGGCTTCATAGAAGTGCTCCACGTCGACGACCTTGGTCCCGGCCGCGATGGAGTCGATCGACACCGGCGCGTATACACCGTTGCGAACCGCGACGCGGAAGAACCGATCAGTCTCCTCAGAAACGGCCTGTGCGGTGGCCGAGTTCTGGAGGGCGACAACCATCTCCTGCCGACGACCGATTAGGGCGGCAAACAGTCCGAGCACAAACGGCGCAGAATCGATGACCCAGTGCAGCGGCTGACCGGCCTGCGTCTCCAAGATCCCGGCAATCGTAAACGGAATTTGGCGCATGCCCGCGTCCAACAGCGTCGCTACTAGAGGGAATGCCGTGCCGAAGGCGGCTCCGACTAGGAAGTAGCGATGCGTGGGGCGTAGAACCTGGGAAGTAGGCGCGTCGGACATAGGTCTTGGAAGAGTGAACAGTCGCTGCCGACCGAGTGGTTACGCTGGTATTCTCGACCCGAGGGTGGCCCCCCGTCAAACGAAGCTGGCCTGCCTGGCGCTCCGAGGTTCTTAACCCCAAGCTCCATGCCCATGATCACTAGCCCTCCACTCCTTACTTTGAGCCTGCTCTTGGCGGGGAGCTTCATCGCCCTTGGCCCCGGCCATGCCTACGGCCAGCAAGTGGAGTCCGCTCGGCTGATGAGGGACTTATCGGTGCTCGCTCACGATTCGATGCAGGGCCGGGCGCCGGGCACCCCTCAGAGCGCCAAGGCCCGCGCTTTTGTCATCGAGCAACTGGCCGCCGCCGGAGCGCGGCCGATCGGTGACAGCTTCGAGTATCCGTTCGAGACGCCCCGGGCCTCCGGCGTCAACGTCGTGGCACGCATCGCGGGCAAGCAGCCGGACGCCCCGGCCATCGTGCTGACGGCCCACTACGACCACGAAGGTGTGCGCGGGGGCATCGTCTACAACGGCGCAGACGACAACGCATCCGGCGTCGTGGCCGCGCTCGCCATTGCTCGGGCCCTCAGAGCCGAACCACTCGACCACCCGCTCGTGATTGCGTTCGTGGACGCGGAAGAGGCCGGCATGGTCGGATCTAGGGCGCTCGTTGGAGCTTTTCCGATCCCGCTGTCCAGCGTCGGGCTGAACGTGAATCTCGACATGGTAGCCAGGACTGAAGGCACCTTGTGGGCTGCAGGGGCGCATCACACCCCCGCGCTTCGACCCGTGCTCGAATCCGTCGCCGCTCGGCCGCCCGTGCGGCTTCGTCTCGGCCATGACAGCGCAGGTGCGCCCGAAGGCGCCGACTGGACTCGGTCGTCCGACCATGCGCCGTTCCACGCCGCCGGAATTCCGTTCGTCTACTTCGGCGTCGAAGACCACGAGGACTACCATCGCCCGACCGACGACACAGAACGGGTGTCACCCGATGAGTTCCTGGCCTCGGTGCAAACCATCCTGGCCGCCTTGCACGCCCTGGATGCAGCCTTACCCAGCCTCCGTGAGCCGACCCTATGACAGCACCGAAGTCGCGCTTCAGTGTCCCCCACCCTCTCGTACTCCTAACCGGGTGCGTGATCCTGGCTGCTCTGGCCAGTTATGTGGTTCCGGCCGGTGAGTACGACCGGCGTGACGATGAGGCGACCGGCCGCAGCATCGTGGTGGCGGGAACGTATCATGAGGTTGAAGCGACGCCCGTGAACCTCTTCGACGCGATGGTCGCGTTGCCGAGAGGAATGGCCGACGCTGCAGACGTCATCTTTCTCGTCTTCCTGATCGGCGGCGCCTTCACGGTTGTCGACGAAACCGGGGCTCTGAAGCGCGGAGTGACGTCGTTGATCCGCACGCTTAGAGGGCGAGATCTTCTCGTGATTCCTGTGGTGTCCCTGTTCTTCGCGATGGGCGGCGTGGTGGAGAACATGCAGGAGGAGATCATTCCCCTCATCCCGGTCCTGATCATCCTGACCCGCCGCCTGGGCTTCACGCCCTTGGTCGCCGTTTCCATGAGCGCCGGGTCCGCGTTCGTAGGGTCCGCCTTTAGTCCGATCAACCCGTTCCAAGTGACCATCGCACAGAAGCTCGCCGAATTGCCCGCTTTGTCTGCTGCTGGCTTTCGCATCGTGTTCCTGGTTCTGGCCCTCACCTTCTGGGTCGGCATGACCATGCGTTATGCCGCTCGCACACGGGGCGCGGCAGAATCTGGTTCGGACGGAGACGCCGCTGGCGTGAGCCGAGCCGACTGGGGGATCTTTGGGCTCGTCGGAGTGACCTTCGCCATTCTCGTAGTGGGCATGCTCCGCTGGGGCTGGGACTTCAACCAAATGTCTGCTGCATTCTTCACGATGGGCCTGATCGTGGGCGCCGTCTCGGGGATGGGCTTCTCTGGCACCGCCGAGGCCTACGTGAAGGGCTTCCGTGGGATGGCCTACGCCGGAATCCTCATCGGATTCGCGCGCGCGATCTACGTGGTGCTCCAGGACGGCCGCATTGTCGACACGATCGTCCATGGAATGTTCACGCCGCTCGAAGGCTTGCCTGTCCTCGCCTCCAGCTTGGGCATGATCGTGGCTCAGGCGTTGATCCACGTGCCAGTGCCGAGCGTGAGTGGGCAGGCGGTCCTCACCATGCCGGTGCTTGTCCCGCTCTCAGACCTCTTGGGCATGTCGCGGCAGATCACCGTCCTCGCCTACCAGTACGGGGCCGGGCTGTGCGACTTGGTCACGCCGACCAACGGCGCGCTCATGGCGATCCTCGCGGCGGCTGGAGTTCGCTACGAGGACTGGATGAAGTTCACAGTGCCGCTCTACGCCGGCTTGGTCGCCCTCGGCGCCGCCTCGATCGCCGTGGCGATCATGATCGGCCTCGCTTAGTGCGCCCGAACATGGGCTCGGGGTCATCTATAATCGTGACGTGCTGACACGAATGGTGACGTGATGATCACCGCGTGGCCTTCGGGGAAGCTCCGGTGAGCGCCACGCCGCCCCGCCTACACCGCAACGTCTGGGTCGCCACCGCGACCAGCTTCCTCACGGACGTCTCGAGCGACATGCTCCAGAGCGTCCTGCCCCTGTTTTTGGCCAACGTCCTCGGGGTGCGGGTTTGGACCATCGGCCTGCTCTATGGCCTCGCAGATACGGCATCGAGCGTACTCAAGCTCTACTCTGGCTGGCTCTCTGACCGGCTGCGCACTCGTAAATGGCTCGCGGTCTTCGGATACGCCACGTCTGCCCTTTCAAAGCCCTTCTTGTACACCGCGTCCACGTGGGGCGCCGTTGCCGGCGTTCGCTTCGTGGACCGGGTCGGCAAGGGAATCCGCACCGCTCCGCGCGACGCACTCCTAGCAGACTCGACCCCGGCGAATCAGCGCGGCTTCGCCTTTGGTCTGCATCGGGCGGGAGATTCTGCCGGGGCGGTCGTAGGCCTCTTGATCGCCGTCTGGATCGTGACGCGCGCACAGGGAGATCCCCGCCTCCTTACCGACGAGACCTTCCGAACGTTGGTGTTGTGGAGCCTGTTGCCCGCGTTTGTAGCCGTAGTCCTCCTGGCGCTAGGTGCGCGCGACGTTGCGATCCCGAAGTCGGCGCGCGCAACGCCACGCATCAGGATTCGCGGCCTTGGTCGTCCATTCGCGGCCTTCGCAGTGTGCTCTGTGCTTTTCGAGTTCGGAAACTCTGCCGATGCGTTCCTCGTGCTGCGGGCGCAGGAGCGCGGCATCTCGGTCATGGGCATCCTATGGCTCGCCGTCGCGTTCAACGTCGTCTACACGGTGATCTCGACCCCGGCCGGCCGCCTTGCCGACCGTGTGCCCCGAAAATGGCTGGTCTTCGCGGGCTGGCTCGTCTACGCGGGCGTGTATCTCGGGTTCGCCTTGGCCGGCACATCAACACACGTTGCAGTGCTGTATACGACCTATGGCGTCTATCACGGGTTGGTCGCGGGTTCCGCGAAAGCCCTGATCGCGGACCTCGTGCCTGCCGAGCTGCGAGGTACGGCCTACGGGAGTTATGCTGGCCTGATTGGCATCGCCAGCCTGCCCGCGTCCGTCTTTGCAGGAGTGCTGTGGGAGGGAATCGGAGCGTGGTCCGGATTCGGGCCCGAGGCGCCATTCTTTTTCGGGGCGGCGATGGCGACCCTCGCGGCTGTGCTCCTTGCCATCTTGGTCCCGTCTCGTCCACCCCCCGCCGCGCCGGCGCCAGGAGAAGCGCTGCCCAGCGAAGCGTCGACCGCATCAGCACCCGTGACACCCATTCCCGTTGTGGCGGCCGTCATCGAAAACGGCGGCCGTTACCTGTTGGGCTGTCGGCCCGCAGAGAAGCAGCACGGCGGCCTGTGGGAATTTCCGGGCGGCAAACTGAATCCGGGAGAGACGCTCCTCGGCGGCGCACGGCGCGAACTCTCAGAGGAATTGTCCCTGGCCGTCACACGAATTAGTGAGCCCCTCTACACGGGCCACGACGCCGGCGGCGCGTTTGAGATCCTATTTGTTCGGGTCGACGTCGAAGGGGATCCGGTCGCCATCGAACACAGCGCGATCGGTTGGTTCACGCCCGGCGAGTTGTCGGGAATGCGTCTCGCGCCGGTGGACGCGCTCTTCGCGCGCACCCTTGCCGCGTCGAGCGGCCCCGGGGCGACGTAGTCGGGCCATCCGCCAAGTCCCTGGCATAAAAATTAGCCACGGCGTCTGTGCTGCCCGCAGGGAACCGAGACCCTAGTCGCGTGCTATCGACCGCCCTAAATCGGTCGCCCGCTCCTTGGGGATTTCGCTCTTGAGCCCTTCCTGCGTGCCTGCCCCTCTGCCAATGATCTCGCTTCGATAGCGCAACGCGACGGGCCCCAAGATTTCCTCAGCCATCGGCAGAGCGCCACGGGCGCCGAGCGTCAACAACTCCTGCGCCGACACGTCGCATACGCGTTCGTGCAGCTGCCCCCCAAGCCAGATCAAGAAATCATTCGTGGGACGAGGTCGCCCCCGCGAGTCGAACTCCATCGCTCGAAAGCCGACCGAGATCGGTCGCCAAGGGCCGTCTGACCATGCAGCCAGAGGCCACTCGTCCAAGGTGTGAATCCACAGCCGTCCTCCACGCAGGGTCCAACGTAGGTTAGCCGCAAAGGCGGGCGCGACGCCGAATCGGCCGACAAGTTCTTCAACTGCGATCCGTACTAGATCGTCGACGGCCTCCGGCGAAACCTGTTCATCTGGTGTCGCGAACAGCGACGGAACGGGTCCCCATGCGTTCGCCTGCCGCCCGCCTGCGTCGCCATCGTCGAGTTTGATCAATTTCGCCAAGAAGAGTCCACCCGAATCGATATGGTGCGGGTAGATCCTCGCCGCTCCCTCGAGCCGGGGGTCAAACACTTTACCGTCGAACGCGGTCAGTCCGGGTGCATGCGGCATGGGCAAGTCGATCGGCTCCAGTTCGACCGGCAACGTACGCAGCGCGTGGTCCACGACCGCCTCGTTCTCCTCGGGAGCGAAGGTGCAGGTCACGTAGAGGATCGTGCCGCCTGGACGCGTGAGTCGGACCGCCCTTTCGAGGAGTCCTCGCTGGGCGCGTGTGACGTATGTCTTGAACGCAGCCGACTGGTAGGGGGATTTCCCTCCCTTGCGCCTTAGTGTGCCCTCTCCGCCGCAGGGGGCGTCGACCAAAACACGATCGAAGAGCGCACCTTCGGGGAACTCGCGCCCGTCACCTCTGATGACGAGAATGTTCGAGTGTCCCATGCGGTACACATTCGATAACAGCCCTCGAATACGGCTGTCGCTGATCTCAGCCGCCACCAGGCAGCCACGGTCCTCCATGAGGTCCGCGGCATGCGTCGTCTTGCCGCCCGGTGCGGAACACATATCGAGCACGCGCTCCCCGGGTCGCGCGTCCAGGACCGGAGCAGCGACTCCGGTGGACGCTTGCTGGACGTAGAAGAGGCCGAGCCAATGCTCGAGCGTAGCCGTAACAGGGCCTGGCCCGTCCTCTACTTCGAAGAAGCCCGGGAGTCCGGGTTTCGGTGCGAGGCGAAATCCCTGGGCGACCAGTCGTTCGGCCAGCGCGTCGGGCGAAATTCGACCCTGGCGTGTGCGAAGAACGGTCGGTTCTGGGCGTTCGGCCGCCGCGATGAACGCCTGCCAATCATCGATAATCCCTCGATACCGCTCGAGGCTTACCGCTTGCTTGCGAGGCGGGCGAGGCCGACTACTTCGGCTGTCACGGCCTCCGCGGCCTCCGTGCCTAGAAATCGAGAAGGCTCGGGTCCGTTTCGTCCTCTTCGCGGACAAGCGTCAGAATCGCGGCCTGAGGCACCACCAAGTAACGGGTGCGCTCGAACGTGATTTCCACCGCTGCGCTGCGGAAGAAGATCGCGTAGTCACCGAGTCGCGCCTGCAAAGGCACGTACCTTGGTTCAGGAGAGTTCACCTTCCAAGGCTCCCCACCGAACTCGGTGGGCGCGGATACAGCATTGCCGGGTCCGGTCGCCACGACCGTACCACCCTGAACGGCCTGGTTGTCGACTGCGGTCGCCGGCAGGTACAGGCCGACCTTCGTGCGATCTTCACCCGCCTCGGCCTGAATCAATACGCGGTCACCGACGACGATCAGGCGCTTCTTGTTTTCCGACATCATTTATCCGGGCTGCGCTTCATCAACAGCCGATTAGGGCTCCTGCCCGGCCCCGTTGGGCGACTCGCAGGTGGGCTGGAAAGTCGGGCCGAGGCCGTCATCAGCCAAGTGGCTGACGCAAATGCCCCCGGCGCTAGCTGATCAACCGATGACGCCGGGAGCGGATCCTGATTTCTCGGGCTCGCGACGCGACCCCCTCTTCGGTCACCTCTAGGAGCCGATCTACGGAGAATGATTCCACCGCAAACGACCCGAGCGCGGCACCCCTGGCCATGGCCTCTTCCATGCCCAACCGATCCGGCCAACTGCGGGCCAATGCACCCACGAGGCCACCTGCAAACGCATCGCCGGCTCCGGTCGGGTCTATCACGGCCCGCGGCCTGGCGATCGTAACCGCCACCGCACGATCGTGGCCGAACGCTGCAGCGCCCTCTTCGCCGCGCTTCACCACCACCCAGGAGGTGCCGGCATCGAGCAAGGGTCCAATACCGGCCTCTTGGTCACCGTTGCCGAGGAGCGTCGCCTCTTCCTCGTTGAGCAGCACGACATCCGCGCTGCGCGCGAGCATCTCGTAGGCCTCCCGCTCATCCCGAATCCAATGGGTCATGGTGTCGAGCACAACGAGATGAGGTGGCGCCCCAAAGCCGTAGAGTACCTCGAGTTGGAGCGCCGGATGGGTGCTCCCGAGGAACAGCGCCCGCGTGTCCAACAGTTCGGCTGCCACCGCGGGCCTCGCATCTAAGGCGACCTCGCGGTTCGTGCGCAGGGTCTCGCGAGAGCCGTCGCGCTGGTAACGCACATGCCAGCGGAACGTCTCACCGGAGCGTCGAGCGATCCCTCGCGTCGAGATGCCCGCGTCCGCCAGTCGATCCAGATGCTCCTGCGGAAAGTCCTCGCCTACGGCGCCCACCAAAGTCACATCTCCGTAGAGACGCGCAGCCGCACCGAAATACGGCGCCGACCCGCCCAGAACATCCCGCGCCACATGGGCCCCATTCTCCACGGTGTCGAGAGATACCGTGCCAACACCAAGAATCGACGGCGGTGGCGTGGTCACACCAACATTCCGGCAAACGCGGCTGTGAGTAAGGCAGCCAAGAGGGCCGCGAACATGGCCTTAACGCCAAGCCTCGCGAGGTCATGCCGCCTCTCCGGCGCGATCTCTCCAACCCCCGCCACGGTCATCGCAATCGAGCCGAAATTGGCAAACGAAGCCAATGCATAAATCGCGATCACGAGGGACCGCTCCTGCAGCTCGGCGCCCGCCGACAAAAGACCCTCAAGCTGAATGAAGGCCACGAACTCATTGACGACGAAGTCCACGCCGATCATCTGGCCGACCAGCCCAGCGTCTACCCAGGGAATGCCGAGCATCCAGGCGACAGGAGCCAAGAGCCAGCCGAGCATGAATTCGATGGTCAGGTCATCGAAGCCGACGAGACCACCCGCCCACCCAACGACGCCATTTGCCATCATGATCAGCCCGACAAATGCGATCAGCATCGCGGCCACCACGAGGGCGAGGCGCAGGCCTTCTGAGGCGCCACGCGCAGCCGCATCAATCACGTTTACGTCCGGCCTCTTCACGTCGAACTCCAGGATGTCGAGCGTCTCAGGGACACCGGTCTCCGGGACGAGCAACTTCGCCATGACGAACGCCGCAGGGGCGGACATGATTGAGGCCGCAATAAGATGGCCCGCTGCCTCCGGCTGGAACGGGAGCATCATGCCCGCATACGCTGCAAGCACCCCACCGCTGATCGTCGCCATTCCGACGGTCATCACCATCATCAGCTCGGACTCGGTCATCTTCGCGATAAACGGCTTCACCACCAGCGGAGACTCCATGAGTCCCACAAAAATATTGGAGGCCGCGCACAACGTTTCCGCTCCCGAAGTGCGCATCGTCCGCTGCATGACCCAAGCCGAGGAGCGGACCACAGCCTGCATGATGCCAAGGTGATAAAGCACCGTCATCAAACACGATACGAAAATGATGTTGGGGAAGATGCGGAATGCGAAAAACGCACCCGTCCTCGCGACGGTACCCGAGGTCTCCGTGAAGACGCCGTTCGGGTCGACCGTGCCGACCGGCACGTTGTCCGACACGAGATTGCCGAATACGAAGCGACCGCCCTGTTCGGCATACCCCAGCACCGCCCGTACGAGCGCATTCATCCCCTCAAAGAACGCAATCCCAAACGGGGTCTGTAGCACGAGCACCGCAAAAGCAATCTGCAATCCCAGTCCCCATCCTACGACCCGCCAGGAGACCTTCGAGCGATCGACCGAGAGCCGCCAAGCAATGCCAATCAGCAACACGACACCGACCGCCGCTCGGAGCCGATCCGGAGCGGTCTCCGCGAACGAAAGATCTTGCACAAGTAGCGACGCGGTGATCAACGAACCGTTGCACTCCCCGGAGCGGCAAGCTGATTGGCGCCCGAGCCCGAAAAGATCAGCGCGCGTAGTCGCGGTCCGTCGTCCTGCATTTGCATCACGGACATGTAGTACCCCTTTAGCTCCTGCCCTCCCGCGTTGAGCGTGTAAGCGCCAAGGCAAAAACCCAATCGCTCGCTGATATCGAAGTCGAGAATGCTGAGCGAGAGATCACCAACGGCGGGCAGAAGGCGCTCCAGTGAGTAGGCCGCGTTGGTCTTTCCGAGCGCCGGAACGTCAAAAGGCAAACGAATCACTACGCCATCGCCCATCATCTGAATCGCGGCTTGAGAGTCGTCGTTGTTCCAGGCCTGACGCCACTCCGAGAGGTAGGAATTCAAGTAGAAGTACGAACTCACGGCCCATTCTGCCCGCTCGTCCTGACCATTGAGGGCCCGACGCCCAAACCGGGCTCGGATCGAGTCGGGGGACACGTGCGGCGGTTCGCCCGACAGCAATGACGGATCTGTGGCGACACCGGCTCCCTCGAAGCCCACGTACATCTTCGCGCGAATCTGCCAGTTGAAATGGTCGCGCATGGCGATCGTCACGTGGACGCCTCGGCTGTCGCGCCCTGGCACCGAGGAGTCAGCGTCGTAGCGACCATAGATGAACGTCATTTCGCCCGAAGCAGTAAACTCGTCACGCCACGTACTCACGCTCGACATTTGGGGAAGCTGCCCGGAGACATAGTCCCGCACTGCTGCGCCACCTACGAGGAGTTGCCCGTCCGGCGTCACGAGTGTGGCCCGGGGCGAATACAACGTTGCGAGGACATCTCGGTCGTCCCTCTGCCACACCTCGTCGGTCCGCAGCATGAGGGAATCCATTCCAGCCAGGGCGTTTGCCCTGAACTCAGCCTTATAGGCGGCAAGCGCACGCCCGTCACCGCCGGGTATCGCGCCGGACAATCCCGAGGTGCCCTCGCGCAGGTCGCCTGTATTACCCCCGGCGCATCCTCCGGCCAGGACCAATACCAGAAGCGACCAAACCGTAGGCCTCCTCACGAGTCCAACTCCAAGATCAGTGAGTTCGCACCGCGAAGTCGCGACCCTAGAATGGACCCAATCGCTGTTTGGATCTTTACTGCGATCGCCGGATGTCCTTCACTCAATTTGGTGAACGAATCAAAGCCAAGTTCGAGGACTTCGAGCCGGCCTGTCGCTCGCACGCCGGCCGCCCGTGGCAGACCGTCGAGCAGCGCCATCTCGCCGAACACCGTGCCCTGGGAGAACGTAGCCAACCTCCGTCTCCGGACCGCTCCGGGAATCGGAATCGACACGTCGGCGTCGCCGCGACAGAGGAAGAACATCGAGCGACTCGTGTCACCCTCACGGAAGACAAAGTCGCCCGCGTCGAAGCGGCGCCGTTCAACAAATCCGGCAAGTATGGCGCACTGCTCAGGCGACACACCCCACTCCGCGCCGAACTCCTCCAACGTCCATCCGTTCCGAGAGCCCTCGTCCACCCCAAGCTTCAGGAGGAGGCCCTCCTCGAAATACTCAAGCCCGGCGTCGGTGCTCTCGAACAGGCGCGCCTCCGGAACACCGTTAAGAATGAGGTCTTCAGCGATCTCAGAATTGATGGAGCCCGGCAACACATAGCCAAAAGCCAACGTAGTTCTCCTGGCTCTCAGTCGATTGAAGGTCTGTCCCAGCACCTTGAACCCTGTTGCATCTATGCCGCTCACACGCTTCATGTCGAGCAGTACGAATTCGGCACCCTTGTCGGCGAGGTCCTCGGCCCGGGTCGCCAAAGAATCGCAGGAACCGAAGAAGATCATGCCTTCCAGTTCGATCACAGCGATTCGGTGTCCCTCCTTCGCCAAAAGTTCGCTGAGACGATTGTCACGGTTCTTCGCAGAGCGTACGGTCGCCCCGGTCCTCGCCCGACGGATCGGCGAGCGACTCATCTGAGCGACAAAGACCACGACTGAGAGCACAACTCCAGCCCCGACTGCCCAGACCAAGTTCACGAAGACACCGACACCGACGACGAACGCCATCTGCGCCACCGCGAGGTAGTTGTCCTTCCGCTGTTCAGCCTCAGTGCGAAGCGCCTCTTTGATCTGCCCAAAACTCCAGCGGTCGAAGAGTCCACCAGCGATGACCATGATCAGACCGGCGATCGCCGCCTTTGGGATCCACGCGAGCGGGCGAGAGAGGACCACCACCAGTACGAGGACCGCGACGGCGTTCACGACGCCTGAGGCCCGGGAACGCCCACCCGCATTGTGGTTCACGGCGGCCCGCGCAAGGATGCCCGAAGTGGTCAGCCCGCCAAAGAACGCCGCGACCGCACTCCCGATTCCCTGCCCAACCAATTGGCTGTTCGCGTCGAATCGCTTGTCGGCGATGCCCTGATACGACACGAGCGTGACCAACGACGAAATCGAGTCGAGCACTGCCATTGCGAGCGCGCCCGAGATCACCGCAGCCAGCAACGGGAGGTTCGCGCTGTCGGTCAGAGCGGCAATCACGCTTGAGAAGTAGGCGGGAGTCGGGACCGCGGACGGCAGCGCCCCCAGAACATCGCCGAGCCGGACGTCGCCGCTTACAGCTGCGATCGAATGGTAGAGCCCCGTCCCTACGATAAGCGCGATGACGGGGACCCAAGACTTTGGAAGGAAGCGCCCGCCCCTACAGGCGATCCCTGCCGTCACTGCGGCCACCAGTGCGGTGGCCGGCTCGATCTGCCCCAGATCACGCGGAGCAAGTCCAAGCCGCCCTGCTTAGAGATGCCGAGGAATGGCGAAAGCTGAACATAAATAAGGAGGACAGCCGTGGTGTTCCGGATCCCAGCCACCACGGGGTACGGCATGAACTTCACCAGAGCACCTACACGGAAGGCACCAAGCAATATCTGCACGCTGCCACTGATCAACACCGCACCGAACGCCAGCGACAGAATCAAGTTCGCCGACTCCGGATTCCCGAGATCGAAGCGTCCTGTCGCCAGCAGCTGGCTCAGCAGCGCAGCGAACGCCATCGACGTAGTCGCCTTCGGCCCCGAAATCATGCCCGGCGCCCCACCGAAAAGCGCCGCCATCAGGCCGGCGACGATAGAGCTGAGCATTCCGGCCAAGATCCCCTTGCCGACGTATGCCGGGCCCAGCGGCGCGAAAGCGATGACGCCGGCTGCAACGTTGCCGGTGATCGACACAATGGCCGAGGCGAAACCTCCGGAGAGGTCACCTGTGGAGATACGTTCGTGGGCCGGGTCGGGAGTCATTGATGGCAGTCGAGAGGGTACATTGGCGCCGCAGAATAATGCATCGATACCAAAAGCATGGCGAGCAGCCCCTTCAAATCAGTAAGTGGCAGATCTCTCAATGGAGCAATCTTTGGCGTCTCCCTCCTCCACTGTGGACTTTCCGGTATGGCCCGGCCTGAACCCGGACTTCCACACGGCCCTCCTTGAGGAAGGCAATTCGCCCGCCGGAAAGGCGCTTCGCAAAAAGGCCGAGGACCGCTTCATGTACGCGGAGGGAAAGCCATTCCTCCTCGGCCCGGCCCAAATGGTGAAACCGGAATTCGCCGACACACTAGTCCGAGTCACGCAGACTTACCACCGGGCGATCGAGACCATCGTGCGGGCATCCGTCTCGGACGAGGCCGTTCGAGCCGAATTGCCGACCCCTCCCGCGCTCGCGGCGGATCTCGCGAAAGATGTCGATCCAGCGAATAGTAGGGTCCACATCTGTCGACTGGACCTCATGCTGGACCCCGCTGGCGGATTTTGGATTCTGGAAACAAACGCGAACTGTCCGGGAGGCTTCGTGTTCTCGGGCATGTGTAACCGGGCGTGGCGGGAATTCATGGAAGCCCGCGGGCACACGATGCCACCGCCGCTGCGCCACGAGGACAAGGGCTTCATGGCGGACTGGTTCCTCGAGTCCCTCGAACAAGACACCGGCGTTCGACCGGACTTCCTGGCCCTGCTCCGGGAAGATGGCGGCAACAGACTTGAGTTACGGGACTTTGCAAAGCATGTGCGGTGGAACGACATCGAGTGCGTGGCGATGGACCCGCGAAAAGTCCAGTACAACGGAACCGGCTCACCCACCGCGGGCGGTCGAGTTCTGACCCATGTGTACCAAAAACTGGGAATGCAGCCGTTTCAACGGCTGCGGGGCGAGCTTGACCCTTTCGTCCATGCCGTTCGCGATCGAGCACTCGTCGTTCAAAATGGACAGCGAGGCCGCTGGGTCGGCGACGACAAGCTCTGCCTGGCCATCATGTTCGACCCCGGGTTCAAGCACCTGTTCGAAGCCTCCGACTGGGACATGCTGCAAAATTACGTGCCCTGGTCGCGCAACATGCGCAGATTGGACGCAATTGTCGTCGATGCCGTGCGCGGAGAGCGGGAGAGATACGTGCTCAAGCGTGGATTGGACACAAGAGGCAACGGCGTGATCGTGGGGAGAGGGGTCACCGCCGAGCGTTGGGCCGAGGCCGTCGGTACCGCGATCGCGGAAGGATGGCTCGTCCAGGAATATCACGCCACGACGTGGATCGAGCGTGACTTCGATGTCCCCGACATGCAAAGGCACGACATCGCCTTGGGGGCGATCAATGGCGAACTCACCACGGTGTTCATGATAAGTTCGGGTGAACTACGCGTGAACATGTCCCGCAGTGGCCGAATGCACCCCCTCTTCCTCGGGCGTAACTGAGGTCCCGCTCGCGGCGGCGATGTTCGCTCGCCTCGCTCGCGAAACGGGCGCTCGCCGTCGAGCTTTGAACCTCGTCGCTAAAGATGAAGCATTCGAGGTCCAACAGTTGGCAGCAAACTTCGAGTCTCTCACAGCGGTCCTTCCCACGCTTGAAGAGACACATTCCCTGACGCACACCATTGAAGTGCTGATGGCAGATCTGCCCGGTGACCTCGTGCAGATTCTTGTGATCGTGTGCGACAGGACCACGGAAAAGGCGCTCGGGCACGCACAGGCCGCGGTCACGAAGTACCCTGACGTGGTGAGCATCCATTGGCAGGAGAAGCCCTTCTTTGGGGGCGCGATCCTGAAGGCCTTCGATGTGTCGACGGGCAGCCACACCCTTCTCATGGCGCCCGACCTGGAGACCAAACCGGAAGATGCCAAAGTCCTGGTCGCGGCCGCGAAGGAGCACCCAGCCGCGGTCATTACGGCGTCCCGTTGGGCCGGGGGCGGTTTCCACGGTTACAATCGCGCGAAACTGCTCGCGAACTGGCTCTTCCAGAAGAGCTTTGCCCTGCTCTACGGCATGGGCCTCACGGATACGACGTTCGGGTATCGGATCCTTCCAACGTATCTCACGAAGACCATTCGCTGGGAAGAAGCTCGCCATCCGTTCGTGTTGGAAACCATCGTTAAGCCGCTGCGGCTCGGGATGCAGGTCGTTGAGGTTCCGACTTCATGGACCGCGCGAGTAGAGGGAGAATCGGTGAATCCGTTCATCCGAAACTTCGAATACTTTCGTCCGGGCTTGCGAACTCGCTTCATGAAAAAAGAGAATATTCTCAAGCCGGAATCCCCCACCCCGCCGACAGAGACCGCCTAGCTAATGCCGAAAGTCATCGTCACCACGACCATCAACGCTCCGACCGAGGCGCTGCAGAAGTTTGCGGCCATGCCCGACTGGCAACTGGTCGTGATCGGAGACCAAAAGACCCCCCGCGATTTTCTCATCGAGGGCGCGATCTACGTGACTCCGGAAGACCAGGAAAAGTACGACCCGGTTCTGTCCGCTGCCCTGGGCTGGACCGTCGTCGAACGACGGAACTACGGCTTTCTGTGGGCCAAAGATTTGAACGCGGACATCGTCGCGGTCGTCGACGATGACAACGTGCCGCTCGAGAATTGGGGCAAGGAGATCTTCATGGGCCGCCCCGTCGAGGTCGACTACTACGAGACCGACAAGTTGGCGTTCGATCCCGTGGCGGTTACGGAACACAAGCACCTTTGGCACCGAGGCTACCCGCCTTAACTTCTGGCTGACCGCGACTTCGGCGCACCCAAGAGGAAGGTGGTGCCGCCGGACGTCCAGGCTGACTTCTGGAACGGCGATCCGGATATCGACGCCTTCTGTCGCATGCAGTTCATGCCCGACGTCACGTTCGACCCGACTAGCTTTCCGCTGGCCTCGAACAAGGTCGGTCCGTTCAACTCGCAGAACACGTTCGTCAGCCCGGACTGGCTCGGGGAGTATTTCTTGTTCCCACACGTCGGTCGATTCATTGATATCTCGACCGCGTACTACCTGCAGGCCCGCGGAGCAAAGCTCGTATACGGGCCGCCGACGGTGCGTCAGGACCGCAATGTCCACGACCTGACTCGCGACCTCGCGGCCGAGTTCGTCGGGTATGAGCACACCCTCGCGCTGCTCAAGCGCCTAGAGACCAACCCCATGGCCATTTTCGATTTCATGCCCGAGCGGGCCGGAGAAGCGTATCGGGCCTACCGGAAACACTTCGAATAGGTGGCCCCTCACCGGTGTAACGCGCCGGTCTCGCCACAGTTTGCAAGGGATGCGTGTCATCGCCCTGAGGGATAGAATGAGCCCCCCGATAGAATGAGCGTCAAGAGTCGAACTGCATTCCATGAGGCCCCCAAAATGCGCCTAAATCTTCCTAGTGCCGCGCTGGCAGCCCTTCTTGTCACCACGACCGTAGGTGCGACAAACGCCTCGGCCCAAAATGTCAGCCAAGCGGGCAGCTCCAATGCCGGCATGATCTCGGCGGCTCACCCTCTGGCCACCGATGCAGGGGTGAAGATCCTCGGGATGGGCGGCAACGCCGCGGACGCCGCCGTGGCCACGGCCTTCGCCATCGCGGTCGTCGAGCCCACGATGAACAGCATCGGCGGGCGCAACCAGATCCTGGTGCGGACTCCCGCAGGTGAATTCTATGGTATCGACGGGACGACGCAGGCGCCGTCGGACTTCAATTACGACACCGCGCCACAAGCAGGCTACGGGTACCCCGTGATCGCTGTCCCGGGCGCGGTAGCCGGGCTTCTCAAGCTGCATGCCGAACACGGCTCGCTTCCACTCTCCACGGTGATGGCGCCCGCGATCGACTACGCCGAGAACGGATTTCGTGTGCTGCCCAATGACGCGGGCCGCCAAGCGGCGGGCCTGCGGCAGGCCAGCGAATTCCCAGGGACCGTGGACGCCTACTATCACGGCAACGGCACCCCATACGCGTCAGGCGAACTTCTGAAGCAGCCCGACTATGCCAAAACCCTACGAAGGATTGCGGCCGAAGGGAGAGACGTTTTCTACAAGGGTGAGATCGCTCAGGCGATGGCTGCGGACCTGGCTGCCCACGGCAGTGCGCTGACGATCGCGGCGTTCGAGGAATACGTCGCGGAGGACAGCCGTATCGTGCGCGGCAGCTACCGTGGCTACGAACTGGTAGGAACGGACGTGCCCGCGGCGGGCGTGCTCTCTATTCAGGCCCTCCAAATTATGGAGCAGTTCGACCCGTCATCCATGACTGAAGCCGAGTGGTTTGCCATCACCGGCCAGGCCTTGAGCTTGGCCTCCCGTGAGTTGCGCGGTCTCGGAACCGACAGCGCCACGGTACGTGCCACGTCGAAGGAATGGGCAGTTCGTATGGCCGAAGAGATCGCGGCGCCCTCAGCGAGAAGTGGCATGGGGGCAGGCCCGATCCTGGACATCGACGATCGCGAGGACAAGTACGGTGGCCACACGACGCACCTCTCCACCGCAGATGCAAACGGCATGTTCGTGTCTCTGACACAAACCCTCGGACCGCTCATGGGTTCGAAGGTGGTCACCCCAGGTCTCGGCTTCTTGTATGCATCGACGCTGGGAGGGTACCTAGGCCGAGTAGAGGCGGGAGAACGAGCGCGCTCCAACATTTGCCCGTTCATGGTCCTGAAGGACGGCGAAGTGGTTATGGTCTTGGGGGCAGCCGGCGGTGGCATGATCCCTCCGGCGGTGGTGCACGCCATCACCCGAGTCATCGACTTCCATATGTCCCTGCCGGCGGCGCTCGCTGAGCCCCGGGTCGCCGGGGCTCGTGATGGGCTGAACGCCGAGACCAGCGATGACATCGGCTGGACGGACGCCGAGTTGGAGCAAATGAGGGCCCTCGGCCTGACCATCAACCCGACGCCTCGTGATGGTTCGTTCGGTCGGGTGCACGGCATTCAGTATGACCCCGCCACGAAAACGTGGATCGGTGCCGCCGACCCCGATTGGGAAGGCACCGCGCGCGGTCCAGCCGCGATCAAATCTGGCAATTGATATCACAGTGAGACTCACCCACAAAAACGAGATACCAGCATGCGCGTAAGAACCGGCCTTTGGGCCATTGTCGCGATAGCGATGCCCGCGATGGCCTCCGGCCAGGACGGAAAAGCAATGGTCTCCGACTTCATCGACCAGAACGCGACCTCCTATAGCGACGTCGCCCAGCAGATCTGGGACTTCGCCGAGTTGGGCTATTTGGAGACCGAGAGTTCATCACTCCTCCAGGCCACCTTGCGGGAAGCGGGATTCACCATCGAGTCCGGCGTGGCGGGCATCCCCACGGCGTTCGTGGCGAGCTTCAAGAATGGTGACGGGCCAGTCGTCGGCATGCTCGCCGAATACGATGCCCTTCCCGGCATCACCCAAGACCGATCGCCCGTACGGGCGCCGGTCGAAGGAAAGGCGGATGGGCACGCCTGCGGCCACCACCTCTTCGGCACCGGGTCGGTCGCAGCCGCGATCGCCACAAAGGCGTGGATGCAGGCAAGCGGACAAGGCGGGGAGCTTCGCCTCTACGGTACGCCTGCAGAGGAGGGCGGCGCGGGTAAGGTCTACATGGTCCGTGCCGGACTCTTCGACGACGTCGACATTGTGCTGCATTGGCACCCAGGGTCACAAAACGAGGCGGGCGCCTCAAGCACGCTGTCGAACAAGTCGGCCAAGTTCCGCTTCAGCGGGATCTCTGCCCACGCTGCCGGCGCACCAGAACGCGGACGCTCGGCGTTGGACGGTGTGGAAGCCATGAACAACATGGTCAACATGATGCGCGAGCACGTGCCGCAGGAGACCCGCATCCACTATGTGATCACCTATGGCGGCGCGGCGCCCAACGTTGTGCCTGACTTCGCCGAGGTCTTCTACTATGTGCGCCACCCCGACCCTGCTCTGGTGAAGTCGATCTTTGAGCGGGTCGCGAAGGCTGCCGAAGGCGCCGCCATGGGAACGGGAACCACCATGGCGTACGAAGTCATTCACGGCCTGTACAACATGCTCCCCAACGTGGCCCTGCAGGAGGTGATGCACGCCAACCTCGAGACCGTGGGTGGAGTGTATTATGACGATCAGGAGTGGACCTTCGCCGAGATGATCCACGAGACGTTGCCGTCTGATGCGGCCGCAGTTGAGACAGCGGCTCTCGTACAACCCTTTTTCGTGACCGAAGAGGGCTCCGGCGGCTCAACGGATGTGGCGGACATTAGCTGGATGGTCCCCACCGCAGGGATGAGCGCCGCCACCTGGGTGCCCGGCACGTCTGCACACTCCTGGCAGGCGATCGCTGCAGGGGGAACCGGCATCGGAGACAAAGGGATGATCGTCGCGGCCAAGACGCTGGCGATGACGGCGATCGACATCTTCACGCGACCCGCCCTCATTACGGCGGCCAACGCCGAACACGCCGACCGCATTCCTGAAGGCTGGGTCTACGAGCCACTCCTAGGTGATCGTGATCCGCCGCTCGACTATCGCAAGCCGGCCGGCCCTGGCGGCAACTAGAAGGACCGACTCAGGGATCGGAAAGACGGCGAAACCGACTTTCCGACACACCCGTAGGGGCGACCGGGGTGGGCAGTGAGCCTACCTCGGTCGTTTTCTTTTCGAGATGGGTGGCGCAGGTGGATTCCCTGATTCAGAACTTCCGGTACACGGCTCGCAAGCTCTTGCGGGCACCGCTCTTCTCAATCGTCGCAGTGTCTACTCTTGCGGTCGGGATCGGCAGCAACGCGGCGATCTTCAGCATAGTAAACGGCGTCCTGCTGAAGCCGCTCGCGTTCGAAGATCCGGATCGGCTGGTCGGCATCTGGCACACCGCGCCCGGGCTGAACTTCGACATCCTCAATCAGTCCCCGGCGCTGCACTGCACGTACCTGGAGCAGGGAACCCAGTTCGAATCCGTGGGCATGTGGGACGACGCGCAAGCCTCTGTGACCGGGCTGGCTGAGCCGGAACAAGTCTCCGCCATGCACGTCACGCATCAAACCCTCCCCATCCTGGGCATCCAACCGATTCTTGGGCGTGTTTTCTCCGAAGAAGACGACTTGCCTGGGGCGCCCGAGACGGTACTGCTCCTCCCACGGCTATTGGGAACGTCGCTTCGGATCGGACCGCGAGGCGATCGGTCGCACCATCACTGTGAACGGCCGACCCCGAGAGATCATCGGCATCATGCCCGAGGGCCTGCGATTCCTTCGCAGCAACCCCGACATCTACACCCCCTTCCAATTTGATCGGTCTGAACTCTTCGTGGGCAACTTCAGCTACCAGGCACTGGGCCGACTCGTGCCCGGCGCCACGATTGAGAGCGCGAACGCAGACATCGAGCGCATGGCTCCGATTGGCATGGAGATGTTCCCAGGCCCAGTGACGCTCGGGATGCTCGAAGAAGTCGGCTTCGGAGCGCGCGTACGTCCGCTCAAGGAAGATGTGGTCGGTGACATCGGCAACGTGCTCTGGGTACTCCTGGGCACCGTCGGCATCGTGCTGCTCATCGCGTGCGCCAACGTCGCCAACCTGTTCATCGTCCGTGCCGAGGGTCGCCAGCGTGAACTGGCTCTACGGACCGCCCTCGGAGCGGAACGAGGCCAGATCGTGGCCCAGCTCCTTTCTGAAAGCGCGCTCCTCGGAGTGCTGGGCGGGGCTATCGGCCTGGGCCTCGCCTACGGGGGCCTAAAGCTCCTCGTCGCCCTGGGCCCCGACGCGCGCTCCCGCGGCTCAATGAGGTCGGAATGGACGCCAAGGTGCTGGGCTTCACCGCCCTCATCTCGGTAGTTGCGAGCGTACTCTTTGGGCTCTTCCCGGCGATCCGCTAAGGATCTCCGAATATGGTCTCCGCCCTGAAGGAAGGCGGGCGCGGCGGCAGCCCTGGCAAAGAGCGCCACGTGGCGCGTAACGCCTTGGTCGTGGCGCAGATGGCCATGGCGTTGATCCTGCTCGCGGGGTCAGGCCTCATGATCCGCAGCTTTCAGGCTTTGCTCGCGGTGGAGCCAGGATTCACGGCGCCCGAAGAGGTCCTCACGTTCCGCCTGACCATTCCGACTGCTGAGGTTGAAGGGCAGCGCGAGATGGCGATGGTGCATCAGCAGATCCTGGATCAGGTCGCGGCAATTCCCGGGGTGATCTCCGCGTCGATGTCCTCGTCAGTGAGCATGGACGGGAACGATAGCAACGACCCCGTAGAGGCCGAGGGATTCCCTCTGGAACCCAACCAAATTCCACCCATCCGTCGCTTCAAGTGGATCGGCGAGAACTACTTCGAGACCATGGGGAACCCGGTGTTGGCCGGTCGGAGCCTCACCCGCGCGGACGCGCAGGACCTGGCGAACGTCGCCGTGACTACGGAAAACTTCGCCCGTGAGTACTGGGGGGAGCCGAGGGCCGCAGTCGGCAAACGTATACGCGTGGCCCTTGGTGAGATGGGCGAGGGCGCCTGGCGCGAAGTCGTCGGGGTGGTGGGGAACGTCTACGACGACGGAGTCGCCAAGGACGCGCCATCGATCGTCTACTGGCCACAGGTGGCGAATGATTTCTATAGCGACGGGATCAACTCTCCGCAGTCCATGGCCTACGCGGTTCGCACGACCACAGGGAACCCAACGGCCCTTTTGGGCCAGGTCCGCGACGCCGTATGGTCCGTGAATCGGAACCTCCCCATCGCACGAGTGCGCACAATGAAGGAGTTCGTTGACGAGCCGATGGCGAGTACCTCCTTCACCCTCATCATGTTGGGGTTGGCTGCTTTTGTGGCGCTGTTCCTTGGGTCGGTCGGAATCTACGGGGTGATCTCCTATGTGGTCGCTCAGCGGACTCGAGAAATCGGCGTGCGTATGGCGCTGGGCGCCGAACGCAGCGTCGTGAGCAGGATGGTATTGAAGCAGGCCCTGATGCTGGCCGGGGGTGGCGTGGCGATCGGACTGCTGGGAGCCCTGGGGCTCACCCGGCTGATGTCGTCGTTGCTCTTCGGGGTCAGTCCCCTGGACCCGCTCACCTTCGCGTCGGTCGCAGCCGCGCTGTCGGCGGTGGCGCTAGTGGCCAGCTATCTGCCCGCACGTCGCGCTTCACTTGTTGATCCGGTGGTGGCCCTCCGGGCGGAATAGCCAAACTGAGGCGCCCGCGAGGGCGCCTCAGTTTGGACCTCGGCTCGCGAGCGCATCAGATTCCCCCGTCCTGTCTCCACCTCCGTGGGAAAATCCATGCTCGAAGTTCTGGCACAGCCCTGGCCCTGGTACGTCGCCGGGCCACTGATCGGCCTCGTCGTCCCGTTCGTATACTGGTACGGAGGCAGGAAGTGGGGCGTGTCGTCTAGCCTCCAACACCTGTGTGCGGCCACGCTCCCCGGCAAGATCGAATACTTCCAGTACGACTGGCGGAAGAAGGGTGCGTGGCACTTGGCCATGGCGTCCGGGATGCTCCTGGGCGGCTTCCTGGGTGGACGAGTGCTCTCGAGTCCGACGGATACCGTGGCGATATCTGAGGCCACGCGCGCGGACCTCGCAGAGCTCGGCATATCGAACTTCACCGGCATGATCCCGGCAGAATTCATGAGCTTCGATGCGCTCCTGACGCTCCCGGGACTGGTACTCATCGTTTTGGGTGGATTCCTGGTGGGCTTCGGGGCCCGCTATGCGAACGGGTGCACGTCGGGGCATGCCATCTCGGGGCTCTCCACACTCCAGCTGTCTTCGCTGGTGGTCGTGATCGGGTTCTTTATTGGCGGGCTCGTGTCGGTGCACTTCATTCTCCCGTTCATCTTCTAGGGGGATCCGATGACCCACACTTCCGAGATCTCCGGTGCGACCGCAGCCCCAGCAGAACGGCAGGACTCCCTCTCCGTCTACTTTTTGGTCGGTGTCTTCCTGGGCATCATCTTCCTCAAGTCCGAAGTAGCCTCCTGGTTTCGCATTCAGGAGATGTTTCGATTCCAATCGATTCATATGTACGGCATCATCGGGCTGGCGGTCGCCGTCGGTGCGGTGTCGGTCGCCCTCATGAAACGCTTCGGCGTCCGCACCATTCGTGGCGAAGAGATCGCCTGGCCGGACGCGGCATCGATGCGCCCACAGCCGCACCACATTCTCGGGGGCACGGTATTCGGGCTCGGCTGGGGTCTGGCGGGAGCGTGCCCGGGGCCGTTGTTCGCGCTGGTCGGGAGTGGACTTCCCGTCGTTCTCGTGGCGCTACTGAGTGCGGTCGCCGGCGCGTGGGTTTACGGTTTGTTGAAGCCACGGCTGCCGCACTAGCCTGCGGACACGGGTCCATCGCGCACAAAAAAAGAGCCCCGAGCGGAAAATCCGCCCGGGGCTCTCAGCGTCTGTCGCGTAGCCCTACCGCCCGTTGCCTCGCCCCACCCGCTCCAGGCGCTCTTCAAGCTCACGCATCTTGCTCTCGACTCGTCCCTCGATCTCCGCTTCGAGCTCCTCACTGAGGCCATCGAAGTCCATTTCACGAAGGGCTTCCAAGGCAGCTAACTCCTCAAGACCTTGCAACTCCAGGAGCCAGCCGCCTTCCAACCCCTCAAGCTGCAGAGACAGACCTTCTAGGTCCTCATGCCGCTTTGAGAGCTGGCCCTCTAGATCATGGAACCGCACGAGGTTGACCCGCTCGACCCGCTCCCGCGCCCGCTCTACCCGTGCCCGGGCGCGATCCATCTGGGCCGGAACACGGTCGATCCGGACCTCACCGAACTGGACCCCACACGATTCATCGGTGCCCACAGACACCTGCGGAGCAACCACCACCGCATCCCCCTCTCCACCCAACGAAATCACCACGCGCGGCGCGGTCTCGACGACCGTCGTCGCACATTCTTGATAGAACTCGTCAGAACTGTCGCCGGTCCACGCCATGGACGTTGCCCCACCTACCGCCGCACTCCCCAAAATGGCCGCCAACGCGATGACATCGGTCCTGATCCCGTTCATTTTTATTCTCCATTCAAATCGTGTGTCCGAGTACCTCTGACGAGATCCCAGACAAAAAGGTTGCGCTGAGACCCAACTTGGGAGACCGTGCGCTACGTGAACCCATCCATGCTCCTTCTCGGGGTGGCTGTCGCGGCCGCCTTCGTGGCCCTTGCCGAATGGCGCGGAGGCACGACCGCCGTACGTATTTATGGCGTCGGATTGGTAATCGCAGCCCTCGGCTACGTGGTGTTCGCGGGGTTGAGCGGCGGAGACGATTGGCTGTTCACTGAGATTGGCGGGGCCCTCATCTTCGCGGGGATGTCGGTGGCGGGGACCCGTGGCCCCAGGGTGGTGCTCGCCGTCGGGTGGGCGCTCCACGCAGGTTGGGACGTGGGCCTTCACATGGTTGCCGGCGCCGACTTCGTGCCTCAATGGTACGTCCAGGGTTGTGTCGGATTCGATCTCTTCGTCGCTGGAGCGATCTTCGTGACCACATTCGGCTGCGCGAGGACGGCACAGGATCGGTCGAAGGGCGCTTGACGGCCCCTTGCAAGGACGGGCCAGCCACCGCCAATTGTCTGAGATACCCCCTACCATTGTTCTGACGACCAGCGGGCCCAGCCCGAGTCGATAGATCTGAGCGCCGCACGGGCGCTCTTAGTGTCGGTGTCCCCATCGGGGGGCCCGACCCCATGCGTCACACGTCAGGTTAGGAGCCCCCATGATCGGGTCCGTTCTGCAACGCGCGCTGGCAGTCTCCGCGCTCATTGTTCTTTCCACACCAGCGCCTGCGGTCTCGCAGGCACTCTCTTCCGAAGCACTCTCTGCGCTGAGCTTCCGCCACATCGGTGTGGTCGGAAACCGCATCGCCTCGGTCGCCGGAGTGCCCGGCAATCCTCTGGTTTATTACGCCGGGGCGGCTTCAGGTGGGCTTTGGAAGACCGATGACGGCGGTACGCTTTGGCGACCGGTGTTCGACGATCAAGACGTCCACTCGGTGGGTGCGCTGGCCGTCTCGTCATCCGACAATCAGATCGTGTGGGCTGGCACAGGTGAGCCTCACATCAGGTCCAATGTCACGGTCGGCGACGGGGTATACCGCTCGACGGACGGCGGCGACCACTGGGACCATATGGGGCTCGATGTGACAGG
>CALFPJ010000021.1 GCA_937919655.1 uncultured Gemmatimonadales bacterium
TCCTTGCCGTAGAACAACTACGACTCGTCGTCGTTCCTACTTCTGGTCTGGCGAGACCCCTGCGCGCGGGCCACTGTACTTCTTCAACAGCCTTCTAGACGGGAATCCCCCCACGATTGTCTCGGCCTCTGCCCTACCTGAGGCTGGCCCTAGTCACGTATATCTTTCACCAGTCACTTCGCCTGAGACTCTGAGCGCATGACGACAGCCGCACCCCCAAAGCGCCTATTTGCCGATCGCGTATACGGCATCGGAACCGAGGCCGCGTTCGCGCTCGGGGGACTCATCGCTCAGGTCGAGGCCGAGGGCGAACGGGTCATTCGATGCAATCTGGGACAGCCGGACTTTCCGCTGCCTCAGCACATCAAGGACGCGGTCAAGCGCGCGATCGACGATGGTTTGACCACGTACTGTGATCCGCAGGGGATTCCAGAACTCCGTGCCTCCGTAGCGCGCTCTTTGTCGCAGAAACACGGGCTTGATATCGATCCTTCCCGGGTTGTGATCTACCCAGACGGACGGCCACCGATCGGCTTTGCGCACATGGCGTACAGCGATGCCGACGAAGAGGTGATCTACCCGTCCCCGGGCTACCCCCTCTTCGAATCGTTCATTCCGCTGTTTCGATGCATCCCGGTACCGGCAATCCTACGAGAAGATGACGGCTGCGGGCTCACGCGAGAGGTGCTCGCGCCGCTCTTGAGTGACAAGACGGGCCTGATTTTCCTCAACTTCCCGTCGAACCCAACCGGCGGGGTGGCGACCCGGGAACAACTCAAGGATCTCTCCGAATTGATCCTGGAAAAGACGACGTCCAACGTCCGCGTTTATTCTGACGAATCGTACGAGGCCATCACCTTTGATGGTGACGAGCACATTTCGATCGCTTCCATGCCAGGCATGGAAGCGAGGACCATCATCGCCTCAGGGTGCAGCAAGACGTACCCCTGGACCGGAGGCCGCGTCGGGTGGGCCGTTTACCCCACGCGACTAGAGGCCCAGGCCGCGCGGCGACTCGCGATCAACTACTTCGCTTCGATTCCCCTCTACAATCAATGGGGTGCGATCGAGGCGATTGAGTCTCCCCTCAGCGCCCCCGCGATCAAGGAAATGGTTGACGCCTTTCAGCGGCGTCGTGACGTGGTGGTCTCAGGCCTGAACGCCATCGCCGGGGTGACGCGCATTCTACGCATTCCCCAACGTGGGAGGAGCGCTGAATGCCATGGGCGTTTTAGACGCGTTCGACAGACTCCCTCATGAAACAAGGGCGAACTCGAGTCCCGCTACGCTCTTTCAGCTGTTTCTGCTTCACGAATACAAGGTCGCGACCATGGATCGCCGGTCGTTCAGCACCCTCGGCAGCGAGGGGCAACACTTTCTGCGCATCTCGACCGCCAACGCCGATGCAGAACTGGTTGAGTCGGTGAGGCAGATCGAAGCGGCGACCAAGGACGCCACCGGTTTTGAACGCTTCGTAACGCCCGGGCGGCCCCTGACGCTGTAGTTCGGGCGCTTTAGTTCCGGCGCTTTAGTTCAAGCCTTTTCGAGTCCACCACACTCCACTGAGAAAATCATGAGCCGAGCCTTCGGGCCCCGCCGGGCCGTTTGGTTAGAGGTCGACTCCGCTGACGATGGCATCGCATCAGGCGAGGCGCTCGCGCGTTTGACCCGACTCGACCTGGTATATCGATCGATTGTCGCAACGCAGTTCAATTTCCATCAATCGGGGCACCCGGGAGGTTCGGTCTCGGTCGGACATATCCTGACCGGTCTTCTTTTCGGCACGATGGACTATGATATCGGCGACCCGAACCGGCACGACGCGGACCTCATTTCGTTTGCCGCGGGGCACAAGGCCACCGGGCTCTACGGGATGTGGGCGCTCCGCGACGAGGTGACGCGGATCGGACGCAACGACCTTCTCCCCACGCAGAATCACCTCCGGCTAAGGCTGGAAGATCTGCTCGGCTTTCGAAAGAACCCGACCCACCCGGCGCCCCTCTTCAAGGCATTCAAGGCGAAGGCACTCGACGGCCATCCGACGCCGATGACTCCTTTCGTGCGCCTCGCCACGGGCCCCTCCGGGGTCGGCATGGGCAGTTCGATTGGCCTCGCATATGGTGCCGCAGATTACTACGGCGACAACGCGCCCAAAGTGCACATGATTGAGGGCGAGGGAGGTCTTACACCGGGGCGCGTCTACGAGGTCGTCGCTTCCGCGAGCGCCTCTGGACTGTCGAACGCGATCTGCCATGTGGACTGGAACCAGGCGTCGATCGACTCGGACCAGGTGACCCGAGAGGGCACCGAGGTCGGGGAGTACGTACAGTGGGACCCCATGGAGTTCTTCTACATCCATGACTGGAACGTCGTGCATGTGAAGGACGGCTTCGATATGGGCCAGGTGTTGACCGGCCAAAAGCGTGCGATGGAACTCGACAACGGCCAGCCGACGGCGGTGGTGTACCGGACCGAAAAAGGTTGGAATTACGGCATCACCGGCAAGAAGTCGCACGGGGGTGGGCACAAGATGGGTAGCGATGCCTGGCGCGAAGCCATGAAGCCTCTCTTCGGGAGCGCGGCTGCGGATCTTCCTAACCCCAAGGACACGTCGAACCTAGAAGAGGTGGAGGCGTGTTATTGGGAGACGCTTTCCCAGATACGGGGGATCCTGGAGGGGGAGGCCGACCTTTGTGGTGAGATGTCTGCCCGGTTGGCGACCTCCCGTGACCGACTGAATGCCCTCGGTCGTGGGCCTCGCCCGGGTGCGCCAAACGTCGAGGGCATTCTCCACGTCGCGACGCCTGAGGTCACGCCTGAGTCGCTGAGGCTGAAAATCGGCTCCAAAGCTCCTTTGCGTACGCAGCTCGGGGCCGTCATGGGTTACCTTAACAAGGCGTCAGGCGGTGGCATCCTTCTCGGCGCGGCGGACCTCCTGGACTCGACGGCGGTCTCGGCAGGCGCGAAGGGTTTCCCGGCCGGGTTCTGGCACTACCAGACGAACCTCGGCGCGCGCTCCCTGAGCGTGGGCGGGATCTGTGAAGACGGGCTCGCCTGTATCCTGTCCGGGATCTCCGGCTTCGGACGCCACGTGGGGATCGGCGCATCGTACGGGGCGTTCATTTCACCCCTTGGGCACATCCCTGCACGGGTGCACGCGATCAGCCAGCAAATGCGTCAGGAGATCGATCCCGGGCCTTTCCGGCCCTTCGTGCTGCAATGCGGACACGCCGGCATGAAGACCGGCGAAGACGGCCCCACGCACGCAGACCCGCAGGCATACCAGCTTCACGTCGAGAACTATGTCCCCGGGATGGCGATCACACTCACCCCGTGGGAACCGCAGGAGGTGTGGCCTGCTGTGGCCGCTGCGTTCAAAGCTCAGCCGGCGGTCATCATTCCGTTCGTGACGCGACCGGGTGAGCCAGTCCTAGACCGAGTGGGCCTTGGACTCGCGCCGGCCGAGGCCGCAGCAAAGGGGGTCTACACGCTGCGGGCTGCTCAGGGCGATCCGGACGTGACCGTCATCTTGCAGGGTTCGGGGGTGGCGATCGCGTTCGTTCAGGACGCCCTGCCCCGGCTCCTTGGGGACGGCGTCGACGTGGAGGCCATTTATGTCACGAGTCCGGAGCTATTCGACCGGTTGCCCGACGACGAAAAGGCGGTAGTCTTCAACGACGAAGTCGGTAGGCGTGCCATGGGCATCACCGGGTTCACGTTGCCCACGATGTATCGATGGATCACGTCGATGTCGGGACGGGCACATACGATGCATCCGTTCATGAAGGGCCACTACCTCGGCTCAGGCACGGGTGAAGTTGTGATGCACGAGGCCGGCCTGGACGGCGACGGACAGTACGAGGGGGTCAAGGCATATATGGAGGCTCAAGGGGAGGCATAGCCCTCCCTTTGAGTCACTCATGAGGGGGCGCCCGGCTGTCCTAATTGTCGTCTTTGTCGCGGCTTTGGCGTGGGGGTGTGATGGCCGTGACGGGACGCCTCCTGCAGCATCCAACGTGGCGCCGCCCACCGTCAGACAGCGCCAGGACGGAAACATTCAGATCCTGCCGCAGGTCGAGTCTGGTGAGGTCGTGGCCTATGTGTCTCGTGCCGAGCAACGGATCTACGTGCTGAGGGACTTTCGGGACCGTGCCCAGAACCTGCTGAACGCGCATATCTCGGTGAGCAGCGGCCACTGGCGCATTCCACTTCCTGGAGACTCTCCTTCCGAGCCCCTCATCCAAGGTGTTCCACAGCGTGAATTCGAAGAACTCGCCATCGATGATCTTGATGTGGCCATGGAGCCATCAGTCGGGGACTTCCGGCTCACCTTAGGCGGGTATACGACCCTGAGCATCGACTTGGCGTGTGTACGAGATGAAGGCGGATCTGTATACGTCGTTGCCGACTCGATGGCCGCAGTGGTCGGTCAAAGCGGGGCCATCGGCATCGTACGAGAGGACTTCCTCGACGTCGGCGACATCGGGCTCTTCGAAGGGCCTGCCTGCGTCGAAAAAGCCGCTACGAAACACGCGGTGATGTGGGTGGGCTGAGATCCTATGGGCGCGCTGACGATCGGAGATCTACTACACGTCCGATACTACGCGATCAGCCTCCCGATCGGTGGAAGGCCCTTCTCTCTCAACAGATCATTAAAGCGCTCCAACTCCCCATCCAGGATCAACTGGAGCCTCTCCAATTGAGCGTCCAGTTCCATCGAAATTTCGCTGAGAACTTCGAATGATTGACGGGTCGGTCGTGCGTCAGCACTCATCACCACGTCCTTCAGGTAGGAGAGATGATTGGCGATCCGGGTTCCGAAGTGTTTGAGATCGCTCTGAGCCTCAGCACCCCCCTCGTAGAGGTCTGCTTCGACGCTTCCCAGGATGGTCGACAGCACCCCACCCGCATCCGTGACCTCCGAGTCAGCCGCGCGACGAATCCGGTCGCCCACCTCGTCCCTGAGCGCCCGAATGAGAACCACTGCGCTCGTGGCATCGTTGAAGCGCGCGTGTACTGACATCGCCAACGCGAACTGAGCCGCAAAGTCGGCTTGCGTGACCTCGGTCAGGCGCGGGTCCTTCAGCAATTGGAAGGGTTGGCTTTTGGTGACGCCGTCCACGGTGAGCCGCACCTGATACGTACCGGGTGGTGCCTGGGGACCATTTGCATTCGCCCCGCGCAGGCGCATCCCCACGAAGTCCGTGGCGGGCGGGTACCGCGTGTCCCAAGTGAAGCGGTGAAATCCAGCCTCGGGGCTGGGTATCGGCGCGGGCGTTGCGCCGCCCCACGACGGGCCAGTGATGATGTGTCCGACCGAGTTTCGGACCGGTCGCGAACGCTCCATGTCAGGGGCCCCCACGAAGCTACGCACGAGATCCCCTTGTGCCGTCAGGATGTCGATGACGACGCTCCGGGCCGGAGCGCCGAGGTCATAGTAAACCTCCACGCTGTTCGTCCCAGGAATCCGCCCACGGCCGTACACAGCCCTGTCGACACCAGATGCTGGACCCGCGCTCGTGCGGATCGCGTCGGCCGGGGCGTACAGGTGAAGCGCCGACTCAAGCACGTCGGGACGCATCTGTCGCCAACTGTCGATGCCTTCAAGCAGGTAGAAGCCGCGACCGTAGGTGGAGACCACCAAGTCGTTGCCGGCGACCTCGACATCCGAGATTTGCAGATCCGGCAGGTCGAGCGCGATGGACTGCCAATGCGATCCGTCGTCGAAGGAGACGTAGGGCGCGTGCTCGGTGCCTGCAAACAGGAGCCCTGACCGCTCTGGGTCTTCCTTGACCGCGCGAACGAAGTGATCTGCTCCGATGCCGGCCACGATGAGGTCCCACGTTTCGCCGTAATCCTCGGTCTTGAAGATGTAGGGGCTCAAGTCTTGGAGCTTGTACTTCTCGGCCGCGAGGTAGGCCTTGCCCGGCGCATGCGGCGACACTTCGATCAAGCTGGCCTTGGCTTGGAACGGAAGGCCCACGGGCGTCACGTTCTGCCAGCTTTCCCCGCCGTCGCGGGTGACGTGAACAAGTCCATCATCCGAGCCCGCCCATAACGTCTGAGCGTCGTGCGGAGAAACCGCGAGGGTGAAGATCGTCGCGTAGTAGTCTTGGCTGTTGTGGTCCTTGATCGGCTGTTCGGAGCCGGTCAGCGTTTCCGGGTCGGCGCGAGTGAGATCGGGGCTGATGCGCGCCCAAGTCTCCCCAGCGTCTTCGGTCCGCCACACGTGCTGGCTGGCCGCGTAAATCACGGTCGGGTCGTGCAAAGACATCACGATGGGGAATGTCCACTGGAAGCGCTCTCGAAGGTCACCGGCCGGGAAGCCATCGGATTGGCGGGGCCACACCTGGACGTTCTGGCGCTGCCCGGTGGTGCGGTCAAATCGCGTGATGCCACCACGTTGCGACCCACCGTACCCGAGCGTCGTCCGCGTCGGGTCGACGGCTACGTAGCCCTGCTCTCCCCCAGGGCCCTGATACCAAAACGAGCCATCGCTGTCCGAAGGGACACACTTGGATGTGTTGTCCTGTTGGGCCCCGCACACCTGGTAGGGGAAGTCATTGGTCACGAAAGCGTGGTACATCTGCGCGGTCGGAAAATCGATGTCCGTCCACGTGTTACCAGCATTCCATGTCACGGTCCCGCCACCATCGTTGGCTTGCACCATCCGTCGATTGTCATCGGGGGCGATCCACAAGTCGTGATTGTCGCCGTGGGGCACACGCACCAATTCGAACGTCTCCCCCCCGTCATCAGACCTGAAAAAATTCTTGTTCAAGACGTATACGCGATCCGGGTCCTGCGTGTCCGCTGTGACCCGCGTGTAATACTCAGCTCTGTGAAAAAGCGCGTTGTTGCCGTTCGTCTTCTGCCACGTGGCCCCAGCGTCGTCCGAACGGAAGACCCCACCGTGATCCGGAGCAGCTTCGATCACAGCATAGACGCGATCCGGATCGGCTCCGGAGACGGAAATCGCGACCTTCCCAACGATGGTGTCGGGCATGCCGGGGTTCTGGGTGAGCTCAGACCACGAGTCGCCCGAGTCGGTCGACTTGAAGATCCCGCTGGTGCCGCTGGTCCGTCCGCCCCAGGGTGGCCGCTGGACGTCCCAGATCGTCGCGTACAGCGTGCTCGGATTCGCGGCATCAACGACCAGGTCCGATGCACCTGCCAACGCGCTCCGGTACAGAACACGATCCCACGTCATACCACCGTCCAGCGATCGGAACACACCCCGCTCTTCATTCGGGCCGTAGGGGTCTCCCAGTACGGCCGCGTAGACCAGGTCGCAGTTCGTCGGGTCCACGCGCATGCGTGGAATCATAGTCTGTCCTGTGCTCGAGGCCAGCCCGATGAATGACCACGTCTCGCCGCCATCTCGGGTCACATACGCACCGTCCCCCGACGACATCGTGCCTCTGAACTGGCCCTCGCCCATGCCGACATAGACGACATCGGGGTCTGCCTCACAAACGCCGACCGACCCGACCGACGCACTCTTGAACCACCCGTCGCTGACTGGCCCCCAACTGTTGCCCGCGTCCGTCGTCTTCCATAACCCTCCGCCGACCGCGCCGAAATAGTACTCGAGTGGTCGAGACACGCTGCCGGCGACTGCGACTGAGCGACCCCCGAGGTTTGGGCCGAGCGCACGCCACTGCCAAGTATCGAGCACCGCTGGGTCGACCTGGGAGTCGACCTGACTTCGGACTTCTTCCGCGCCAAGGGACAGCACGGCTGCCGACGTGACCAGGAGGCCGACGCCCCGACGACGAGGCCGTGACCGAATTCGACGCGTATTCATGACCGAGGCTTCGGCCCGAAGCCCGCCAGCGTCGGCCGGCCATCGGCATTGGCCAGGGTCCAGCTCGCCTCATGAACCAGCCGCACGATGCGGGTCATCTTCTCGTACTCGATCCGGTCCGGGGTGTCATTAGGCGTGTGATAGTCGGGATGTAGCCCATTGTGGAACCACACTGCGGGCACACCATTTTGCAGGAACGGCCAATGGTCGGAGCGCCTGAGGAGGTTCGACTCGTTGTTGTCGTAGCGGAGATGCAGTTCCAAATCGAATCGGTTCGCGTCCTGCACGGTCTGGGCGAGCTCCGGGGTGTAACTGTAGCCGAGGATGTTCGTCGCGTTGGCGTTCGACTCGGCACTCTGAACCTCTAAGCCCCGAAAGCGGCCGCCCCCCTCCGGCGGGACCTCTTCGTGCCGCCCGATCATGTCCATGTTGAGATTCGCGACCGTGCCCTCGAGCCTGAAGAGTGGTCGGAGCGTGTAGTACCAGGCGCCAAGAAGGCCCCGCTCTTCCGCGTCCCAGATAGCGAACATGACGGTGCGACGCGGGAGGTCGCCCGCGGCCGCCGCTCGTGAGTACGCCTGTGCGGCCGCCATGACGCCCACGGTGCCAGAGCCGTCGTCGTCCGCACCGTTGTATACGTCCTCACCGTCCGTGCCATTGTGGTCGTGATGGGCGCCAATAATGACGACCTCGTCACGCAACTCCGGGTCGCTCCCTTCGATCATCGCGAGAACATTCGTACCGGGCGTCGTGTGCCGGTCGATTGCGACGCTCAGATCTACTGCGGCCGCACCAAGATCGATGACGCCTAACCCGTTGGTCGCTCGCTCCGCTTCGATACCGAGTTCTTCCAGGGTGCGGCCTGACCCTCGTACGAGCGTCTCAGCGAGTTCCGCTGAGATCCAGGCCGCCGGGATCGTGATCTTGTCGCTCCAGGCACCCAGCGTGAACCTCTCGATTCGGCGGGGCTCGGCCGGCCAGGCATTCTCGTGGGCTGCCGCCCAGTCGTCGACGTCGGGTCGAGCGTGCACATCGCGCACGAAGAGCACCGCTGCCGCGCCGCGTTCTTGGGCCACCAAGACCTTCCGCCACTCCCTAGACGCTTCGGTCGTCACTACGCCGTCGAACGGACTCGCCGGATCGGCTACGCCCGGCTCGCGCTCGAACATCAGGACGACACGGCCACGGACGCTCTCATCGCCGTAGTCATCGTAATCCAGCCTGGGCTCCACGATTCCGTATCCGGCGAAGACCACCCTGCCCGCTGCAGCTCCCGTTGCACCGGCGTTGGACGGCGTCCACCCGTGCCCGGGAGCCCGCGCCCCACCCGCACCGGACACGGTCAGTTGGTTGTCCGCTCCGAGACTGAACCATGCGAGATCGAACGACTGGAAGTACGTCCCCGCGTCCCCGGCGGGCTCCAGCCCCAGAGACTCGAAGCGCTCGGAGATCCACGAGGACGCTTTATTCAGTCCCTCGGAGCCGACGAGGCGTCCTCCCATGGAGTCGTGCGCCAGGGTGTGCAGATCCGCCGAGAGCTGCGATTGGGTGATCGACCTATTCCCAGGTGCACTGCCGTCGCCGCAGGCAGGAAGGAGCAACGCGAGAAGGGACAGGCATAAGGCAACAGTTGAGCGAGCCATGGCAATCTCCTTAGTGGAATCGATCGAGAAACTGAGGCTGCGTTGCCCCGGGCGCGAGCCGGGCATCCTAATTGTCGTCCGAGCCCGGTCCCGATGCCCGCGTCGGTTGGCTACTTTTGACACATGAGCCAAGAACTCAAGGACTTCCTGCCACACATCCTCGCCATGCTCGTGGGTGGCCTCACGCCGACGATCGGCTTGACGCTGCTTGCGAGGTCCGTTCCCGGGCGCGCGCGGCTGGCGGCCTTGCGTCCCCGTTGGCATGGCGGCTGCGGCGGTGATCGCGGTGGGTATCGGCGGCGGCGCGGTCTACTGGATCGCCCGTCGTGTGCTCGATACCACAGAGGGTGCCCTCACCTTTCCCGAGCCTTCAAGCCTCCTAGCCTTCGGACTCGCGATGGGACTCCCCCTCGCCCTGCCGGCCGTCATCCTGGGCTGGAACGACGAGCGCGCCAAGGCAGCTGCCAAAAGTAAGAAACGGGATTGGGTCCCCAGCAAAGATGACCGCAGAGCTTACGCGAAGGACCTCGAAAAACAGATCCGAGAGCTGAGTTCACCGCCCCGCGAGGTGGAAGTCACGATCGGCGGCGACGGCGATCGGGTGTTGTTGATCCGCGGCACCTTTGAGGCCCAGGAAGGCGAGCGATTGACCAAGGCGCTTAGCGCAGACCTGAAGGAGCACGGGTTCAAGCGCGTCGAAGGATCCGGCGGCAAACGGGACTGGTGGGCCAGGCCCTAGTGTTCCTCGGAGCACCCGCACGACTAGGGCAGCAGCACGACCTTATTCCAACCCGCCTCGCGCGCCGCGAAGCTGACATACGCGTCGACGCCATCGGCTAACGGCAGGCGATGGGAGATCAGTCCTGCGATGAGCTTCTCATCTCGAGCCGCCAACGCTAAAGACGCCGGCATGTAATGCCGAGCCGGACAGCGACCACCCGCATAGCTGAGATTTCGGTCGTAGATCTCGCCGGGAGACAACGCGAGGTGCGCTTCACTATGGACCCCGACCGCGCCGATGCGACCTCCGAACCTCAGGAGGTTGGCGGCAGTGCGCGTAGCGGACGGCGTACCGACGGCTTCGATCGCCGCATCGGCCCCCCGCCCTTCAGTGAGACCGCGCACCACATCCACCAGCTCGTCCGTGTCGAAGTTGGCGGGCGCTGCCCCGAAGGTCTCTGCGACGGCCAACCGAGAAGCGATTCGGTCGACGGCTACGACCGCCTTGGCCCCGCGCTCCAGTGAGGCACGAATCGCGAGGAGGCCCACCGGCCCGCAGCCTACGACTACGACCACGTCTCCCTCACCGACGCCAGCCAGGTCTGCGCCGTATGTCGCAGTGGAGAGGATGTCGCCCGCAAGCAGGGCCACCGCCTCATCCAATCCCTCGGGCACCCGCACCAAAGTGGCATCCGCAAAAGGAACCCGGACGAATTCTGCCTGTGCGCCATGTAGACCGCGACCGTTTTCAATCCATCCGAATAGCTGGCCACGCTCGCAACGGGCGGTCAGCCCGCTAAGACAGTAGAAGCACGCACCACAATTCGTCGTGAACGGCGCTACCACGCGGTCACCTGCGGCGAAGTCCCGGACGGCCGACCCCACCTCTACGATCGAGCCTACGAACTCGTGGCCCATCACAGTTCCAGCCTCGATCCCGCGCTCGTTGCCAAGGTATGGATGGAGGTCGGATCCGCAAAGTCCGGCCACGGTTACGCGTACGATCACGTCCGTCGGCTCGACCAAGTGGGGGTCCGGGACGTCCTCGTACTCGAGGAACTCAATTTCTTGGAAGGTGATGGCTTTCATACGCGGAAGATGCGCGGAGGTGCATCGCCCGCGCTACAGGCGGAGCATACACCGATCCTTCAATATGGAACCGGGCCGAGCGCCCCCCCCCGAGGCGTAACCGGTCGAGTGTGGGCCACGCTTCGATGTGCTCCGCCCGATGGGGCGACGCCAAACCCGGGGGCCTAGCCTACCCGACCAGTTCCAGCACGGTCAAAGCCATCACCTGAGCGCTCGCCACCAAGTCCTCAATCGCACACGACTCGTCAGGCTGGTGGGCCTCCGTGAGAGGACAAGGTCCGTAAGCGACACAGTGCACCACGCCACCGATGCGGGCGACATGCTTTTGATCGTAGGTCCCGGGGCTGCCGACCAGCTGTGGCGGGCTGCCCCGCACCGCAGACACCGCGGACGAAAGAGCCCTCACGAGCGGTGACTCTTCGGGCGTGCGCGTGGGGTGCACAATCATGCGATCCTCGATCGTGAAGCGACAACCGTTGCCTTTGGCCTCGAGGGCGCTCACGATCTGAGCGATCTCGGCCCGGACATCTTCCAGAGACTCCTCGGGAATGAAGCGCCGGTCGAAAGTGGCGCGACACGTGTCGGCGACGCACGGCGACTGCTGCAGCTCTCCAGCCTGCCCCCCGCTTACCGCGTTGACATTCAACGAGGGGCGGCCGGACGCTTCTGGCACGATGGACATGGTCGAAAGCCGCTGGGCCATCACGGGATCCAGCTCCGCCCTCATCGCCATAAGAAGCTCAGCCATATCATCGATGGCACTACGCCCCAGGTGTGGCATGCTTCCGTGCGCCGCATACCCATGCGCGATGACGTAGAACCAGTAGACGCCGCGGTGGCCCACACAAATGCGGTCCGGTCCAAACGGTTCGGGAATGATCACGTAGTCGGTGCGATCCGCGGCGATGTGCCCCTGCTCACACAAATAAGCGACCCCGGCGAAACCACCGCTCTCCTCGTCGACGGTCCCACTGATCTCCACAGTCCCCCGGAGCGACACGCCGGCCCGCCGGATAGCGTCGACCGCGATCACCGCTGCGGCGATGCCCGACTTCATGTCCGATGCACCCCTTCCGTAGATGCGACCGTCACGGACGAGCCCCCCAAACGGATCTTCGGTCCAGTCCTCTCTCGGCGGCACGACGTCGAAGTGGCCGCTGAGGTGAACACAGGGACGCGACTGGGTGCCTTCGAGCAGACCAATGACGTTGACACGCGGATGACGCTCGGAGTGCTCAGGACGACCTACATCGTCCACATAGGCCACGTCCATGCCCATCACGCCGAGTCGGGCCCCGATCAACCGGGCGCACTCCCGGTATCCGGCGCCCGGGGGGTTCACCGTCGGAAGCCGAATCAAGTCGCCGGTCAACGCCACGATCTCGTCAGTGGCTGCGGAGACCTCGGCGAGGACGCGATCGGCGGCTTGGTGAGGAATCATGGAGGGGCGACGGGCTGAAGCGAACAGGAGCACCGGGCGGCACCGGGCGCGACAGGGCGAGGATACTTGTTGGCTAACCTACGCTCAGGACCCGACCAGGAGAGGTCAATCTTCGCCCGATCGGCCGAGCGCGGGCCTCCAGCGCCTCCCCAGCCACCTCCGCCCTCCTTGCCCGTTCAGGGTCCGAGTCGGACATTGGCCGGATACCATTTGGGAGGCACGTCCGGTGAACGCTGACGCGCCGATCACCTCAGCAGGAGCTTCACCTTGAAGAACACGATCGCCATTTTCGCTGCACTAGCCCTTTGCAGCGTTGCACCCGCATCGGCTCAGGACGCTGATATGAATTTTTTCATCACCAGCGCCGGCTCTGGTGATGGCGCGAACCTGGGCGGCCTCGTAGGCGCGGATCAGCGCTGTGAGGATCTCGCCTACGCCGCTGGGTTCGGAGACCTAACCTGGCACGCCTACCTGAGCACGTTGGCCAGCAACGGCACCATGGCCGTGAACGCACGCGACCGGATCGGTGCCGGCCCGTGGTACAACTACGGCGGCGACATGATCGCGCGCGACGTCACGGATCTCCATTCCGAGAACGCCAACCTGACAAAGGAGACGATCCTGACCGAAAAGGGATCGATCGTGAATGGCCGTGGCGACACACCCAACATGCACGACCTCATGACGGGTTCGAACCTAGACGGAACAGTCTACGTCGGTGACGACACCTATACGGCGTGCGACAACTGGACGAGCAACGGCGAAGGCTCCACGCGCCTTGGACACCATGACCGCCAAGGCGGTGGCGAGAACCCCGAATCGTGGAACTCGGCTCACAACTCCCGCGGCTGCTCGCAAGAGAACCTGCAATCGTCAGGCGGCAACGGCTTCTATTTTTGTTTCGCAGTCGATGGCAACTCGGCACCACAACCGGCGGCGCGCCCGGAGGACCATTCATGAAACGGTTCTTGATTGCGCTTACCGGCCTCGCGATTTCCGCGACTGCGGCGACCGCTCAGGTCGAGCGCGGGACTCCGGTCGGCGAATGGCGTAGTTGGGGTGCGGACAACTACACGACCCGCTACTCCCCGCTCGACCAGATCAATGCCAGCAACTTCGAACAGCTGGAAGTGGCGTGGCTCTGGCGTGGCGACAACTACAGCCCGGAAGGCCCCGATCCGCTTCTTCGCTCGACCCCCATTTACGTGGATGGAAAGCTCTACTCCGTCGCCGGATCGCGCCGCACGGTGGTGTCGATCGACCCCGCCACTGGTGAAACCCTGTGGACTTTCCGTGAGCCGCCCACGAAGCGATGGGAAGACTCGATGCGGAAGAACTACGGAAAGGGCGTCGCTTACGACATCGTTGACGGTCGTGGCCGCATCTACGTGATCACGCCAGGCTTCTTCCTTTGGGCGCTGGATGCTGAGACCGGCATCCCCATCTCCGACTTCGGGGTGGACGGCGAGGTCGACCTGCTCACATACCTCGGTGATTGGGAGCATGACCACGACCTCGGCCTTGATCACAAGATCGGCTACATCACGAACTCTACGCCGCCCATGATCGTCAACGGGACGATCGTCGTCGGCAATTCGCACGAGCAGGGCTATTACGAGTACATGCAGGAGAATGTCCCAGGCAACGTCATGGGCTTCGATACGAAGACCGGTGCCCACAAGTGGACGTTCAACGTCATCCCGCAGGAAGGCGAGTTCGGCAACGACACTTGGTTGAACGACGCTTGGAAGTGGACCGGGAACGTGTCAGCGTGGGCGCCGATGTCTGCCGACCCGGAGTTGGGTCTCGTCTATGTCTCGACCGACCCGCCGACCATCGATTATTACGGCGGTTTTCATCCCGGATCGAATCTATTCTCGACGACCATGCTCGCGCTGGACGCGGAGACCGGCGAGCGCCGCTGGCACTTCCAAACGGTCCATCACGACATCTGGAACTACGACAACCCTGCCCAGCCGGCGCTGATTGACGTCACGATCGATGGCGTCCCGAGGAAGATCGTCGCCCAGACCACCAAGCAGAGCTTCGTCTACGTCCTCGACCGGGTGACCGGAGAGCCGATCTGGCCCATCGAGGAGCGCGCGGTGCCGCAGACCGACGTCCCGGGAGAGTGGACGTCCCCCACCCAGCCGTTCCCGACTAAGCCCGCGCCGTACGAGATGCAGGGCCTCAGCGTGGACGACCTCATCGACTTCACGCCCGCGCTCAGGGCCGAAGCACTCGAGATCACATCGCACTATCGTCTCGGGCCGCTCTTTAACCCACCCGCATTGATGGACGCGAATGGCGACGGTGCCTCGATCCACTGCCCCGGGGCCAACGGCGGTACGAACATCCCAGGCGGGACCGTGGTGGACCCGGTTTCGGGGATTTTGTATACCGCTTCGCAACGCGGCTGTAGCGCACCCCAGCTTCAGCCGGGCACTACCGTCGACCCGGACTCCAACGTCGACTGGGTGACCGTCGGACCTGGCGGTGTGCGCGGCCCGCAGGGCCTGCCCATCATGAAGCCACCCTACGCCAGTATCACGGCCATCGACATGAACACGGGCGAGACGCTGTGGTCAATTCCGAACGGCTTCACACCTGACCGCATCAAGAACCACCCTGCCCTAGCCGGTGTCGATATCGGCAACACAGGCAGCAGCGGACACGCCACGGCCATCGTGACGAAGTCGCTGCTCATGTACGGTGAGGGTCGCGGCCAAGCTCCTGTGATGCACGCCGTGGACAAGCTCACCGGGATGCATCTGGGTACGATTCAACTTCCCGCACCCACGCTTACCGCCCCGATGTCGTTCATGCATGAGGGTGTACAATACGTCCTCGTGTCGGTCGGCGGCGGTGACCTCCCGGGTTCGTATGCGGCGCTGAGGTTGCCAGGGAACTGATGTGCAGGTGAAGACAAAGATCCTCGTGATCGGAGCCCTCCTAGCGGGGGCTCCGATTGCCGTTCAGGCTCAGGATGGACCGGGCATGGCCGAGTGGGGCATCACCGCGGTGCCGGGCCTCGAGCTCGGCCACCATACCCTGTCAGAGCGACCCACCGGCTGCACCGTGATCCTCGCGCGGGCTGGCGCCGTGGGCGGCGTCGATGTCCGAGGCAGCGCTCCGGGCACACGTGAGATCGCGCTTCTTGACCCCGTGAACATGGTGGACCGTGTGCATGCGGTCGTGTTGTCTGGCGGTAGCGCGTTCGGCCTCGACGCCGCCTCAGGCGTCATGCGATACCTGGAGGAGCGGGACATTGGCTGGCCGGTTGGGCGCGGCAAAGTGGTGCCCATCGTCGTGAGCGCGATCCTTTTCGACCTCGGGCTGGAAGAGGGCAATCAGAAGGTGCGACCAGGCCCAGAGTGTGGGTACACGGCGGCCGAGTCGGCCTCAACCGATGCCGCCCCAGAGGGCTCCGTTGGCGCAGGCGCAGGTGCCACGGTCGGCAAGATGGGCGGGGGGGGGAGGTCGATGAAGGGCGGATTTGGAACCGCGTCGATCACGCTCAATAACGGACTTGTGGTCGCGGCGGCCGTGGCCGTCAACGCCGTTGGCGACATCATCGACCCGTCCACCGGCCAGGTCGTAGCAGGAGTCCGCACAGAAGACGGCAAAGGGCTCGCCGACGCGCGCATCCTCCTGCGGAACTCGGGCGGACCTGGTCAGGAACCCCAGGTAGAAGCCGGCCAGAACACCACCATTGGCCTGGTCGCCACCAACGCGACGCTCACGAAGGCGCAGGCGACCAAGGTCGCTCAGATGGCTCAGGACGGCTTAGCCCGGACCATCTACCCGGCTCACACGATGGGCGATGGAGACACTGTGTTTTCGCTTGCGACGGGGGTGCTGGACGGCCCCGCGAACGTCACGGTGATCGGGGCCTTGGCAGCCGAGGTGATGGCCGAAGCGATCCTCAGGGCCGTGCGTATGGCCGAGGGGCTGCCGGGGATTCCGAGCGTGAAGGACCTGAGACGGTAGCCCGCGGGGATTCCGAGCGTGGAAGATCTGATGCCGTCACGCCCAGGTACTCCGCCCTAGTGAGCTCCTGACAAGAACTGAAGCACGAGTGCTCGGCGGGACTCAAGATGCGATTTGACATCCGCTAGAGCGCTCGGGAAGACCCCTGGGTTCGTGAGTTGCGTGAAGCCTATCTGCTCGCCGGCCGTATATTGCACCCGGGTGGAGCGTAGGGCTATCGTCCTGTCACCGGCGGACACCCCTCCACCCTTCCGGCCACGTAGGGTTAGATCCGGTCGCCTGGTGCTATGAAATCGTATTAGGGCCTAGTATGGTGTTCACCAACCTCCGACCCACTTCGAGGCCCCATTGTGAACCCTGACCCCAACCCCGCCGCAAGCCTGCAGCTCGGGGTACTGCTTGTCTACTCGGTAGGCCTCGTGGTGTTGGGTCTGTGGATCTCTCGGAGGGTCGAAGGCGCGGGCTCCTTCTTCGTGGCGGACCGCAAGCTCGGGCCAGGGCTGACGTTCTCGACTTTTCTAGCAGCCAACATCGGCGCAGGATCCATCATCGGGGCGTCTGGAATCGGCTACCGCGATGGCATCTCTGCCTGGTGGTGGATCGGGTCAGCGGGAATCGGTTCGCTACTGTTGGCCATGTGGATCGGTCCGCGCATTTGGCGTGTCGCGACCCAGAACGGTCTGTATACGGCTGGCGATTACCTAGAACACCGGTACGGCAGCGCAGTACGCGCAACTATCGCGATTTTGCTGTGGGTGGCCACGTTGGCCGTGCTGTCTGCCCAACTGATCGCCATGGCGCAGATCTTCGAGTTGGTGCTGGGCACACCTCGTTGGGTTGGCGCCGTGATCGGTGGTGTGGTCATGACCGCCTACTTCGCGGCAGGCGGGCTGCTGACGACCGCCTGGGTGAACATGGTTCAGTTGGTCGTCTTGTTCGTGGGCATGGCGATCGCTGTCCCGGTGGCGCTCTCCAACGCGGGGGGTTGGGCGGCTGTTCAGGCCGCGGCACCCGCACAGGCCGAGTGGGGCAATTTTCTCACGGGGCCCAATTCAGGCTTCATTCTCGTCGCACTCCTGGTGCCCGCATTCATGGTATCCCCTGGCCTGCTGCAAAAGGCATACGGTGCCCGGGACGAACGCTCGCTCCGCCTCGGCATCGGCCTGCAAGGACTCGTCCTGATGGCCTTCGCCTTCGTGCCGGCGCTGCTCGGGATGATCGCGCGCGTCTACAACCCGGACCTGGGCGCCGACTTCGAATTGGCTGTCCCGATCGTGTTGACTCAGGGATTGCCGCCCTTGCTCGGGGCGATTGGCCTGGCGGCTGTCTTCTCCGCCGAGGTCAGCTCTGCCGACGCTGTCCTCTTCATGCTGTCGACGTCACTCTCCAAGGACCTCTATAAGCGATACATTCGCCCAGACGCATCGGATTCGGACCTGCTGCGGGTGGCACGACTCGCCGCGGTCTCGGGGGGGATCCTCGGCGTGATCCTGGCTGTCCTGAACCCCACCGTCATCGGACAGCTCACGGTCTTTTATTCGGTGATGGCCGTCAGCCTCTTCGTGCCGATTGTCGCCGGCTTGCACTCAAGGCGCCCAGGAGTACCCGAGGCGCTAACGGGAATCGCCGCGGGCATCGCTGTCCTCTTCGCTGTGCGGCTGTTCGGCCTCTCCGCGACGAACCGGCTGTTGGATCCGACGTTGCTGGGGATTATGGCTTCGGCTGCGGCATTCGGGCTTGTTTGGCTCCTGAGACGGCCATCGCGCGCCAGTCAGTAGGGCCGACTGCCATCCGCCCTCTATGCGTTCCCTAACTACGCTCGCGACCCTACCTTGGCCAGCATGACTCAGCCCCCACTCTGGGAGCACCTCAAGCGCGCCCGCGTTGTCCAGGTCTTGATCGTTTACCTCGGTGCGTCTTGGGCCGTACTCCAAATCATCGAGACGGTCACGGGCCTCTTGACCTTGCCCGATTGGGTTGGCCCCGTGGCGCTCCTGCTGCTGTTCGTCGGCCTCATCGTCGTTCTGGCGACGTCCTGGGTGCAGTCGCTGCCGCAGACGACCGCCGCAGAGAAGGCTGGTGAGGTCCCGACGGATTGGGAAGTCGCCCCCGCCGACGTGATCGCGAGCCTCAAGGCGGGCAAACTGCCGCATCTCACCTGCGGCCGGGCGATTCTGGGCGGCGTGGTCGCCATGTCGCTCCTTTTCGGTGCCTCAGGCATCTTCGTGCTCATCAACGGCCCGACGTCACTACTAGGCCCCCAGGAGGCGGGTGCGGCAGCATCGACCAGCGGCATCGCGGTTCTGCCCTTCCACGTCACGGGACCCGACCTAGACGTGTACCGCGAGGGCATGGTGGATCTCGTGTCCGCCAATCTGGATGGGCTCTCCGACTTCCGCACCATCGACGCGCGCACGGTGCTGGCACGGTGGAATCGAGACATTGGGGAAACTGCGGACGCGGAACTCGCTGACGCGCTTCGGGTGGCAGCCAGCACGGGTGCGCGCTACGCCGTCGTGGGCAGTGGCGTCGAGGTCGGTGGCCAGGTGCGATTCACAGCAGACGTATACGACCTTTCGGACGGATCTCAGGTGGGTGACGGCGGCAGGGTCGAAGGCTCGCCGGACGAGATCTTAGAGCTGGTGGATGCGTTGACGGTCGAGGTCATGCGGTCCCTGCTGGATGCCACAGACGCGGGCTCCAGCGCCCAAAGCTTCCGCCTGGCGAGCCTGCTCACCGGCTGAGTACCGGCATTGAGGGACTATTTGGAAGGAGACGCCGCCTTCCGACGGGGACGCTTCGCCGAAGCACGCGAGTTCCTAGAAGAGGCGATTCGGGAGGACTCCACGTTCGCGTTGGCGTACTGGCGGCTGGGGGAGACGATCGGCTGGACAGACGGAATCGGGGCGCCCGAGGGACGTGAAGCGAAGCAAAAAGCAGAGCGATACGGTGATCGTCTGCCCGCGCGCGAGGCCGCCCTCCTGCGCGTGGGATCTGCGGTCGCAAACAACCGGGCCCTCGACATCGTGACCGACCTTCGGAGTTATTTGGCTCGGTATCCTGACGACCCGGACGGATGGTACATGCTCGGCGAGGTCGGACTGCACGCGTACGCTCCGACGGGTGTGACGGACGCGGAGGTGGAGCAGGCGCTCCTGAAGGCCATCGAATTGGACCCCACCTTCGGACCCTATCACGTCCACGCCATCACATGGGTCGCGTCTAAGGGACAGGAGGGCCCGCTTCGACGATCTCATGGCGGACGAGCGTGCTGCCGACTTCGAGTTGGGGCGCGCCGACCGGTTTCAACATCGGTGGGACCTCGTCTTCGGCGACGAGACCGCGAGATCAGCGGCGGCCTCCTCCCTTGAGGGTCTCCCCAACAGAGACATCATCGCGTTGGATCAAGGGGCCATCGGCCTGGTGGATGAGCACCTGGAGCAGCTTGAGCCTCTACGTGCAGCGCACCAGGGCAGCCCGCTCAGTCGCCTAGGGGATCTGTATCGAGCCCGGGGGCGCTTCAACGAATTGAGGGGCCTGATGGTGGGCGACTCGACCCCCTCAGGGCGGACCCAGATCGCCGGCCTGACGCTGCAGCTCTTTCACGAGGGGTCGGCATCTACCGAGGATCTTCGTGCGGCCTACCGGACGATCCGCGTCGGCAACCCCGGCCCAGACGCCAACGTTCACTTGTTTCGCGGCCTCGTCGCGGGAGCGCTGACCGACGCCTCAGGCTTCGAGACCTCAAGGGCCGCCACGCTGGTCGCCCTCGGCGCAGCATTCGCGAAGCTCCCGGAGGCATCCAACGTCGATACAGTCGGGATCAGGGAGTCTCTCACACTGATGTTGGACGTGACCCCATCGCCGCAGCAGGAGACGAGCTGGTGGCGTATCAGCTGTTGAATTCCGGGGTAGGTCGGTCCGGCATCGC
Organism: uncultured Gemmatimonadales bacterium; assembly: GCA_937919655.1. GTDB lineage: Bacteria > Gemmatimonadota > Gemmatimonadetes > Longimicrobiales > Gaopeijiaceae > CALFPJ01. Next base: position 20,622 of record CALFPJ010000021.1, read on the forward strand.
GAATATCTTCGGGATGTACAGGCAGCTCGGCAATCGACGGGCGCTTTACGCCACCCGGGATGTAGGCACCCCGGGCGCCCAGGGACTGCACCCGCGTGTTTCTAAGATAGGAGGTCGTGCTCGGCTCCAAACTGGAGAAGCAAGGGACTTCCCCCTACTCCCGTCCGTCGCCAAACAGCCTACATTTTGTCAAACGTCCTTCAACCCGACCTGCCATGCCCATCGCCAGCCCAGCCCAATTCGCTCAGATGCTCGATGCCGCCCAGCAGGGCGACTACGCCTACCCCGCCATCAACGTCACGTCGATCATCACGTTGAACGCGGCGATGAAGGGTTTCGCCGAGTCCAAGTCAGACGGAATCATCCAATTTTCGACGGGGGCCGGCCAATTCGCCTCTGGCCTCGCTAATTCCGATGCGGCCTACGGGTGCATTGTCCTCGCTGAGGCTGCGCACCGTCTTGCCGAGCAATACGACGTATTGGTCGCCCTCAATACCGACCACTGTCAGCCCGAGAAGGCCGCGAGCTTCCTCAAGCCGCTCATCGAGGCCACGGCGGCGAGGCGGGCAAAGGGCGACGGAAATCTCTTCCAGAACCACATGTTGGATGCTTCGGCCCTTCCCTTGGACCAGAATCTGGCCATCTCCAAGGAATATCTGACTCTCTGTGCCGAGAATGAGATCATTCTAGAGGTTGAGGCCGGCGTGGTTGGCGGCGAAGAAGACGGTTCTGCCGGAAGCGATGATACGCCGGAGGAGCACCTCTACACGACGCCGGAGGACATGGTGGCCGTCTATGAGGCTCTGCACGACCTGGGACGCTTCACCTTCGCGGCAACCTTCGGCAACGTGCACGGGCATTACAAGCCAGGCGCCGTAAAACTCCGCCCTGAGATCCTCCGGGAGGGCCAAGCCGCGGTGATGGCCAAGCACGGCGCCGCCGCAGAGATGGACCTGGTCTTCCACGGAGGCAGCGGCTCACTGCTTTCCGAAATCCGGGAGACGCTTGGATACGGTGTCGTGAAGATGAACGTCGATACCGACGCTCAGTACGCCTTCACCCGCCCGATCGTCGACCACGTCATGAAGAACTACGACGCTGTGCTCAAGATCGATGGCGAAATCGGCAACAAGAAACTGTACGACCCCCGCACGTATCTGAAGAAGGCGGAGCAGTCGATGGCAGAGCGGACAGCGGTCGCATGCTCCGACCTGCTCAGCGAGGGCAAGACGCTCTTCGGGCAGGTCTAGCCCGGGCTAGGGCGCGCCCCTTTGAGGGGCGATCCTGGAACGGACCGATCGCCCCGCACCCCTGAGCGTAGGCGACTTCAACCCTCAGCCGTGCTTGCCCCTCTGGGGTGCAAGGCCTACCGTCCGCCGGTTGGAAAACGCATCCCCCCGCTCGCGGCCTCCTCCCATCCGCCGAGCCACCTGGTCCCAATGACCGGGCCTACAAAACGGACATGGTATGACTGCAAGCCCCATCGAGCGCCTAAACGCGGCCCTTCTAGGCCGGTACCTCGTCGAGAAGGAAATCGGTCAAGGCGGGATGGCCACGGTGTACCTGGCGGATGACCTCAAGCACTAGCGAAAGGTCGCGCTGAAGGTCCTTAAGCCGGACTTGGCTGCAGTGGTCGGCGCGGAGCGGTTCCTGGCGGAGATCAAGACCACAGCAAACCTCCAGCACCCGCACATCCTACCTCTCTTCGATTCGGGTGAGGCGGACGGATTCCTCTTCTATGTGATGCCGTTCATTGAGGGCAAGACCCTCAAGGACCGGCTCGACCGGGACCGTCAGCTCCCCATTGATGAAGCGCTCGGTATCGCGACCGCGATCGCCAACGCGCTCGAGACCGCGCACGAGGCCGGAGTCGTCCACCGCGACATCAAGCCAGCCAACATCCTGCTCAGCCGCGGCGAGCCGCTTGTCGCGGACTTCGGCATCGCCCTCGCTGTGGGCTCCGCGAGTGATCGTCGACTGACGGAAACGGGCCTCAGCGTGGGGACGCCCTTCTAAATGAGCCCCGAGCAGGCGACGGGAGATCAGGTCATCGGGCCGGCCAGCGACACGTTCGCGCTGGCGTGCGTGCTCTACGAGATGTTGGTCGGGGAACCACCCTACCCCGGCAGCACTGCGCAGGCCGTCCTTGGGAAGATCACCAGGGGGTTCCGGTATCGGCAACAGCTGTACGCAAGTCGATTCCCTTCAACGTCGACGCGGCCATCCGGAAGGCCCTAGAGAAGCTCCCAGCCGACCGATTCACAGGTGCACAGGCGTTCGCCAAGGCGCTCGCGGATCCTTCGTACAGACACGGAGAGAGTCCCCTAGAGACCGGCCCGGCAGCAAGCGGAAAGTGGAAGGGCATCGCGATCGGGGCGTCTTCCGTTGCCGCCGCCTTTGCGGGTATCGCAGCGTTCACAATGCTACAGCCGCCAGCACCACTCGGCGTCGAGCGATTCTCGCTACGTCCCTTGGAGGGTCAGGCGACGAACTACGAGTTCGACATTTCCGACGACGGGACCGCCATCGTGCTCACGATCACGGAGGGTGGTGTGTCTAAGCTTGCCGTCCGGCGACTCGGGGCGCTGACGGCCACTGAGATCTCCGGCACCGAGCAGGGCCTCTCTCCCGTCATTTCGCCCGACGGCACCGAGGTTGCATTCAATGTTGGCTCCACGTTGAAGGTGGCCCTCATCGCGGGCGGCGTTGTGCGAACCGTCGCGGACTCGGCGACATGCTGTATGAGGTGGGGTCGAGACGGATTCATCTACTTTCTGAACCAACGTGCCAGCATCTCGCGTGTCTCGGCTGCAGGCGGTCCCTCCGAGTCTGTAACAGAGACCGTTGCCGGCGAGCAACACGGGGACTACGAGGTCGATGCGGAGCATGACGTGGCTGTCTTCACTGTGTGGGGATCACCCTATCGAGTTGAGGCTGTTCGGCTCTCCACCGGCGAGCGCCGCGTCGTGACACCGGGGGTCAAACCGTTTCTCACAGACGACGGTTACCTGATCTTCGCCGCCGTCGAGGGACAGATATTGCCGGGGCGTTTCAATTACGAAACGATGGCGCTCGACGGTCCAGCGATTCCGTTGGTCGATGGGCTGAGGGTCGATGGGGATGACTTGCCGTATTACCAAGTGGCTAGGAACGGTACCCTTCTCTACTGGACCGGCGCTTCCACGGCGGGCGCCAACGGCCGTGTGGTGCGCGTCGACCGTCAGGGCAACGTGACGCCTGTGGACCCGAATTGGATGTTCAATCCGGGCACGCCGGAGGTCGCGGTGGATCTGTCACCGGACGGCGAACGGCTCGCCGTGAAAATCACCGGTGACCAGGGTGACGATATCTGGGTGAAACAGCTCCCGGACGGTCCGCTGTCGCGGCTTAGGTTCGACCCGGGACTCGACCGCCGTCCCCGGTGGTCCAAGGATGGGCGCAACATCATTTTCACCTCGGATCGAGCGAGTGATGCGGGGACGTACGATCTCTGGACCCAAGCGGCCGACGGAACAGGCTCACCTGAGGTGCTCTTGGACCTCGACGGCTCGATTCTCGAGGCAGAACTGACTCCGGACGGCTCCACATGGGCGCTGCGCGTGGGCGGTCTTAGCAACGTGTTCGGCGTGCGCGATCTCGTCAGCCTCCGAGTCGGCGAGACGGAGCCGAGGGCCGTCGCAGCCGAACCCTACGATGAGAAAGGTATGGCTCTGTCGCCGGACGGAAAGTGGATCGCATACGAGTCCACGGAGACGGGTCGAGACGAAATTTACGTGCGTCCTTTCCCCAATTCGCAGGATGGCAAATGGCAGATCTCGACGTCTGAGGCCAGCAACCCGAAATGGGCTCGAAGCGGCCGTGAACTCTTCTTCGTGAATAGTGCGGGCGAGATGGTGGTGGCCGGAATCCGCACCCAGAACGGTGCGTTCGAAGTCACGGACCGACGCCCGCTCTTCAACGTATCCGAACTTGGCCTCGATTCCGAGCCGAACTACACGAGCTGGGACGTGGGTCTAGACGACCAGTCTTTCCTCATGATTCAGTTCGGCGCCGGGGGTGACGAGACCATCCCGAACGAATTCATTCTCGTCCAGAACTGGATGGAAGAGGTGCGGGCTCGGCTAGGGAACTAGCTCTCCAGCACAAATTCCGTCGTGATATCAATCGACGTGTAAATCGATCGATATACGGGACATTTGTTCGCGTGGAAGTCGTGCACACGCTCCACCGTCTCCCGGTGTTCCTCACCCGCCTTCAGGTGGTAGGTGACGTGGATGCGCTTCACCACGATGACCCCGTCATCCTCTTTTTCGACCTCGCCCCGAACCTGTCCGACTAGGGCACCCGCACTCGCATCAATCCCGCGCGCCTCCAGCGCGCCTCCGAAGGTCCCCGTTAGTCAGCCACCCGCAGCGGCCATCATGTAGTCGAGGGTGGTCGAGATTTGACGTTCGGGCTCAACCCCGTAGTGCGCTGCGATCGCGCTGTGCACGCCGAACTCGACGGGCTGATCGTTGGCGGGAATCCACGCGTGGCGGTGAGGCCCCTTAATCCGCTCGATCTTGATATCGGCGGTGTAGACGACGTCGGCCATGTCGCTCCTATCGGTGAGGGTGAAGGGCGATCTTAGGCCCACGAGGGAGGCAGCGACAGAGGACAGAGGGCGGAGGGTAGAAAGTCACCCTCCGTTCGACCGTGGGGTGCGGCTCAGTGCCGTGATGGATGCGCAGGAGCAGCACCTCGAGACACTACTCCCGACCGGGTAGTCCGCTCCAGTGGCCATGCCGCCCTCGCGGAGGAGTCGGTCGATGTTGTAGCGGCCCGCGATCGCGGCTTCGAGACGCCCGGTGTGGCCCTGGGTTGGTCATAGGGTAAAGCTCCAGCAAGCTTCAAGTTGTGCGAACAACATGTGGTCCGGTTCTCCCGCGCGCGAGCATTGGTTTTCTTGCGCTCCCCTGACTTTCGGTTTATTTTCGGTTTCGTCCCCAGCGATGGAAATAAGAGGCCGCGGGCTGGCTCGCGCGATGACTAGCGTCCGTTTCAGGACGTGTTGCTCCGAGGTCGGATCGAAGTGCCCATCCCCTACGTCGAACTGCACTGTCACTCAGGATATTCGTTCCTGGATGGCGCATCGCATCCAGAAGAACTGGCGATGCGTGCGGTCGAATTGGGCTATCCGGCACTCGCGCTTACGGACCACAACGGCCTCTATGGCTCCATGGAGTTCGCGCACGCGGCAAGTCGGGTGAACCTCCAGCCCATCACAGGCGCCGAAGTCACCCTCCGGGACTGCTTTCCTGGCGTCGACGAGCCCGAGGACGGCCATCACGTCACGCTCCTGGCCGAAACACCTCAAGGCTACGCCAACCTGTGCCGGCTCATCACTGAGGCCCACATGGGCTCCGAGCGAGGCGATACCCGGCTTGCCCTACCCTCCCTGCTCGCACTGTCAGAAGGACTGATCCTCCTCACTGGATGCCCCAAAGGCCCGCTCACGGCTGCACTTAACTCTTCTGTAAGCGACGCAGAGGGTCTTACTCGACAACTGGTGAGCGCCTTCGGCCCGGGAAGTGTCTTCGTAGAGCTGCAAGACAATGCAGTGAAAGGAGATACAGCCCGAAACAAGGCGCTTGCACGACACGCAGGTCACATGGGGCTTGGCGTAGTGGCGACCGGTAACGTGCACTATCACCGTCCGGAACGTCATCGGCTCCAGGATGTGCTCGTTTCCATCAAAAACCGCGCGACGCTGGACGCGGCGCATGGAGCCAGGCGGGCCAACCGGCTTTTCCACCTCGCCGAGCCCTGGGAGATGCATCACCGCTTCGAAACCCGGCCTGAGGCCATCACCAACACTCTGCTTATCGCCGAACGTTGCGCCGCCTTCGACTTAACCGAGGATTTGGGCTACGAATTTCCCAATTTCGAGGGATCAGAGCGTGGTGGGGACATCGAGTCGCTCGCTGCAATGTGCCGGGCGAAGATCGGGACGCTGTATAAGCCAGGAAGCCAGCAAGAACGCGACGCCGAGGACCGGCTGCAGACCGAACTGCAACTCGTAGATCTGCACGGCCTCGGGGGCTTCTTCCTCGTGTATCGCGACATCATGGAGTTAGCGACCCAGGTGGCGCGCGAAGTGCGCGGAGAAGCCCCGCGCGGGCATTCCGGGCTCCCACCCGGACGGGGGCGTGGTTCTTCTGTGTCATCCATCATTTGTTACCTGATCGGACTTTCCCACATCGACCCGGTCAAGAACAACCTCTTCTTGGGCCGTTTCCTCAACGAAGCCCTTCGTAGCGTGCCGGATATCGACCTCGATTTCCCTAGGGACATCAGGGAACAGCTCATTTTGCGGGTCTACAAGAAATACGGTCACGAGCACACGGCTTTGGTGTGCACATTTCCCACATATCGCCTCAAATCGGCAGTTCGTGAGATCGGAAAGGCGCTCGAACTGCCCATGGGCGAGCTCGAAAAGCTCTCCAAGCTGTCTGAACACCGCTCTGCATCGGGCCTAGCCGAAGAAATCGCCTCGTTGCCGGAGTTCAAAGACCGCGCAGACGCTCAACTTTGGAAGCTTTTGGGCGAATTGGCAGAAGATGTGGCGGGCCTGCCTCGCCATATCTCGCAGCACGTGGGTGGCATGATCATTTCAAGCCGCCCGCTCGTCGAAATCGTCCCGCTCGAGCCCGCCGCCTGGGAGGGCCGCGTACTGTGCCAATGGGACAAAGACTCCTGTGAGGACGCGGGTTTTATCAAGATCGACTTCCTCGCGCTCGGCATGCTGTCTCTGGTCGAAGAGAGCATCGACCTGATCTCGGAACGCCACGGCGAAGCCCCTGACCTGTCCCGAATCGACTTCGAGGACGAGGCGATCTACGATCGGGTGTGCTCCGGGGACACCGTGGGGCTCTTTCAGGTCGAAAGCCGGGCCCAAATTCAGATGTTACGCCGCACCAGGCCTCGTAATCTTGAAGATCTCGCCGTGCAGGTGGCCATCGTGCGCCCCGGCCCCATCGTGGGCGGCGCGGTGAACCCGTATGTACGTCGTCGAGAGATGCTGCGGGAGAACCCGGGCTACGAGATCCCCTACCCGCACCCGCTTCTTGAGGGCCCGCTCGCGGAAACCTTGGGCGTGATCATCTTCCAAGACCAAGTTTTGACCGTTTGCCAAGCATTGGCGGGCTTTTCGGACGGTCAAGCCGAGTCCCTCAGGCGAGCGATGAGCCGGAAGCGCTCAAAAGAAGCCCTAGTCGCCCACTGGGAGGAGTTTCGGACAGGCGCGCTCGCCAACGGGGTCGAAGAAGTCACGGCCCGAGAAATTTTCCAGCAAGTCACGGCCTTTTCGGAGTTCGGCTTCCCCAAGTCCCACGCGGCGGCCTTCGGCCTATTGGCCTATCAATCCGCGTGGTTACGCCATTATTACCCCATCGAGTTCTACGTCGGTCTCTTTAATAACCAGCCCATGGGGTTCTATTCGCTGGACGCCCTGGGTCGAGATGCGCGTCGGAACGGTATCAAGACGCTCCTGCCCAGCCTCAACTACAGCCAGGTCATCTGCACCCCCGAGGGAAACGACCTGCGCATCGGGTTGGGCTTCGTGCGGGGCTGGGGCACCGAAATCGCCCAGAGAATCGTCGACGAACGCGAAAAACGTGGCCCATACACGTCTCTGATCGACTTTTTGCGCCGTACACCGGCTGCCCTCAAGCGCCCAGCCATTGAGAACATGATCTGGGTGGGCGGATTCGGTGACTTCGGACTGACGCGACGGGAATTGCTCTGGCAGGCCGGTCTTTGGCTCGGCCCGGAGACCGACAACGGGCGCACAGGGGGCCGCGATGACCATGCCCAGACCGAAATGGCGCTCGCCGACCCCTATGCAGGCCTGGCATTCCCGGACCTCGATGCGTCGGACCAGATGGTGGCCGAATACCGAATGTTACGCTTTTCGGCTGAACTCCATCCGCTCACGCTTTTGAAGGGTTCGCTCCCCGACGGGACCGTCTCATCCGAGCGACTTCCACAACTGGCGCAGGGGAGCACCGTGCGGGTCGCGGGGCTCGTAACCACGCGCCAAAGGCCTGGAACTGCAAAGGGCTATGTCTTTGTCCTGATGGAAGATGAGTACGGTCCCATAAACGTGATTGTTAAGCCTGATATCTACAAACGGGACCGTAATCAGGTGCGCCTAGAGCCTTTCCTCACGGTGCGTGGAAAGCTCCAAAAAGACGGAGACACTCTGAACGTGATCGCCTACGAAGTGGAGGCACTAAGGGTCCCCGGAGCCCCGATTCGGAGGCGTGGGCTTTCGAAGACCTACGGAGACGGTGAGGCCGCTGGAACTGACTTCGAACCGGTCGTGCGCGCCGGGCGCCCCGACGGCAGCCTCACCGGTGCGGCGGCCCCCGAAAACGGCCTCATGATGGTCCACGACAAGGCCTCTCAGGACATCGAGGAGCGACCAGGCGCCCTGCCCTCCGCATTGGAATCTTTGGCCGATCCGGATCACAAGGGTCCGAGCCCGTTCAGTTATCTCACGGCACTCAGGCAAAGTCCGCCTGGGATCAAGAGCTGGGGGTAACCCAACTCTGCCACTCGATTCCTTGCGTTCTTGGTCTCAGAAGCGGACCATCCCGGCTAGTCATCCCACGCTCAGCCCTGAAAGTCATGAAGAAAGCCACACCCATCATCACCGTCGACGCAATCGAACCCTGCCTGGACTTCTGGACCACACTGGGCCTCACCGTCACGGTCACGGTGCCCCATGAAGACGCGATGGGCTTCGCGATGCTCCACCAGGGCGATATCGAGCTGATGTACCAGAGTCGAGCCAGCATTGATGCCGATTTGGGCGAATCTGGGGCCCCTGCCGGACTGGGAGCCGAACTCGCACACGGGACGTCTACGCTGTTCGTCGAGGTGGACGACCTCGACGCAACGATTGCCGCTCTGGGAGAGAGAGAAGTCGTCGTGGCGCGGCGGCAGACGTTCTACGGCATGGACGAAATCTTCGTTCGGGCGCCTTGTGGAACGCTTGTGGGGTTGGCGGCGAAGATCGAGGGCTCTGAGTAGAAGGCGGAAGCCGCCCTGCGGGGTCGCTCCTTTTGAAGAGGTCGCTTGCGCGGGAAAACATCTTGGGGTCCAATCGTTACTGTTGGCGGTCATCTTCTTCCTTCCCGCGACTGCGCTATGCGAAGCGTAGCTTCGATACCGTCTTCATAGGGAGCGACCCCGCCGGACGGCTTCCGCGCGCATTGGGTCTCGCGGGCCGTCCAGGGGGCGTTTAGCAAGTGCCCGGACTCCGTCGGGCACCAACCAAGCTCTGATCCGAGGCACGAGGCGCCCCTCCGCCTACCCCCGCGGCCAGATGTTGTTGGAACGATCCACGTCTGGGGCCAGGCCTGACGGGTCGATTTCCACGCGCCGGACGGTGCCTGCCGAGGCCGGCACATCGATCTGGTACGTCGTATTCCCGTCTAGCCAATGCTCAGCCGGGATTTCGTGCTCAATCACCCCGCCGGCCGTGGTGCGAATAGAGACCTTGGCGGGAAACGGGGCGAAACCGCGATCCTCGATGGTCACGGTGGCTCCACCGCCGATCTTCGCCACCACGGCGCCCACAGAATGATCTAACGTCCATGTCTCGAAGTAGAACGACGTCCAGAACCAATCGAGGTCCTGTTCCGCGAAGCGCTCGAACGTCGCGAAGAAGTCCCACGGCGTGGGATGCTTGTAGGCCCACTCGGATATAAAGGCTCGATACGCCTCTTCCCACTTCTCCCGACCCATCAACTCGCGCAGAGCAACCATGAGCGTGGCGGGTTTGGAATAAGACGCGTTTCCGTAGCCTGGACCGGGTTCGTACCAGTCCCCATGGCGCATCATGCTCTGCTCCAACTGCGCGCCAGCGACCTGGAGATAGCTCCTTCCCTCGACCCTATGGTGATCCACGCCAGGCCAGTACTCCATACGGCTCTGGTCTTCCAAGAACGTCGTAGAGCCTTCATCCATCCACGCGTGCCGTTTTTCGTTCGAGCCCACGATCATCGGGATCCACATGTGCGCGAGTTCATGGGACGTGACATTGAAGAGCGCCTGCGCGTCCTGACCCTCATAGGGGCCGATCAAGGTCAGCATGGGGAACTCCATTCCACCGTCGATGATATCCGCACCCTCTACCGAGGTCATGTGTGACCACGGGTACGGAAAGCCAGTGTAGACCGAGTGGTATTCGATCGACTGCTTGCCGTAGAGCCACTGATCGGCCCACAGCGGAGCCCGCTCCGGGCGCCAAAACGAGTGGATCATGACTCGATCTTCCTCGCCGTCCTCATCCCGGTCTGGCACAAGAGCGGACGTCGCGTTCCAATGCTGCACGTTCGAAGTGGTCCATGTAAAATCACGAACGTTTTCGGCGGTGAAGCGGTAGGTCAGCCAACCGTCATCGCCGAGCGTGGTTACCGTCTCCGCGTCGCGCTCGCCTTGGGCCGCGATCGTCACGAGTGCGTCCGACGTGGCCGCTTCTGCCAGGCGTTCCAACGTCAGCGGCGTGAAGACCTCATTCGGGTTCTGGAGTTCACCCGTCGCCATCACACTCCATCCGGCTGGGACGCTGATCTCAGCGGAGTAGTTGGCGAAGCCATCATAGAACTCTGCGTTGCCTAGGTAGGGCTGCGCATCCCAGAGCCTCAGGTCGTCAAAAACGGCCATTTTTGGGAACCAATAGGCGATGAAATACATCTCCTTATCCGAATGACCCATTCGACCGGACCCGTTTTGGGGCACAGTGAACTCAAAGCCGATCTCAAGCTCCAATGTGTCTCCCTTCTCCACTGGCAGAGCCGGCCTGATCTGCATGAGGGTGCCGTCCACCTCGTAGCCGGGCCCGTCCTCGAGTTCACTCTCTTCTAGCGGCTCTCCGTCAACGAGAACACTGGTCAGGGTCACACCGCCGGTAATTTCCTGAGTCGCCTGCCTGGGCGACCCCTCTTTGTGCAGGTTCTGAGACAGCTGCAACCAGACCCCAGGAAGCGTGGCCGGCGCATTTTGCGCATACAAGATCCGCACGGAGCCCACGAGGAGGGACGTCTCAGGGTCGAGCTTGGCGGTCAGCTCGTAAGACGAGCCCTGCTGCCAATAGGCGTGTCCCGGACTCCCGTCCGCGCTGCGCCACCCCCGATCGAGCGACCTCTGATAGAACGGAGGAAGCACCACCGGCGCGGGTACGGGGCGTCGAGGGCTGGCTGCGGATTGTGCCTGACCAGCGAGGTCGGCCGGCGTCGAAACCGCCAACATCGCAACGAGGGCGCATCCACTCATGATCTTCGACGTCAGGAAGTCTTCTCTTCGCATCAACCGCTCTCCGCTCTCAATTTTGGCTCTGCCCGCTACCGCTCGAACGAACCTCAGGGATTCCGCTTCACGTAAAACGCCACTCCAGCCCAGTCGGTCGCCGCCGAGAACATGTCGAAGTACCGCTTTACGCGATCCTCCCCCATGTAGGGCCCCAACTCTTCCATCACCTCGTCGTTAAAGCGGTCAGCATCCGCCCCGTCTTCACGCTCCAACGCGATCCGCACCCGTGCCTCCAGTGCATCGAGGCGCGTCTGCAGGGCCACGCGTCGCTCCTCGATGCCCTCGTGAATACCAAAATGGGTCGCCCCGAACCTTTCGGGTCCGATCGCCCCTACTTCGTTCAACGTTTTGGCCCAGGCCCGCAAGTCGACCGCAGGGGGAGGAGTCGGCGGGTGTGATGGCCCACCTGACAACACAATCCCCATGGCGTCCCCCGCGAACAACGTGCCGTCACGCTCGTCCAAATACGCCAGATGGTGTGCAATATGTCCGGGGGTCGAGACCGTCCGCACACCAGGCCAAGGGCCGGGGTCACCGGGACTCCATGCCTCGATTCTGTCGGCTGGGACAGGTCTCATTTCTCCCCAAAGTCGATCGTGGGCCTCCCCGAACGTGCGACGCGTGCTCGCTACGAGCCGTTCGGGGTCCACCATGTAGGACGCGCCATCGACGTGGACGTGCACGGTCGCCTTCGGAAACAACTCCAAAAGGTGTCCTGTGGCGCCGGCATGATCCAGGTGGACATGGGTCAGAAGCACGTGCCTGAGGTCGCGGGGCCCCAGGCCACGCTCCGCCAGTGCCCTCACCAGCACATCAAGGCACGTGGTCGGTCCCGGGTCGACGATGGTCGGTTCGTGGGTATCCACCAAATAACAGGCGATCGCGCCGTCCAGCCCCAAGTGCATCAAATCAATACAAGCGGACTCATTCATCGTCGTTCCCCTCTCGTAATAAGACGCAAAAGGGGGCGTCCGCACTCGGACGCCCCCTCGCAAATCGCACTACAGCGTTCGGTCAGCCACGCTCACCGATCGGCACGAAATCACGTTCGCCCGCGCCCACGTAAACCTGTCGCGGGCGGGCGATGCGCTGTTCCGGATCCATCAGCATCTCCTGCCACTGCGCCAGCCACCCAACCGTGCGTGGAATCGCGAACAGGACGGGGAACATCTCGACCGGGAATCCCATCGCCTGGTATATAATACCCGAGTAGAAATCGACGTTGGGGTACAGATTACGCTCAACGAAAAAGTCTTCGTTCAGGGCGATGCGCTCGAGCTCTAATGCAATGTCCAGTAACGGATTACGTCCCGTCACCTCAAACACTTCATCAGCTGTGCGTTTGATGATGCTCGCACGTGGATCGTAGGCTTTGTACACACGGTGTCCGAAGCCCATGAGGCGCTCTTCGCGCTTCTTTACACCCTCCATGAACGCAGGGATGTTATCTACGCTGCCGATCCGGTTGAGCATACGCAAAACCGCTTCGTTGGCGCCTCCGTGCAGTGGCCCGTAAAGCGCAGCCATGGAGCCCGCCAAGGCAGAGTACGGATCGGCCTGGGACGAACCGATCACCCTCATGGCGGTCGTCGAGCAGTTCTGCTCGTGATCCGCATGAAGAATGAACAACACGTCCAGCGCCCGCTCAAGCACCGGGCTCGGCTTGTAGTCACGGGTCCCGATCCTGAACAGCATGTTCAGGAAATTGGCCGAGTAGGAGAGCTCGTTTTCGGGGTACACGTAGGGCAGCCCGCGGTGATGACGGTACGCATACGCAGCCAGCGTCGGCATCTTGGCTACGAGCCGCACAATCTGTTCCCAGCGGGTGTCTGCATCCCCTACTTCTTTGGCCTCGGGGTAGAAGGTCGACAGCGCGCTCACACCGCTGATGACCATCCCCATGGTGTGGGCATCGTACCGGAAGCCCTCGAAAAGATCGGTGATGTTCTCGTGCACGTAGGTATGGAACGTCACGTCGTGCACGAACGCGTTGAGCTGACTCTCGGTGGGTAGCTCTCCTTTCAGCAGGAGATACGACACTTCGAGATGCGAACTGCGCTCTGCCAGCTGTTCGATCGGAATGCCGCGGTAACGGAGAATGCCCTTCTCGCCGTCAATGAACGTCACTTCGCTACGCGTCGATGCCGTGTTCGAAAACGCCGGATCGTACGCCATCATCCCGAAGTCAGACTCGTTGACCTTGATCTGCCTAAGATCCATGGCGCGAATTACTTCGCCATCATGGATGTCCACCTCATAGTCGCGTCCGGTACGGTTGTCGCGGATCGAGAGAGTGTTTTTGCTCTCGTTTCCGGTTTCTGCCATGGTATCTCCAGCGGGGCCGAGCGTTACTCGTCGTCCTTGGTTTAACAACTATCTAGTATACCGACGGGACTCAAGCGTCCCAAGGGCAATAACGATGAAGTCACGAGATTGGCTATCAAGCATACACCCTGCTTGAATCCGGAGTTCGTGCGGAGTACTGTGAATTAGTACGAAGATCTTCGGGCCACTGAGGATTCTTTCCCCTCGTACGGAATCAGAGACAAGTTGCACGGCGCCCCCGCACAAGCTACCGAAGCACCACCCGCCTCTGACTCCGCGCCAGACGGACGTCATTTCCTGTTGCGTGATCGAATATTGACCGCAGGCGTGATCGTCTGGGTCGCGTCGCTACTACCGTCCTTTTTCCCGGTCCTCGACACCAACCTTACGTTCGTCTTGGCGAGTTTGTACTCCGACGCGCCGAGCCTGCTGGTCGCTTTTGTTGCGGCTATCCTCGCGTGGAGATCAGGCGAAACTGGCCGTGCACGAGGCTTTTGGGCCCTCCTCGCCGCCAGCGTGTTCATGTTCTTGGTCGTCCGGGCGATGTACTTCGTTCTCCCCCTGCGGGCAACCGAAACGCAGTGGTTCGACCTGACTCAAGACGCTTTCTATGTCCCTGGCTACCTCATTGTCGCGTTCGCCCTGGAGCGTCGCCCAGATTGAGTAGCGGCTCGCGGGCACCGCGGGCGTCTCCAGCAGATCGAGCTTCTGGGTGGTCTCGTGTTCGTGTTCGGGCTCCTCGGGTACTTCATCGTTCTCCCAAGCATCTTCGTGCCGGAGTCGTACGGGTCTTGGGTTCCTTCGCTGGCGATGTACGTGGTTCTGGACGCCTACATCGCGCTACGGTTGATCGCCGTGCTGAGAAGCCGAATTGGCCCGGACTGGCGCTGGACGTATAGGGCCCTCGCAGCCGCGTACGGACTTTGGTTCTTCGCGGACATTGCGGAGGGCCTGTTGCTCCTTGATGCGGTCCCTCAGATCGATGCGGGAACGCCACTGGATCTGCTCTGGCACCTCCCGATTCTGTGCATCCTGATCGCGATCCAGTGTCGGACCTGGCCCATCCCCGCTGAACGAGAGGACGAATTCGCCATCTCTGAAGAGAGACTCGACGCCCTTCTTCCTGCGCGCACCGGGCTCGCGGGTTTAGCTCTCGCCCTTCCCACCGTCCACCTCATATTAGGCGCTGCGGGCATGAGAGAACCGGGGGCCGACGGCGTGCGGGAATTGCTACTGATCTTCATCGTCGGGGCGCTCGGCAGCCTCCTGCTCCGGCACCAGCTTGTCATGCGTCAGTTGGCCAGCTCGCTGGAGGCGGACCGACAGCTCGTTTCCGATCAGCTTCACATCTCGCAGCGAATGGAGGCGGTCGGCCGGCTAGCCACTGGGGTGGCGCACGATTTTGCCAACATCCTCTCGGTGATTCGTGGAAGGGCCGAACTCCTGATGATGACGAATCAGGTGATGGACGAGGGCGTCCCTGATGTGCGCGAAATCGTGGAGGCATCTCGACGCGGGCAGTCTTTGGTGGCGCATCTTCTGACTCTGGGGAGGCGCCTCCCTTCCGCAGCAGAGGCCCATAACCTCGACGCCATCATCGGTGAACTACAGCCCCTGCTGGAGCGCGTGCTCCCGGACTCGGTCGATGTCCAGTTCTCGACCGGAGAGCGGGGGCTTCCCGTCGTGCACGCGGACCGAGCACACCTGGAGCAAATAATCCTGAACCTGGTCGTGAACGCGAGAGACGCGATGCCCAACGGCGGCTCCTTGCGCATCTACACTGAGGTGGTCGACATCGATGACCATTTTGCGGTGATCAACGGAGGCACGAGGGGAGGAGAGTACACCCTGCTTCGGGTTACGGACTCCGGTACCGGTATGCCCCCCGAAGTCCGCCATCTGGTGTTTGATCCGTTCTTTACGACGAAGGAGCAGGATCTCGGGACCGGGCTCGGTCTCTCAATCGTGTACGGCGTTGCTCGGCAGGGGACACGGGTTCGTGCGGCTCTCAGACGCGATGAGCGGCGGAGCGGTCTTTGAGGTCTATCTGCCGAAGGCTCGTGGGGAGCCCGTAGCAACGCCCCGACCCGAAGCCCAAGCACCACCCCGAGGTCGGGAGACCATTCTCTTGGTTGATGACTACGAGGCGCTCCGCAAGACAGTTGCCCGCGTGCTCCAAGAGAGCGGTTTTCGGGTGCTGGAGGCCGGTACCGCCGCAGAAGCTCTAGCGATTTTGGAGCGTCGCAACGAAAGGGTCGAGCTTCTGATCTCCGACCTCGTGCTGCCGGATTTGTCCGGGTTTGAACTTAAGGCCCGCGCGCTGCGCCGGCTCCCGAACCTGGTCACGGTCTTCATCAGTGGGTACCTAGATGGCGTGACGTCGCTGAGAATTTCTGAGTCCGCCACGATCCTGGAGAAGCCGTTCTCGCCCGAGGTACTGACCTTTACGGTCCGCCGCGTGCTCGACGAACGGAAACGCTTCACAGGCTGACAGCGGGGGTCGGATACCCTGTTGGGTCCCCGCTCCTGCGTAAGAGTCGGGTCGGCGTCTCGCCCATCAACGACTGCACGCCTCGAAATATCCTAGAAGTACCGGGGGCGGGAATCGAACCCGCATGCCCTTTCGGACAGCGGCTTTTGAGGCCGCCGCGTCTACCGTTCCGCCACCCCGGCAAGGCACGGTCCGAACTCGGACCGCAAGCGAAGGGCAGGAAGCTAACAAACCCTTGGCCCAACACTCAACGGGTAGAAGACTGTTGAAGAAGTACAGTGGTCCGCGCGCAGGGGTCTCGCCAGACCAAGAATAGGAACAACGACAAGTCGTAGTTGTTCTACGGCGAGCGAGGAGAGACGACCTCATGGGCGGCGACCCCCCTGCGCCCAACCATATGGTGAATATCATCTTACGAGCCTGAGGGTTACGGTGGCACGGCCCCATTCCCGTCGTTGGAGCTCCTAACCGTAGCGGTGCTATGCCTTCGTCGCTCCGCCTAGGGCCTGGGGCCGTGGCACCGTAACGCGGGCCGCTGTACTTCTTCAACAGCCTTCTAGCCCCTGACACCGTCGTTCTGATCAACCATCATTAGAGTCCATTTTGCTGTCACGAATACCAGGAGTCACTTTGGCGGACCCCAGACTCGACCCATTCGGCGCCCTCACCACGGTCGACCTTCCAGAGGGACCGACGTCCTTCTATCGCATCGGAAAGCTACAGGACGACGGCCTCGTCGACTCTCTGGATCGCCTTCCCTTTTCGATCCGCATCCTTCTCGAGAACGCGCTTCGCCACGCCGGCGGGAGCTACGTGTCCCAGGAGCATGTGAAGGCCGTAACCCAATGGAGCCCCACCAACGCGGGCGCTGACCTGCCGTTCATGCCCACACGCGTCGTCCTCCAGGACTTCACGGGCGTGCCGGCTGTCGTCGACCTGGCCGCAATGCGAGACGGCATCAAGGCACTCGGCGGCGACCCCCAACGCATCAACCCGGTCGTCCCGGCTGACCTTGTCATCGATCACTCGGTACAGGTGGATCACTTCGGTTTCGCAGACGCCTTCCGCCTCAACGTGGAGCGTGAGTTCGAGCGAAACTACGAGCGTTACGCCCTGCTCCGTTGGGCGCAGGAAGCCTTCCATAATTTTTCGGTTGTGCCGCCGGGCACCGGAATCGTCCACCAGGTCAACCTCGAATATCTCGCCTCGGTGATTCACCGACGCGAGCACCATGGGACTTTCCTTGCCTATCCGGACACCCTCGTCGGGACCGACTCACACACGACGATGATCAACGGTCTAGGCGTTGTGGGATGGGGCGTGGGCGGCATCGAGGCCGAAGCTGTGGTACTCGGCCAGCCCTACTACATGCTGCTGCCCGAAGTGGTGGGCATGAAGCTGACGGGCACGCTGCCAGAAGGGGCCACGGCCACTGACCTGGTGCTTCGGGTCACTGAAATGCTGCGTTCACACGGCGTGGTCGGCCGCTTCGTGGAATATTACGGGGCCGGACTCAGCAACCTGACGCTGCCCGACAAGGCGACACTCGCCAACATGTCACCGGAGTACGGAGCGACCATCGGCTTTTTCCCGGTCGACGCGTCGTCTCTCGCCTATCTCCGCGGCACAGGGCGCTCCGAGGACATGGTCCAGAGGGTCGAGAGGATCTCCAAGGAACTGGGCCTGTTCCGCACCGACGAAACCCCTGATCCCGAGTTCACCTCCACAATCGAACTCGATCTGGCCTCTGTCGAGCCGAGCCTCGCGGGGCCGAAACGCCCCCAGGACCGAATCCGCATGGGAGACATGCACAAGTCCTTCTCGAAGGACCTGGCTGGGCTGGTGCCATCGGGCTTCTCGCTCGACGCAAGTGAAGGCGGTACGGCCGTGGCAACAGAGCAGCGGCGGAGCGTCACCGTCGAGGCCGACGGCCAGAGCTACGAGATCGGGGACGGCACCATCGTCATCGCCTCGATTACGAGTTGCACCAACACCTCGAACCCATCGGTGATGGTGGGTGCTGGATTGCTGGCCAAGCGGGCCGTGGAGCGAGGGCTCGACGTCAAACCTTGGGTGAAGACGGCGCTGGCTCCCGGCAGTGGCGTCGTGACCGACTACCTCACTGAGGCAGGCCTTCTGCCCTACCTCGAGGCGCTGCGATTCCACGTTGTCGGGTACGGCTGCATGACTTGTATCGGCAACAGCGGGCCGCTACCGGAAGCGGTTCACAAGGCGGTGGCAGACAACGGCTTGGTGGTCGCTTCGGTGTTGTCGGGTAATCGAAATTTCGAGGCCCGCATTCATCCGATGGTGCGAGCGAATTATCTGGCCTCCCCCGGATTGGTCGTCGCCTACGCGATCGCTGGGCGCATTGATATCGACCTCTACAACGAACCCCTCGGCCACGACACAGACGGCAAGCCGGTCTTTCTCGCGGACATCTGGCCGTCCCCGCAGGAGGTTCGTGAGACGGTCGCGTCGGCCCTCAAGCCAGAGATGTTCACCGCCCGGTATGACATGGTTTCGACGGGTGACGAAAACTGGCAGGCGCTTCCGCTCCCCACGGAGAGCAGCCTCTATGACTGGGACGCAGAGTCGACGTACGTCCGCAACCCGCCCTTCTTCGAAGGGATGACCCTGGATGTTCCGAAGCCCAGTGACATCCACGGTGCCCGGGTCTTGGCGATGCTCGGCCAATCGGTCACGACGGACCACATCTCGCCAGCCGGTGCGATTCCGAAAGAGGAGCCGGCCGGAATGTATCTGCGCGAGCACGGCGTCGAGGTAAAGGACTTCAACACGTTCGGCGCTCGCCGCGGAAATCATGAGGTCATGATGCGCGGGACCTTCGGCAACATCCGCATGAAGAACCTTCTCTTGGACGGAAAGGAAGGAGGCTACACGCTTCACTTCCCAAGCGATGAGGTCATCCCGATCTACGACGCCTCCATGCGTTACCAGAAAGAAGGGACCTCGCTCGTGATCCTGGCGGGTCAAGAGTATGGGACGGGCTCCTCCCGCGATTGGGCGGCGAAGGGCACGATCTTACTGGGCGTCAAAGCAGTCATCGCGGAGAGCTTCGAGCGCATCCACCGTAGCAACTTGGTGGGGATGGGCGTGCTTCCGCTCGAATTCTTGGAGGGAGCGACCGCCAAATCACTGGGGCTCAGTGGCCGCGAGACATTTACGATCACCGGGGTCGAGGAAGGCCTAGAACCGGGGTGCAGCGTTCATGTTGTTGCGGCAGCCGAAGACGGCACCGAGACGCGCTTTGAGGCGAAGGCCCGCCTCGACTCGGACGTAGACGTCGAGTACTACGTCAACGGCGGCATCTTGCAGACGGTGCTAAGAAAAATGGCACGCGGCGAAATGTAGAAACGGCGTGTTGGGGCTATTCGCGGTACGCCGCGGGTGGCCCCAACAGTTCCTGTAAGATGACGGCCTGGCGCAGCGAGTGGGCATTGCCACTGGAGAGCAACAGGCGAGCAAGCGCCGCATCCTTCCCAAGGTGCTGAGCGAGCGGGTCAAGACCGTCTTCTGCCGAACGCGCCCTCGTGGACGGATCCGTCCCGTAGCCTGCGTGCGAGCGATGGATGCTGTGCTCCTCGATTGTCCCGACTTTCGTCTTTGGCAGGGGCACCTGGGAAGCCACCTCAGCCTTGCGCGTGAGCGCGGGTGGCGTCGGTTGTGGCGTGCGTCGCGGCGCCGACAACTCCGCAATCTCCTCCCAGAGTTGTTTGGCGGGCATCGACCCGCTGGGCTGGGGCCCCGACCGCACCGGGATTTCCCGCGGCACTCGGTCCTCTTGTGTGGCCCCGTCGTCATAAGAAGGGCCATCATCGTACGGAGCATCGGCATCGTAGGTGGGCTCGTCGCCTTCCCAGTCAGCCTCGGCCCACTCTTCCTTCGGCGGGGGAACCGGTAGGCCGTCGCTGCCCTCAGCCCCTTTCTTTTTGCCTCTTAGGACAGCATCCAAGATCGAAAAAGCGACGATGATGCCAACGAAGACCAATTGCTCCATGACCAGAGCGCCTACTCGAGGCCCGAATCAACGTCTGACTCGTCGGGGCCAGCAATCGCGCGGCGCATAGCGGTGTCGGCCTGGACATTGCGGTACTTCATGTAGTCCATCACACCCAGATTACCGGATCGGAGCGCATCGGCGATCGCCAGTGGGATCTGCGCCTCCGCCTTCACGACTTCAGCGCGCATTTGGCCGACCAGCGCCTTCATTTCCTGCTCCTGCGCCACCGCCATAGCTCGGCGTTCCTCTGCCCGTGCCTGAGCCACCCTCTTGTCCGCCTCAGCCTGGTCGGTTTGGAGTTCTGCGCCGATGTTCTTGCCGACGTCGACGTCAGCGATATCGATCGACAGGATCTCGAACGCCGTCCCCGCATCTAACCCCTTGGCGAGCACCGTCTTGGATATCGCATCGGGGTTCTCCAACACCGCCTTGTGGGAGGAGGCAGAGCCGATGGTCGATACGATTCCTTCGCCAACCCGGGCCAGGATCGTCTCTTCGCCCGCACCACCGACCAAGCGGTTGATGTTTGCACGGACAGTGACCCGCGCGATCGCGATGAGTTGAATACCATCCTTCGCCATCGCCGCCACTCGCGGCGTGTTGATCACCTTCGGGTTTACCGAAACCTGCACGGCCTCGAAAACATCTCGGCCGGCCAGATCGATGGCCGCCGCCTGTTTGAACGCGAGTTCGATCGACGCCTTGTCGGCGGAAATCAGCGCACCGACGACCCGGCCCACACGGCCACCTGCGAGGTAATGCGCCTCAAGCGCGTTGATGTCTAGGTCTAGGCCCGCCTTCGTCGCTGCGATGAGCGGCCGCACGATCTCGGCGGGCGACACCTTCCGGAGCCGCATACCCACCAGTGTGCCGATCCCCACGCTTACGCCCGAGAAGGTCGCCTCAACCCACAACCGGACCGGAATCGCCCACAGTACCGTCCCGATGGCGACGAAGCCGACCAGAACCAAGAATGCTTCAAACGCGAGTACGCTTTCGTTGCCCATGAACGTTCCTAAGATAGATAGTTAGCTGTCTTCGCCGGCGGCGTGCTTCTCGGCCCCAACCTTCAGGACCGCCCGTACGATGTGGCGATACCCTTCTGCACTGATCACACGGACGGCCGTGCCCTCCGCGATCCACTCAGACTCCGAAACCACGTCGATCCGCTGGTCCCCAAAAAGTGCAGTGCCAGAGGGACGGAGGTGGGTGATGGCCGTGCCCTCGTGACCCACCAGATCGGTCCGCACTTCAGCCGACTCGTAGCCAATCGCTCGGTCGGTTCTCTGTTTCAGGAAGATCCCACTCCGGGCCAGGCGAGCGCTCCGAGGAAGCGTTCGCATTAGGACCCAGACAGAAACAAGGACCAGGAGTGCTGAAGTCGTGAGTACCATACCCGCCTGTGTGAAGTCGGGCATGGTCGGATACGAGCCGAGAAGGCTCATGTAGAGTCCACCCAGGACCGCCAGAATACCCGCGATTCCGAACAGGCCGAAGCCGGGGATCACGAGGACCTCCACACCCAGCAATAATATGCCCGCACCGAACATGAGCACGTCCTCGAGCCCAGCCAAGCCCACGATCAAGTGGGAACCAAAGAAGAGGCTGAGAGAGAGAACGCCTGCCGCCCCCGCCATCCCGAAGGACGGAGTCTTAATTTCGGCAATCAAGCCAAGGAAGCCCAGCGACAAAAGGAAGGGCGCCACAGCGGGATGTGACAAGAAGCGTACGATCCGCTCGGCCCAGTTCACCTCTGTGGTAACCACGGTCGCGTTGGCGTGGCCGAGGTCGGCGAGCAGCGCATCAAGCTCCGAGATTTCCACAGCGTATCCAATCGCGACGGCCTCTTCGGTCGTCAGCGTGAGCAACTTGCCGGCTTCCACGATCCCCTCGATGGCGACATCCTCATCCACCATGGCCGCGGCCACTGACGGATCAAGACCCCGAGCCTCGGCCAGCGCCCTCATTTCACTGCGCATGGCGGAGACAATCTTTTCTGGGGCCTTTTGCCCCGCCCCGTCGACCGGAGTCACCGCGCCCATCACCGAACCCGGGCGCATATAGACCCTTAGCGTGGACAGCGCGATGAGCGCCCCGGCCGAGAAGGCCCGCCGGTTCACCATCGCGTACACCGGAAGCCCCGCGTCCCTGAGGGCGTCCGAAATCCGCTCGGCGGCGTCAACCCGCCCTCCGGGTGTGTCGATGTCCAAGATCAAGGCGACTGCGCCCGCTTGAAGGGCTTCCTCGATGCTGCGTTCAATGTACGGGGCCATGCCGAGCTCAATCACCCCTGTCACCGGAACGCGATATACAGTGGCCTGATCCTGAGCCAAAATCGGGGCTGCGAACGGACCGACGACAACAGCGAAGACCAGGCCGAAAACGCACCGACGGAGGTTCATGAGTAAGCCCTTCTGGCTAAAGATCGCTGGCTCCCGAGTCGCCTACTCTGAGCAGCCCGCGCGCATTAAAAGCGCGCCGGATCGCGAGCACCCAATCCTGCTCACGCAGGGCTTCCTGTCCACCCCGGACGAGTCGCTTCAGGCGCTCCAGATCCTGTTCAGAGTACGCATCGCCCGGCGAAATCCTTCCAAAACCTTCATCTACCTCATTGACCAGGGTGCGGGCGATCGCCTCGGGCCCGACCTCGCGGAGCGCATCTGAGCCCCTCATCACGTACTCGAGCGCGGCCTCTGCTCGATCCATGCGCAGCGCCATCACCGCGCGGGTGTGCTCCCGGCTCGCTTCTGTGATGCTGGTCAGGATACGGTCCGGCAAGGCGTCCTGAGGCAGTTCTGCCGCCCGGTGCACACCCTCACCGAGGCGCGCCGCCTGCTCGGCGATTCCACCCCGCCCAAGGCGGGCCGCGAAGAGAGCCGCCAAGCGGGAATAGGCGGTCTCACGAGTCTCACGAGCGAGCGACGCGGGGCCCTCCCACGACATCGCCCAACGCGCCAACGCGTCAGCGTCCTCCGGCGCGATGTCAGTAGGCACATCCCAACTGCCAGGATCGGGCAGCTCGACACCAATCGCGAGTGCACCGGCAGTCTCTTCCGCCACCAGCCGAGCGAGCGGATCGGTGGTCGCGTCATCGCACCCCACGAAGACCACGGAGACAGCAGCCACAAAGGCCGCTGCGGAGGTACTCCGGCGCCGGGGCTGCATGAATCGTCGGGAGGTCATGGGAGGAACTTCGCTCACCATCCCCCGCCGCCGCCACCCTTGCTTGACCGCGGATGTCGCGCTCGGGTAACTTTTCCCTCTCCAGCGGTCTCAGGCCATCCCCTGAGCCGTTTTGGAGCGGAACTCCCGGCGACCCGCGGGTATACGGGACGGCCTCTTCGCAGGCCGTGACACGATCTCAATATTTCGAGGAAGCTCTGATGTCCGAGAAGGTACTGGTCCACTACGAAGTGCAGAACAAGATCGCGATCCTCACACTCGACGATCCGCCTGCGAACACCTACACGCATGAAATGATGGCCCAGCTGGATGTGGGCATCGTAAAGGCACGTTTTGACAAGGAAGTCGAAGTCATCGTCATCACGGGAAAAGGTGAGAAGTTCTTCTGCGCCGGCGCGAACATCGGCATGCTTTCCGAAGCCGACCCCGACTGGAAATACTGCTTCTGCCTGCACGCCAACGAGACACTCAACCGCCTCGAGCACACGCCGAAGCTCGTAATCGCCGCCCTTAACGGCCACACGGTCGGTGGTGGGTTGGAGATCGCGATGGCTGCCGACATCCGCATCGCCCGGAAGGACTCGGGTAAGTGCGGTCTGCCCGAGGTGGCTCTCGGAGTCCTCCCCGGAACGGGCGGCACCCAGCGCTTGGTGCGTATCGTCGGTAAGTCCAAGGCGATTCAGCTCATGGCTGAGGGATCCGTTTTTGGGTTCGAGAAGGCCCTTGAGCTCGGCCTAGTGAACGAGATCTACGACAACGAAGACCGTGACTCGTTTGTGGCCGCGGTGCTTGAGTACGCTGGCAAGTTCTGCACGCCGGGCAAGGCGACCAAGGCGGTCGGCCTAATCAAGCGCTCAGTGCAGACAGGGTCTGAGATGCCGTTCGAACTTGCGCTGGCGCTGGAACGTGAGCTTCAGGCACAGCTCTTCGGTAGCAGCGACGCCAAGGAAGGCCTGAACGCATACATCGAAAAGCGGCCGCCTAACTTCGAGGGCAAGTAGCCCTGCGCCTGCAGATGTACCGCGGGCGGCTGGTGTGGTGTTGCATCAAGCCCGGTTGTAGACAAGCGGGGTCCGGACATGTGCCGGGCCCCGTTTCTTCTTTCTTGAAACGACGTGCGAGATGAGCCAAGACATTCGAAATCGCCTGTGGATCGGTAACGCCTGGGCTGACGCTGCGTCTGGGGCCACCTTCGAGACCATCAACCCCGCCACGGGTGAGACGATCACAACGGTGGCGGAGGGTGATGCACCCGACATTGACAGGGCGGTTGACGCAGCCCGCGCTGCGCTGGCCAACCCTGACTGGAAGGCCATCAGCCCCCACAAACGCGCGCAGCTTCTGTGGAAGCTCGCCGATGCCATCGAGGCCAACGTCGATGAGTTGGCTCGGCTCGAGACCCAGGACAACGGCAAGCCGTTCTTTGAGTCGAAGTACGCCGACCTCGGCCTGGTGGTCGAGGTGTACCGCTATTTCGCGGGCCTCGCCGACAAGGTCCATGGCGCGACGATACCGGTGAAGGGGGCGTTCCTGAACTACACGCTACGCGAGCCGGTTGGCGTAGTCGGCTGCATCACCCCGTGGAACTTCCCGCTGTCGATGGCGAGTTGGAAAGTGGCCCCCGCCCTGGCGATGGGGAACGCGGTCGTCCTGAAGCCCGCAGAACAGACCCCGCTGACGGCGCTCCGGCTTGGTGAGCTCGCTGCTGAAGTCGGTTTCCCGGAGGGTGTGCTCAACGTCGTTCCTGGCTTTGGCCAGACGGCGGGCGCGGCGCTCGTGCGTCACCCCGGCGTTGACGCGATCGCGTTCACCGGTTCCACCGAAGTGGGCAAGACCGTGATGCGGGACGCGGCAGAGACGCTCAAGAAGGTCTCGCTCGAGTTGGGCGGCAAATCTCCGAACGTGGTATTCGCCGACGCCGACCTCAAGGCGGCCGTGAAGGGTGCCACCGGCGGGATCTTCTACGGCAAGGGGGAGGTGTGCGCCGCAGGGTCCCGAGTCCTCGTCGAACGTTCTATCTACGACGAGTTCGTTGACGCATTCGCGCGCAGCGCGGAGCGCATGGTGGTCGGTGACCCCATGGATAAAGGGACACGCATCGGGGCCATAGTCAGTGAGAAACAGCTCGATCGCGTCATGGGATACGTGGAGGCGGGTAAGGCCGAAGGGGCCCGCCTCGTTACCGGCGGCGAGCGCACCACCGTGGACGGCAAGGGCAACTTTGTCACCGCCACCGTCTTCGCAGACGTCGACGTGGACATGAAGATCGCCCAAGAGGAGATCTTTGGGCCTGTCGCGGCGGTGATCCCGTTCGACGACATGGACGACGCCATCAAGAAAGCCAACCAGACGATCTACGGCCTCGCGGCAGGCGTCTGGACGCGTGACATCGGCAAGGCGCATCGTATGGCGGCTGAGATCAAGGCCGGCACGGTGTGGGTGAACACCTACAATCAATACGATGCAGCATCACCGTTTGGAGGATTCAAGCAGAGCGGCTTCGGCCGCGACCTTGGCTCCGAGTCCGCTCTTGAGAAATACACTCAAGTGAAGAGCGTTTGGGTCGCGCTCGACCGCTAGAAGGCTGTTGAAGAAGTACAGCGGCCCGCGTTACGGTGCCACGGCCCCAGGCCCTAGGCGGAGCGACGAAGGCATAGCACCGCTACGGTTAGGAGCTCCAACGACGGGAATGGGGCCGTGCCACCGTAACCCTCCGACCCGTAAGGTCATGTTGCCTATATGTTTGGGCGCAGGGGGGTCGCCGCCCATGAGGTCGTCTCTCCTCCTCGCCGTAGAACAACTACGACTCGTCGTCGTTCCTACTCTTGGTCTGGCGAGACCCCTGCGCGCGGGCCACTGTACTTCTTCAACAGCCTTCTCGGACGACGATACGTTCGGGTCGGATTAGCTTCCGCACATGGGAATCCGCTGGGATGCATTGCTCGTGCGCGAAGTCGCACGCGAACTCGACGCACGATTGTCGCGCGCCCGGTTACGTGCCATTCGCTTCGACGGCCACAGTCGAGACGCCGTGCTGTTCTTTCGTGAACTGACGCTCGTCTGGCGTCTCCATCCCCAACGCGGTGCACCAACGCTCCACCCCCCGCAGGAGCCAGGCCGGAACGCCTTTTCGCTCGCATCTCGTGTTCGTCGGGTGTACGCCCCCCCCGACGAACGCCTTCTGGTCATCGAACTCCTCCCTCTGCGGGGCCTACGAAAGGCCACCGACGTCGTGGTGGAACTCCTCGGCAACCAGTGGAATTGCCTGGTCACTGAGGGGGAGGATCGAATTCTGCGACACGTCCTCCATACGCGGGTCGGTAAGCGAACCCTGCGGGTTGGGCAGACGTATGAGTGCCCGGTGGCAATGCCTCGAGAAGGAGTGGACGGAGCGTTGACTCGGGGTCGTTGGGATGAGGTGGTTCTCGCCGCCCCCAAGGGAGATCGCCCCCAAGCCCTGGTGTCACAAATCGCGTGGACATCGACCCTGAACGCCGCCGCGTTACTCCCTGGGCCGTCACCAGCAGAGTCCGCCGAGCCGGCCGTGGGTTACTCGCAGTGGTTACACTTCGCGTCTCGCACGAGTGAAACCCAGCCGGTAATGCTGTCACTCCCGGCAGGAAGCCAGCCCTATCCCTGGCCCCTGTTCAACGCTTCGAAGGAACCGATCAGCTCCCTCTTGGAGGGCTTCGCGAGTCTTGACACGGTCGCGCTTGGGCAGGAAGTGGAATCTCGGGATGCCCTCATCGATCCTGCGCTACTCCGCCGAGTCGAGCGGGAACTCGACCTCGCTGGGCGACGGATCACAAGTCTCGTCGCTGAACTCGAAGGGCTTGAGGCGCCAGGGCAACTGCGGGCCGTCGGCGATCTCATTCTAGCCAGGTATCGCGAGGTGCCGGCTGGAGCGAGTGAGGCCACCTTAGAAGACTTTGACGGGAACCCCGTCGTCGTCGAGTTGGAAGCTGGAGCACCACCGCACGCCAACGCCGCCCGCTACTACGAACGTGCAGCCAAGTCAGAACGTGCCCAGCGCCGCCTGCCCGACCTGATCGCGCGAGCCCGGGTATTCGCGGTCAGCTTGCAAGCTCTCGCGACCAAGGCACGTGCGGGCCAGGCCACCCGCGAAGACATCGACTCCGCCTTACCGGAACGGGCTCGGGTCGCGTCTCAGTCAGGCCCGGACGTTGTGCTGCCATTTCGTCGGTACAGGAGCTCCGGCGGGCTTGAGATTCGTGTGGGTCGGGGCGCTCGGCACAACGACGACCTCACGTTTCGACACTCCGCCCCGAACGATGTCTGGCTGCACGCTAGGCATTCCGCTGGCGCGCATGTGATACTCCGCTGGGCTGGCCCCGGAAAGCCACCTGCGCGGGACCTTGAGGAGGCAGCGATCCTGGCAGCGCTTCATTCCAAGGCCCGCACCTCCAGCAGCGCGCCGGTCGATTGGACGCTGCGAAAGTACGTACGCAAACCGCGGGGATCCCCGCCGGGTTCGGTCGTGCCGGATCGAGTGGCCACACTGTTTGTGGTGCCGGACTCCGAAGTCGCGGACGCGCTCCTCCAAGACTGACGCTTGGTGCGCGCGATGCAGCGCCGCTGGAATGCCACTGGAACGCCGGCGGACTTGTGTTCGGGTGCGCTCGTGCGCGTTACTCGGGCGCCTGGTCCATCCCGGCGCGCAGGCTAGCCAGGAAATCCGCGGCTGCGGATATTCCCGCGTCGCCAAGAATCCGAACGAGCGCGCTGCCTACTACAACGCCGTCGGCCAACCTAGCGACAGTCCCTGCCTGAGCGGGAGTGGAGACCCCGAAGCCAACGGCGACCGGGAGCGACACCGCGGTCTTCACAGCCCGCACCTCCTCGGCAAGGGACGAGCGCAGTTCGCTCTGAGCTCCCGTGACGCCGGTCCTTGAGATGTAGTAAATGAACCCCGAGCCACCCTGGGCAACTTGAGTCAAACGGGCCTGCTCGGTCGTAGGCGCGATCAATCGAATAAGATCCAACGGCGACCCAACGACTTGACTCTCAAGAGCAAGATCGGCGCCCGTGGGAAGGTCCGTGACCAGTAGGCCGTTCGCCCCCGCTTGCACGGCATCCTCAATAAACGCGCTGAGGCCGTATCGCAGGAGCGGATTCAAATAGGTAAAGAGCACTACCGGCGTCGCGTGCGCTGCCCGGAAGACCGCCACATCTCGGAGCACTGAAGCGACGGTCGTGCCGTTGGAGAGAGAGTCGAACGACGACTTTTGGATCGTGGGGCCATCCGCCAGAGGGTCCGAAAAAGGGATTCCCAACTCGATAACGTCGGCGCCCGCCGCGGCCAGGGCTTCAAGTACCGGGACGGTCGCATCACGACCCGGGTAGCCTGCGGTGACGTAAGGCACGAGAGCAGCCTGACCCTCAGCCCTGCGTGCCCGAAATGCTTCGGAAATCACGCGATCAAGTAGTCGCTCACGCGGATCCCATACTTTTGAGGGTCCGTCGTCTTGATGATCTGGTGGGGACGCGTGCCGGTGGCCGGGTCAACCGCAGCTAGGTCGAGCGTCCTCGGCTGGATCAACGGAACACCCATGGCGTCCGAGATCACCCTACCAGTGGGACGGTGAAGCAAGTCCGGGTCCTCATTCACCTTAGCCACGATCCCAAGTTCGTGAGAGTCGAGGATGACGAGTGTGCCGATCTGAGTTCCCCGGCCAAAATCTCCATCTCGCGCGGATCCAACGCATACAACGTCGGATTGAAGTCGTCCTTCGAGACGGTAGCGGGCCCCTCTTTTTCTTCTGGAGGTGCGGCTCCCTGGCCCGACTCGGGGGGGCCTCCTCTGCATCCTTCGGCCAGCGCCTGTAAGGCCGCCTTCATCTGCTTCTGATCGCTCCCCGCTCCCGGTTCCGGAAGCTCAACACCTTCGGCGAGCAGGTCTACAAAGATATGGACGAAATACTGGAGATCTTCCTCCCACAGAACGGTGAGGAGATCTTCACCCTCAGGAACAAGTTTGCGGGCCTTCTGCAGCACACCCAAGAAGCGCTCCAGCTCGTCGCCCTCGATGCCCGGCAGGAAGATGATCTCCCGGACGCCGTCTCTGAAAAAGAGAAAAGCCAACGAATCCGCGCGCGACTCTGCACCATATACGGTCGCATCGGCGAGGTAGATGTTGTCCTCGGCAACCCGCAGCGGGAGCTTATCGATCTGGGTCCAAAGCGCCGTGAATTCGGCCCTGAGGCTTTCGACAAAACGCTGCCGGACCGGATTGTTCCGGTCGTAAAGCTGAAAGGCACGGAAGGCCTTCCCTAGCGTGACGAACAGAGACTGGACTTCGGCGACCGGTAGGTCATCCCCCCAGTCTCCCCCGGCGGATTCGCCAGCCAGTCCAGTCAACGCATCGCTCAACGAGTTCTCCTAGAGAATCGACCCGCGTCCCTCCACGCGGGCTACGTATGCAACATCCTTGTCACCACGCCCCGAAAGGCAGACCAAAACGGGACCCGAGTCCCTGTATCCAGCACCTTCGCTCAGCACATGCGCGATCGCGTGCGAAGACTCCAACGCAGGAATGATTCCCTCCAGCAACGAGAGCTTGTGAAACGCAGCCAACGCCTCGTCGTCGGTCACGGCAGTGTAACGCGCCCTGCCAGCATCCTTCAAGTAGGAGTGCTCCGGCCCGACTCCCGGATAGTCGAGGCCAGCCGAAATAGAATGGGCAGGCGAGACTTGTCCGTCATCGTCCTGCAGAAGATAGCTGAGCGAACCATGCAGGACACCCGGGCGACCGGCACTCAACGAGGCTGAGTGTTCCCCAGTGTCGATACCACTCCCGGCGGCCTCCACGCCCACGAGCGCAACACCCTCGTCAGGAACAAAAGCGTGGAACATCCCCATGGCGTTGGATCCCCCTCCTACGCAGGCCACCACCGTGCCCGGCAGCCGCCCCTCGACCTGGAGAATCTGCTCCCGCGCCTCGCGTCCGATGACGGATTGGAAGTCTCGGACCATCCGTGGGAACGGGTCAGGGCCCACGACAGAACCAATGATGTAGTGGGTGGAATCCACATTCGTCACCCAGTCACGAATGGCCTCATTCGTCGCGTCCTTGAGGGTTCTCGTCCCAGACGAGACCGGTCGAACTTCCGCACCGAGTAACTCCATGCGGTACACGTTGAGCGCCTGCCGGTCGACGTCTTCCTCGCCCATATAGACGATGCATTCGAGATCGAACAAGGCACACGCTGTGGCGGTCGCGACACCGTGCTGGCCGGCACCCGTCTCGGCGATGATCCTGCGCTTCCCCATGCGACGTGCGAGAAGAGCCTGCGCGATCGTGTTGTTGATCTTGTGGGCGCCGGTGTGGTTGAGGTCCTCTCGCTTCAGGTAGACAGACGGATGGCCGGCCTCATCTCCGAGGCGCTTGGCGTGATAGAGTGGCGTCGCTCGACCCACGAAATGCGTGAGAAGCCCCTGGAGCTCGGACTGAAATTCGGGGTCGAGGGTGGCTCGCTCATAGGCAACGCCGAGTTCATCGAGCGCTCGGATGAGCGTCTCTGGCACATAGCGGCCTCCAAAAGCGCCGAATCGGCCCGCTTGGGGCGAGGTCCCTGCACTCACGACTTAGTGTCCCCTTGGCGATAATGGCGCGCGGCCAACAGCGGCGAAAAAACTTCGAAGCAGGTCCGGGTCCTTTCCGCCCGGGTGACTTTCAACCCCGGACGAGACATCGACGACATCAGGGCAAAACTGAGTCACCATGCCCCCAACGATATCTGCGGTCAACCCACCAGCCAACACAAAAACTCTACTCGAAGGAAGTGCCCCACGCACCCCCTCAGGTTCGATACCGAGCACCGCTCCTCCCCCTCCGATGACGCCGTCTCGCCGGCCCTCCACCAGAAATCCGTCCACGCTCCCCTGGTAGACGGTCACAGCCTGTTCAATTTCCCCAAGGGTCGCACAGCGAAGCCCCTTCCAGACCCTCCACGGACCACGCGTGCGAAGCTCGGCCACGTCGTCGGGGGACTCGCCTCCGTGCAACTGGATGACATCGGCGTCAATCGACGACGCAAGATCCACCATGCTCTCCACCGACTCGTCAACGACAACTGCAACCTTCCGTGCTGCGACGCCTTCCAATAGAGCCGCCGCGACGGACTGATCCACGCTGCGTCCGAATCCCGTGGAAAGGATGACCCCTACGAAGTCAGCCCCCAGCAGGTCTGCCAGCAAAACGTCCTCCCGGCGCTGGAGGCCACAGATCTTGATCAGCGGCCCGTCAGACACTGTGCCTCGCCACGCATGCGATCCGGGCCATCGAGCTGGCCTCTGCGGCAGGATCATGAGCTCTGAGGAGTGTCTCCCCCACGAGCACGGCATCGACTCCCTGGGCTCCGAGCACTGCGACGTCTGAGGCGCTCCGAATGCCACTTTCAGAAACAACGACGACGTCGTGTGGAATTTGTTCGAGCAACCTGAGCGTGGTGTCGAGGTCTGTCGTAAAGGTGGAGAGGTCCCGGTTGTTGATTCCGATGACTCGAGCCCCGAGGTCCAGAGCCCTTCGCACTTCTTGCGCATCGTGGGTCTCGACGAGGACGTCCATGCCAAGCGCCACGGCCTCCCCGTGCAGCGTCCGCAACTCAGAATCCGACAGAATGCGAACGATCAGGAGAACCGCGTCGGCGCCGATTGCCCTGGCCTCTAACACGTGAAGCAGATCTAGCGTGAAATCTTTCCGCAACACAGGAATCGAAGCTGCGGCCCTTATCGCCACCAGATCGTCGTTCGAGCCCCCGAAGTATGTCGCATCTGTGAGCACGCTCAGCGCGGCGGCCCCGGCTTCCTCGTAGGAGCGCGTGAGCCGCACCGGGTCCAGATCCGGGCGAATCGCCCCGGCTCCAGGAGATCGTCTCTTGCACTCCGCAATGAGGGCGACACGGCCCGGAGCCGATAACGCTCTCGCGAACCCTTGGATCCGGGGAGCGGTCGCAATCGCGGCCTCGAGCGCCTGCTTGCGCGAGGCTAACCCGGACAATTCAGCACGCTTCGTCTGGACGATCGAAGCCAGCACCCCAGGAAGGGTTTTAGATCCTTGCGTTTCGGGCAACCTTCGGGTATCCTTATTTCGGTTCCTGTTCGGGTTCTCACGATGGAGGGCTTCGATGCCCCTGACCAAGCGCCAGAAAGAAATTCTCGACTACATCGGCTGTTTCATCGTCGATCAGGGTTACGCCCCAAGCTTCGAAGAGATCGCGGAGTCCTTCGGATACTCATCGTTGGCTACGGTGCATGAGCACCTGAGCAATCTGGAGCGCAAAGGATACATAAGAAAGTCCTACAACGAGAGCCGATCCATTGAATTGGTGAGGCAGGGCCAGGGGCAACCATCTGTCGAGCTCCCCCTGCTTGGCGCAGTGGCCGCAGGACTCCCGATCGAGGCCATAGAACAAACGGAAACGATCGCAGTCCCGCCAGATATGGTTCGGCGCCAAAAAGACAATTACGTCTTGCGCGTCGAGGGCAACTCGATGATCGAGGAGCAGATCCGAGACGGCGACTACATCGTCGTGCAGGCCCAGGAATCCGCCGAGGACGGCCAAATGGTCGTAGCTCTCGTCGATGGCGATGCGGCTACGGTGAAAAAGCTCTACCGCGAGAAGGGCGGGAAGATCAGGCTCCAGCCGGCAAATCCAACGATGGAACCCATCATCGTTGATGCGCTCAGCGTCAAAATTCAGGGAATCGTCGTAGGCGTGATTCGGAAGTACTAGCGTATCCAGCCTAGGCTGCTAGCCATCGAGGGCGCTACATCCCCGTCCGAACGGCCGCCGATAGTTTAGGCGTGGGTGGCGGCCCTCAGGCGCTCCAGCGACTCGCCTGCCGCTCCCTCGTCGATGCTACGCTCGGCGATCACCACGCCCTCAGATAGTGATTCGACGCGGCCGCTGACCCAGATTGCGGCTGCCGCATTGAGGACGACAGCGGTTCGAGGCCCGCCGCGGGCTCCATTTAGCACGGCCCGGATCACCTCGGCATTTTCCTCCGGCTCCCCGCCTGCCAGCGACAAGAGGGATGCAGGCTCAAGCCCGAACTCTTCGGGGCTAACCTGATAGCGACGCAACCCCGACTCAGACACTTCCGCGACCTCCGTCGGGCCCGAGGGGCTGACCTCGTCCATTCCTGGTGCCCCGTGAACTACGAGCGCTCGCAAGTGCCCGAGTTCACGAAGAGACTCAGCCACAAGGTCTAGTTGGGTCGGATCCGAGACCCCGATGACTTGGCGCTGGGCACCGGCGGGGTTCGTGAGCGGCCCAAGTAGGTTCATGACGGTCGTCACGCCGAGACGTTGACGCACTGGGGCGACGTGTCGCATAGCCGGGTGCAACAAGGGTGCGAACATGAAGACGATTCCCGCTTCTTCAAGAACTGCTGACATGCGCTCTGGTGTGAGATCGATCACGACGCCGAGTGCCTCCAGTACGTCCGCACTGCCGCTTCGTGACGTGAACGAACGATTCCCGTGCTTAGCGATCTTCACACCGGCCCCGGCCGCCACCAACGCCGCCGCCGTCGATATGTTAAAGGTGGTAACGGTTCCTCCGCCCGTGCCCGCTGTATCCACGAGACGCCCTGGGTCCGACGCAGACACCGGCACCATGGCCTTTCGTAAGGCGCGCACGCCGCCGGCCACTTCGCCGGCGCTGACGCCCTTCAGCCGCAGTGCCGTGAGCAACCCGGCCATCTCTTCCTCAGAAGCCGTGCCAGCCATGAAGGCGTCGAAGGCGGCCTCGGACTCTTGCGCGGTGAGGTCCCCGCCTTCAACGACCTGCTCGATGAGCTGACCAAGGTTCAGGTACATGAAGGTCTCTGCCACATTTGATTTCCTCTATACAGATGAAGGATAATGATCTGAAATCCTAAGCGTTGCAGGGTTTTTTGGGCAATCCCGACGCGGCAACTTCGCTTGACATCCACCCCTCTCCACCTACCTTTTCGCCGTGGAAGCCCCTGCGAAGATCCGAATGTTCCTGACCCTTCATTATGACGGGTCTAATTTCCATGGCTGGCAGTTTCAGCCAGACCAGCGGACCGTTCAGGGCGACCTCCAACTCGCGCTCAGCCAACTCGCCGATTCACCGCGAACGGTAATCGGATCCGGCCGGACCGACACAGGTGTGCACGCCCTAGGGCAGGTCGCGGCGGTCGACATGCCTGCCCATTGGACTTCATCACGGCTCGCCAAGTCGCTGAACGCCATTTTACCCAATGACATCTGGGTCGCTTCAGCGCAGACGGCGATCCCAGAGTTCCATCCGCGCTACGACGCGGTAGCTCGGACCTACACGTACAGGGTTGGACTCGCCGCGGCTGCAGCCTCCCCTTTTCATCGGGGTTCGTGTTGGGCTCTGTGTCAGGGAGTCGACCTCTCCTTATTGAATCAGGCTGCGCAAAATGTTGTCGGCCCGCATTCGTTCGAGTCCTTTGCGAAGGCTGGACAGCCCGAGCGTGGGTACGACTGTTGCGTCGCGGCGGCGGTCTGGTCTGAGTGGGCCCTCGGAGTTCAGTTGGACATTACAGCCGACCGTTATCTGCATCACATGGTGCGGTATCTGGTTGGGACGATGGTCGACATCGCCCGCGGACGCCGCCCCCAGTTGGACATGGGGTCACTTCTCACCGGTGACGAAACGATCACCACGTCGCCACCGGCCCCAGCCTGTGGTCTCTTCCTCGCACGTGTGGAGTATCCTCCCCACGTCTTGCTGGCGGAGGAATCGCCAGCGCCAACCTCTCGGAGCACCGCCACCGCATGAAGATCTTCCTCGATACAGCGAACCTAGATGAAATCCGTCGCGCCGCCGACGCAGGCCTCATCGACGGAATCACAACGAATCCCTCGCTGATTGCCAAGGTCGCGGGCGACCGTGACCCGAAGGAGATCTATCGAGAGATCTGCGAGATCGTGGACGGACCGATCTCCCTCGAGGTCGTGGGACTCGATCGCGACACGATGGTCGCCGAAGGGCGAAAGCTGGGGGCAATCCACGAAAACGCGGTCGTAAAACTCCCTTTGACGGAGGACGGCCTCAAGGCCTGTCGGGACCTCACGGCCGAGGGATTTCGCACGAACGTCACGCTTTGCTTTTCAGTGTCTCAGGCGCTTCTGGCCGCGAAAGCGGGTGCTACGTACGTGTCCCCCTTCGTAGGGCGAATCGATGACATCTCTGGCGAGGGCATGGAGTTGATCCATCAGATCCGGCAGGTGTACGACAATTACGGTTTCAAGACCCAGATATTGGCAGCCTCCCTACGACACCCGTTGCACGTCGTCGAGTGCATGATGCTCGGTGCCGACTGCTGTACACTGCCGCCCAAGGTCTTGTGGCAGCTCAGCAAGCACCCGCTCACCGACAAGGGGCTAGAAGGCTTCATGGCGGACTGGGCCACGCTGGGCGCAGAACTTTGACGCGGTGAGCTAGGAGAGAGCAATGGGGGCTGGGCGGATGATGCTCTTCGGGGCATGGTGGTCACGCGGCTGGCTGGCGGTCGTGGTCGTGGTCGTGACGGGTTGCAGCCCAGAGACCGGGGAAGCCAACCCGAGCGCGAATCACACCCAACCACCGTCAGCGAGCGCCGTCGGCGTACGTCCCCAGAGTGGCGAGGGCCCATCCGGCATCGTGCAGGAAGCCGCAAGCGCGACCTCTTTTCAGATCGATGAGGGCCGTATCACGGCCATCGTTCGCGCCGCCGAGCGAGTCGCGCCAGCCGTGGTCTCCATTTCGGTCATCCGCAGTCAGTTGGTCCGACCGCGATCCGCTTACGAGAGCCGCTTCATGGCTCCCGGCACACGCCAACGCACCGCCGGATTCGGCTCAGGCGTGATCGTGCGCGAAGACGGCATCGTGCTTACGAACGATCACGTGATCGAGGACGCCGAGCAGATCAGAGTGACGCTGCCCGATGGCCGGGACTTCGATGCCGAGTTGATCGGCACGGACGCGCGCTCAGACATCGCCGTATTGCGCATTCGCGGGGATAATCTCCCCGTGGCGCCCGTCGGGACGGTACGTGGGCTCATGATCGGCGAATGGGCGTTGGCGATCGGCAATCCTCTCGGCAACTATGTCGCGGACACGGAGCCCACCGTTACGGCGGGCGTTGTATCCGCGGTGAATCGCAATATCCAGCCGACGTCGGAGGGGGAGGGCTTCTACCTGGGAATGATCCAGACGGACGCCTCGATCAACCCTGGCAATTCGGGCGGGGCGCTCGTAAACGCGGCCGGCGAGGTGATCGGTATCAACGCCTCCATTGTCACCCGAAGTGGGGGAAGTGAAGGGCTGGGCTTCGCGATCCCTATCGACCGTGCCCTGCGTATCGCCGACGATCTTGTGCGCACCGGCGAGGTGCCACGGGCTTGGGTTGGCTTAGACGTCGAGCCGGTGGAAGCCGACCCGTGGGGCCGCACCCGGGGCGTTCGTGTCGCCAGGGTTGTCCCGGACTCCCCTGGCGCCGGTGTGGCGCTCAAGAGGGGTGACCGGCTCCTCACCGCCAACGGGCGGGCGCTCGCGGGGACGCTCGATTTTGAGGGCGTACTTCTCGATCTGCGCTCCGGGGACGAACTTCTCCTGGAGGTCGAAGGGCAACCGCGACCCGTAAGGCTCACGGCAGGGGCGTTTCCGACTGTGACGGCCGAACGTGTGACGGTACTGAGGGACATGCAGGTGATTACGGTCACGCCACAGGTCCGGGCCGAGCGCCGCCTCGCTAGTGAGACAGGCGCCCTGGTGACAGCGATTTCCGAACAGTTGTCCGGCGCGTTGGGGCTAACCGTTGGAGACGTGATCTTACGGATCAACCGGAGTGGCATCGGGACGGCGGAAGACGTCGCACTGGTGTTTGAGGCCCTGCGCGGGACCGGCCGCGTTCCTCTTTGGTACGAACGAAACGGCGGCCAATACGTGCGCGAATTCTATTGGAGACGATGACCAGTGACTGCCCCTGATCGATATGTACACCCGCTTTCGGATCGATATGCGTCGCCCGAGATGCAGAAAATCTTTTCGCCGCGAAAACGATTCGGAATTTGGCGTCGGCTGTGGCTCGCCCTGGCCGAATCAGAGGCCGAACTGGGCCTGGATATTTCAGATGACGCCTTAGAGCAAATGCGAGCCGCGTTGGACACGTTCGACCTAGAGCGCGCGGCAGAATATGAGAAGCGCTTCCGTCACGACGTCATGGCCCACGTTCACCTTTTCGGAGATGACGCCCCCGACGCTCGCGGCATTATTCACCTCGGTGCCACGAGTGCCTTCATCGGGGACAACACGGACCTGATTTTGCACCGCGATGGGTTGCAGCTCATCCGGGCACGGTTAGTCCGCTGTGTCGCGGCCCTTTCAGAATTCGCGCGCGAATACGCGTCGCTCCCCACGCTGGGCTACACGCACTTCCAGCCCGCCCAGCCCACCACCGTGGGTAAGCGCGCTACACTGTGGATTCAGGACCTTCTGTTGGACATCGAAGAACTCGATCACCGGATCGGCTGCCTGCGCTTTCGAGGAGTACGGGGCACAACCGGAACACAGGCCTCGTTCCTCGAGCTATTTCACGGCGAGCATGCCAAGGTCGACGCATTGGATGTCGCCGTCGGCAAACGCATGGGGTTCGAAAGCAACTATGCGGTCAGCGGCCAGACCTATCCACGCAAGGTCGACTACGCGGTGCAGGCCTCCTTGGCAGGAGTGGCCGCGTCGGTATCGAAGATGGGTCACGACTGGCGCCTCCTCGCGCATCTTCGGGAGGTCGAAGAGCCGTTCGAATCGGAGCAGATCGGTTCGTCCGCGATGCCGTACAAGCGGAATCCGATGAGAGCCGAGCGCATTTGCGCACTCGCGCGGCACGTCATCGTGCTCGCTCAGGACCCCGCGTTCACGGCTGCCACGCAATGGCTAGAGCGAACGCTGGATGACTCTGCGAATCGACGCGTATCTGCGCCCGACGCCTTCCTGGCACTAGACGGATGCTTGGTCCTCGTCGAAAACGTATCCCGTGGTCTGATCGTGAATCGTGAGGTCGTCCGACGCAATCTCGCGGAGCATCTTCCCTTCATGGCCACGGAGACGATCTTGATGCACGCCGTGTCGCGGGGAGGGGACCGCCAGGAGCTCCACGAGAGAATCCGGCTGCACTCCATGGCCGCGGCACGACGCATGAAAGAAGATGGTGCTGATGCCGACTTGTTGGAGCGCATCGCGCAGGACGAGGGGTTCGGACTCGCCGACGGCGAGCTGGACGACCTGATCGATCCCGCGCGTTTCGTGGGCAGAGCACCTGAACAGGTCGCCAGGTTCTTAGACGAGGCCGTTGCGCCCGTCTTGACTCGGCTCGGGGCTGAGGCAGAACGCTTAAAGGATCCAGAGATTCATGTCTGAAAACGAAACTGTGTTCAACGCTGAGATCGACCTTCCCCTGCTCCACCGAGGAAAGGTCCGCGACGTCTACGCAGTGGACGACGAGACCCTGCTCATGATCGCCAGCGACCGCATCAGCGCGTTCGATGTGATCCTGCCGCAGCCGGTCCCGCACAAGGGCGAAGTACTCACCCAGGTCACCGCCTGGTGGCTCAAACAACTCGAGGATCGGGTTCCCCATCACCTGATCTCCGTCGATCCAGAGGTGATAATCGCCCGCCACCCCGGGCTGGCGCCGTCGCGCGATAAATGGGCAGGGCGTGCGATGCTCGTGAGACGCACACAACCCGTGCTCGTGGAATGTGTCGTTCGCGGATATATCACCGGCTCCGCTTGGAAGGAGTACCAGAGCAGCGGCACCCTCGCGAACGAACGCCTTCCCGCAGGGCTGCAGGAATCAGAGCGGTTGGATCCGCCCATTTTTTCGCCGGCGACCAAAGCGGCGGTCGGCGAGCATGACGAGAACATCACGTTTGGGCAGACGATTGAGGTCCTCGGCGAAGAACTCGCCGTGCGGCTGAGAGAACTGTCGCTCGAGATCTACGAATACGGACGGGGCGTGGCGGAGACTCGCGGCATCATCCTCGCCGACACCAAGTTCGAGTTCGGATTCGACGCCAAAGGTGAACTCCTGCTCATCGACGAGGTCCTCACGCCCGACTCCTCTCGATTCTGGCCCAAGGAAAGCTACGGTGTGGGGCGAGGACAGCCGTCGTTGGACAAACAGCCTGTGCGCGACTGGCTCGACGCCTTGCAGGGATGGGACAAAAGCCCTCCCGCACCCGACCTGCCCACTGGGGTCGTTCAGGCGGCCAGCGACCGCTACAAGGATGTGTTCCAACGGCTCACGCATACCGCCCTGGCCGACTTCGAACCACCACAATTCGGAGACGGCACTTGAGTTTTGCCCGCGAAGGGTACCCGTTCATCGGAGTGGGTCTACTCTTGGCGGGAGCGGCATGGGCTGGCGTAACGACCGAATACGGCGGATGGTGGCTCAAGGGGTTCGCGGTCGTGTTCACCGTCCTCACTTTTTTCACGGTTTGGTTTTTCCGAGACCCAGCTCCGGGGACGCCGAGCGAAGCGGGCCTGGTGGTCGCGCCCGGCCAGGGCAAGGTCATCAGCATCACAGAGGAAGACGAGCCCACCTTCATGGGCGGCCGCGCACGGCGGATCACCATTTTTCTCAGCGTCTTCGACGTTCACGTGCAGCGAGCGCCCGTCAGCGGCACAGTGGTACACCGCGTTTACAAGCCAGGGAAATACTTGGTCGCCTGGGCTGAGAAGGCGTCCCAGGACAACGAGCAGTCATCGCTCGGCATATCCACAGGCGCAGGCCCCGTCTTGGTGCGCCAGATCGCGGGGTTGATCGCGCGCAGAATCGTCACAGACCATTCAGAGGGGGATTCAGTCGAACGCGGGGCTAGGATCGGGCTCATACGATTCGGCTCGCGCGTGGACCTCTTTATCCCGCTGGAATGGGAGGTTGTCTGTTCCGTCGGAGACCGCGTTCGGGTAGGTTCGACGGTGCTGGCTCGCCACCCGGTGGATACTGACGCATGAGAACGCCGCGCACACCGCGCAGAGAGACCCTTCAACGGGGGATCATCATCCTCCCGTCGGCGTTTACCCTGGGAAACCTTTTCTTCGGGATGTACGCCATCGTCGCGGCTGGGCGTGGCGACATGATTTGGGCGGGGTGGTTCATCATGTTCGCTGGCACGTTGGACATGCTCGATGGCAGCGTCGCCCGCCTCACACGCACCGGGTCGAAATTCGGCGCGGAGTTGGATTCGCTCGTAGACGCGATCTCGTTCGGTGTCGCTCCCGGCATCATCATTTACCAGTTGTTCTTTGTTGACGCGCAATGGAGTTGGACTCTCTCGTTCGTCTACGTGACGGCGGTGGTCGTTCGACTCGCGCGCTACAACATTGAACAGGGAGGCGAGGCCAAGCGCTACTTCCACGGGCTCCCCTCCCCTGCAGCAGGAATGACCTTGGCGTCATTCTATCCGTTCAGCCAAACCCCGTTTTTCGAGACCTATCTCGGCGATTTGCCCTGGGCACAGCTCATGGGAATCGCCATGGTGCTGCTCAGCATCCTGATGGTCAGCCACGTGCCCTACGGCAAGGTCCCCAAGATCGGCCTGCGTTCCGCACGGGGCCTGGCGAATACCGCATTCGTCCTCACCTGCATCTTCACTGCGGTCTCGGTACCGAGGTACTTCTTCTTTTCGGCCTTTCTCCTCTATATCTCGTGGGGCCTAGTGAAGTCGGTCCTCATGGGGCTGCTGGATCGGCTGCCCCACGGTGACCCGCTGCTTGACGAAGAGGAAGACGGTCAGGACGAACGTGCGGAAATCCGTCCCCTCGACTACCAAGATTTCGGTCCGACCGGCGCCGGAGCAATCGACCCCCATTCCATATCAGACAACATTTTGGAGGATCAAGCTTGAGTCATTTTCGACTGGAGATAAGGGTGAAGCCCCGACCGGGCCTTCTCGACCCGCAAGGCAAGGCGATTCATCACGCGCTGAACTCGCTCGGCTGGGATGGCGTGGCGGATGTCCGCGTCGGAAAAGCGATTTACATCGACGTGGCGGCTGAGTCACAGCAAGCCGCCCTCGAGGTCGCCGACGCGATGTGCCGAAAACTTCTGGCGAACCCCGTCACCGAGGACTACGAGGTCTCTGGAATTTCTGAACTGGAGGGGGCAGGAGCATGAAGGTCGCCGTCGTCACCTTCCCCGGTTCAAATTGTGACTACGATCTCTACA
Source organism: uncultured Gemmatimonadales bacterium (assembly GCA_937919655.1). GTDB lineage: Bacteria > Gemmatimonadota > Gemmatimonadetes > Longimicrobiales > Gaopeijiaceae > CALFPJ01. The sequence continues at coordinate 62,237 of CALFPJ010000021.1, forward strand.
AGGCGGCCCAACAGGTCGGGGCGGAGCCAACCTTCATTTGGCACCGTGAGCGAGGCCTAGATGGGTACGATGCGGTCTTGCTCCCGGGTGGGTTCTCCTACGGTGACTACCTGCGCGCCGGCGCCATCGCACGCATGAGTCCCGTCATGGAAGACGTGATCGCCTACGCCACCAAGGGCGGGCCTGTCCTGGGGATCTGCAACGGTTTTCAGATCCTCTGCGAAGCGGGACTCCTACCCGGAGCGCTCGTCCGCAATTCCGGCCTCAAGTTCGCGAGTAAAGACGTCCTCCTGCGGGTCGAACGAAACAACACGATTTTTACGAGTTCCTACACCGCTGGTCAGGTCCTGCGAATCCCCATCGCGCACGGAGAGGGGAACTACGAGGCGGACCGAGAAACGCTGGAACGTATCGAGGAGGGAGGCCAGGTCGTCTTCCGGTATGTCGATTCTGCCGGCGATACGACCGACGACGCCAATCCCAACGGCTCGTGGCATGGCATCGCAGGCTTGGTGAATGAAGGTGGGAACGTGCTCGGCATGATGCCCCACCCCGAGCGTGCCATGGAAGACCTCTTGGGTTCTACAGATGGCATCGGCGTATTCACATCCCTTATCGCCAGCCTCTCCGCTCTGGCCAGTTGAACCAGCCCGAAAACACTTCACTAGGACGAATGGCCATAACTGTGAGTACGGTCGACGAAAACCCCACCGACACCGCCGTCGCCCCACGCCCGGGCGACCCTGAAATCACTGCTGAGCTCGTGGCCGACCATGGCCTCTCTGAGGACGAGTACGAGCGAATCAAAACGATGATGGGCCGGGTACCCACCTACACTGAGTTGGGTGTCTTCAGCGCGATGTGGTCCGAGCACTGCGGCTATAAGAATTCCCGCCGCTTGCTGCGACTGCTCCCGACCGAAGCCCCCTGGGTCATACAAGGACCTGGTGAAAACGCAGGGGTGATCGACGTGGGAGACGGGTACGCGCTCGCTTTCAAGATTGAGTCCCATAATCACCCGTCGGCCGTTGAGCCTTACCAGGGAGCGGCGACAGGGGTCGGGGGCATTCTCCGTGACATCTTCACGATGGGTGCGCGCCCTGTGGCGATTCTGGATTCGCTCCGCTTCGGAGACCTAACCAGTGGCCGCGTCCGCTACCTCTTCGGGGGGGTCGTCAGCGGCGTGGGCGACTATGGCAACTGCATGGGGATCCCCAATATTGGCGGCGAAGTAGTATTCGACCGCGGCTACGAGGGCAACCCAATCGTGAACGCGATGTGCCTCGGGCTCATGAAAAAAGAGGAACTCATTACCGCTTCTGCTTCCGGTGAGGGTAACTCGCTCATGACTGTGGGCGCCCGCACGGGCCGCGACGGCATTCACGGAGCCACGTTCGCTAGCGACGAACTCAGTGAGGATGCCGACGAGGCGTCACGGCCCCGCGTTCAAGTGGGCGACCCATTTACGGAGAAGCTCCTCCTTGAGGCCAGTCTTGAGCTCATTGCCAGCGGGGCGATCAGCGGTATTCAGGACATGGGTGCCGCGGGTATTACTTCCTCGGCGTCAGAGATGGCTGGCCGCGGCGGTAGCGGCGTGGAGATTGACATGGCACTCGTGCCCGTTCGCGAGTCCGGCATGACCCCCTATGAGATCCTGCTCTCCGAGTCCCAAGAGCGCATGCTGGTCGTTGCCGAGAAGGGCAAGGAGTCCGAAGTCCAACGGATTCTCGAAAAATGGGAACTGGAAGCGGAGGTGATCGGGCACGTCACGTCTGACGGGCGCTTCCGCGTCATGGAGGGAGGCGTCACCGTCGCGGATATCCCGGCGCTGCCGCTCACCGAAGGTTGCCCAACCTACGAACGGGACGGGGTTGAAAGCCCGGAGGTCATCGCGCTGCGCGCGCGGAACCTGAGTGAGTACCTGCTTCCCCGTGGTAACATGACGCAGACCTTCCTCAAGCTTCTCGGTTCGCCGAACATCGCTTCAAAACAGTGGGTCTACCATCAGTACGACACGACCGTGAGGACCGCGACGGTCGTTCGCCCAGGGGGATCCTCAGGGGTCATTCGCATCCGGGGCACCAACCGAGCCGTGGCCGCGACCACCGATTGTAATGGACGCTTCGTTTATCTGGAGCCACGCCAAGGCGCGATGATCGCGATGGCCGAGGCCGCACGGAACCTCGTATGCGTCGGCGCCCTTCCTACAGCGATCACCAACAACCTGAACTTTGGTAACCCGCTCAAGCCGCACATTTATCATCAGTTCAGGGAAGCAGTCCTGGGCATGTCCGACGCATGCACCGCGTTTGAGACCCCAGTCACGGGCGGCAACGTGTCTTTCTACAATGAGACTGACGGGAAAGCGATCTACCCCACGCCGGTTATCGGCATGGTGGGCGTCATCGAAGACGTGTCCAAAATCACCCCGTCAACATTCCAAGCCGAGGGCGACGATATCGTGCTCCTCGGTGAGAACACGGATGAAATGGGCGGATCTGAGTATCTGTATGTGACCGCTCGACTCGTCGCGGGGGCACCTCCTCAGGTGACACTCCTCGCCGAACGTGCGCTGCAGCAGAGCGTTTTGGCGATGATCGGCGGACGTCACCTCAAGTCCGCGCACGACTGCTCCCAGGGTGGGTTGGCCTGCACGCTGGCTGAGTGTGCCCTTGGGGAAGGCGAGGAGCCTCGCGGTGCCTCGGTGTCCTTGTCGGATGACCTGCCCCCGGTTGCGCTGCTGTTCGCTGAATCGCAGGGCCGCATCCTGGTATCCTGCGCTCCTGCTGAGACGGAGCGCGTGCTGGCGATCGCCGGCGAACACGGTGTCGCTGCAAAAACAATCGGGACGGTAGGTGCCGTCGGCGGCTCCTTCCAGATCTCTCTGCCTCAGGGATCGATCAATTGCCCGAGCACTGCGATGGCTGAGGTCTTCTTCGGAGCAATACCCGCGATCATGGACGCCCCGGCGACCTCAGGAGCTTGACCGTGCCAAACCTTCCCCGGGAACTCCCAGTAGTCACCGCCGATGATGATCGGCTCGACCGCTTCGACGACGGGCCAAGAGACGAATGCGGCGTTGTGGGCATCAGTGGCATCGACTTGGCGTCCGAGCAGGCATTCCTGGCGATGTACGCGCTCCAACACCGAGGTCAGGAGGCGGCCGGCATAGTCACCTTCGACGACAACGGCCCGCACGTGCTCAAGGGTGAAGGACTCGTCGGCGACGTCTTCGCCACCTGGTCCGTCCGGAAACTGACGGGTCGGACCGCGGTCGGGCACGTCCGCTATTCGACCGCCGGCGGCAACGACCTCGATAACATTCAGCCGATTACTGCGCGATATGCGAGGGGCCACATCGCCTTGGCGCACAACGGCAACCTCACCAATCATTACGATCTGAGGAAACGGCTCGTTGATGAGGGCGCAATTTTTCGCAGCTCCGCCGACTCCGAGACGCTCATCCATCTCATCGCGAAGTCGCGTCACGAGACCATCGACGCTCAGGTCGACGATGCCCTCACCCATCTAGACGGTGCGTTCAGCATCGTCATCTCGATCGACGACACCATTTACGCCGCCCGCGACCCGAGGGGCTTCCGGCCGCTTGTGCTCGGAAAGAAGGGCACGGGTCACATCGTGTGCAGCGAGACGTGCGCTTTGGACATTTTGGAGGCGGAATACGTCCGCGACCTCGCTCCCGGAGAGGTCATCAAGATCCAGGATGGCGTGGTCACGTCACTCCGCAGCCTTCCGGCCGCCGAGCATCCGGCACCCTGCATCTTTGAGCTTGTCTACTTTGCTCGCCCAGACTCCAGGATTTGGGGTCAGAGCGTGGATGCGGCTCGGCGCGTGTTCGGCAAGCGCCTGGCTGCAGAGCACCCCGTCGAGGCCGACGCGGTCATCGCCGTTCCGGATAGCGCGAATTCGGCTGCGTTGGGCTATGCGGAAGAGAGTGGGATCCCATTCGAGTTGGGGATGCTGCGCCACCACTACATCGGGCGCACGTTTATTAAGCCGTCCCAGGCCGACAGGGACTTCGGCGCTCGCATGAAGTACAACCCGGTGCAGCACGTCCTTCAAGGCAAGCGGGTCATTGTTGTGGACGACTCGCTCGTACGCGGGACCACCAGCCGCAGCCTCGTTCGCATGCTCCGGCGGGCAGGGGCGACTGAGGTGCATCTCCGTATCGGGAGCCCACCCGTGAAGTGGCCCTGCTTCTACGGAATCGATATGCCCACCCGGAAAGAACTGATCGCGTCGAACATGGACGTGCCGGAAATCGCCGCCCAACTTGGTGTCGACTCGCTTGGCTACCTGTCGCTCAAGGGGATGATCGACGCAGTTGCTGACGGCGGACCCTATTGCGACGCGTGCTTCTCGGGCAACTACCCCGCCCCGCTTGTCGACGTCGAAAAGGGGTTTGTCTCGGCAGAAGGCCCCACTGCTTGCTAGGCACTTCGTCAGAGTTCTTGCTCCGCCTACCGAAGGCGGAATTGCACGTACATCTCGATGGAAGCCTGCGCCCGTTGACGATGCTCGAGCTTGGAGCCGAGCGCGGGGTTGCCATGCCCGCCGTCGACGAGGCCGCCCTCTTCGACTACATGGTCGTGTCCCAGGCGAGGAACCTCGAGGAGTATCTCGATCGGTTCCACCTGACCCTCTCGATCATGCAGGACGCGCCGGCTATCGAACGGATCGCATACGAACTGGCTGAGGACCACGCCCGAGAAAACGTCCGCTACGTCGAGGCGAGGTTCTGCCCGATTCTAAACGCGGATGGCGAGTTGGATGCCCACGAAGCGCTCGAGGCCGTGTTAGCCGGGCTCAAGCGGGCGGAGCAAGACTTTGCCATCCAAACCGGTGTGATCGTTTGTGCGCTACGGAGCCTGCCTGCCTCGGTGTCTACGGACATGGCCGAACTCGCCGTGGCTTACGCAGACAAAGGCGTCTGCGCCTTCGACGTGGCCGGCGCTGAGGCTGGAAATCCGGTCAAGAACCATCTGGATGCCCTCCACACCGCAGACGCCGCCGGCCTGCCCATCACGATCCACGCAGGAGAAGGTTTCGGGGCAGCGTCGATCCGCCAAGCCGTCGACGATGGACGCGCCGGCCGAATTGGGCACGGAACGCGTCTTCTCGAGGATCCCGCCCTGCTCGCGCAGGTGCGCGACGCTGGGATCGCCCTAGAAGTCTGTCAGACATCCAACGTGCAGACGCGCGTCGCCCCCTCCCACGCTGAGCATCCGCTCAAGCACTACTACGACGAGGGGCTGACGGTTTGTATCTGTACCGATAACCGGCTGATGAGCGGCGTGACGTTGACCGAGGAGTTCGAGCGAGCGCGAGACGATTTGGGCTTTGATCGGGATGGGTTGGTGCGCGTCGCGCGGATGGGATTTGAGAGCGCTTATGTGGATTTTGAGGTGAAGGCGGAGTTGCTGGCGGGGTTTGACCGGGACGTTTTGGGGCTTTAAGGAGTTTTCGAAGACCGAGACGAGGGTCCCAACGCGCGAGGGGTGGGCGTTCTCGGAGACCAAGGCGAGGGTCCCACCGCGCGAGGGCGCTGAGCTCGTTCCGTCTGTCCGGGGTTCTTCCAGTTCTTCTCTCGCTCCGCTCCGGGGCGGAGCCCCGAGCCTCGCGCTTGTTGGCCCCTCGCCTCGGTCTCCGACCGGGTGGCTGGGCACGTGGGTTCGGTGAGCACGAATGGAGCGCCGTCCCCGGCGGATTCATGCGCACTCGAATGGGGCGCGGCACGTTGGCTCGGAGACCACCTAGGCAACGTGCCCCAGCGAAGGTCGGGGCGATGTGGGTGCGGAGCTCGCTCCCCCCGAGGCTCGGAGCTTCGCTCCGGAGTGGAGCTAAGGAAGGAAGTAGAGGAACACCGGAAAGACCCCAGCCCAGCGCAACGCTCTCGGAGGGAGCGAGCGCCGCACGCGTCTCGCCTGTCAAAAACCATGAGCATGACCCAGGTATAGCGGAAAATAACCACGAGCATGACCGACCCCCTCGGGGCCACCCGAGCCATCTTGCGCATGACCCGAACTGGGAGGGGCGCGGATCCGGTCGTGGTGAGAGCCAGGGGGCAGTAGCCCGGACGACGGGTCATGGTAGGAAGACGATTCGGGGCTACGTGCGGACGGCCAGGAGCCTGGGCTGGGAGGTCGGTAGCGAACCTCCGAGCGAGGAACTGGCGGCTGTCGTCTTCGAGCGGCACCGGCCCACAGGGGACGGGAGTCCTGGGGCGGTCGAGGCGGATCTCCTCGGCAACCTGGAGACGATCAGCGGCTGGCTGGAGCCTCCGCCCGGAGGATAAGCGGGGCCTGCGGCTCACGAAGGCTCAGGAGCTGCTGGCGCGGCAGGGCGTGCGCGTTGCGTACACCACGCTGCGCCGGTTCGCGGTCAAGCACTGCGGGTTCGGCCGAAGCCAGCGTACGACAGTGCGGATGGCAGAGTGCACGCCCGGGGAGCTGGCCGAAGTGGACTTCGGACGGTTGGGCCTGGTGCCCGACCCCGAGACGGGACGCCGCCGGTTGGCCCGGGCGCTGGTGGTGGTCCTGGCCCACAGCCGGCACCACTACGTCCACGTCACGTTCTGGCAGAAGCTGCCTGACGTCCTCGGCGGTCTGGAGGATGCCTGGCGGTGGTTCGGCGGGGTGCCCCTCCCGGGTTGTCGTCGACAACCTAAAAGCCGCGATCAAGAAGGCGGACCGCTACGCGCCCGTCGCCCAGCGGGTCTTCGAGGAGTACGCCCGCTACCGGGGCTTTGTGATCGATCCGACGCGCTCGCGGGACCCGAAGGGCAAGCCTGTCGTGGAGCGCCAGGTTCGCTATGTGCGCGAGAGCTTCTTCCGCGGCGAGACCTGGCTCGATCTGGCGCACGTTCAGCGCGAGGCCCTGCGTTGGTGTGCCCAGACCGCCGGGATGCGCATCCACGGCACGACTCGTCAGCGGCCGCTGGCCGTGTTCGAGAACGTGGAGCGCGCTCATCTGTTGCCGTTCGAGGGCGAGCGCTTCGATCCACCCCATTGGGGCGAGTACAAGGTCCACCCTGATCATCACGTCAGCTTCCAGCGGGCGCTGTACTCCGTCCCTCACGCCTTCTTGGGCCGAACCGTATGGGTGCGGGGTGACACCAACCTGGTGCGCATTTACGCGGACGGGACCCTAGTCAAGACACATCCGCGCAGGCCCCCAGGAGCCCGGTCCACGGACTACGAGGACTACCCCAAGGAGCTCACCGCCTACGCCCTGCGCGACCCCGCGCGCGTGATCCGTCAGGCCCAGGAGCACGGCACCCACCTGGGGGCGTTCATGACCGAACTCCTCTCAGGGACCGTCCCCTGGGCTCATATCCGCCAGGCCCAGAAGCTCCTGCGTCTGGGCACCAAGTACGGCTGGCACCGCCTCGACCGAGCCTGCCGCCGTGCCCTCGCGTTCCAACTCATCAACGTCCACCGCCAACTTTATGATGGAGGTCGAAAAACACAGGACACTCAGATTTCTGAGTCTGAGCCCAAAAAGTGTTCTGCGAGTTCGACAAACTCGGAGGAGCCGATGTAGATCGGAATCCTCTGGTGCAGGGCCTCTGGTTCCACCTCCATAATCGCCTGAAAACCAGTGCTTGCACGGCCTCCAGCCTGTTCTGCGATCATCGCCATGGGCGCCGCTTCGTACAAGAGCCGCAGCTTACCGTGGGGGTTCTGCGTCTCAGCGGGATACATAAAGATTCCGCCCTGTAGGAGCGTGCGGTGAAAATCGGCCACGAGCGACCCGATATACCGCGATCCAAAGCCTCCGACGGTCTTTAGGTGACTCACGAACCGCTGCTGGCCACGCGACCATCGCGCAAAATAGGCCTCGTTGACTGAATACACCTTCTTGGGTGGATCCGGGAAGCACATTTTTGGATGGCTCAAGACGAACTCACCAATCGACGGATCCAAGGTAAATCCGTGTACGCCGGCCCCTGACGTGTAAACCAACATGGTCGACGACCCGTAGAGCACGTATCCGGCCGCGACCTGACTGCTCCCACGCTGGAGGCAATCCGCCAGCATGCCGCGCTCACCGGTCGTGATCTTCTTGTGAATGCTGAAGATTGTCCCCACTGAGACATTGACGTCGATATTCGAGGAACCGTCCAATGGATCGAAGATCACGACGTAGTCCCCGGTAGGAAACTCGTCGGGGATGGAGAGGAAGGTCTCGTTCTCCTCAGAAGCCATACAGGCCACCAAGCCCGTGTGGTCGAGCGCGCGATAGATCACCTGGTCCGCGAAGACATCGAGCTTCTGTTGGACCTCCCCATGCACGTTTTCCTCCCCGATATCACCCAGAATATCCACAAGCCCGGCTTTATTCACCTGCTTGCCGATGATCTTGGCTGCGAGGGCGATATCCTGAAGAAGGTCGGTGAAGCTGCCCGAAGCCTCGGGCACCCGCCGTTGTTGATCGAGGAGAAATCGAGAGATCGTGACAACGTGGCTCTTGGTCATCGAGGGGGTTTTCGACTCGTGCGAAGGGAGTGGGAAGACACCGACGATAGAAATCGAGGGCACCTGGGTCAACGTCGCTCTATTCGCGCGTCGGCGCACGGGCAGCCACATGCGGCGGCGGGCGCGCGGGCAGGCCAGCTTGCGGCCGCTCAGCATCCACAACGTAGGTGCCGTCCGCTCGGGCGGTGATCCGGATGGTGCCTTCTCGGTCGGTGCGCCGGATATGGGCGCCCACATCGTCGAGGCGTCCAAGAACTTTGGGCGACGGGTGGCCAAAGCGATTTCGCCGCCCCGCAGACACGATCGCAATCTCAGGCCGGGTGTGGGCCAAGAAAACACTGTCCGAAGAAGTGTCGCTGCCATGGTGTCCGACCTTGAGCACCTCGATCCCCCCGTCGAAGCCCCCCGCTAGGACCTGCTCTACCGCCGCAGGGGCGTCACCCATCAACAAGGCGTCAAAGTCCCCCCATCGGAGCCTGAGCACGACCGACGACGCGTTCGCATCGGTATCAGCTTCCAGGATGTGCTCCCCAGGAGCGAGAACGTCCAGGACCAGGCCATCGATCTCCCAGTGATCGCCGGCTTGGGCCCGCCTCCATGGAACGCCCTCCGCGACGCTAGCCTCAAGCACCTCGATATACGCCCGCTTTGGGCTGGGACGGGCCGGGTCGACCACCTCCCCTATGGGAACGGAGGAGAGGAGTGCAGTAGCCCCTCCAATGTGATCGAGGTCCGGATGGGTCAGCACGAGGGCCTCAATTCTCTGCGCGCCTCGCCGCCGGAGTTCTCGCAGGACCGGATGTGGCTCTCCAGGAGAATGGGAAGGCGGTCCGGCGTCCACGACGAGCCAGCGTGACTTCGGGGTCCGAATCGCGATCGCGTCCCCCTGCCCCACGTCGATGAACACGAGCTGCACCGTCCCCCTGCCGCTCCAAGACAGAAGTACGGGCCACAGAGCGAGCACCATAAGCGCCCACGCGGCCGTCGTCATTCGCCGCCGCGCTCCCCGAAGACGTTCCCTGCGCGCGACGAGCACGCCCAACGCGACACCGCACGCTGCAAGCTGCACGGTGGCATGGGATACCCAGACACTGGCATGCTCGTAAGTAGCGATTCTAGACGTACCCACTTCGAGAGCCCCCAGCACGACCGTCACTCCCCCCGCGACAAAGGCGCCAGCCCTCTCAGAGACGAGGTCCAGAGCCAAGGCGCAGATCGCTCCAGGAACCGCCAGGCCAACGAGCGGGCTCGCGGCCAACGTAGCGGGAATGCCCGCAAGAGATATCCGCTCAAAATGCCATGCGACGATCGGCAGTGTGGCTGCTGTGGCCGCTATACCGGCCGCGAGCCCTGAACTCATCGCGGCCGGCATGAGGCCTCGGCTCAACTTCGTGATCCACGCCTGAATGGGCCTGGACCAAGCGACGAGTCCAGCGGCGCCCCCAAACGAGAGCTGAAAACCCGGGCTCCACAGCCGACTCGCGTCCTGCGCGAGGAGCAGCAGCAGTGCGGCGCCGAGGGCACCCCAACGCGCAGGCGGCCGGCCACGCGCCCGAGAGACCGCCACCAGCGCGATGATAAGGGCCGCTCGGCACGCGGCGTCGGGGAAGCCCAGGAGGGCCACATAGAGCCACGTTATCCCTGCAGCGCCGACGGCAGCGCGTCTCCGAGACAGTCGGGCAAGTCGTAGCAGCGTGAGCATAATACCCGCCACCACACCGACGTGGAATCCCGAGATAGCCAGAAGGTGAGCGGTGCCCGAGCGTGCGAACGCTTCACGCACTTCGGGATCGAGCCCCTCGCGCCGGGCCAGGATCAAAGCGGACACCAACGGGGCGCGTTCGCCATATTGACGCCGCAGTCGCTCGACGAGGGAATCGCGCCAGCGCACTCCGATCCAGCGCCAACCGGAATCCGTGGATGGCAGATCTTGCGCTCCCTGCCCGAGAAACCACGGGCCCCCGCGCCCCTCCCTCCACTCCCCCTCCACCTGGACCCGGACTCCCGGGCGGACCACGACCCCGGAAAGCACGACACGCGCCTCACAAGCGCCGCCGTCCAGCCGGAAGGGCGCTGCCCCTCCGGCCGGCCTGGCAAGGAAGCGCCCAGTGATGAGTAGCCCCACAGGGTGGCAGGTGTCTGACCGAGTGGAACTCACCCCTGCCACAATGCCTGCGATGGAGATCAACGCCCAGAGCCATGGGTGGGGGCGCCTAACGGATAGGCGAATGGGCGCGAGGGCGAGTCCGGCAATCAGGAGCGGCGCGATGGACCACAAAGCACCGATTCGACTCAGAGCAACGCCGACCGCGAAGGCCAACGCCGCTCTGCTGACCGGCGGCAGCGCACCCACCTAGGGTGACGACCTCCGGCCCTGCCTGGATATCAGCTCTCTTCCTTACCCCCCTCAAACAACTCGGCCTGACGATCATCCACGAACTCGCCCCGCTCCACACGCGCTTCTTCAAGGAGGCGCGCCCGCAGGACTCGACGAACCTTGAGATCAGAGTGGATACCGGCAATCAACATGATGACCATGCCTGAGACGAGCCCGGCGAACGCCACCACAGTGAGAGGCACTCCGTAGAATGTGGCTATCCCAAGTCTGAGCGTTACCCGCTGCCCACCGTTGAGCGACGCGAAGCCCATCGAAAGAGCGAGTACAGTGAGTACCCCTATTCCCCCAAGGAATCGGCTCACGCGCTGCCCGACATGGCCGGGACCTCCACCTCGCTTCCAGCAAACGTCGCACCGCTCGTGGATTCCAACACAACGCGAGCATACCGCCCGATCCGCGCCACATCTCCGTCAAAGACGACGACCTTATTCCGGCGTGTCCGACCCAAAACCTGGCCCGGGTGCCGTCCTGCTCGCTCGATCAGCACGTCTTCGAGCCGACCCACTTCCGCGGCGTTGATCTCTCCCTGAATACCGCGGCTGACCTCGATCAGTTCGGCGAGGCGGGCCTGAGCCACATCAGAGTCGATGAACTGCTCTTGAGGAAGGCGCGTGGCGGGTGTGCCGTCCCGGGGCGAGTACTTGTAGGTGAAGGCATCGTCGAAACGCACGGTGCGCATGAGATCCAGTGTGTCTCGGAATTCCGTGTCTGTTTCCCCCGGAAACGCGACGATGATGTCGGTCGAGAGCGCGATGTCGGGGACGGCAGTCCGGACGAGGTCGACCTTTTCGAGCAGGCTCTCGACGGTGTAGCGGCGAGACATCCGCTTGAGCGTGCGGTTGTTGCCCGACTGCGCCGGCAGATGAAGCTGCTCGCACACCGACGGTTCCAACGCCATGACTTCAACGAGTTCGGGCGAGACGTCGTTCGGGTGTGGAGAGGTGAAGCGAACCCGCCGAATGCCGTCGACTCGAGCCACTTCCGACAAGAGGCGCGGGAACGTCCAGTCATCCCACATATAGGAGTTCACGGTCTGACCGAGCAGCGTCACCTCCGTGACCCCTGAGGCAGCGAGTCCTCGCACCTCGCCGAGTACTTCGAGGGCGCTCCGGTTCTTCTCTGGCCCCCGCACATAGGGAACGATGCAAAAAGTGCAGCGATGGTCACAGCCGCGCTGAATCGGAATCCAAGCGGTGGGCTGATCTCCCCTCCGTTGTTCCATGCCCTGGTAGTTTTCTCCCAGGCTGAGATCAAGCACCGCTAGCTGAGGGCCGCGTTTCCCCGCTCTGGCAGCGGGGGCCGCGCGGCGCGTCTCGAGTTGAGAAAGGGTGTCGGCCAGCCCACGGTAGCCGTCGGGCCCCATCACTAGATCCACATAAGGGGCGTCTTCCAGCAACTTCTCGCCCATCCGCTGAGCCATGCAACCGGTCACGCCGATGACCATTTCCGGTCGCTCTCGCTTGAGTCCGTTCAATTGCGACACGCGCCCTAGCACGCGCGTCTCAGCGTGCTCCCGGATCGCGCACGTGTTGATCAGCACCACGTCGGCCTCTTCGGGAGACGTGACGATGGTGTATCCGCCGTCCGCGAGGACACCCTGCATCAACTCACCATCACTGATGTTCATCTGGCAACCGTACGTCTCGACGTAGGCGCGCTTCGGCTTGCGGGTCTCAGTCATGCTGAAATCACGGAGGATTCAATGGGCCACGCAATATACAGATCGTCACCATCGCCCCGTAGCGTGCCAGACCTTAAGGACTGCCGCGTGAAGGGAACCGCCGCCATTGGGGCTCCATCTCCCCTTCGGGGAGGCTGAGGTTCCGGCTCCACTCCTGGCGGAACGGTTACCCGCAGATAGTCTCCGGTTAGGGCCGTCCCACCACGCTCGACGACAACGGCAGCCGGCCCACCGACGCGCGACGACTTGTAGTCCCTCCCCTTCGCCTGAGCGAGATCCCGAAGGTCACGGCTGCGATCGCCCGCGATTCTCTGCAGGACTGAATTGGGCAGATCGGCGGCAACCGTGTCTGAACGGGGCGAAAAAGGAAACACGTGCAAATAGGTAAACGGCAGCTCCTCTATGAGTGCCCGGGTAGCGGCGTGGTCCTCTTCGGTTTCTCCAGGGAATCCCGTGATGACGTCTGCGCCGAGCCCCAGAGGCGCGACTCTCTCGGCAATTTCCAACGTGCGGCGCCGATACTCTTCTCTGCTGTGCCACCTCCGCATGCGCCGCAGCACCGGGTCCGCGCCACTCTGAAGCGGCATGTGTAGGTGCGGTGCGAGCCTCCCCTCCGAGGAGGCAAGGAGCTCGACTAAGCGATCGTCGACCTCGGTCGCCTCCACGCTGCCGAGTCGGAAGCGGACGTTCGGAACCCGTTCGAGAAGCAGTTCGACGAGACGGGAAAGAGTCCAGGTGGGGTCGAGGTCGACTCCGTAGTGGCCAATATGAATCCCGGTCACGACCAGCTCTGCGTGATGCTCCGCGAGAAGTCGTGCCTCCTCAACCACCGCAACAGGGTCCCTCGACCTCGACACGCCCCGAGCCAAACGAGTGGCGCAGAAGGAACACTTCCGATCGCACCCGTCCTGGATCTTGAGCCACCCTCGGGCCGCACCGCGACGGGCCCGTAGGAGTTCGCCACCGATTGACTCGTTATCGATACGGTCCAGCGGCGCACGTAACGCAATCTGGACGGGAACGGCGGGAGAGAGCGCGCCAGCCACCTGAAGCGGATCGTGCCCCGGGATCACCTGTGATACACCCAGCATCGCTCTGTACTCATCCGCCTTAAGCGCCGCAGAGCAGCCCGCCACCACGATGCGTGTGGTTGGCCGCTCGCGATGGACCCTGCGAATAAAACGTCTGGCCTCGGCGTCTGCCTGGTTGGTCACCGTGCACGTATTCACGACGACGACATCCGCCCCGGACCGATCCGACGTCGTGCGTGCCCCACGCGCCTCTGCCTCTTGGCGCATGCGCTCAGTGTCGTATTGGTTGGCCTTGCAGCCAAAGGTGTGAAAAAAGACCCGCACGACGCCTCCCGCGGAGAGTGCTTAGTGCACCCGCACATAAAAGCAGTGGCATTCGAGGTGCGTCACGGTATCTGTGTTCGCGTACACTAGTAGCCGGAGACCCGCAGGGACAAAGTGGCGCGCCAGAAGGACTCCTTCAACAACGAGTCAGAGCGGGTGCCCCTCTCGACCGCCAGATCAACGGCAGCAAGGACGAGGTTGTTGCTCTGGCTGAGGGTCAGACCGAAGCCTCCCGCCCAGGACGTCTCGGATGCGGCCGTGGGGCCGAAGGCGAACGGGAGATTGATCTTCTTGTACCCGAAACGCAGGGGCGCATCTTTGCCCAAGAGACTTGCGCGCGACAACTCAATGCCGACCCCGAAGCCGCCCGTGCCACCCACAGTGGTCGGGCTGGTGAAGTCGTCGGCAATCCCGGACCAATCCGCACGCACCATACTCGCGGCAATACGAAGGCCAGGAGTGAGTACTGCACTCGCGCCAAGCCGATACTGTATGGGAAGGTCAAAACTGCCACTCTCAGCCTCAGTGTCCGCTGACGCATTCGCGTCGAGCGCGCTGGACCACGTGACGCTGCCAGCGACGCGGGCGACCGAAGTCAGATCTGCGGCGAATCCACCGGTCACCGAAGTGCCTGCATACGACCAGAAGCCGCCAGCCTGATAGGGATCGATAGATGAAATGCCGGTGACGGGACCAAAGTCTCGGCTGAGGCGCCGCACCAACGATCCGGCGTACCTCCCTACGTTGATCCCCACCGCAGCCCCAGGCAGCACGCGCCGGGAGTAACCCACTGTCAGATGGGAGACTGCGCCTTCCTGTTCAAAGAAATCGGTCGCGGCCAGCACCGTGTCGGGCAACGAAATGGAGGCATCTCGCTGGCTGTCGAAGTGCTGATCGAGAAAGGACCCAAAGGTCAGACTGAACATGCCGTTCAGCAGCGGATAAGTGACCCCGATCAAGGGGAATCGATTCCCCTGAAAGCTGCCGGTTTCTTCAGATTTACGATCAAACGTGGTCCACGACGGCTGGGCAACAAACATCGCCGTCGGCATCACCATCATGCCCGTGGAGCCTGGATCTCTGGGCTGGAGGGAGCTTCCCCACAGGCCGATACCGAACGAGCCCAATGCGCGCTCTCTGCCGTCCACCGGCTCGGACGGGAATCCGAGGCCGGCAGCGTTATAGATGGACTGAGCGCCAACCGGCGCCGCGATCAGTAGCAACGCAACAGCAAAGATCAAGCGTCTCATGGCAACTTCACCGCACGGCCGATCGTTACGATCAGCTTAAGGAATGGAGCCTGATCAGTGCCGGGCCCGTAAAACGACGCGTAGCTGAATGACACGGGCTCGAACACCGAAAGCAGAGCCAAAGTCTTGGTAGGTACCTGCCCTAATGCATCCTCGCCGGCAACGAGGTCTCGGGCGAACAGGGTGATCGGGATCTCCACCTCGCTGCCTGCATCCACGCCAAAAGACTCCGGACCGATCCGCTTGCCCAATGAACCCACAAGGGTGCTTCCGAGTGGTGCTTTAGGCAGGATCGCCCGGTTCAAGACGGTCCGCACATCGATGCCGATTGTATCTGTCGGCTGGAAGGCGAGGTCCGGTTGGCGACTTCGGAAGACGATGGCTGCGAAGTTGAGTTCAACGGGATCCAGCGTCACCGGGCAAGTCACCACCGCACAGAGTTCGGCAGGACCGGTCAGTTGGGTCGGGATCGTGACGTCCAGAACCGTACGCCAGGCGGGCACGCCACCCACTCTGATCCCATCTGGTGGTGGGTCCGGCGACGGATCGTACACGAAGCTGATCGTCTGTTGCGGCGACACGAGGAAGAACGTCGAGTCAGGATTCAAGCTCGGTCGGGTGTTGAGGCGAAGAACTGTGCCCCGCACTGCCAACCGAGGGCCCACCGTGAGCAGCTCGATGATGGCGCCGCGATTCACGTTGGTCGTATCTGCCCAGGCCGCGACCATGGTAGAGTCGAGTTCGAACCAAACCGAATCTCCCTCGGCGGGATCCCAGACGGAGGTCGCCAGAGGCGTCACACCGCCGCCGCCTGGTACGGTCCATGCACGCTTGTCATTGATCGTGTCCACGGCGGTGGCCCACGTGACCGTTGTGGCGTCCCAAGACTCCTGCGTAGCTCCCAGAGCGAGTGTTACGGGACCGTCATTCGTGCTCGCGATTGTGTCGAGGAACGCGACGACGCGCCCGCCAATGAAGGTCAACAACGTGTCCGGTCGAGTCGTGCCGGTTGTGTCGCGGACCGATACCTCCCGGGGGTACGCCCCGTAGCGGACCAGCGTTCGAGCATTGAGGGACCCAGCAAACGTATTCGCCAACACCCCGCTGCCCAACTCGGACGGAGACCCGTACCCACCAAAAACCGCAAGGTTGGATCCGAAGTCCGCCCAAGGAAAGCGCAATTCGAGGGTGATCGGCTCTCGGGGTAGCAACTCCTCGTCGAGCGACGTCGGAGTTTCTTCTGCACACGCGCCCACTACCCCGGCTGTGAGGGCAAGCAGGGCTACGATCCGCAATCTATGCACCATATGTCTTATCAATTCAATCCTGTATCCCGCCGGTCCAACCCGGAAGACCCCCAAAGGGCTCGGGCAAGAGCTCATCCAATGTCCATTCCCTGCGTATACCGCCTGCCTCAGACACAACCCGCAGGCCTCGTCCGAACTCAGCCAACACCTGCCTACACGCGCCGCACGGCGCCACCGGCTTGTCGCCGTCCGTAACGATCGCCACAACGCTGTATTCGCGCACGCCTGCGGCTACTGCCTTCGCCACCGCCGCCCGCTCCGCACACACGGTGAGACCGTACGAGGCGTTCTCTACGTTGCACGCCGCATGAACTGATCCATCTGATGCCAGCAGCGCCGCCCCAACGTGAAACTCTGAATACGGGGCATACGCCCGCTCCATGACCTCACGAGCCTCGGCAACCAACCGATCAACATCCATCGAGACCCGTCCAAATCCTGGGAAGTCGAGGCGTGAAGCCCGTGAGTACCTCGTAACTAATAGTGTCCGCCAGCCTGGCGACCTCGTCGAGGGTGATGCATTTGTCTCCATCCGTTCCGATCAACGTTGCCAAGTCACCGACGGAGACTCCCCCAATGCCGGTGATGTCTACCACAGTCACGTCCATGGAGATCCGTCCGACGATGGGGGCACGTCGCCCAGAGACCAACGCGGCACCACGATTCCCCAGTGCCCGAGGCAGTCCATCGCCGTATCCGATACTCAGGGTGGCCCAGGTCGAAGGCGCCTGCGCTCGGTGCGTGGCCCCGTATCCCACCGTGTCATTCACCATTGCATCGTGGATGTGCACGACCCTCGCGTGGACCGATACGACGGCATCCGGCCTAGGAAGGCCGCTTCCAACGGAGCCTCCGTACAGGAAGATCCCAGGGCGGACGGCCCCACCCCCGAATTCCGGGAGACGCATGGACCCGGCAGAATTCAAAAGGTGAAGGAGTACGCCGGATGGAGGCTGGAGGGCATCTAGGGCCTGGCTGAACCGCACCTGTTGGTCATGACAGGCTGCCGCGCCCTCATCGGCGGAATGGAGGTGGGTGTAGCATCCGACCCAGTCGACATCCGTCTCGCACACACGCTTCAGGGCCGGACCCCACTCGGCCGCGGAACGCCAATCGAAGCCAGCGCGCCCCATACCGGTGTCGATTTCCACATGAACGCCAACCTTGCGGCTACCTCGTGAGGAAGCATTGACCACCGCCTCCAGTCCCTCAAGGCTGGACACCCCGATCTGGAGATCCGCCGCGACCGCTCGATCCACGGCAGTGGGAGACAGCGGGCTCACGACCACAACGGGTCGCGACACGCCCAACGCGCGCAAGTCCACGCCCTCCTGAGCCGTCGCGACCCCGAACCCCCATGGATTGAGTCGCTCAAGCTGCCGTACCGCTTGCTCGAGGCCCAAGCCGTAGGCATCAGCCTTGACCATAGGGATGAGAAGAGCCTCGGCGCCCACAGAAGCCACAATGGCCTCGGCGTTCGCCAGAAGTGCGTTTGCCCGGACTTCGATCCAGGCTCGGTCTTTGAGTTGCGTTGACATGGGCGGATAAAGATGACAAGAACCACGTAGCTGGTGAAGAAGTGTGTCCCGACTCACCCAGAGGCCGATGACTGAAGGAAGAACGAAGGACGACGGAGTTGAGCACCATTTTCCAGGCCCGGGGGCTCTGGACCGAGCGGTTCGACTGGTGCGGTATCTGCGGGAGCATTGCCCATGGGCTCGCGAACAAACGGCAGAATCGCTGATCCCGCACCTCCTCGAGGAGACGCACGAGGTCGTGGATGCGATCCGCGACGGGTCTGTTCATGAGCTAGAAGGTGAACTCGGGGACCTCCTCCTGAACTTGGCCTTCCAAATCGTGGTCGCTGAAGAGGGAGCGTTGCTCAATGCGGACTCGGTATACGGCCGCCTCGAGAAAAAAATGATTCACCGCCATCCTCATCTATTTGGGGACGGCGACAAGCAGGATTGGGAGACGCTGAAGGCCGCGGAGCGCGACGAGTCCGAGGGCGTATTGAGTGGACTGGCCAAGGGGCTAGACCCACTGACGAAGTCGTTTCGAATTCAAGAGCGCGTCGCGGCAGTCGGTTTCGACTGGGACGACTATCGGGGGCCCCTAGACAAGGTCGCTGAAGAGCTTGAAGAAGTGCGCGAGGCGATTGAGGCGGACGACGCCGTCCACGTGGAGGAAGAGATCGGAGACCTCCTGTTCGCGGTGGTGAACCTTGCTCGCCTCGCTGGCCCTCACCCCACGACCGCGTTGGCGCGCGCGAACCAAAAATTCCAGAATCGATTCGAGCGGCTCGAGGCACTCGCCGGAACACGCGGCATCTCGCTCGCGACGGCCGGACTCCAGGTCCTCGATGGTCTTTGGGATGAACTAAAAGTGATTGAACGCTCAGACGAGGTTCAGTAACCGGCCCGCTTATCCACCACATTCCGCCACGCGATGTGGGGGGCGTTGCCCAGGCAACACGCCAAGTTGTGCAGCATGAGGTCGGTTTCCCTTCGCCAAAATCCCCGAGTAACGGCAGACACATGCGGGGTGATCAGCACGTTCGGAAGCCGCCACAGAGGGCTCTCTAAAGACAGTGGTTCGCTCGAGAAGACATCGAGCCCCGCGCCGCGGAGCCGGCCCTCCTCTAGTGCCCGGACCAGTGCACTTTCGTCGAGGATCTTGCCTCGGGCCACGTTCACCAAAACCGCCCCGGGCTTCATGGTAGCGAGTTCGGCTGCACCCATGAGTCCCCGCGTCTGATCGGTTTCGGGTGCTGCAAGCACAACCGCATCACTTCGCTCAAGCAGGCTTCTTAGCCCCGCCTCGCCATAGACAAGCTCAATGTGAGAGGAGAGGGAGGCTCCGCCCACGAGAGTCTCCAGCCCCTCGTCTCCCGCACGAGGCTCGGTACGCCGTAACGCGATCACTCGGGCGCCGAGACTGGCCAATCGGCGGGCCACTGCGCGACCGATGCCTCCGTAGCCGACGATCCCGACGGTCGACGTGGATAATTCGCTGAGTGGCGCCCCGGCCCTATAGTAGGGCTCTGTATCCCAAGCCCCATGCCGTTGATTCGCAACGGCTAGGTCGAGTCCACGGCCGAAGTACAGCAACATCCCAAGAACCGTCTCCGCCATAGGGTCTGCGTGAACCCCCGCAGAATTCGTGAAGACGATATCGCGGCCGATCATGGAGGGTGTCAGGGAGCTGCCCACTCCCGCCGCGCCAGAATGCACCCATCGTAGCGCACGGCCGGCGTCCAAAAGAGCCGCGGGCACGCCATATCCGAAATAAACCTCAGCTTGCGGGATCGCGTCCATGACACGGGGCGAAACCCGCGCGGCGCCGTCGCCGGAGCCGTCGGTCTCTTCGTCGATGACGAGGAGATCCCAGTGTTCAGGCAGGGCCTTCCTGATTTCGACGGGCACCCACGGCGGCATCGCCCAGATGGGCCGGCGGTCCATCATGTCAAGCACGGCGAGGGGCATAAAGAAACGCCTTGATCGTAAAGGGCCCTTGAGCGCTAACCGCTACGGATAGAGCCGGTTCATCAAACGCGGGAACGGGATCATCTCACGAATATGATGTCTGCCCGTGATCCAGCCGACGGTGCGTTCCAGTCCCAGTCCGAAGCCCGAATGTGGGAACGAGCCGAAGCGGCGCAGGTCTAGGTACCATGAGTACGCGGCCTCCGGGAGACCCTCTTCGTGGATCCGGTGCGTCAAACGCGCGAGGTCGTCCTCGCGCTGCGAACCACCAATGATCTCGCCATACCCTTCCGGAGCCAGAAGGTCATTACACAAGACGGTGCGTGGATCGTCTGGATTTTCCTTCATGTAGAACGCCTTCGCACCCTTGGGATAGTTGTAGACAAAAAGCGGCAGTTCGTAGTCCTCCATCAGCGCCGCCTCGTCCGTCGCCCCCAAGTCCGCGCCCCACTCCACGTCGGAGCCCTTCTTGTTCAAGACCTCGACCGCCTCGGTATAGCTCAGGCGGGGGAACGGAGCTTTGATTTTCTCCAGCTTGCTGACGTCTCGCTCTAATATCTGAAGCTCATCAGCACAGTTCTCAATCGCCCGTCCCACGATATACGACACGAAGTCCTCTTGAAGGCGCATGTTGTCGTCAGAGTCTGCGAAGGCCACCTCGGGCTCAATCATCCAGAACTCGGTCAGGTGTCGACGCGTCTTTGACTTCTCCGCGCGGAACGTGGGACCGAAGCAGTACACCTTCTTAAAGGCTGGGCACGCGGCTTCAACATAAAGCTGACCGGTCTGGGCCAAGTACGCGTTTTCACCGAAATAATCCGTCGCGAAAAGTGTGCCCGCGTGTTCGCCGATCGCCCCGGTCAGGATCGGGCTGTCGATGCGCACGAAGTCGTTCTGATAGAAGTAGTCGTGAATCGCCTGGGAGACCTCAGCTCGCACCTTTAGGCCGGCGCGCTGCATGGAAGACCGCAGCCAGAGGTGCCGATGGTCCAGCAGGAAGTCGACGCCGTGTTCTTTCGGCTGGATCGGGTATTCATCGGAGGGCGAGAGCATCTCAAGGGCGCTGAGTTCGAGTTCGTAGCCGCCCGGCGCCCGTGCGTCTTCTTTGACCAAGCCGGTCACCGAAACGAGACACTCCTGCGTGAGTGTTCCACGCACCTCCCACGTTTCCTCGTCCACCTGGCTTTTCACCAAGACGCCCTGCACGGTCCCGGTACCGTCCCGTGTGACGACGAAGGCCACCTTACCGTGGCCACGTGTTGCCTCTACCCATCCACGCACGGTAACGCTTTCGCCGACGTGATCACCGAGGTGCTTGATATCGATCATGGCTTCGCCCGAAGTCTTCGTTGGGTCCGCGAGTTTTCCGGCGGACGTGTGAAGGAAAAAAGCAGTGGATCGGGGCGGGCGTCTAGTGCCCGGTCGCGCGGCGGTGGCGGATTCAGGGTGGGGAAGTAGTCTACCCGACGCCGAACATCTCAAGGCGATCGCGGTAACGCGACTGCAACACGTCCCGGAGTCTCGATTGCTCGGGCTTGAGGAGCTCAGGATCTCGCTCAACCAGCTCCCGAGCCATTCTCTGCGCCTCGACCAAGAGATCCTCGTCGAGCATCAGGTCCGCAAAGCGAAGCAAAAGGTCCTTCCCATGCTGTTGGCTGCCGAAAAGGTCCCCCTGCCCTCGAATGCGCAGATCCGCCCTGGCGATTTCAAAGCCGTCATTCGTGTCGCACAAGACCTTGAGCCGCTCCTGCGAGCCCTCCCCAGGCTCCGCAATAAGAATGCAGTGGCTCGCCACGGCGCCTCGTCCCACACGCCCCCGAAGCTGATGCAGTTGGGACAACCCGAAGCGCTCGGCGTGCTCGATCACCATCACCGTGGCATTGGCCACGTCGATCCCCACCTCAATCACGGTGGTCGACACCAGAAGGTCGATTTCACCGGCCAAGAACGCCCTCATGATCGAGTCCTTCTCGGCAGGTCTTAGCTGGCCGTGCAACAGGCCTAGTCGGCGACCTGGGAAGACCTCCCGCTCAAGCCGCTGATACTCCTCGGTGGCCGATAAGAGATCGACCTTGTCCGACTCACTGACTAGCGGATAGACGATATAGGCCTGCCGCCCCTGCTCCAGTTCCCCAGCCACAAAAGCGTAGACCGCATCTCGCTTGTCCGGCGAACGGAGGGTGGTCTTTACGGGAATGCGCCCAGCAGGGAGCTCGTCGAGGACGCTGAGGTCGAGATCACCATACAGAGCCATGGCCAACGACCGCGGGATGGGCGTCGCAGACATGACCAGCACGTCCGGTCGCACACCGTGCTGCTCCGCCAGCGCCATCCGCTGCCGAACACCAAAACGATGCTGCTCGTCCACAACGACCAGGCCGAGTCGGGCGAAGGCCACCGTTTCCTGGATTAAGGAATGCGTGCCGATGACGATTTGAGCGCCACCCGCGATGGCCTCGAGCGCCGCGCGGCGGTCTGGAGCGGACAGACTCCCGGTAAGCAGGACAACCTTCAGCCCTAGTGGCGCGACAAGCTCAGCCAACTTGCGCGCGTGCTGTTCAGCCAGGATCTCCGTCGGCGCCATGAGCGCGGCTTGGTGACCCCCCTCGACCGCCAGGAGCATCGCGAAGAGCGCCACCACTGTTTTTCCCGATCCGACATCACCCTGAAGAAGTCGGTTCATACGTTGCCCGGAACGCATGTCCTGCGTGATCTCGCGTAGTACGGCGGACTGAGCCCGCGTGAGCGCAAACGGCAGGGCGTCGTGCAGTGGGCGAATGAGCTGATTGTTGCGCACGTGAGCGATGCCTGGCTGGACATCGATCGCACGCCGGCGAGCCTGGGCCTGCACGAGTTGCAGCATGAACAGCTCATCGAAGGCGACGCGGCGCCGACCCGTCTCGGCGTCGCCGAGCGTCTGAGGCCGATGCAACGCAGTGAGGGCTTCGCGCAGCCCAGGTAGCTTCAGGCGTGCGAGAAGCTCCGGAGTGAGGAACTCGTCGTCGTTGGCCCAACCCAAAAGAGCGTCGAGATTGCCTTCGAAGATCTTCCGCAGAATCCACTGCGGGACCTCCTCGCTAGCCGGGTAGGTGGCGAAGATCGTCCCCGTGTTGGACTCTGTCCCCTCACCTCGGGAGAGCAGCGTGAATTCGCGGGGTTGAAGCTGGCGCCCGTGGAAAAACTTCACAGGCCCAGAGACCAACAGAACATCACCTTCTTGGATCTTGCGCTCGAGCCAGGGCTGCCCGGGCCACGCAATGGTGAGCATGCCGGATTCATCTTCAAGAACAACCTGGAAGATGCGGAGGCCGCGCCGAGTCGGAATCACTCCTTTACTCCGCACACGCCCCACAGCCGTGGCGTCGACACCGACCTCAAGCTTGCCAATCGGGGTGACCGTCGACGCGTCGTCATACCGGCGTGGCACGTGATAGAGCAAGTCTCGCGCGGACATGATGCTCATGCGGGCCAGGGCGTCGGAGCGCTTTGGCCCCACTCCCTTGAGGAACTGTGCAGGGCGCTCGAGCTGCGAGAAACTCATTCTCGCATCACGAGCTGAAGACTCCCTCCACGAACGCGGTGGCGTCGAAGCTCTCCAAATCGTCCAATCCTTCTCCAGTGCCGATCAACTTCACCGGTACACCATACTCTTGTCTGAGCGCCACGACGATGCCGCCACGCGCCGATGAGTCCATCTTAGCGAGCACAATTCCGCTCACGTCGACAGAACGCTTGAAGGCCTCGAGTTGGCGGACCGCGTTTTGTCCGACCGTGGCATCAAGCACCATGAGCGTCTCGTGAGGGGCCCCAGAAATTCTGCGCCGGACGACTCGATCGATCTTTTCGAGTTCTTGCATAAGACTGCGGTTGGTGTGCAGGCGACCGGCGGTATCAATGAGAAGCACATCCGTACCACGTGCCTCAGCCGCCTCGAGCGCATCGAACGCAACCGCCGCGGGGTCACCGCCTTGTTGCCCTCGCAGGAAGTCGGCGCCAATCCGATCTGCCCACATAGACAGTTGCTCGACCGCACCGGCTCGGAAGGTGTCGGCGGCGGCCACCATGACCGTCTGGCCCTCACGAATGAGATGATTGGCGAGCTTCGCAACCGAAGTCGTCTTGCCGACCCCATTCACACCGACCATGAGGTAGACCGTCGGGCCGCTGTCGGCGGCTCTCAAGAAGGCGTCGTCCTGTCCGTCCAAGATCTCTCGTATCTCGGTGCGGAGCGTATCCACGACGCCCGAAGCTCCGCGCGTCTTGCCCCGTCGTAACGCCTCTTCGGCCCGGTCCACCAAGCGCATGGTCGCCGGAACCCCGAAGTCGGCGGCCAGAAGCCGCTCCTCTAGGTCCTCGAGCGAGGTGTGGTCCATGCCGCCCGCGGCCACCCGTACATCGGTGAGGGCCAAGTCGACCACGCGTCGCCACAACCCCTTCTTTCGCTCAATCTTGTTCTTGAAGAGACGGGTCACCTGAGGCCGCTCCGGCGCCGCGCAATCCACTCACCGCAGAGCAGCATGATCACAAGCAGATAGGGCCAAGCGAACGTACGCAGCGGGCGCCCTTGGTCGGCCAGGGCCAGCCCAGCCCTCGTGGCTTCGCTGGCACTGAGTTCAGCGGCTCGGGGCAATAGCTCCGCGGTTGCCGCGGCCACGTCAAAGCTCCCCTCGACGACCGTTTCACCGTCCGCGTCCGCGAATCGGTAGGCGTACTGGGCCGGAGGCATGGCGCCCAGAGAGGCGACACCACTCGTCAGGAGTGTGTCGGCTACGACGGTGTCGCCACGCGACAAGAACAGACGAAAGCCCGTGCTGTCCCCTGGAATGCTGAAACGCACGGCGGCCCGCCGCTCGAACACCCAGTCCGTCGGCCGTGGCTCTGGCGCGACTACCCCGTCGTCGGAGAGGAGCCAGCCCGCCACCCCTGACCAGAGTCGACGATAAGCTTCGCGTCCCTCGCCGTCCCGCATCGCCCACCGCCAAAAGCCAGAAGCGAGGGTGATCACCCTTCGTCCATTCGGGCCGTCCTCAAGATGTAACGCGGCCTCAGGGCGCCCTGTGCCCCGGAACTGAAGGTTCAGCGGCGAGAGAATCCCACTCAGCGTCGTCGGCACCAAAACGTTCGTGAGGGGAGGTAGCCCCAGCAGCGTGGCCCCTGACAGTTCCCCTGAGATCGGCGAAGACGGAACATCACCCGAGGCGTACCATTCACCTCCCCGCGGGCCCGAGGTCGCGACACCCGCGAACTGCGCCCCGTTCGCATCGCGCGGCATGATCACAAGCCTGCCCGAGCGAGCGGTCAGACGGCGCGCCCAGGCGTCGGAGTCGGCGTCGAGGCCATGCACAACCACGAATGCCGCGTCGCGCACGGCGCGGCCCACGACCGATGAATCGATCGGCGGCGCTCGGTCCAGCGCACGGCCGATCGGTATGAACCGTTCTGGACCCACTCGGAGGTAGCCCAGCGCCGGAAGGCCGGTAACATCTTCCAGAACCGGGAGGAGAAACCGCGGCTCCCAATCCGGGAAAAGAGACACCACGACCAGCGCCCCTTCTGCGTAACCGACGGAGGCATACGTCACCGCCTCGTCGTCTGACGGAAATGCGTCAGCCGCCCCGGAGATGCGGGCGGTGTAGCGGACCCGGCCGCCTGCCTCAGGAACAGCAATTTCGATGAAGTGCGTTCGGCGCAGGCCTGGCGCTGGAAGGCTGAGTTTCTCTACACCCACGGACGCGCCGTCCGCGAACAATCGCACCGTCGCGCTGTCGTTCAGGTGACCATGCACCTCGACTTCCGCCATGACCGTGCCCCCCGGTCTCGGAGCATCGGGAACATCGAAGGCCGTGACGCCCACATTGGCGACCGCACCACCTACCTCTTCGAATGTCACGCTGAGGGGTAAGGACTCGAGCGCCGCTTGCACCGCGGCGACGTCCGCGAGCCGGAGATCCGACAACACAACGACGTCTCGGGCCCCGGACTCAGCCGCACGCTCCAAAACCGGAGCGAGTTGGCTTTCCACTCCCTCCGCTTGAGTCGTCTCCGTATCGAGGTCTTCACCCATACGCACGACGGTCCAGCCGTCCTGGGACAGTTCCTGGGCCCTCGCCTGCGCCAAATTCCACGGCGTACGGTCGCCGCTCGAGGCCATCATGCTGAGAGAGGCGTCCAGGACCACCCAGCGGCCGGAGACGCCAGACTGTCCGGTTCCCGGCAGTCTCGGGTCGAACAGGAGCGTCAAAATGATCACGAGCGCGGCAACGCGGGCGAGCGCCATCCAACGCGCGCCCTTTACCGGCAGTTCGACGCGGCTATAGACCCAAAGCGCATAACTCGCAGCCGCGGCCGCGAGCGAGAGAAACAAGAGTATCCGCATCAGATCCGGTGCAAAGCCGTTACGAGCCCCCCCCTCGGTCTTGGGCAGACTCCTTGGGCTCAGTATCCACAGCCACGGTGCGGACAGGCCCAGAGCCCGGAATCGACTCCAAAAGCGCGACCCTTTTTGTCATGGCGGAATACCACACCTGCCGATCGTCCGCTGGCACGGGATCGCCCGCAGGAAGGTCCACCGACAGCGGGTCCATCTGCTTCCCGTTTCTGCCCAGCATCTCATAATGGAGATGATTCCCGGTCGCGCTGCCCGTCATACCCACGTAACCGACGATGTCGCTCTGGTGCACCCGAGTGCCGAGGTTCACCCCCGTTCGGAAGCGGCTCAGATGGGCATACCGGGTAACGAATCCGTTGGGGTGCCGGATCTCCACGGCATTCCCGAAGGATCCCTTGGGTCCACGGTGGATCACGACGCCGTCTGAGGTCGCCATGATTTCGGTTCCGGCGTCAGCCGCATAGTCGACGCCGCGGTGTGCGCGCCACGTCTTCAGAATGGGGTGGAAGCGCGAACTGCTGAAACGGCCAGAAATGCGGCGATAGGCAAGCGGCTTGAGGAGAAAGGCGCGCCGCACGGAGTTCCCCTCCATGTCAAAATATGACCCCTGGCCATCTCCATTGGGGTCGAACCACACCGCATAGTAGGGGGTGCCACCGTTGACCAACTCGGCCGACAGGAGTCGGCCCGCGCGCATGGATCCGTCGTGCCTTACCTCGCGCTCGAACGCAAAGCGGTAGGTGTCACCCACACGAATCTGACGAGAAAAGTCGATCTGCCACTGGAAAACGTTGTCGAGGTGGTCGATGAGTCGGTTACGATCACCCACCGGCATGCTGGCCAACGCGGGGTTCCCCACCACCGCGGTCCACAGAACGGTCTTGATTTCTCCTGTCGCCAATATTGTGTCGACGTAGACAGGAGTCACGATGCGCTCGGAGAGCCATGCCCCGTCGTCGCGGGTCAGCCGAACCGTCTCGTCCCGATTGATGGCCACATCAACACCCCGGAGCCACTCGTCCTCCGGACGATATCGGAGCGTGATCTCCGTCCCTGGTCGCATACGCCTCGGGCTCGCCTGCTCTCGGAACGCAAGGAGAAGCGACACCTGTTCGTTGTACGATACCGCGCCGTCGAGTAACTGCCCTAGTGTCTCACCCCTCCGCAGCGACAGGACTCGAACATCCTCCGCTGGCTTCGCGAAAACGGGGTCAAGGATACCGACATCCGGCGCATCATCAACGGCACAGGACGCCACACCGATCGCGCAGAGCGCGACGGCCAGGGCGTTCGAAAATGTGCGTCGCCTGATCACCTAGTGTCCTGTCCGAGAAGTTCGTTCGGCACCGAAATGCACTCCACATCAATGCTGCGGCCGCCCGACGGACGTCTCCGCCGGGCGACCCACCGCCTTCAGAACATAACCGGGCTAGGGACCGGTCAGTCCATCTGGCGACGGATGAACGTCGGGATATCCAACTCCATGAGCTGATCGCGTGACACGGTCCGCTCGGGGAACCTATTGAGGGGGAGAACCTCCTCCATCCTACCACCACCTACGGCCACTCGTGCCTCAGCCTGGAAAAGAGGCACTTCTGCGACCACCTGCTCCTGAACAGGGACGGCAGCCGTTTGGGGCTGCGGGCGGGTGCGCCGGAAATTGCCCGGAATCACCTTTTCGTCTGCTGCAGAATCAAAACCAGTGGCAATCACCGTAACACGAATTTTGCCTTCGAGTTCCGGGTCATGGACGGCACCGAAGATGATCTCAGCCTCGTCTCCAGCCTCTTCTTGGATAATGGACGCGATCTGCGTAACCTCGTCAATGGCGAGATCCAGCCCGCCAGTGATGTTGATGAGGACACCCCGCGCGCCAGCGATGGACACGTTGTCCAGCAGCGGTGAAGAGATCGCTTCCTGAGCGGCTTCCTGTGCGCGGTTCTCTCCTTCGCCGAAACCAGAGCCCATGAGTGCTGGGCCTCGAGATGCCATGATGGTGCGGACGTCGGCAAAGTCGACGTTGACCTCGCCGATCACGCGGATCAGGTCACTGATGCCCTGCGTGGCGTGCAGCAGAACCTCATCGGCCTTCTTGAGGGCGCCGCGAAAGGACGTGCCCTTGGGCACCACGGAAAGAAGCCTGTCGTTGGGCACCACGATCATGGTGTCCACGCAGCGGCGTAGCTCAGCCAAGCCCTGCGCCGCCTGGCGCTCGCGCTTCTTGCCCTCGAACGAGAATGGCTTCGTCACGATGCCGATGGTCAGGGCCCCCATATCGCGGGCAATTTCGGCCACCATAGGTGCCGCACCGGTGCCGGTTCCGCCGCCCATTCCGGCTGTGACGAATACCAGGTCTGCGCCGTCGAGCGCACGACGTACATCCTCTTCACTTTCGGCGAGTGCCTGACGCCCCACCTCGGGACGTGCTCCCGCACCCAGACCGCGCGTGAGCTTCTTACCAATCTGAAGTGTGACCTGGGCCCGCGACCCTTTGAGCGCCTGCGCGTCGGTGTTCATGGAAATGAACTCGACCCCCTCCAGGTCCTCATCAATCATGCGGTTGATCGCGTTGCCGCCGGCCCCGCCGACGCCAACCACCTTCATCCTAGCATTCTGAATCGGGGTTTCCTCGAACTCGAAGATCATCATGTCTCCTCCCTAGCGGAGTGTTGGAACAGCGAAAACGTACGGTGGCCACCCAATTTCAAGGCGGTCCACTAGAAAAATTCCTTCAGCCACACACCGAGCTTCGTCATCACTCCCGACGTGACCGTGGACGCACCCCGGCCTGTCTCGGCAAAACGGTCGGCGCCCCAGAGCGCGAGACCCGTGGAGATCGCAAAGCGCGGCCGACCGACCGAGTCAGCCAACCCGAACAGACCTTCCCTCGGCACACCAAGGCGGACCGGCGATGCGAATATCTGCTGCGCGAGCTCGACGATACCGGGGATCGCGACGGTCCCGCCCGTCAGCACCACCCCTGCACCAAGCTTGTCCAGCAACCCGTGATCTTGCAGTTCGCCCTGGACGAGACCGAACATCTCGTCGAGACGCTGCTCGATGATGTGTGCAATCAGTTCCCTCGCCACGGCGCGCATCTGACCCGGTGACGGGCCAGGCATTTCAACCGTCTCTCGAGGGTCGACGAGCTGCGCAAACGCGGTTCCATATTGTTCTTTGGCCTTTTGCGCCTCCGCGTACGGCACCGAAAGACCGCGTACCAGATCTGCGGTGAGCGTGTTGCCGCCGAAGGGCAGGATGGAGACATGCTGAACCTTGCCCTGGTAGTAGGCGGCCACGTCCGTCGTCGAGGCGCCGATTTCGACCATAGCGACGCCGACTTCTTTCTCGTCTTCGGTGAGAACCGCACGGGCTCCCGCCAGGGGCTCCAGCACCAGTTCCTGAACACGGTAGCCCGCACGGTTCACAGCTTTGCGAATGTTGGTCGATGCGGTGATGGCGCAGGTGACCAGGAAGACCTCAGCCTCGAGACGTACGCCGGACATGCCCATGGGATCTTTGATGCCCCGCTGGCGGTCGACCCGATACTCCTGGGGGATCGCGTGCAGCATTTCCCGATCCGGAGGAAGCGCCACGGCGCGCGCCACGATGTGGCAACGCTCCACGTCATCCGCGGTCACTTCGTCTTCGGTGATCGCGACCACACCCATGGAGTTGGTGGCGCGCACATGATCTCCACCAATGCCGGCGTAGACGCGGTCGACCGTCGCCCCTGCCATCAATTCGGCTTCCTTCATCGAAGCACGAACCGACTCGGTCATCTCCTCAATGTTGGTGACCATGTCACCTCGGAGACCACCGGTGCGAGCCTGGCCGACCCCGAGGATGTTGAGCCCCGGGCGGCGTGGGTCGCCCACGATTTCCCCGATGACCGCACAGGTGCGGGTGGTTCCGATGTCGAGGCCTGCGATAAGATTTGAGCGCATGATCGTCACTTTCGGGCAGTTTTGCGGACCACGACCTGATCTTCGAATCTCAGGTCAATGGCGCAGGGGATGTTTCCCGGCGTGCGTGCTAGGGCGTCGGCGAGCGCGATGAGTCCCTCCCTGAGCCTTGCCTGCGGCAGGCCGTAAGGAAGGAGGAAGTCGACCCTCGGTTCGGCCCAGCGGGCCACGAGCGAGTTCCGGTCACCTGGGGTAATCTCAGAGACCATCTGCAAGAATGCGGTGTCCACGCTCATCAGGCGGCTGACCTCGGCCACCAGAGCACGTAGATCCTCCGGAAGCAGGCGGGAACCGTCAGCAAGTCGCTGCGTGGTTTCGATCAGCGGCAGGTCCAAACGGTGCTCTGCTGGGTCGATCGGGAGGCGTGTGCCGTCCTCGTCGACCGGCTCCACGATCGGCGTCGACACCAAGGCGATAGGACGGCGCTCGGTGACATATACACGCAGGCGATCAGGAACGACCCGCTCGATCACTGCACCCAAAACGAGCGGGTGGCCGCGAAGCGACTCCTCCCACACGTCGGTGTCTCCCCAGACCGATGTCTCAGCGTTGATCCCCATCGCCTCAATCGCGTCTTCTCGGGACAGGTAACGAAGACCGATCACCTCTATCTCTCGGATGCGGAACGCCTCCATCGCGCCCAGGGCTTCTGGCACTCTGTCACCCCAAGCGAGGCCGGCGCCGAGTACTGCAGTCACGAGGAGAATGCGCACGTCTCTACGCATGAACTCGCGCCTCCAATCGCGCGAGGACACTCGCCCCGAGCGTCTCGATAGACCCCGCACCGAGCGTGATCAACACATCACCGTCGTCCAACGCATCCGCGAGCGCTTCACTGAGTGCATCGAGCTCCTCGACGTAGCGGACGTCGCTATGCCCAACAGCCTCCACCTCGGACGCGACCGTTCGCCCGGTGACGCCTGGGATGGGTAGCTCACGCGCGGGGAATACATCGGTGATCCAGGCCACGTCAGCGGCCGCGAGCGCCGCGCCGAAGTCCGCGGCGAAATCGCGGGTCCGCGAATACAGATGCGGTTGAAAGGCGACCACGAGCCGGCGCTCCGGAAACATGGACCGAGCCGCCGCCAGCGTTGCTTGGATTTCCGTAGGATGATGTGCGTAGTCGTCCACGACGATCACACCTTTCGACTCACCCAGGCGTTCGAAGCGGCGACCTACGCCTCGGAAGTCAGCGAGCCCCGAAAGAATCGCAGTCCAATCGACATTGAGCGCCCGGGCGGCCGCGGAGGCGGCGAGCGCGTTGCGCAGGTTGTGCAGGCCACCGAGCGAAAGCGTCATCTCCCCGACCACGGAGCCCTCTTCGACCACCGTACAGCGTGTGTGGCTTTCAGTCACCCTGACGTCGATGGCCCGCAGCATCGAACCAGCAGACGTCCCGTAGGACAGTCCCGCGGTGCCCACGTGTGGCAGGAGCGATGACGCTCCATGGTCGTCGGCACAGGCGATGATTCGCCCACCACCGCGGACACCTGCCAAGAACGTTAGGAAACCTTCACGCACCCCTCTTAGGTCACCGTAGATCTCCAAGTGATCGGCTTCGAGATTGGTCACCACTGCTACATCCGGAGTCAGCGTGTGAAACGAGCGGTCGTACTCGTCCGCTTCGACCACGAACAGTGCGTCCGATCCGAAGCGGAGATTGCCGTCCCAGCCATGAACACGTCCGCCGACAAATCCGGTCGGATTGAGTCCACCAGCGGCGAGGACCTGGGTCGTCATGGCGGTTGTCGTCGTCTTCCCATGGGTGCCGGCGATGGCCACGACAAGACCGCGATTTACGATCGCGCCGAGCGCCTGGGCCCGCTTGAGGACCGGGATGCCACGTTCATACGCACGCAGGAGTTCCGGGTGATCCGACGGTACCGCGGCGGTGACCACCAGCGCAGAGGCGTCTTCCACGTGCTCAGCATCGTGGCCAATGGACACGGTCACGCCCAAGCGAGCGAGGTCATTAAGGGAACGATTCTCCTTCGTATCGCAGCCCGAAACCGATCCGCCGTGACGACTGAGCAGTTCAGCGAGTGCGCACATGCCCGCGCCCCCCATGCCCATGAAGTGCACGGGGCCCTCGGCAGCGAGCGATCGCAGATCCAATTCTACGCCGGTCATAAGGCAGATCCCCGAGCAGAGAGCAACGCATTTACGGCAGCAGCAATCGTGTTGGCAGCACCGGGGAGCGCCCGCGTCTGGGCCGCGTGACGCATGGCCTTGAGCGCACTCGGTTGCGAGGCCAACGTCATGATCTCGGCCCAAAGGGCCTCTCCTGTCAGGCCCTGCTCTGCCATGACTCGGGCGGCCCCTGCGGTCGCAAGCGCCTCGGCGTTGTGCGCCTGGTGGTTCGCCGCGGCACTCGGAAGCGGTACGAGGAGGGCGGGAAGGCCCTGGTTGAGGAATTCCGCGGTCGTCATGGCGCCTGAGCGACTGACCGCGAGGTCTGCGGCCGCGAGCGCGACAGGCATTTCTTCGATGTAAGGGAGCGCGGTGACCCAATCAGTACCGAGACGGGTCAAGGCGTTCGAGACGCCGTCGAAATGGCTCGGCCCGGTGGACCACAGGAGGCGCAGCGTGTCGGGTCGCTGTAGGCGTCCTTCGGCCACACCGCGCACCGCGTCGCCAACCACGGCGTTGAGCGCCTTCGACCCCTGACTGCCGCCCGTGACGAGAACAACGAAAGCATCGCGCGGCAGCGAGAACTCGGAGCGGGCGACCTCCGTGGAGTGATGCGGGGCCGGTCGGACCGGGTTTCCGCTCACCTGCACTCGGTCCTGCACCGAAGCGGGCAGATGCGTGAGTGCCTCCGGGAAGGCGATGTGAATGGCACTGGCCATTCGGCTCAAGACTCGAGTCGACACTCCGGGCACAGAATTCTGCTCCTGCAACAACAGCGGGATTCCCATCAGCCCAGCGACGAAGCCTGCCGGTGCTCCGGCGTACCCCCCGGTTACCACGACCGCCTCCGGTCGTAGTCGCCGGAACAGCTCGCCGACAGAGTAGAGCGACCGCAAAAGCGCCAGGCCCGTGCGCCAACTCGACAGAGGACGAGCTCGGTCGATGCCAAGCACAGGAAGAAGCACATGGTCCTCGCCGCGCTGCGGTAGGATTCTGGACTCGATTCCCCTCGTGGCACCCACAAAGAATGCGCTCGCGTCTGGCCGCAACTGACGGAACGCATCCGCGATCGCCAAAGCGGGGTAAAGATGTCCCCCAGTCCCGCCGCCAGAGAAGACGACCACAGGCCCGTCATGCACGGGCCACCTTTCCGCCACGCGCCGCGCGAGCAACCGACATGAGGATGCCGAGCGCCGCGAGCGTGACCACCAAGTTCGAGCGACCGTACGACACCAGCGGCAGCGCGAGCCCAGTGGGTGGCACTAGCCCCAGGCCAACCGCCATATGGAGCACAGCCTGAAGTGCGATCAGACTCGTGAAGCCGATCGCGAGTAGCTCGCCGAACATGTCCGGCGCGCGGCCCGCGATGCGAAAGCCCACGAGCACGATCGCCATGAAGACCGTTACCAGGAACAAGACGCCCATGAGTCCCCATTCCTCGCCGACCATGGCGAAAATGAAGTCGTTGTGAGCGAACGGGAGGAAGCCAAATTTTTGCCGTCCCTCTCCAAAACCGACGCCGGCCAATCCGCCGGAGCCTAGAGCGACGAGCGACTGGCGGACCTGGAAGCCCGCTCCACTTGGATCGAGCGCAGGATTCAGGAAGGCATCGATTCGGTCCTGTCGAAATCCCACAGCGAGCTGGTTCAAGAAGACCGGCACCACCAGGAATCCCAAGAACACGAAGTGCCCGATACGCGCACCAGCCGCAAACACGATGATCACACCCAGAAGCGCCGTAAGGACCGCCGTCGACAGGTCCGGCTCCAGCGCGATCGGGATCAAGACGGCACCCCACATCACGAAGAACGGCCCGAGGCCGTTGCTCAGGGAGGCAAACTGCGGCGCCTTCTTCACGGCCATGGAGGCGGTCCAAATGATTATCGCGATCTTCGCGAACTCCGACGGCTGGACGGTTACTCCGATCCGAAGCCAACGACGGGCCCCGTTGATCTCGGGGGCGATGGCCTCTGTACCTGGCAGGATCAGGATGACGAGCGCGACCACGCTTCCCCACATTAGAGGCCACGCCAGTCGGTCCCATTTTGTGTAAGGGACCAGGGCGCACCCCATCAGCACCAAGAGGCCGACCCCTGCCCCCGCAGCCTGCCGGAGTACGTAGTACGTGTCCGGGAGATTCTGTCTCATGGCGAGCACTGAGGACGCGCTATAGAGCGTAAGGAGTCCGAACACCAGAAGGATCACCGTGAGCCCCATGATTGCCGGACCTTCCCAACCCCGTCCCAGACCTGAGTCGGGCAGGCGGATGTGTTGCGTCGGCGCAACGTCCATGGGGCGGGCGGTCATGCAGCCTCCCGTGCCAGTTCCGAAAAGTGGCGGCCGCGTTCCTCGTAGTTCACGAACATGTCGAAGCTTGAGCAGGCGGGAGACAGCAAGATCACGTCGCCTGACGCGGCAATCGATGAGGCGCGCGTCGTGACCGCACGCAGGTCTCCGGGCACAAACTCGGCGACGGAGACCTCCGAGGAGATGCGTTGACCTGCGGCCCCGTAGGTGAGCACCGCTTTGACGGTCGCGTCAGCTGGCACGAGGCAGGAGAAGTCCTCCCCCTTATCCTTTCCGCCCACAAGCAGGACAACTGGCCGAGAGAGGCTGCTCAGCGCGCTACGGGTGGCCGCAACGTTTGTCGCCTTGGAGTCGTTGACCCACAGAACGCCGTCCCTTTCAATGACCGGCTCCAACCGATGAGGGAGCGGCCGAGCACTGAGAAGGCCCGTTGCGATTCCCTGGCAGCTCGCGCCCGCTAGGCTCGCTGTCAGCGCGGCGGCGAGTGCGTTGTGGCGGTTGTGGCGGCCCAAGAGCGGGAGGTCAGAGTCGGATATGAGGCGATGGGTGCTATGGTCGACACGAAGCGTCAAGAAGCCCTGAGTCGAGAAAGCGTGGGTTCCTGTGTCTTCCTGCTCACCGAAGAAGAAGCGCGACCCAGGCGTGTCACCCATCCACTTCGTGACCACCGTGTCCGCCGCCGGCAGCACCCACACGCTGTCGGCACTGGCCCGCTCCAGCATGCGAGCCTTGTCCGCATAGTACGCCGCCACGCCCTCATACCGGTCCAGATGATCGGGAGCGAGGTTGGTGACCACACCGATATCCGGTCGGAACGTCTCCACGTCGGCGAGCTGGAACGAGCTCATTTCCAGTACGTACCAATCCGGCGGCTCAGCCAAGAGAGCGAGCTCCGAAGCAGGCGGTGCGAGTCCGCCTCCCACATTACCGCCCACGGCCGCTCTGACGCCTGCAGCCTCGAGGAGGTGCGCCACCAGCAAGGC
The DNA here is from genome assembly GCA_937919655.1 of uncultured Gemmatimonadales bacterium. GTDB lineage: Bacteria > Gemmatimonadota > Gemmatimonadetes > Longimicrobiales > Gaopeijiaceae > CALFPJ01. The sequence goes on from CALFPJ010000021.1 coordinate 97,984, forward strand.
CGTTGTGGTCTTTCCATTGGTTCCGGTAATCCCGATCAGTGAACCAGAGAAGAACCGAACGGCGAACTCTGGCTCGGAGATCCACCCAACACCACGATCTTCGAGCGCCCTGAGGACCGGAGCGCGTGGAGGGATTCCTGGGCTGACGACGACGAGGTCGGCTCGCGCCATTCGTTCGAGGTCGTGTTCTCCCACGTCGACGCGGGCGCCTGCTCCTCGCAGGTCGGCTCCACGAGTTGCAACTGCGGGTTCAGTATGCAGATCCGAGACATAGACGTCTGCTCCTTTTGCCAAAGCCAGTCGAGCTGCGGCGACGCCGCTCGCTCCTAGGCCGATGATTGCCACTGTTGATCCGTTCAAGTCCTTCATTCCTCATGCCCATTCCCTTGGGACGCAGCGTATTTGCTCATCGAATCTTGAGCGTGCTGATCGCGAGCATCGCGAAGAGGATTCCCAGAATCCAAAACCGGACCACCACCTTGGTCTCCGGCCAACCGAGCTTCTCGAAGTGGTGATGAATGGGGGCCATTCTGAAGACGCGCCGCCCCTCGCCGTAACGGCTGCGCGTGTAGCGAAACCACCCTGTTTGCACGATGACGGACACGGTCTCGATCACGAACACGCCACCCACGATGACCAGCAGAAACTCGGCCTTCAGAAGGATGGCCATCACGCCGATCGCGCCCCCGAGGGCGAGCGAGCCCGTGTCCCCCATGAAGACTTCGGCGGGGTGCGTGTTGAACCACAGAAATCCGATGGCTGCTCCCGCCAGTGCGACGGCGAAGATCGAGAGTTCTCCTGCACCCGGCAGGTGGAAGAATCCGAGATACGCCGACATGTCCACGCGACCGGCGATGTAGGCGAAGATCCCGAGGGTCACCGCGCTGATTGCCGTGAGCCCGGCAGCCAACCCGTCGAGCCCGTCGGTCAGGTTTACCGCGTTGGACGAGCCGGAAACCACGATGCCCGTGAAGACCACGAAGACGATCGGCGCGAACGTGGCCTGTAGGCCTGAAAAGAATGGGACAGCCGTGGCGGTCGCGGGGTGAGGTGATATCGGATTAAGGACCAAGAACGCACCGAGCGCCAAGCCGAACGTCCACTGCCCCACCATTTTGTATTTCGCAACCAGGCCGCGCGTCTTGCCTTGGACGACCTTGAGGTAGTCGTCGAGGAACCCGATCGCCCCCATCCACAACAGCGAGACGATCGCGATGATCGTGTAAGGGTTGGTGAGATCGGCCCACAGCAGCGTCGAAAGGACCGCGGACATGATGATCAGCAAGCCGCCCATCGTCGGCGTGCCTGCTTTCACAAGGTGGGTCTCCGGTCCGACAGCACGGACGACCTGTCCGACATTCGCGAGCCGGAGGCGTCGGATCACGATGGGACCGAAGACGAATGCGATGAGCAGGGACGTAACCACCGCGCCGGCTGCCCGGAACGTGATATACCGGAAGACGTTAAAGAGGATGTGGATGTCGCTGAGCCCGGGGAACAGGTGGTAGAACATCAGGCCCCCACGACCGCAGCATGATTTCCCGCTCCGAAGTCCGCCTCGAACAGGGGCAGCATGCCTTCCATCGCCACGCCACGCGACGCCTTCAGCAGGATGACCTCATCGCCCTGCAGGCGCCCCCGCAACTCCGGATACGCGACCCGCCAGTCATTCGCACAGACCACGCGAGACGGATCGACGGGAAGGGTCTCGGCCGCCTCAGAAAAGAGTCCGGTCGCGACCACCACGTCGATATTTCGCTCCAGGATGTCCTTCAGGACTTCTTGATGAAGCACTGCGGCCCGGTCGCCGAGTTCGAGCATCGAGCCGAGCACCGCGATCGTGCGGGCGGTACCACCCTGCGCTTCTAGCAGGTCGAGAGAGGCCCGCACGCTCTGCGGATTCGCGTTGTAACAGTCTACGACCAGGGTCAGTTGTCCGACCCGCCGAACCTCGCCCCTCATGGAGCTGGGCTTCGCGCTCTCAATACCTCGGGCGGCGGCGCGTGGAGAAACGCCGACGAGGTCGGCGACCGCGAGCGCGAGCATCGCATCTGCGACCACATGTCGACCCGGCATCGCGAGCGTGATGGTGTTTCCGCGCCAGCGGAACCGGTGACCACCGAACACATCAACTTCAACATCGGTCGGTCGCAGGTCGTCATCCGCGAGGGAACTCCACCCAGCGACACGCACGGAAGCGCAGAGCGCACGCGCCCGCTGAACGAGGACCTCTGGCTCGTCACCGACCACGCAACGCCCACCAGCAGGCAGTCCGCGTAGCAGGTCGAGTTTTTCGTCCAGCACACCTGCGAAAGAACCCAACTTCTCGAGGTGACTCTCGCCAACAGTAGTCACCACGGCGACGTCGGGCGAAGCGATCGCGGTCAGCGTTGCGATCTCACCTGGCTCGTTCGTCCCCAATTCCAAGACCACGACGTCTACGTCCGCGGGCGTCGCGAGGAGCGTCAAGGGCATGCCGATGCGGTTGTTGAGATTCCCCGCAGTGGCGTGGACCCGGCACGCGCCGGAAAGCGCTGCGTGGGTCAGGTCCTTGGTCGTGGTCTTACCGGACGAGCCAGTAATCGCTACGACCGGGACGTCGAGCGCCCTGCGGCGGTGCGCAGCGAGGGCGCCGAGGGCGACCAGCGTGTCACCTACAGGGTAAATCGTGGCGAGGGCGTCACCTTCCAGCGCCCGGGACACAACAGCGCCCCGAGCGCCCTTCGCGAGGGCGTCGGCGACGAAATCGTGGCCGTCGAACTGATCACCGGTGAGCGCGACGTAAAGATCTCCAGGGCGAACCGAGCGAGAATCGGTCGACACGCCCGCATATCGAATCGTCGCGTCGGCGAGGTCAGAACCCAGGCCAAGGGCCTCACGCACGGAGCCGTCGTTCCAGGCGAAGAGTCCGGTCATGCTCCGAGCTCCTGCAGGCATTCCCGCACAACTACCCGCTCGTCAAACGGGCGCTTTTCGTTTCCGAGCACCTGATACGTTTCGTGGCCCTTGCCTGCGAGGACGACGGTGTCCCCGCCCTTCGCGGTTTCGAGAGCGAGACGGATCGCAGCGCGGCGATCGACCTGCCGCTCGTAGACACTGCCCACGAGTCCGGCCGCCAAGTCGTCAAGAATGCGCTCCGGATCTTCCGTCCGCGGGTTATCTGACGTCAGCACGATCACGTCGGCGAAGCGGGCCACGGCTTCTGCCATAGGCCGGCGCTTGCTCGCGTCGCGGTCGCCACCTGCGCCGAACACCACAATCAGGCGGCCCTGCGTGAGGGACTGCACTGCAGAAAGAGCACCGTCCAGCGCGTCAGGCGTGTGTGCGAAATCGATGATGACCGTGAACGGGCTGGTCACCACCGCTTCGAGTCGCCCAGGCACCTGAGGAACGGTCAAGAGTCCCGCAACGATTTCGTCGATATCGAGCCCGTAGACTGCCCCGACGGCGACCGCGGCGAGGGCGTTCTCAATGTTGTATCGACCGAGCAGTGGCAGCCTGACCTCGCGGCGTGTGTCGTCGATAATCAGGATGAACGCTGAACCATCTGCACCTAGACGGACGTTCTCAGCCCGCACATCTGCCTCAGAGTCCACTGAAAAGGTCCGGACAGGTCGTCCACCGGACACGAGCGCATTCCACGCCGGATCGTCACGATTCACAACCAGGGTCCCGTGTGGCGCAACCAACTCAACAAGACGAGCCTTCGCGCCGAAGTACTGCGCCATGTCCTTGTGGTAGTCGAGATGGTCCTGGGTGAGGTTGGTGAACACACCCACGTCGAAGCCGATGCCGTCCAAGCGACGCTGCTCCAGTGCGTGGGACGATGCCTCCATGACGACTGCCTCCATGCCTCCGTTGGCCAGCTGCCACAACCAAACGGCGACCTGGACGGGGCCCGGGGTCGTCAAGGCCTCAGTCCCTGGGCGCACCCCTTTCTCGTCGGTGAGACCAAGGGTCCCGATCGACGCAGTCGGGCCGCGACGACTCAGGAGATGGCGCACGAGGGCAGCCGTCGTAGTCTTTCCGTTGGTACCGGTGACGCCGACCATGAACATCCGCTGGTGGGGAGACCCCATCACGGCGCTGGCGGCGATCGCCCCCGCCTTCCGACCATCGTCCACCCGAAGCTGAGGGACATCGACGTCGACGAAACGTTCGACAACGGCAGCCACAGCCCCTCGGGCCGCCGCGTCCGATACGAAATCGTGCGCGTCCACCCCAGTGCCTTGCCATGCGAGGAACAGATCCCCAGACCGGGCCTCTCTCGAGTCCTGACAGACCCCCAGAACGCCGACGTCCCCCGAGCCGCGGAACTCCCGTAGGAGGTCTGCAGAACGGAGGACTTCGCCCACCAGGCCGACGGTCAGAGGGGCGTCAGTCATCCGACCTCCGCCGCACCCTTAGACGGATGGTATCGCCCGGCAACACTCTGGCTCCCGCCTGAGGTTCCGTCCCGAGGATGTCACCGGATCCGGCGCGCGACACCCGCAGTCCGAGGGCGTGGAGCCTGCGGACCGCGATCCGCGACGGCAAGCCGGCGACGTCGGGGAGTTGGACAGTCCCGCCGAAGCCAGCCGCCCCCTCGGAGCCTGATCCGATGGACGAGCTCGTGACATCGACTGGGGGCAAAGGCGGATCGATCGTGCGCGAGGCGAATCGTGCGATCGCGCGGCCAGCGAGGGGCACAGGTCGGCTGGCGGAACCAAGAAGCGCAGCGCGGTCTAGCGGAGTCGATCGCGCGGCCAGGGCGGCTTCCATCGTCGCACGGGTCACCGGACCGGCCACCGCACCACCGTAGTAGATACCCTTGGGACGCTCGAGCTTCACGAACACCACCAACTGCGGGGCATCGGCCGGGAAGAACCCGACGAATGAGGACCAGTAGGCGCCCTGCTCGTACCCGCCAGCAGGAGAGTAAAGGCGCGTGGTGCCGCTCTTCCCTGCCACGCGGAACGTCGCCAAACGCGCGGACTTCCCGGTCCCGTCCTCAACCACGTCCTCGAGGACTCTGCCCACCCGGCGTGCGACATCTGCAGAAACGACCTCGCGCACGACGCGGGGCTGGAAGGCTTCGATCAGCGCCCCGGTCCCGTCGCGGATCTCTTTGACGAGGTGGGGTTGCATGATGCGACCGCCGTTCGCCAGTGCCCCGTAGGCCATCGCCATCTGGAGCGGCGTAACGTTGACCTCATAACCGATCGCCAGTGAAACCGCAGATTGGCTGGACCAGCTGTCCGGCCGTCGCAACGTGCCAGAAACCTCCCCAGGAATTTCGATGCCCGTGAGCGTTCCTAGACCGAAGTCGCGGAGGTTCTCGTATTGGTCTCCGGGCGACATCGACTGGGCGGCCTTGGCGATTCCCACGTTCGACGAAGTACGTAGCGCATCGGCGATGGTCATGCGTCCCGAGCCGTGGACGTCGTGGAGCGTGCGACCGTTGACCCTCCAGGCGCCGTTCTCTCCGTCGACGGTGTCGTAAAGGCTGACTAGGTCACGTTCCAGCAGGCCCGCGACAGTGAAAGGCTTCAGCGTCGAGCCGGGTTCATACGGCGTGTTGATCGCCGACAGCGCAGCGGTCTGGCCGTCCCGGATCGACACCAAGGCGAGGATCTCACCCGTATTGGGATCCGTGATGAGCACGTCGCCGCCGCGGGCCTCAGTCGTGGCGATGGACTCTTCGAGCGCCTGGCGCGCGATCTCCTGGAGATCAATGTCGATCGTGAGGACCACATCACCGCCAGCCTGGGGCGGGTCGATGACCAGCCGCTCGCCTGGAATGGCCCTGCCAACGTTGTCGTGAGCGATGACCTCCCTCCCAGGGGTGCCGCGCAGCAACTCTTCAAATGCCTGCTCCACCCCACCCCGCCCAACATCGTCGCCAACCACGCCGAGAACACCGCGGGCGAGATCCCCATGCGGGTGATACCGCTCGAGCTCGCGCGCAACGTGCACCCCTCCCAAGCCAGCGAGCTGCTCGCGGACCGTGGGCGGGTAACGTCCCGGCACCGCGCGCCAGCGACGGGTAGGGTCGGTGAGTTGAACTGCCTTGATCGCAGAAATCCCCAACGCGTCCACGAGTTCGGCGCGCACGGCGGCGCCGTCCGTGATTTCGGGGGTCGCAACGCCAACGCTGAAACGTTCTCGGGAGACGGCGAGAGGCGTACCGTCGCGGTCGAGCACGCTGCCGCGGGCCGCGACCACCACCTTGTCACTGCGGTGCTGTGACTCGGCCAGGGCCCGCCATTGACCCGCCTGGACGCCCTGAATCTGTCCGGCACGGATACAGATGACGGCTGCTGCAGTCATCCACGCCCCGAGCATGACACGTCGACGCCAGGGGTGAGCCCGGTTCATGTCACGATGGGTAGTCACGGTGTCAGCTCCCCCGAGAGGAGAACGAGCTCCTCTCCTTCCGGTGTGTGCATACCAAGCCGCTCGCGGGCTTCTGGGACCACGCGGTGCCGGCTGACCAGCACCTGGATGTCACGCTGCAGCTCGACACGCTCGGCCTGCGCGACCGAAGACTGCCGATGCAGGTCATCGAGCATCGCGAGGGCCTCTGACGCACGGCTTTGGCGCCAGGGCACCATGCCGAGCGAACCGACCAGGACCGCCACGGCGATGACCGCACGACCAAGAACGTTCGGTTCCATCAGGCCACCCTCCGCCAAACCCGAAGCAGCGCACTGCGAGCACGCGGGTTGCGTTCCACTTCCGCGGCGCTGGGTCGGATCGGTTTGCGCGTCAGCGTCTCGCCGAGCGCCTTGCCTCGACACACGCACATGGGCAGTTCAGGCGGACACACACAGCTCCGGCTCCACTCGCGGAACGCGTGTTTTATCACACGGTCCTCGAGCGAGTGATAAGCGATCACCACAAGCACCCCCCCTCCCTTCAACGCCTCCCGAATCGCGGGCAATCCGCGCTCGAGCGACTCCAATTCTGCATTCACGGCGATCCTGACCGCCTGGAAGATCCGCGCCTTGTCCTGCTGGCTCGGAGGCCTATTCAGCACGACGGAAAGAGCCGCCACCAATTGATCACTCGTCTCGAAAGACTCCGTCGCCCTGCGTTTCACGACCTCTCGGGCGAGGCGACGAGCCTTGGGCTCCTCGCCGTAGTCACGAAAAACCCGGACGAGTTCATCTTCCTCTGCTTCGTTCAGGAAAATCCGCGCATCCAGCGCTTCCGCCTCGTTCATTCGCATATCCAGTGCCACGCCGTGCCGAAAGGCGAATCCGCGGTCGTCGTCGTCGAGTTGGTGAGAGCTCACCCCTAGGTCGAGGAGCGCCCCGTCGAGGCCCTGATCTTTCACCTCGATATCGTGTGGGGCCTCATCAAACCGGACCTGTAGAAAACGCACGCGGTCACGAACTGGGGCGAGTGCCTCTTTCGCCTCCGCGATCGCCTGTGGGTCACGATCGACGGCCAAGACCCGACAGGTGGCGCAAGCGTCGAGAATGGCCCGCGTGTGACCGCCGCCGCCGACGGTGCCGTCCAAGAAGAACTGGTCGCCCTCAGGGGAGAGGTACTCCAGCACTTCGTCACTGAGCACCGGCTCGTGGTAGCCGATCATCTCACTCCGCTCCGCTCGCGACCGGGTCGCCGCATCTCCACGTCCCACTTTTCTCTCGGTCATCCGAAGAGCCGGTGCGCAAATTCGAGATCGTCGGTCTGCTTCTGGACGGTCTCTGCATAAGTAGCCGGGTTCCACAACTCCACTCGGTCGATGTTGCCGCTGAGGAGTACGGACCCCGAAAGCGTGGCGGCCTCTTGGAGGCCTGCCGGCACGAGGATTCGGCCCTGCTTGTCGGGGGAGACCTCAACCGTGTTAGAAACGATGTGCCTGACTTGATTCCAAGCCTGCGGATCGCTCCTGCGGAATTCGAGAAGGCGTTCCTGCACCTCAACCCACTTCGCAGCCGGGAACAACGTCAGGTACGGCTTCTCCCATTGGAGAAGCACGAAGCGGTCAGAGTCAGCCTCACGGCGAAACGCCGAGGGTAGGCTGACCCGCCCCTTTTCGTCCATCTGGTGTTCGTATTGGCCGACGAATCCGGTCACCGTCGATCCTTGGTGGTGAAAAGTGGGAAGAAGTGGGATATGGTGGAGGCATAATACGACTCAATGGATCAAGACGTCAAGGGTTCATTTTTTGCAATTATTGGAGCGCCAGGACGTTGACATATCAGCCGAAACAAGGCTCCACTGCTGGACGATGCCGAAATGGCTGAAAATCAATATTTCACGAATCCGAACGAAACCCGAAGGTGTTCCGAGGCTCGGACGGACCGGAGATGGGGCAAAGTGGGGAGGTTTTCGCCCGGACTTGACCGGTGGGCACAAAAAAAGCGCCCCGGGGCCGAAGCCCCGGGGCGCTGCTACCGGTCCGTATTGCGGGGGAGCTAGCGGCCCCGCTTGATGATCGCTTCCTGGATCTCAACGTACACGTTCGCGTTCTCGATGAGCTGCCCGAGGTTCACATTCACCGACGCCGGGTAGGCCCCGGACTGATTCAGGAGCGCGATCGACTGCTGAAATTTCGGCAACGTCGCCTGCGCCGACGCAAGCGTGCTCGGCCCCTGATCGATGAACGCCTGCTGGTACACGCTGAAGCCGTGCCAGAAGTTCAACTGGTTCGTCATTTCGTCACTCAGGCCCGGTAGCTCCTTCGCCGCCGTTAGCCCCGTGATCGCGTAAGGGTAGCGCTTCGCCGTGTAACCCTTTTGGTACGCGTCGTTGAAGATCAACCGGGCAGCCTGCTCTGCCTGCTCAGGATTGCCCGCCGCCGCGACCTTAAGAACTGCTACTGCGTCCTGGACTCGGCCAGCCGCGATCAGCCAGCTAGCCTGTTTTAGTGCGATGTTTGGATACGCCGGGTTGATCTCACGAACCCGATCAAGCGCGGTGATCGCGTCATCGAGCCGATCAGACTTCTGAAGCGCCTCCGCGTAGATCGACCACAGCGCATCTTCCTGAGCGTGGGTCTCCAGCACCCGCTCACCGACTCTGATCGCAGACGCTAGGTCCTCGAGCTGGATGTAGGCTGCCAAGATATTGCGGAGGTGCGACACCGGAGTTTCAGCGCCCTTGCCCTCGAACACCTTCTCGTACGCGTTGATGGCCTGTCGATACAACTCTGCGGCCTCAGGAGCGAGCGCCCCCCCGTCCTCAGGGGTAACCGCGGCTGCCTCCTGTGCCTGCACGGCCGCAGCAAAGGCGTAGCTGCCGTACTGCTCCCACAGGTCGACGTTTGTCGGGTCCACATCGATCCCGACCTTGAGCAGACTCATGCCACCGATCGGGTCACCGGCTTTGGCCAACTCATAGGCGACGTTAATACGGACCCGCGCGTTGGCCGGATTGAGCTCGAGGTAACGCTCGTAATAGATCCGGGCCTGAGCCTTGTCGTCAGTCACAGCCGAAATGTATCCGGCCAACTGTAGGGCGCCTTCGTCGAAGCCATTGAGGGCAAGGACCTTCTCTAGTTCGGCGAGCGCATCGGGGTAATTTTCCATCTCATAGAGAATCCGAGCACGCTGATTCCGGACCGAGACCGCATCCGGGTTGAGCGCGAGTGACTCGTCGCAGTTCCTCAGAGCGTTGTCCCACTGAGCGCTGGCCGCATAGTCCGCGCAGATGGCCGCAGAACGCAGCTGCTGAGCATAGATGTCGAATTCGTCGAAAATGTGCTGTGCCGCCAGCTGGGCGTCTTTCTCGCCCACTGAAATGTCGCTGACTGTGAACGCCTCATTCGCACCGATGTCCCAGAACTCCACACCCGAGATACTCCACGACTTGTCGGCATTCTGAGTGTAGTTCGCGCACAAGGCGATCTTGGCCGCGATCTGGGTCGCGAGCTGCCGCGTCTGGATGCACCCAAGATCCTCCATCTTCAGGGAGAAGCGCTTCACCTCAGCCTTGATCGTATTTTCGTCGATGGGCTCGTGCGTGAGGAGGGTATTGATCAGCGCACGCAGCTCCTTCGAGGAATCCTTACCAAATCCGTCTTTGGCGCCCTCGAGCGGACTGAAGTACGGGATCAGGACACGGAAGCGCCCCTGGTCCTGCGCCTGCGCGGCAGCAGGTGCAAACACCATCGCAACAATAAGAACGTGTAAAGCTAGTTTCAGCCGTCCGAGCATGGCCTGAATCTCCTGGGGTTTCCCCCGGCATCGTGCCGCTCCAAAAGGAACGAACCCGTCCGGACCGGTACCGAACGTTGTTAAATTTCTCTTACCCACCGCTGGGCAGAAGATCCGGCGCGGCACCGGATCCTGTGGATACAGCCTGATACTTTATGCAAACTTTCGGGATCGTCAAAGAACCCCCGACCTCCGAACAGATGCTCCACGCCGCCAAATTGCTCGACGCGCCACCCGTTCTATACCTTTATTCGCCCGCGAGCTTACACCTTCCGCCGCCATCTCGCCACACCGAAATATAGGTCGGCCCACACTACTCGGCGGCGAACGGTCCGTCAAATTCCTCAAGGCGCGCACGCAGATCTTCAGCCAGGCGGACCGACGCACCCAACGTATAGTCATACATGACCTGGGTCGTGACGCCGGTGATGAGCGCATCGCCTGCCTCCCCTGAAACCTCGTAGGTCATCTCGAAGTGCTTTCGTCCCACGCGAGTTACGCAGACGCCGACGCTGACGGTCTGCGGCCAAAGCACCCTCTTGAGCCAGCGGACGCGGGCTTCAGCAAGGACATAGTCGATCTTGTCCAAACTCTTGGAGCCCACGACTTCCCCCCAGTAGGCCCATCGGGCTTCCTCGAAGTACATGAGTGCCTCCGAATGGTGCGCATGACCGCCGATGTCGATATCTCGAAAACGGACGGTGACCGGGTGTCGGAAGCGGAAAACAGGGCCAGACACGGCGAGCTCCAGGTGCGGGAAGTGATGTGTCTCGATGATAGTCGTGGGGCCAACGGAGACGGAAAAGACCTCACCTACGAAAAAAGACTGTTGGAACAGGAGGACCTCGTGTTGCTAAGTTGGAGAACGGACCGCTCCCACCGAAGTCAGGATCATTCGATGTCTGAGAGGCCTATGCTCCATACAATTCGACTACTTACCGGAGGGATGGCCGCTTTCGCGGTGTCGACCATGGTGGTGGGTTGCGTCGGTGGTGGCGTCGCCTCGATCCCAAACGACGGCCTCGCCGCCGCAGTGGGCGAAAGCGTCTGGCGTACGCTGGCTGACCCCCGGCCCTCCGCGCTCGACGGCGCCGTGCGGGTTTCAGTGGGTCAGGTCGAACTCCCCGAGTCATTATCGTGGGGTCTCGGCTCCTCGGTCAGTCCGGCGTTGGGCTTCTCTGATCTCGTGGCCACAGGGCTGCTGCGCCGCGCCGACATACAGTTCGTGGAGCGCCGCCGGTTTGGCGCCGCCGCAGAGCTGGCAAGGCGCGGGGCTCTTCCCAGCGGGTCACCTCAGCCAGGTGTCTCGCCTGGGCCTGAGTTCATCTTGTCGGTGACCTGGTCGTCGTTCGGAATGGCCGACGCCTACCTCGACATGCGACTCGCGAACTCAGAAACCGGAGTCATCGAGAAAAGCTGGAGAGAGGTGACCCCGTCGAACGCAGGTCCCGTGGGCCTCGCCAGGGTGGTGGTCGGGAGCCTAGTGGAAGCGTTGGCGGGAATGGGTCGGGCGCCCGTATGGTCGGACCCCGTCGCGAATGCCGCTCCCGCTGAATTCCGCTCAGCCGGCGTGTCCGGGCCGGGGATTGTCGCCTATCTCGAGGGGCTCGCAGCGGAAGAGCGCTGGGACTGGGAGGGGGCTCGCCGGGGTTATCAGTCCGCCCTCGCGTCCGATGGTGGGCTGTTTGAAGCGGGAGTCGCGCTGCCCAGAACGGCTCGACTGCGACTCGGGGGGACGCTGGGCGGCAATTGATGTGCGGGTAGCGGCAAAACCAGTCCATCGTAGCGCGTCGGTGTCTGTACCCCTATATCATCAGTTCCACCCGTAGGCCGAACGGTTCCGGCCCAATCTGCGACCAAGGATCCACGTCTGAGCGTTGAGCCCCCCACTCACGACTCCGAAGAGAGACCGATGCCCTGAGTGGCTCGATCGACTTGGCCCTGGTGTCCCAGCGGTTCGCGCCGAGGTCAAACTCGCGGTTGAAAAGGAGATGGCCGGATCGCTCATCGACTTCATGGACCGCAGAGCCGCACTGCTGCTCTTCTCTCCCGCGTTTGGTCTGGACGGTGCCGAGGAGGCGTGTGCGATCATGGGTGACGCATTGGGATGGAGCGCGGCCAAACGTGCCGCCGAGGTGGACGGCTATCGGGTGTACGCGGCAGAGCACGGCGTGCCGACGACCTAGAAGCGCCCGGCTAACTGCGCTCGGCGGCGAGCCGCTCCCGCAGCACCTTCTTGTCGAACTTTCCGGTCGACGTGCGCGGGAGGGCACTCATGAACACGACCCCGTCCGGGACCCACCACTTTGGGAACGCCTCTCTAAGTGGCTCCAGAAGCTCTGCGGCATCGGCGCGCGCCCCTTCGCGCGTGACCACACAAGCCCACGGGCGTTCATGCCACTTTGCATCCGCGACGGCGACGACCGCGGCCTCTGCCACGGAGGGGTGATCCATGAGGGCGTGCTCAAGGAGCACGCTCGATATCCACTCCCCCCCCGAACGAATCAGATCCTTGGTCCGATCCACGAGCCGCACGTAACCGTCCGCGTCGATCGTGGCCACGTCCCCGGTGCGGAGCCAGCCCTCGTGGAAGGCTTCTTCTGACGCACGCCGAAAATACCCGGCAGTCACCCAGGGCCCGCGTACCTCCAACTCTCCTGGTGTGGTTCCGTCGTGCGCGCAGCGCTGTCCCGCGTCATCGACGATGCGTACCTCGAGAAACGGAAGCGGCGTACCCTGGCTGGTCCTTACCGGCAAGAGCGCCTCGTCGGTCCAATCGCGCATCGATGCCCGTGGGTGCGTTGCCATTCCTACCGGCGAGATCTCGGTCATACCCCACCCCGTCACAATCTCGACACCGAACTCCACGCGATAGGACTCGATGAGTCGCGGTGGACTAGGTGCGCCGCCCGAGTGTATGCGGAGGTCGGCGCACAGGGGAACTGGCGCTTTCCGCATCTGGTCCAACACCCCCATCCACACCGTGGGAACTCCAGCGGCAAAGGTCACGCCTTCGTCGGACAGCAAGGTCGAGAGGCGGCTCGCGTCCGGTCGGGCACCCGGCAGAACCAACTTGGCTCCGGTCATCGCAGCCGCGTGTGGCAGCCCCCAGGCATTCGCGTGAAACATGGGGACGGCAGGAAGGATGGTGTCGCGCTCACCGAGGCAAAATCCGTCGGGGAGCGCGATCGCCATTGCGTGAAGCACGAGAGCCCGATGCGAATAAAGCACGCCCTTTGGCTCGCCTGTGGTCCCAGACGTGTAACACAGGCCCGCGGCGGACTCTTCGTCCAAGTCAGGAAATGCACTCAAGGCAGGCGAGTCCGCGAGCAAATCCTCGTACGCGAGCCAACCGTCAGGAGCCTCGGCTGCGAGCACGATCCGATGGTCGATCCCTAGCTCGTCCAAAAGTGCGACGTCTAAGAGATCGACCGAATCAGGATCCACGAACAGGACACGTGCACCGCCGTGGGCGAGAATCTGGCGAATCTGCGGCTGGGACAACCGCACGTTCACCGTGTGAATCACCCCGCCCATCGCAGGCACACCGAAATACAATTCCAGGTGCCGGTGTGTATTCCACGCCAGGGTCGCCACCCGATCTCCTGGCTCTAGACCTAGCACCTTGAGCGCGCTGGCCACTTTGCGGACCCGTTCGAGAATCTCCCCCCAAGAATGTCGAACGACCTGTCCATCGAACGCCGTCAGGACCTCGTTGCGGCCAAACAGATGGCCGGCGCGCTCGATGAAGTGCGTAAGCGTCAGAGGAACGGACATCATACCACCCTTCATGTAGCCACCTCGGTCGGTTTTGCTGTCCTGGAGAACAGTAAAGAGAACGTCGTGCCCCTACCGACTTCGGACTCTACAGACACCTCCCCGCCGTGCGCCTCAGCTATGCCACGCACGATCGCCAGTCCGAGTCCCGCGCCGCCACGTCCGGCGCCTTCAGCCTGCCAATATCGGTCGAACAGATGCTGAAGCGTGTCGGAGGAAATACCCGCACCCGTGTCCTGCACTGTAATCGCCGTTCGATCCTTATCGTGCGCATGAGCGGCCAAGGTGACACGTCCACCCGACCCCGTGAATCGGAGTGCATTGTCGATCAAGTTCGCGAGCGCCTGCAGCACGCGATCGCGATCCAGACGCACCGGCTGAGCATCCACAGGGCCAACCTCAAGTCGCACACCGGCTGCCAGTGCCTGATCCGCAAAGAGTGCTCGGGCTTCTTCGAGGATGTCTTCGGGGTCCTCAGCCGACGGGCGGACGACGAACGCTCCGGCCTGAATTCGAGAGAAGTCGAGCAGGTCCTCAATGAGTCTCGCCATACGACCCGCTGAGCGGGCAATGATGTCGGCTTGCTGGCGTCGCTCCTGATCGTCCAAGGGAAGTTCCAGCAAAAGGTCGGCCGCGGCCGCCACAACACCGAGGGGGTTTCTCAGATCGTGGGACACGATCGACACGACCTCCTCACGTTGCGCTACGGCTAGGCGAAGCGCGTCCTCCTTCTCCTGAATCTCCGTCATGTCCGTGAAGGTAAGAACAGCCCCTCGGAGCGTCTTGCCGTCAATAAGAGGGCGAAGCGACCAGCGCGCCGGCAGTGCTCGCCGTCGTCGTCTCCAGAGAACGTCTCGATCAGCGGACTCGGCGAGCCCCCCATCCCTCAACGCCGCCAAAATCGTGGACTCGTCGCGAGACCGTGAGTCACCGTTCGGAAGAGAGTGGTGCACGGTATCGTGGAGATCTCTGCCCATGATCTCCCGTTCCGTATACCCAAGAATCTCTGAGCCGACTCGGTTCAGTGACGTGCACTTCCCATCGAGATCGATCCCCAGGACGCCGTCCCCTGTCGCCTCAAGGAGGGCATCGATCTCGCGCCTGGCCCTGACCGCGTCACCCTGCCCTCGCTCGGCTTCGGAGATGTAGCCCCGAAGTCGATGCCCCACCCGGGCCACCGCGAGCGTGGAACCAAAGGCGAGGACCGCGAGGCCCACCGAGATCCAGATCTGCAGCCACCGGACCCGGTCCAACCGTCGGCGGCCTGCGTTCACCTCACTGCGAATGGCGCGCTCAAGCTCGCGCGTGGCTCTCTGCAGTTCCTCGTAGGCCGTCTGACTTCGTGCCTGAATCGCCGAGCCGGGGACCGGCCCCACGACTTCGTCGAATGAGGCTTGGTTGTCAAAATGCCAACGCGCCGACTCCGACGAGAGCTTCGCCAACCGCTCACGCACATCGAAGTCCATGGCGCGAACCCTCTGACCGAGGTATGCGTATAAGCTGTCTTCTTCAGCGATCGCGGCAATGTAGGGCATGCGATAGTCCCTATTCCCGGTGAGGAGAAAGGACTGCAGACGTGACATCTGGCGCGCCTGCACCAACGACAGCCGGGCGCCGACCTCCAAAGCCGGCAGGAGGTCATCGGTGATTTGGTTCTGCACCTCAACCGCCCTCCAACCCAAAAAGATGGGGACCACTGCGAGCGCCATGAGCGCAACAGCCACCAGCGCAAGCGCTAGCGGCGCGCGCGTCTTGCGCCCCACTGGGAGCGCCGACTGATGGACCGATTCCGAATCGTTCATGGGGCCGAGATTGGGTGTCGTGTGGCGGTACGCATGCTACCGGCAAAGTCCTCGACGAGATCCCACCGGGGCGCTCGTAGCTTGGTCACCGCCCCGCACAGTGGCACCCGCGGCTGGGTCACGACTTGGTACGGTGACACCGAAGGCCAGACAAGGAGAGCCCTGGCCGACCATGGCCAGGGCTCTCCCGCAAGACTGCTGCTGGACATACCGAATCGTTCAGAGGTCTTCTGGCCCCCGGCGCTCGCCGTCATCGCTGAACTCTTCCTCCAAAAGGCGGAAGCTGTCGTTGAGTTCCTGGTCGTGCTCCGTGCCCATGACCCTACCCGCGATGAATTCTCCAAGGACGGGGCCCTGTTTGAACGACTCGGCGGAGCCACCGCCGGCGAGCCACCCGTTATCGTAGTCAGGATGTTCATCGATGATGAAGTTCCGACTCACCGTGCCCGTGTAGTGACACGCGCGCGTCTCGTTGATAGGGCGCTCTGCCAAGGCCGGGAAGTACTTCGCGAGCACCGCACGCGGGCGCGCATGCGCTGCTTCGTCCACCCAGCGGATACTCGTGTCCGGGTCATCCCCTTGGTGGCCACCCGTCCGGATGCGGAAGCCGCGTGAGTCGCCGGGCAACGCCGGCCAACCGGTCACCCCTGGCACGTTATAGCTCGGGCAGTTCGGATGACGGTAGGACTCGTCACCCGGGGGCGTCGAGAAGTAAAAAACGTGTCCCAGCGTCCGATTGCTCAGCCGCTTGCCCATGAGTGCAGGGAAAAACTTGGGAAACCACGGTCCCAAGGCGAAGACGAACATTCCGCCGGTGACACGGTCGCCGCCTTCCATCTCTACATCGAGAACTCGGCGCCCCTCGGTACGTCCCATCGCGACTCGACCCACACGGATGTCGCCGCCTTCCTGCTTGAATACCTGGGCCACAGACTCGATCGCTCGACGAGCTCGCACGACTCCGGCATCGGGTTCGTAAATGCCTACGCTCACATCCGGGGTGTGGATGATGGGCCAGCGGTAGCGGATCTCCTCTGCTGTGAGGACCTCATAGTCGTGCCCCATCGTGTCCCAATTCGCGACGGTATCTTCCAGGAAAGGAGTCATTTCGTCGCGCATGATGATGTCCCCGGTCGTGGAGAAGAGCTGCGGGAGCATTCCGTCCTTGAAGTACTCCTGGTCCCACTCCGACCACTTCTGCATCGCACGTTTGGCCCACTGCGCCCACTGCAGCCCGTGTGGGCGGTCACCATAGCTGGTGCGCACGCCGCGCGTCTCCCCACCAGAAGCCGAGCGAGAATTCGCCGGTCCGTATTGATCCAGGAGCGTCACCTTCGCGCCCATGCGCTGCAAATTGAGCGCTGTCCAAGCTCCAAAATTGCCTGCGCCCACGACAACGATGTCGGGGGCCTGACCGTCGCGCACCAGCGGAGATCGGCGCGCTGCGGCGACCGGCTCGGCACCCGCCGCAGCCGTCCCGGTCAGGGCGAGCCCCGCACCTGCGGTGGCGACCTTAAGGAAATTCCGTCGATCGATGGTCACGTAGTGTCCTCAGTTTCCGAAGGGGGCAAGGCTAATCGCGGCCAGCGCGGCCTTATCTGCGGGCAGTTCACCCACTCCAGTTTCGAAGCCGTTCATGCGGAGGATGTAGGCGACCACATCCGCATACTGCTGTAGCTCCAAGCTACCGGGCGCGTCCTCCGGCATCGACGTCGAGATGTGCCCGAAGAGATCGCCCGCTGTGCGGCGCCGCCACTTGAACTTGAAAGACCGGTCGCTGAACTCGTTGGAGTAGTGGCACTCGGTGCACGAGGAGCGGAACACGCCCCTGCCACGATCCGCCTGTTCGGCAGAAAAGCTCGGGGCGTCATCGGTGGGCACCAAAGCCTGGGCCGCGGGCGTCGGCGAAGGTGCCGCTGCAGCCATCGGGATGTCGCCTCTAGGCGGCGCAGGCACGTCAGCGGCGCCACCTGGCGCGGCCATCGTCGAGCCTCCACACGCGGAAAGGGCAAAGATCGCCAACACGCTCACTGATCGGGCAATGGTTCTCATACACACACGTTCTGAATGAAATGGACGCCCCAACATGAGGCGGAGGTTGCGGCACCAGCAAGCCGCCCGCAACGCATCAGATTTTGATGTAGATCCGTCGGCGATGAAGAAGCCACATCAAGCCGAGCCACAGCATCACATAGGAGACCGCAAAGGCGACCGAACCGTGGAAGTCCCCGGCCCAGGATTGGAAACCGTTTCGGAAGATCCAACCATGGAGTGACGTGCCGTCCTCTCCCCCGATGCGGATGCGCCCCATGGTCTTCGCGAGCATTCCCGAGGCTACGAACACTGCGATCGCATTCATGCCATAGACGACGAGCGGCACGTGCCAGGCGCCCCTCCACTTCTTCACGTCGATGCTCCAGTAAAGGGCCCCAAGGAGAAGAAGCGCCGTGCCGGCTGTGAAGACCACATACGAGCTGGTCCACAGGCTCTTGTTGATCGGGAATATGATCCCCCAAAGGAGTCCGACCGGTATGAGCACCGCGCCAGCGATCAAGAGCCCCTTGGTGGTCTCGCTGCCGGACTTCCCTCGCAATAGCCATTCGCCCGTGAAGATCCCTAGCAGGCTAGTCCCTATAGCCGGAAGGGTCGACAGTAGCCCTTCGGGGTCCCACGTCCCTTGCCACAAGTGTCCACCCATGACTAGCCGATCAATGTAGGCCGCCAAGTTACCATCCGGCGATAAGTCGCCAGCTCCGTACTGGGGTGCGGGCACCAGCATCATGAGCGCCCAGTAGCCGAAGAGCAGCACCCCGGTGGTCACCCATCGTCCTCGGGTCGAGACCCAGAGGTAAAGGGCCGCGGCCGCCATATAGACCAGACCAATGCGTTGCAGAACCCCGAAATACCTCATGCCTCCGAAGTCGAAGTCAGGGACGGCCCGCATCGCGATTCCGATGGCGATCAGCGTCACCGATCGCCGCACCACATGCCGAAACAGCGCTCCGCGGTCGGCCCCTTCCGCTAGCCTTCGCCGAAAGGACATCGGGATCGCGACCCCGACGATGAACAAGAAATAGGGAAAGATGAGGTCCGTGGGTGTCCAGCCGTGCCATTCGGCGTGTCCTAGAGGCCAATACACGTAGGCCCAACTCCCCGGATTATTCACCAGGATCATGCCCGCAATGGTCAGCCCGCGAAACGCGTCCAACGAGACCAGGCGATCAGGTGTGCCCGTATTCATCATTCCGCCTTCTCCAGTCGCGTCTCGACGATGTCCGCCATGATCCCGAACCGTTGCGGGTCGTTGGCGTCGATCACAGGAACCTCAGCTACGAGGTCCAATACGTCAGTGACCACGGCAAGATACTCGCCATCTCCCGCGTCCGCAGATCCGTACAGGGCCTCTCTGTGCGCCGCCCGTCGGTAAACCTCAAAGCGAGGGTAACCGGAACTCTTATGTCCCTCAGCGATCACGATGTCCGCGTGCGACAGATAGCGGCTGACGAGGACATCGAGGGTCTCTTCTCCTGTCGGCCAAGTGCCGACGACCGCGTACCCTTCGGGTCCTGACAAGACGGTCGCCACTGCACCGCCCTCGTATCTATGGCGGTAGGAGTCCTTCCCCTCGCGGTCCAGCTCGAAGTGATGGCCGTGTTTCGCCGTGGCGACGACGAAGCCACGTGAGACGAGTTCACGGACGAGCCCGACGGTTGTTGTCGTTTTTCCAGACTTCTTCTTTCCGGTGACACAAAACACTGCAGGATGCGTCATGGACGACCTCTGTCCAGGACCCTCTCAGCCTCGAGTCGGTCCTCTGGTGTGTTGACGTTCAGGAAGGGTTCGCGCCCACCCTCGGAGTCAGGAATCCCGGCGACCACTACCGTGCCTGCAGCGTCGATTAGCGCATGAAGAGAAAGCTCTCCCCGTTCCAGATGCTCCTCCACCAGTGGGAGCAGGCCAAGTCCGTAAACGGCGCACAGAGGTTCAAACCCGTCCGGCTCCGTCGAGGAGGGATCGGCAGCCAAAGTGCGCCCTCGAGCTGGCACGACAAGCGCGTCCACCCCATCCCAAGCGTCCGAGATCGACTGAACAACTGATCTGGTGACCAGCGGGAGATCACACCCGAGCAAGAAAACGCCGTCGCAGCCGACCTGGCGCGCCTCGCGAAGGGCCGCCTCGAGGCCAGCCAGTGGGCCTGAGTTCGCTCGTAGGTCGGGCACCACGCGCACACCGACAGGCGAGTCAGGCAGTGCGTCTGCCACGACCACGACGTCGTCGAACACGGCACGCAAGACCGTCACTCCACGCGTGAGCATGGAAACGCCGCCTACGAGCTCGTGAGCCTTGTCTCGACCGTAGCGGCGACTCGCGCCTCCGGCGAGTACCGCGCCCAGCAATCGACACCGGGACTGGCTCACACGATTCGCTCCGGACGGGTGTACACGTTGAACCCTCCGTTGCGGGCGAAACCCACCAACGTCTGTCCAAATTCGTTCGCGAGATCGACCGCCAAACTCGATGGAGCGCCCACGGCGACCAGAAGCGGCACTTGAGCCATTACGGCTTTCTGGACGATTTCAAACGACGCCCGCCCGCTGACGACAAGGACACGCTCAGTGGCGGGAAGGCTCCGGTCGAGCAGGGCCCAGCCCAGCACCTTGTCTACCGCATTATGACGACCGACGTCTTCTCGGAGAACCACGACCTCGCCGCCAGCTGTGAATAGCCCCGCAGCGTGCAGCCCTCCGGTACGGGCGAAGACCCTCTGACCCTCCATCAGGCGATCCGGCAATTCCGACACGTGCGCAGCGTCTAGGCGAAAGTCATCGACCAGCAGTGAACAGCCCACCGCCTCAACAGCCTCGAGAGAGGCTTTCCCGCACACGCCACAACTCGAAGAGGTGAACACATTCCTCCGCAGGCGTTCAAGGTCGAAGGAAACGTCGGCGGCAAGGCGCGCCTCAACGATGTTGTACTCCTGCGCCTCGTCACCGCGGCAATAGGTGAGTTCCGTGACGTCATTCGTCCCCTTAACGATCCCTTCTCCATGGAGAAATCCCGCCACAAGTTCGAAGTCGTGCCCGGGGGTCCTCATGGTCACGGCCACGGGATCGACCCGACGGCTTGCCACGTTCTCACCCCAGCGGACGCGGATCTCCAAGGGCTCCTCTACCGCTAGGATGTCCTTCCGGCGGTCTACGGTCCCGTTCCGATGTCGCACCACTTTGACCGATCTGGTCGGGCGCCCTCTGCCTATCAAGCCGTCACCGAGTCACGCGCGACATGAACGCCCGCCGCTTCGTCGCACCTTGCCATAGCGGCGCATCGGCACCGTCGGTGCTGAACGAACTCCTGCGACACACACTAGAAGATCGTCTCCAGGAAGCCAGACACACCCAGTGCCACCAGAATCGTAAGCACCCTCTTCCCGTTGCCAATGTCCAGCGCCTGCCGGATCGCGATGAAGCTTGCCACTGCTACCCACAGCGGGACGATCGCGAAGAATGGCCGCCCTAGGATGGGGACGATCGCAAAAAGCCAGAGAATGCCCGGAGCCTGGGCGAAACCCAGTGTGTGCAGGAGCTCATCCCAGGTGGCTTCCCCGCCGAACAATTTCGCCCCGACCAAGTAACAAATTCCCGCCCACACCGCCCATTGGATCACGGCACCCGTCGCCGAGAAGACGGCCGGAAGCGTACCACTTCCCGCGGCCCCGATCCCGAGCGCCACGACCACGATCGCCACGATCATGGCTGCCTGTAGGGTGGCACTCTGGTCGGCCTCGACTTCCTCGAAGGTGTCGACGCTCAGGAACGTGGCTCCGACCACGCGTTCCACAAACGTGTCACTGGTCTCGGACATGGGACCTCTAAAGAGATGGGGCGTTTCGTTCGGACGCCATACGATGGGCACCTTGAGCCACAGGCGCCACTCCGCCCCGGCCTTTCGTGGTTCGCTAGGGCACCGCGATATTCTCGTCCCTCGCCCCCGCCCACGTTAGCGGGATCACGGCGGATCGGATCCGGACCCGAGAGGAAATCTTGCCATCCACTTCTGACGCCCCGCGCGTATCTGCCAAGCCCCCGAATAATTCGGGTGCTCGAGCCTGGACCCTTGCCGACTCCGAAGAGCTGTACCGGGTAGACCAATGGGGAAGCGGCTACTTCGGCGTGACCCCCGACGGTACCGTGGCAGTCTATCCGGATGCGGACCCTAATCGTTCGATCGATCTGCACGAGGTCGTGTCAGGGCTCGCGGCCCGAGACCTCACCGCCCCGATCATTCTACGTTTCCCAGGGATCCTCCGACATCGGATGGGTGCGCTCCGCAACGCCTTCGATACCGCCATTTCCGACTCGGCGTACGCGGGTAAGTACGCCTGCGTGTACCCCATCAAGGTGAATCAAGAGCGCCACGTCTGCGAGTCCATTCGTGACTCCGCTGCGCAATTGGGGTTCGGTCTCGAGGTCGGCTCGAAGCCGGAGCTCCTGGCCGGCCTCTCGCTCACGGAAGGCATGAACGGCATGCCCCTCGTGTGCAACGGCTTCAAGGACCACGAGTACATCGAAACGGTGATCATCGCCGCAAAGATGGGGCGTAATATCATACCTGTGGTCGAGCAGGCGCATGAGCTCAAACTCATCACCCGATCCGCGCGACTGCATCAGGTCACACCACGGTTCGGCGTGCGTGCCAAGCTTGCAACCGCTGGAATCGGCCGATGGGCCAGTTCGTCGGGCTTCCGTGGCAAATTTGGGCTCACCGTCGGAGAAATTCTCCACGCCGTGGACTATCTCGAGAAAGAAGAGATGCTGGCCGGCTTGAAGATGCTCCACTGCCACATGGGGTCGCAGGTCTTCGATATCCGCGCGGTGAAGTACATGGTGAGTGAGTTGGCCCATCTGTACGTCGAGCTGGTACGGAGGGGCGTCCCGATCGACACGCTGGATTTCGGAGGGGGGCTCGGAGTCGACTACGACGGCACACAGTCGGCGAGCGACTCGTCGGTCAACTACACGCTCGATCAATATGCTGCGGACATCGTCTATCGAGTGAAGTCCATTTGTGATGACTCGGGGGTGCCGCACCCCAACCTGATGAGCGAATCTGGTCGGGCGCTTGTTGCGCATTCGAGCGTGCTCGTTTGCGAAGTCCTAGGGAGTAGAGTCTTCCCCACGGAACCTGATGCGGACTTGCTCAAACGGGCCCTGGAGCAAGAAGATCCACCCCAACCGTTGCTGGACGCCCACGGCGCGTTCCAACAGCGAGACACGGGGGACATCTTCGAGGCGTACGCAGACGCGGAACACGCCCTCTCGGAAGCGACGAACCTGTTCACCCTCGGCTACATGAACATCCACGCCCGCGCGGCGTGTGAGGAAATGTTCTGGTCGATCGGCCAGGCCGTGCTCGACCGCCATCGGGACGAACTCCCGGATGGACTCGAACATCTGACCGACACCTTGGCGGATCTGTACTTCCTGAATGTGAGCATCT
Organism: uncultured Gemmatimonadales bacterium; assembly: GCA_937919655.1. Classification (GTDB taxonomy): domain Bacteria; phylum Gemmatimonadota; class Gemmatimonadetes; order Longimicrobiales; family Gaopeijiaceae; genus CALFPJ01. The sequence goes on from CALFPJ010000021.1 coordinate 121,208, forward strand.
TCCAGTCCCTCCTGGATTCGTGGGGTATCGGCCAGCTTTTTCCGATCATGCCGATCCACCGCCTCGAAGAAGAACCCACCCGCCGTGGTGTCCTGGCGGACATCACATGTGACTCAGATGGGCGTATTGATCGTTTCCCAGGCGAAGACGGCGTCAAGTCGACGCTGGAATTGCATGTCCCGCCAGCTCACGACGACGCCGAACCGGCCAACCCGTATTATTTGGGAATCTTCCTCACAGGTGCATATCAGGAAACCCTCGGCGACCTGCACAATCTTCTCGGTGATTCCCACGCCGTACACGTCGAGTTGACCGAAGACGGTCAATGGAGGATCGACACGGTGGTGGAAGGTGACACCGTCTCCGAGGTCCTCAGCTACGTGCAGTTCGACCCAGAAGACATGCGTCGGCGCATCAGAAAAGACATCGAAGCCGCGTTGCAGGTGAAGCGCATTTCGCTGTCGGAAGCTACGAGCATGCGGCGCTTTCTTGACGATGGGTTGAAGGGGTATACGTACTTGGAGTGAGGTTTTACTGAGTGAAGGGAGCGAGGCGTGCGCGATGCCATCTTCCTCTGAGGGCGCTGCGCTGAGCTGGCGTCTTTCCGGCTCTTCCATCGTTCATTCCTCAGCTCCGCTCCGGGGCGAAGCCCCGAGCCTCAGCGAGAGAGACCATCACGCACGCCTCGCCCAACCGTCGCTGGATACACGTTTGGCAGACAGGCGGCTGGGCCGCGGTGGGAGCGGGCACCGATTGAGCCAGGGCCTCGGGCTCGCGCGCCTCACTTTGGCCGGACACGGGGCGCGGCGGGAGCGGTCACCGTTTATGCCAGGCCCCCGGCACTCGTGCACTCACTCTTGCTGGACACGGCCGTGCCCGGCGCGAGTACCGTCTATGCCAGCGCGACCTTCACGCACACCTTGGCCGGCCCGGGCCCCGGGCCCCCGTGCCCGCGCTCCAGCGCGTTCGCCTGACCCATCAGGAAGACGTTCCCCCCATGCCCCCAAAACCCACGTGTCGAGCCAACGGTCGAAGACCGAGGCGAGCGTCCCACAAGCGCGAGGCTCGGGGCTCCGCCCCGGAGCGGAGCGAACGAAGAACAAGCAGAACCCCCCGAAAGCAGTTAGAGCGAGCGCCCTCGCGCGGTGGGGCGCTCGACTCGGTCTTCGATAACGCCCAACGACTCTACCGCGGCAACCGCAGAGGCATATCCGCAACCACGTACGCGAACACAGCGAACGTAGCCACACAAAGCGCGACTTCGTCTGGGTCCAGTTTGTCGATCGTGTCCGCGTCGGTGTGGTGGTACCAGAAGTAGCGAGTCCCATCGACGTTCAGGCCCATGCCTGGTACTCCGGTCTGCATGAGCGGGCCGATGTCGGCGCCGCCGCCTCCACGGGTGACCTGGCCGGATTCGATTCGGGTCAGGAGCGATCCGATTTCAGTGACGATGTCGAAGGCGGGGTCTGAGCCGGTGAAGCCGAAGCCAGACGGTTTGAAGACACCGCCGTCGGATTCCATGGCCAAAACGTGGTGCTCATCGGCATGATCTTCAACATACTTGGATCCACCCGGCCCCCCATTTTCTTCGCTGGTCCAGCCCACCACCCGAATCGTACGACGCGGACGGAGGCCCAGCTCCTTCATGAGCCGCACGGCTTCCCACGCAGCAACGACACCACCGGCGTCGTCCATAGCGCCCTGCCCTACGTCCCATGAGTCGATGTGCCCGCCCAGGACGATGACCTCGTTCGGAAATTCACTGCCGGTGATCTCGGCCATCACGTTGCGGGACAGGGCGTCCGGAAGCATTTCCGCTTCCATCTTGAGCAACACTTCGATTCGTTCACCACGGTCCTGCATGCGATGCAGCATCGCGGCGTCTTCAACGGTGATCGCGGCGTGAGGGATACGGCGCACATCGTCGTCGTAGTTCATGTTCCCGGTGTGCGGCGTCTGCTGGGAATACGGCGTGACCGAACGGATCAGACTCGCGACGGCCCCTACCCGGGCTGCGGCGATCGCTCCCTGGCTCCGGTAGGCTACGGTCTGACCGTAGCCAGTGAACGGCACGTCGAACAGGACGATCCGGCCGGGGGCTTCCGCAGCACGAGCGGTGAGGTCATCGAAGCTGTTGACCACCAAGACCTCAGCCCGAATCCCGCCACGGGGTGTCGCGATGCTGCCGCCTAGGCCAAGCATGGGAAGCGATCGCGGCCGAGGCAGGACGAGTTCCAGCGACTCGTTGCCCCGCACCCAATGCGGGACCATGACCGGATCACCCGCCACATTGTCGAGGCCGTCGGAGGCCATCTCCACCATCATCCAGTCGATGGCCTTCTCCAGCGCAACCGAACCAGAGACGCGCGATCCGAACCGATCGACCAACTCGGTCAGGCGGGCGAATGCGTCGTGGTCACCTGTCGCCGCGTCAATGAGGCGGTTCGCCACATCGCGATACTCGTTCGCGATCTGCTGGGAGGCTGCCGGCGCCGGTGCGGACAGTGCGGAGGCGAAGACAACAGCGAGGAGAATGCGGGCGTGCTTCACGGGAACGACTCCAGGGTGTAGGAAGCAGCCAGGCTGGCGTTGTCCCGCCAGAGAGTCAAGCATCGAAGTACGGATCCAATGCTGACTGCGGCGGTGGCGGCGTGACCAGGCTGACGGAAATGAAGAGCGCAGCTGACACGAGAAACCCGGCCAGGACGGGCTCGATGGAGGCCGGGCCGAATGCTTCCCAGAGGAAGGTCGCCGTCACACCGCCGACCATCGCGGCCGCTGCTCCCTCCTTGGTCGCGCGGCGCCACAGCATACCCCCGACGACGGGCATCACGAAGGCTGCCGCCATTAGCGCGGTGAAGAGCAGAACGATGAACTGGATCAATTCGCCTTCCCCCACCCCACTCAGCAGCAACAAGACTGGAATGGACCCCACGATGAGAATCCCGATCCGATCGATCCACAGTCGACGGGCAGGGGTCACCCCCGGGTTGATCAGGTTCTGATAGATGTCCACGGACAGCGCCGAACCCGCCACGATCAACAGTGAGTCCACCGTGGACATCATGGCCGCGGTGATCGCGGCGAGCATCACGGCGCCGAGTATGGTCGGAAGCACGGCGGTCGCGATCATCGGCATCGCCAAGTCGCCGGTCGGGAGTTCCGGAAAGAGAACGATGGCGGTAAGCGCGAGAATGAAGACGAGCAGGTTGAGCGCCAATATCACGACGATGGCGAACAGGACGCCGCGGCGGATGGTGTGCATGTCCTTCATGGCGTAAAGCCGAATCAATTTTTCTGGCGTCGCGATTCCACCCAAAAAGAAGGACAATCCCATCGTGAGGATCAGGGTCGCCGGCATCGTCTCCCACGTGAAGACGAGTGGGTGAGCCGACTCGACGAGAGACAACAACTCGCCCAGGCCCCCGACCTGCTGAAGGGCCAAGGGGACCGCGACGAGGGCACCAACGCCCATGACCACGAGTTGAAAGACATCGGTGTACACGACGGCGATCATGCCGCCGATCACAGTGTAGGCCAGGAGAATGACCGTGAAGACCACCATTCCGGTCGTGGTGGACACCCCGAACACCGTGTTGGCGATGAGCCCCCCAGCCACGATCTGCGCTTGGATATAGACGACGGTGGCGACAAGGATAATGAGGCCCGCCAGACCGCGGATACCCTTACCGTAGTACCGGGTCTCGATGAACGCGGGAAGTGTGATTTCCTTTTGCCGCGTAAAGCGCGGCGCGAGGACCGCCACCATGAACCAGTACGACAGCGGAATCGCAAGTAGCACCCAGCCGAACGACCACCCGGCCGTGTACATCACCCCAATCGTGCCGACGAACGTGCCCGCAGAAGTATGCGTCGCCGCCATCGTCGCACCGCCAGTGAACCACCCGAGTTCGCCCCCGGCGATCCAGTAGTCCTTCTCGTTCTTGGTGGCGCGTAGCGCGTACCACCCGATCGCGAAAACAATCACGAAGTAGACGAGGAATACCCACATCTGAGTCGTCATTGGCGCTCCGTCCAGAACATCCACACCACATACCCCACGACGATCGCACCGCAGACGACGAAGAGTCCCCAGAAGACGAAGCCAGGTTGGCCGGTCATGCCATCGTCTCCCGCAGATGCCGAATTCCGAACGCGCCGAAGACCAGCAGGACCAGGCCAGCCAACACCTCCAGAGTGAAGGCCAGGTCCGGCCGCCACACCCCATCGGTCCGTCCGCGCACCGTCACCACAGCGGGAACCACGGCAAGCCCCACAGAGAATGTGCTGGCTGCTGACTGAGATATACCGGTGGGGAAACTCCCTGAAACCGCCCATCCGTCGGGCAGTACCACCTCCGCCCCGAAAACCTCCTCCGCGTCCGGACTGGGCGGCAGAGCTACGGACAAGACGGGCACGTTCACGGTGACCCGATTCCCTGATCGGACCACGGCATCGGCGATCCAATAGCGCGCTGTGAACACGAAGGCTCCGTCCTCCGCAGCCGAATTCAACGAGAATTCGCTCGCGCGCATGGACCCGACTTCAGCCTCTAGCCGCATGGGCACGCCCGTGTCTCTGTCGCCGAACCAAAAACCCTCGGCCTTGCTGTCTCCAAATCCGAGCAGCTCAAAGCGGAGCGGCGCGATCCCGTCGGTTTGGAGCTCGTAGTCGATCCTGACCTCTGCCCCGCCATCGTCCGGACTGAGGTCGGCGTACATCCGGGCAGAGCGTACGGTGCTCTGCGATGTCAGTGGGCCGCACCAGAGCAACATCGCCGCCACCGCAAGCGAAGTGGCTGGCGCGAGTCGCGGGAGGCGGACTCCGGTTCGGACTAGCCCGACCGACAGCGGTCGGATTGTGGGCGGTGTCAGGCCCAGGCCTCCGCCATCACCCTCAGCGCGTTGCCACCCATCACCTTCTGAATGTCCTCATCCGAGTACCCGTGCTTCACGAGCCAGCGGATGATGTTGTGCGACCCCTCGGTCGGATTCTCGAGGCCCTCGACGTAAGCAACTTCTTCGTATTCCTGGCCTGGCTTACCCGCACCCTTCGAGTCCTTGAGCGAAAGCGAAGCCGAATACGCGTGGTGAAGCCCCACGTGATCCCCGTACACCGTGTCCGGACCAAAACCAACGTGATCGATTCCGACGAGCGCCCTCACGTATTCGAAGTGCTCCATGAAGGCGGCAAGGTTATGGACCCGGTTGTTCTTGGTCAGCGTCGTGTGAGGCGCACACTCGATCCCGATGACGCCCCCTTTTGCTGCCACAGCTTCGAGCACATCGTCGGGCGCGAGTCGATTGGAGTCCCATAGCGCCCGCGCACCAATGTGCGAAAGCACGATCGGCTTCTCGCTGTATTGCACCGTGTCCAGCGTCGTCTGGTCACCACAATGAGAGGCATCGATGAGCAGGCCGACCTTGTTCATGCGTGCGACCGCCTTCCGGCCGAACTTGGTCAAACCCCCGTCACGGTCTTCCTTAAGGCCGTTCCCCAGCGCGTTGGACTCTGAATAGGTGATGCCGAGCGAGCGGAGCCCGAAGCCGTGCAAGATGTCAATGCGATCGAGGTCGTGCTCGATCATGGCTGCGCCCTCCATTGTCGCCACCCAAGCGACTCGGCCTTCGTCGTGCGCGCGCTCGACATCCTCAATGCGCTTGCAGTGGATCAGAAAGTCCTGATGTGCGAGGTCGCAAAGTCGCATACCAAGATCGTGGAGCACGTCATCCCACTGCCAGCCAGACGACGAGTGGATCATGCCAATGCCGTCCATGAGATTGTCGAACACACAGTCCCAATAGGACGCCGCCAAGCCATCGAACGCCGTACTCATGCGTCCGTGGCGGGCGTACTCCGGGGTTTCCTCAATACGGTCGGGGAAGACCCCGAGGTGCTCGTGCATGGAGACCAACAAGTTCGCATCCACGAGCGCCGCAAGTCGCGCCTCTTCCGCGCCTGTGAGCTCGACCGCCGCTGAGGGCACACGCGCAAGCTCATCCGCCAGGTCAAAAACCTTGTAGTCAGTTCCCGCTTCTAGATAAGAAAACGACTTGTAACCGCTGTAGTTCTTCTTGAGGCTCATAAGTGGGACGCAACCTAAGATCAGGTATGAACGATGTCTCTGATTTCAACCTGAGCGATGGGCCACGATTAGGCCACTACTGGAGCCTCAAGGCCGAGAGCACGCCAAGTCCTTGCAGCGTCGTCGCCAATACCGCCTTTTGTTGAACCACGTGCACACCCCTGACGAGTTAGAACATGACCCACGCGCGTTCCGACCTACGACGTCCGTTCCGCCTCCTTCTCCCGATTGCGGCCTTGGTCCTGATGGGTGGCGCCCCATTGTCCACCCCCTTGTCCGCCCAAGAAGCCGGCTACGTCGGGGGTCCCGGGTCCGCCAACTTCGAGCTCGCGGCACGCTTCGCGCCGTACAAGATCAGCGACATGGTGCACAGCACGACCGTCGCGCCCCGCTGGATCGAGGGCAGCGAGAAATTTTGGTATCAGTGGGAAAACTCGGACGGCACCTTTTACTACCTCGTGGACCCGGTCAGAGGCACAAAGAGTCAACTCTTCGACAATGATCGGATCGCCGCCGAACTGACCCGCGTGACGCTCGACCCGTGGGACGGACAGCACCTCCCCATCACAAGCATCCGGTTCATCGACGACAACACATTTCAGTTCGATGTCGAGTCGTCACAGGATGAGGCCGAAAACGCAGCCGCGAGTGAAGACGAGGACGAGGTCGAAGAGGATCAGGAAGAGGACCGCGGAAGTCGCGCTCAGGCCAAAAAAAAGGTTCATCATTTCGAGTTCACGGTGTCTTCGCAGACGCTGCGTGAACTCGAGGACTACGAGGCGCCCAACAACCATCCTGGCTGGGCGAACGTCTCGCCCGACGGCGCGACAGTGGTGTTCGCCAAGAACCACAATCTCTGGATGATGAGCGGCGCCGACTACGCGCTGGTCCTGGAGGCACGGCGCGGCAAGAGCGGCGACGAGGCGGAAAAGGCCGAGGAGGACGTCGACGTTCAAGAGACCCAACTCACGACCGACGGTGAGATGTACTACAGCTACGACGGCGGGAGTGGCCGGGGTGAGACCAACGTCTCCGCGGAAGAGAACAAGGATGACCGCAAACGGGTCGGCATGTCTTGGTCGAAGGATTCCCAAAAGTTCGCCTTGGTGCGTCAAGACCAACGTGAAGTCGGCCTCCTCTGGGTCGTGCACGCCACCGGCAACAAGCGGCCTGAGTTGGAAACGTATACGTACGACATGCCTGGCGATTCGGCGGTGACGCAGAGTGAAGTGCTGATCTACGACCTAGCCAATCGTTCGATGGTCAAGGTGGACGACGATCCGTGGCAGGATCAGATGATGTCTGTCCTGAACGACCAGCAGTTTGTTTATCCCGACTCCGATGCACCGCGCCAGTCTCTTTGGCTTTCCGATTCGTCCGACGAGCTGTGGGTTACACGAATTTCTCGCGACCGTAAACGCACCGACGTCATGGTTGCCGATGCCTCCACAGGTACAGTGACTGCGGTGATCGAGGATCGTCTCAATACCTATATGGAGACACGCACGCCGACTCGGCTCGCCAATGGCGACCTGCTGTGGTGGTCGGAGCGAGACGGATGGTCACACATCTATCGCTACAAGGCCGATGGCAGCCTGGTCGGTCGGCTCACCGAGGGTCCCTGGCACGTTGAGGGCATCGTCGGCATCGACGAGGCCCGCGGATACCTATTTATCAGTGGAAACGGCCGCGAGGCCGGAGAGGATCCCTACTACCAGCACCTCTATCGCGTGAACCTCGACGGGACCGGCCTCACGCTGCTCAACCCCGGCGACTACGACCATCGCTTTAGTTCAGGCGAATCGCGCCGCTTCTTCGTCGACAACTACGCGCGCGTAAACACGACCCCGGCGTCCGCACTCTACGGTGCTCAGGGACAGAAGATTCTCGACCTCGAAGTGGCGGACTTCAGCGCACTCGAAGAAGCGGGCTATCAATTTCCCGAACCGTTCAAGGCTGAGGCCGCCGACGGGGTGACCGACATCTACGGGGTGATCTACAAGCCCTACGACTTCGACCCGAACAAGACGTATCCGGTGGTCGAGTACGTGTACCCTGGGCCCCAGACGGAATCGGTATCGAAGTTCTGGTCGACGAATTCAGCCGAGCAGGGCCTGGCTCAGTTCGGCGTGATCGTCGTGACGCTCGGCAACCGCGGAGGGCATCCTGGGCGCTCGAAATGGTACCACAACTACGGGTACGGGGACCTGCGTGACTATGGCCTCGACGACAAGAAGGCGGTTCTCGAACAACTCGGTGATCGGCACGACTTCATCGACCTGAATCGCGTGGGTATCTACGGTCACTCGGGCGGAGGGTTCATGTCGACCGCCGCGATGCTCGTGTACCCAGACTTCTTCAAGGTGGCCGTGTCATCATCAGGCAACCACACCAACGACGTCTACAACCGTAACTGGTCGGAGACGCATCACGGCGTGAAGGAGATCATCGACGACGAAGGCGAGGTCAGCTTCGAGTTCGATATCGATAAGAACCCGGACCTCGCGGCGAATCTGAAGGGTCACCTGATGCTCACCACGGGTGACATCGACAACAACGTGCACCACGCCAACACCCACCGGATGGCGGAAGCCCTGATTCGGGCCAATAAGCGCTTCGATTTCTTTGTCTTCCCGGGCCAGCGGCACGGGTACGGCAACATGAGCGACTACTGGTTCTGGCTGCGTGCGGAGTTTTTCGTGAAGCACCTGCTCGGTGATTCACAGTGGAGCGCGGACATCATTCCGCTGCAGGTGGACAAGCCTCGGGGGCGGTAACCGGCCGCTGGGTTAGACCAGCCTCTGGGCTAGAAAAGAAAGCCCCGCCGGACATACCGTCCGGCGGGGCTTTCTGCTTTAAGCGGGTTGAAGCTTCTATGGCCCGCCGACTACCGGACGGCGAGGAAGATCGGGTTCGAGTAGAACCAAAGGTCCGTCCACGGATCCTCATCTCTTCCATCGTCGAGGGGCTCGAGTTCGCTCGAGTCCGTGCCGCGGACGCGCACATACATATTGTGCGTCAGCGCCGGTATCGTGGCGGTGACGACGATGTAATCACCGGAGCGACTCCACTCCGCATCCGTGAAGCGTTGCAGTACGCGCGTGGTCGGATTCGTGTCAACGGTCGGGTCGTCCAAGTGGCCATCGACCTCACCGACAATGATGTCGACACGACCGACCGTCGGATCATCGCCGTGCGAATTCGGTCCTACGGGGTCTCTGAACCGGACCGTGATCTCGACGTCGGCGCCCGAAACCACGCCAACCTCCCCACCGATCTCTGCCTCGGCCTGACCGGAGGCGGGCGCATGACCGAGACAGGTCTGTCGCTCGGCACGCCGTACTACATGAGTCCGGAGCAGGCCACCGGCGACCGCATCCTGGACGCACGCTCGGACGTTTACTCGCTCGGCACGGTGCTATACGAGATGCTGACCGGGGAGCCCCCATTCCAAGGCACGACGGCACAGGCGGTGCTCGGTAAAATCCTGACGAGCTATGTCAGGCCGCCGACCGAGACCCGGAAGTCACTTCCGCCCCATATCAACGCCGTCGTCATGAAGGCGCTCGAGCGGCTCCCCGCTGACCGCTTCGAGTCTGCCGGGGCCTTCGCAACGGCGCTCGGCGACCGGGGATTCCGACACGGTGAGGCGGCTGGCACGGCTGGCGCGACGAACGCCGGCTTCTGGCGGCCGTTGGCGCTGGTGACATCTACGGCGACAGTGCTGCTCCTGGGGCTCCTCGCTGTGACAGCCCGAGACTCCGGCCCTGCCGCTGAGCCGCTGCGATTGTCGATTCCGGTCCCGGAGAAGTATCCGCTGCTCACACCGGACGCCGGTTCTTCCGTACAGATCTCCGAGGATGGGTCGACCGTCGCGAACGACAGCATCGCGGCACTCGACTTTGAGACTCGCCAGATCACGGCGCTGGCCCGCGGTGTGGTAGCCTCCTACTCGCCAACCGGGCACATCGTGTTCGGGACGAGCGAGGGTCAGTTGATGGCGGCGCCCTTCGACGTGAAAAAGCTGACTTTGGAAGGGCCCGCGCTGCCGATCTTGGAAGGCGTCCGAACGGGCAACAACGGTGAAAGTGAGTTCAGCCTGGCATCCAACGGATCCATGGTGTACCGGGCGGGATCAGGGACGCGGGCCCGAGAGCTCGTCTGGGTCGACCGGACGGGTGCCTTGGAGCGAATCGACAGCACGTTCGCCGCCAACATCTCTGAACCCTCGGTATCGCGCGATGGCACACGGGTCGCGTTCACACGCATCAGCAATGGCCGCGCAGACACATGGACGAAACGTCTGGACCAGCGGAACGCCGTACCTCAGCGGCTCACGTTCGAGGCCGAAGGCAACCAGTTGCGACGACCTGCCTGGTCTCCTGACGGTCCTACCGTCTATTACGTCGCCGATGAGGGGTCGGCCGCCACGATCATGTCACGCCGCGCGGACGGGACGGGGCAGTCTGTCGAGGTCCTCACCGCGGACGGTGTTGTGCTCAACGACGTCACCATTTCTCCAGACGGGGCCTGGATGGTGGTGAGGCATGGGGCGAAGCCCAGTGCCCGAGATATCTATCGATATCGGATCACCGAGGATGGCGTCGAAGCCTCTGGCATCCCGGTGGCGGCGACCCGATTCGACGAGAAGTCGGCGGCGGTGTCGCCCGACGGGCGCTGGATCGCCTATGTGTCGGACCAGGGCGGGCGCTCGGACGTCTACGTCCGGCCCTTCCCGGACAGCGACAGCGGCGTATGGCGCATCACGAGCAACGGTGCCACGGAGCCTGCCTGGAGTCCGGACGGCTCGGAGATCTATTACAGGAATTCCACGCGGACGATGATGGCCGCGGCACTGACTTTCTCCGACGGAGTGACGGTGGTGGACGATCACGAGCTGTTCGATGTGGTGGGCCTCCAGGAGGACGCGACTCATGTAGCGTACAGCGTGCATTCGGGCACGGGTCGCCTGCTTGCGATTTGGGAGACCGTGGATGAGACCGCGCCCCTCGTGTGGATCGAAAACTTCTTCACCGAGATCATGCGGCGCTTTGACGTCAGCGGGGGACGCTGACCCCAACCTCCCGGGGATGGCGCGTACTTCGCTCACGCGGCACTCTGTCACAATCCAATTCTTTCGCGACACCATAGGAGTGCGCACGTGTCATTCCGCAGTCTTCTCTCCCGCTCCGCTGTTCGCCTCGCGATCGGCTTTTTCGCGAGCTGCGCAGGGGCTTCGTCGGCCGCTGCCCAGCAGGTCGACCCCGCCCTGTTGTCCGGCCTGTCGTACCGCCACATCGGCCCGGACGGCAACCGGGTCATCTCGGTCCTCGGCGAGCCCGGTAATCCGCTGGTCATGTATTCCGGCGGGGCCTCGGGCGGCATGTTCAAGACCGAGGACGGCGGCGTGAATTGGCGCCCCATTTTTGATGACCAGGAGGTCTCTTCCGTCTCGGCGCTGGCGATGGCTCCTTCGGACCACAACGTCATCTGGGCCGGTACCGGCGAGACCTTTCTGATTCGGCCGGCCCATGCGATAGGGGACGGGATCTACAAGTCCACCGACGCAGGCGCGACCTGGGAGCACATGGGCCTGGAGGAGACCGGTCGCATTGGCCGCGTGCGGGTGCACCCGACCAACCCGGACATCGCCTACGCGTGTGCGCTGGGGCACACGTACGGCCCACAAGCCACTCGCGGCGTCTACCGCACCGAAGACGGTGGAGAAAGCTGGGAGTTGGTGCTGCATATCAGCGAGGATTCCGGCTGCGTAGACCTCGCGCTTGACCCGAACAACCCGCGCTTCCTGTACGCGGCCATCTGGGACGTACACATCAACACATGGGGCCTCAACTCCGGAGGACCCGACTCGGGCGTCTGGCGGACAGACGACGGCGGCGACACGTGGGAGCGCGTCTCCTCCGTGGGTCGAGGGCTCCCGGCCAGCAACGGCCAGGAGATCGGCAAAATCGCGATCGAGGTGGCCCCTAGCGATCCAGGCCGCGTGTATGTGCTCACGGAAGAAGACGCGCCGCGACTGTACCGGTCGGACGACTACGGTCGCTCGTGGCAGCACGTGTCCACAAACCACACGATGAACGAGCGGGCCCCGTACTACACGCGTATCGGTGTGGACCCCAAGAACGCGGACAAGATCTACTTCATCAGCGTTCGCTTCAGCATGTCGGTGGACGGCGGCGTGTCGTTGGTTTCAAACCCACCTGGTGGCGGCGGTGACACCCACGATATCTGGATCGACCCGACGAATCCCGACTACATCATTGTCGGGGACGATGTCGGCAACACCAACGTGGCCCACGACGGACGCAACTTCCGCCGCCATCGCCTTCCTTTCGCTCAGATGTACCACGTCGCCGTCGACGATGAGATCCCCTACAACGTTTACGGAAATCGCCAGGACGGATACTCGTACCGCGGCCCGTCCAACTCACGGACCGGCTCGATTCCACTGGGGATGTGGCAGGACGTAGGCGGTTGCGAGTCTGGATTCGCCCAGCCCCTCCCCGACGATTCGAACACGATCTGGTCGGGCTGTTATGACGGTGGCCTTGAGATCTACGACCAGCGCACCAAGCAGGTTCGCAACGTGAGAGTGTGGCCTGAGGCCGGATACGGATGGGCACCCGCCGACATGAAGTACCGCTGGCACTGGAACTTCCCCATCCACATCTCACCACACGACTCCGACATCGTCTACGTCGGCAGCCAGTTCGTGCACCGCACAAACAACGGCGGGCAGTCCTGGGAAGAAATCAGCCCGGACCTGACGCTCAACCTTAAGGACCACCAGCAGTCGTCGGGCGGTGTCGCGATCGACAACCTCATGACCTTCGACGGCGCGCTCGTGTTTGCGATTGCTGAGTCGCCCCTTGAGCAGGGCACGATCTGGGCGGGCACGAACGACGGACAGGTCCAGCTCACACGTGACGGCGGCGGTACGTGGACCAACGTAAGCGGCAGCTTTGCGGGCCTACCGCCATGGGGGACGATCGCCAACATCGAGCCGTCACGTTTTGACGCGGCTACGGCCTACGTCTCGGTGGACTTGCACCAGATGGGCAACTTCGATCCCTGGATCTACAAGACGGACGACTTTGGACGCAGTTGGGCAAAGATCTCCGGGGGCATCCCCAGTTCTCCGCACTCGTTCGTGCACGTGGTCAGAGAGGACCCCAAACGACCCGGGATGCTCTTCGCAGGGACGGACAACTCGGTTTGGATGTCACTCGACGACGGAGGCAACTGGACCAAGCTGCGGCTCAACATGCCGCCGGCCCCGGTGTATTGGCTGGTGATTCAGGAGCGCTTCGACGACCTAGTCGTGGGCTCGTACGGGCGCGGCTTCTACATCCTCGACGACATCGGCTCATTGCGCGGGCTAGACCAAGAGTCGCTCGCGGCGAACACGCTCTTCGACGTCCGCCCCGCATACCGTTGGCAGGAAGTGCAAGGCATCAAGACCGAGGGCAGCATGAGCACGGGCCGCGATCCCCGCTACGGGGCGGACATCAACTACTTCGTCGCAGGGGATGGCGGTGGACGGGCGCAGATCAGCATCGCTGACGCATCCGGCACGGTGGTTCGTGAACTGACGGGTTCGACGCAGCCTGGGATCAATCGCGTGTTCTGGGACCTCCGCCACCCCTCCCCTGCGCTTCCGCGCTTCCGCAATAAGCCACCCGGAAAGGACTTTGTCCCGCTCGAACAGGGTGGCGACAGAGTTGTGTACGTGTGGGACATCGACCTCACGCGTGGCCAACGCGGCCCGCTCGCGGTACCCGGTCTCTACACGGTGACGGTCACGATCGGCGACGAGGCGTTCTCGAAACCGCTCGAGGTGTTGAAGGACCCCTACAGCACCGGGACCCAGGCCGACATCGAGGCACAGGTGGCGCTTAGCCTACAGATGCGCGATCAGATCTCTGACATCACAAGCGTGATCGAACGGATGGAGCACACCCGGCTTCAGCTCGACGCCGCAGCGGCGGCACTCACGAACGACAGTGAAGCGGCCGCAGTACGCGCAGAAGCCCAGCGCCTGGGCGCGGTCGCCGCAGCCCTTGAGGGACGGCTGGTGGACATCAACCTGACCGGCGCCCGTGAGGATTCCTTCCGTAATCCGATGCAACTTTACGGTCGTTTCAGCGCGCTCGCTTCGGACTTGGACTGGAAGGGATCGGACTTCATCCCTACGATGCAGCAGCGAGAGGTCCATCAGCTGCTCACGGATCGCTTGGAAGAGGCGAAACAGGCGATCCAGGCGTTCTTTGATGGAGAACTAAACAGGCTGAACGACCAGCTAAGGGCCTTCGGCCGACCCGCCATCGTTTCGGACGATGGCGGCCAAGGATGAACGCATGACGCGAACCAACGAGGAGTTGATCAGCCAAGCAAAGGGCCAAGAGGCCCCATTGTTGCCGCTGCTGCATCAGTTCCACGAGCGAGACGGGTACCTCAGCGAGGAAGCGTTGCGCGCGATATCGGCGGGCCTTCGCATTCCTCTGGCTGACCTATTCGGCACGGTCACGTTCTACCATCACTTCGCTCGCGAGCCCGGCGGGCAGGCCGCTGCGCGGGTCTGCACGGGGCCGGTGTGCAAGATGCATGGTGCCGACGCACTCTTGACGTCGATGCCCGGTGCGACCGGAATGCCGTGCAGTGGTCGCTGCGACGAGCCCATCCCGGTGCTCCGTGGGAACCAGACGTGGGTCGGCCTCGCAGCCGACGCCCTCGAACGCCGGGACACTCCAGTACCACCTGCGGCGCCTGCGGGGACGACTGAATGCGTGTTCGCGCACATCAGAGACGAGAACCGAAAATCGCTCTCCGGGTATCGCCGCTCGGGCGGTTACGCCGCGCTGGAGAAGGCCGTCACATCGATGACCGCGGATGAGCTGATCGCGGTCGTGGACGCCAGCGGACTGGCGGGGCGCGGGGGCGCGGGGTTTCCGACCGGCCGCAAGTTGCGCGCAGTTCAGGAAGCCGGTGGCGGACCAAAGACGGTGGTCTGCAACGCGGACGAAGGTGAGCCCGGGTGTTTCAAGGACCGTGCTCTGATGGATCACGATCCGCACGCGGTGCTGGAGGGTATGGCACTCGCTTGCGTCGCCACGGGGGCACCGCGGGCGTTTCTGTATCTCCGCTACGAGTACCCTGAGACCGATACGCTGCTCGCAAGGGCGATCAGCCAAGCCGAAGAGGCAGGCATTCTCGGCGACGACGTCTTCGGCTCCGGCCGCACCATCCGCATCCATCTGCGGCGAGGCGCCGGCGCCTACATCTGCGGCGAAGAGACCTCGCTCCTTAACTCACTGGAAGGAAAACACCCCTTCCCTCGCAATCGACCGCCCTACCCTGTCACGCACGGGTACGAGGACACGCCGACTGCGGTGAACAATGTCGAGACCCTCGCCTCGTTGCCCCCGATCGTGCTCCACGGGGCCGACTGGTACCGCAGCCTAGGCATGGGCGAACACGCCGGCACCAAGGTCATCTCGCTGTCGGGCGACATCGCCCGGCCGGGCAACTACGAAGTCCCGCTCGGCCTGCCACTGGCGACGTTGATTGACGATTGGGCTGGCGGACCGCGCAACGGCAACAAGATCCAAGCGGTCACGATGGCCGGTCTATCGGGCGGATTCCTCGCGGGCGACGACATGGACGTCACGCTCGACGAACCATCCATTCGCGCCAAAGGCTCGTTCCTTGGCGCGGGCGGCATCATGGTCTTCGATGAGACCCGGGACATGGTTGCGGTAGCACATCAAGCCATGGAGTTCTTCGCGCACGAATCGTGCGGCAAGTGTTTCCCCTGCAGGATCGGGACGCAGCGATTGACCGAGCGGCTCGCTGGAGACGCGGGGCCAGGCGAACTATCGAGTTGGCTGGACGAGATGGCTGACCTCAACGCCACCATGAAGGCTACCTCCGCGTGCGGCCTAGGCATGGCCGCGCCGCTGATCACCGAAAGCCTGGTGCGGTACTTCCCCGAAGAGGTGCGCGCGCATGTCTCGGGGAGTTAAGCCGCTTGCCGCACATCGCGACGACTTCCTACACATGGATGGCGCGGCGACGCATCGCCGCTCCCGAACTGAACCGAGGCAGGACGCATGAGTGACAAGTCCGGGCTGACCCTCTTCCTAGATGGTGAGGAAGTCCCGTTCACGCGGGGCGAGTCGATCTTCCAGGTGTCCGAACGGCACGAGAAGGAGATCCCGACGCTGTGCTACGACGACCGCCTAGACGCCTTCGGCGGTTGCCGTCTCTGCGTCGTCGAGCTTGAAGGGGCCCGCAACCCGGTGGCCTCTTGCACGACGAAGGCGGAGGCCGGGATGCGGGTTACCACGAGGAGCGGCAAGCTGGAAATGCACCGTCGCGTCCTCTTGGAGTTGGTCGTCTCGGAGAACCGCGAAGTCGACGTGGACGAACTCTCGGGGTACGCATCGCAGGAGATGGCGACGCTCGTTGACCGTTACGAAGCCCGCACGGGCCGCTTTGAGGGCCGCCAGTCCGGTGCATCGAGGCCGGACGACCCGAACCCGTTCATCCTGCGGGACTACGACAACTGCATCTCCTGTTACCGGTGCGTGCGTGTTTGTGCTGAGCAGGAGGGCGACTACGCGATCTCGATCATGGGTCGCGGCTTCGACACGCAGATCACGACCGAGTTCGGCGGTATCCTGAAGGAGTCCGCATGCACCTTCTGCGGGCAGTGTATTCAGACATGCCCCACCGGTGCGCTCGGCGATATCAAGGCGCTGCGCCACAAAGAAATCGAGCTACCCATAGAGAAGACCCGCTCGATTTGTATCTACTGCGGCGTCGGCTGCTCGGTCGACATCATGACGAAGGGCGACAAGATCGTTGGCATCTTACCTGCGATGGATGGTCCGGCTAACGAAGGCGCGTTGTGCGTGAAGGGTCAGTTCGCCTTCGACTTCGTGCATCATCCCGATCGCCTGAAGACGCCGTTCGTTCGTGACGACCAGGGCGAGCTCGTCCCAGCGACGTGGGACGACGCACTCGACAAGGCAGCCGCAGGCCTCATGGCAGCGGTAAACGAGCACGGCCGCCACAGTTTGTACGCCATCGCTTCCGGCCGTGCCCCGAACGAAGCCGGCTTCATGATGCAAAAGTTGGTGCGGGCCGGGTTGGGTACCTCATACATCGACAACTGCAGCCGAGCCTGACACGCTCCCACAGTCGCCGGTCTGGCGGCAACCATTGGACGCGGCGCCATGTCGAATCCGCTTCGGGACATGGAAAAGCCCGATGTGATTTTCTGCATCGGCACGAACATGACCGAGTGCCATCCTGTTGCGGCGACGCGACTCAAGAAGGCGATCCGCAACGGTGCTAAGATGATCGTGGCTGATCCACGGCACATTGGGCTGTCGGACATGGCGGATATCAACCTTCAACTCCGCGTCGGCTCGGACGCCGCACTGCTGCTCGGCATGGCCCATGTCATCCAGCGAGAGGGACTTGTCGACGCAGGCTTTATCGCGGACCGCACAGCAGAGGCGGAGGCGTTCCTTGAGCATGTAAAGGAGTTCACTCCAGAGTGGGCTTCGGAGATCTGCGGCGTCGACCCGGCGCTCATCGAAGAGGCGGCGCTGCTCTACGGGCGCGCCGAGCGCGGGGCGATCTACTACACGCTCGGCATCACCGAACATATCTGCGGGGTGGACAACGTTCAAAGCCTCTGCAACCTGGCCCTGATGACCGGCAACATTGGTCGCGAAGGCACGGGTATTAACCCGATGCGGGGGCAAAACAACATCCAGGGCGCGGGGGACGTTGGGGCGATTCCGAACAACTACCCAGGCTTCCAGCCTGTCACCGATCCGGCCAACCAAGCCAAGTTCGCCAAGGCGTGGGGTCGTGAAGTCGACCTAGAGCTCGGCATCACGAAAGTGCGGGCGCTTGAACAAGCCGGCGACCAAATTCGAGCGATGCTCATCGATGGCGAAAACACCCTCGTCACCGATCCGGATCGTAAACACTGTGAGCACGCGCTCAAGTCCCTCGACTTTCTCGTCGTGTGCGACCTGTTCCTGACGGAAACCGCAGCATTGGCCGACGTCGTATTCCCCGCCAGTGGCTTCGGCGAGACCGACGGGACACAGACCAACACGGAGCGTCGCGTGCAACGGCTGCGGAAGGCCGTCCCGCCGGCGGGCGAGTCGAAGCCCGACTGGTGGATCGTGTCTCAGCTCGCCCAGCGCATGGGCTTCAAGGGCTTCGAGTACGACAGCGCCAAGGAAGTCTTCAACGAACTCTGCTCCCTGTCGGGCACCTATGCGGGCCTAAACTGGGACCGCATCGAGTTCGGAGAATACCAGTGGCCGGTTCCCGAAGATGGGCATCCCGGCACACCGCGGCTGCATGAAGACAGCTTCATCAACGGACGCGGCATCTTCAAGATGATTCGTTACCGCGACCCCGCAGAGACCATCGATGACGACTATCCCGTGTGGCTCACCACCGGGCGCAGACTGGAGTCGTATCACTCCCGGACTCAGACCGGTCGCTCGTCAGGGATCGACTACCTGCTCCCCGAGGAGCTGCTCGAGGTGCACCCGGACGATGTCTCCGCCTGGGGCATTCGTGACGGCGGTTGGGTGAATATGTCGAGCCGTCGTGGGTCGGTGCGCATTCGGGTGAAGGCGACCAAGCGGTCGCCCCGGGGCACCGTGTTTTGCTCGTTTTCTTTCAACGACGTGCCGGTGAACGTCCTGACTGGATCGGGCTATGACCCCGTGACGGAGACGGCAGAGTTGAAGGTGTGCACGGTGAAGATCGAGGTTGAGACGGAGACCGGCGGGGTGGCGGCCGACTGAGGGCTCACCACCCGATCGCGTCAGGAGTGGGGCGGTACCTCTCGATGCCTTGTTTTGCCAGGACAAAGGAGAGCCCCACCAGCGATAATAGACTGATCGCCAGGAGCCCGGCCACGATATGGGGAGCCCACGGCATGGCGACGAAGGCCTGAAAGCTCGCGAGTGGGTCGTCAAGCAGTTTGGAGACGACCCAGTCGCCTCCGAAGATCGCCGCGAACATCAGGAAGAACGGAGCGGAGAGAAGGTTCGTGACGTCGAATCGAATGATGAGCGCCACCGCCAAGAAAGAGCCCATAGCGATGGCGATCCACGCCAGGGCCCCGATGTAAAGGATCGATGGACCGACGGCCTCCACGCCCAGGATCGGTGCGGCAAACAGGCCGAAGGCCACGGCAATCTGCCCCGCGCCCGGCAGCGTAGCGAGACCGGCGGCGGCCAGCCGCGAAGACGCTACCACCGAGCCTGACACGGGTAGCGTCGTAAGGAACTCGAGCGTCCCGTCCATTTTGTCCTTGAACGTCATCAGGGGCACCGTCATGACGTACATCACCGAAGTTGCGGCGAGGGCGATCCCGAGGCTGTCGCCAGCGGTATCGCCCCTAACCACAAAGAAAAGGGAGAGCGCCGCGATCGCGGCCAATGCGCGGGCCGTTGTCGGCGCGCCCCGCTTGATGTCTACCCGAAGCAAGGCGAAGAATCGGAGTTCATCCATGGGGGGTTAGCCTCGAATAGAGGAGTTCGGAAATGGGCGTGCCGGGTTCGGTCGCCTGCAGGGCCTCGGTAGACATGTCGCAGATCACGCTCCCGGACTGCAGCAACACCACTCGGTCAGCAATGCGTTCGACATCCTCAAGGATGTGACTTGAGAAAACAACGATCCGCTCACCCCCCCTAGGGGCACAGTCGGCAATGACCGCAAGCAACTCCCCGCGCATCACTGGGTCGATTCCTGACGTAGGCTCGTCCAGGAGTAGAATCGGAGGCCGAAAGGCCTCCGCACCGATCAAGGCGAGCTTGATTTGCATGCCTTTTGATAGTGTGCCCACCTTGGACTTCGCAGGAAGAGCAAGTCGATCAAGGAGTTCTGTCGCGTGCTTCTTATCCCACGTGGGGAAGAAGTTCGACAGAAAAGCTATGTGCTCCGCCACGGTCATCCACCCGAAGCCGAGTAGGCGTTCGGGTAACAACCCGACCGACTCACGTACGCGGTGGGCTTGCGCCACAACTTCCTCCCCACCGACCTCGACCCGCCCGCGGTATTCGGTTAGCCGGCCCGCGATCGCGTTGAGTGTGGTGCTCTTTCCCGCACCATTGGCCCCAATCAGCGCGAGCCGTTCACCCGCTCGGACGTCAAGTTCGATCGGACCCATTGAGAAATTCGGGAAGTCGACCCGAAAGTCGCTGAGTACTATAGACGCCTTCATCGCTTCACCCCACGGAAATGGCACGAACGGCAGCCGCAGCGAAAACCGCACCCCACATGACACAGACCAAGAAAGCAGCCGGTCCCCGTGGGAGTGCGAGAATTTTGCGGAACGAGATCCAGAGAAACAACAACCACAAGCAGTGGAACACCGTGAGCGTTTGCGCTGCGGCCTGGACGATGGGACCCGCCTCGCTCACCAGGCTAGCCACATCGAACGGCGATCTCAGGTCCTCCGGCACACGCATCTCTCCGCCAAAGAGATGCAGAAACACCGCCAGGCCGACGGCCTCCGCGAGCAAGATGGCGTCCCCGTATAACATCACCGACAGAACACACCGGAATCGGCACTCGACGTTCGCCAAAGCGAGCACAGCCCAACCAAGTGCCGCCAGAAGCAGTGCCCTCCCGCCCTGGAACAGCGGCGCCAGGAGAGCTGCGAGCCACATCCACGTATTAAGCGCGGGCCCCATGCCGAACTCGTTGGCGGCGAACGCGTCGTTGACTAACGGGCGCATTGCTGTGGTCGCCACCAAGGAGAGCAGCCAACCAAGGGCAAGTGGTGGGAGCAGGGGCTCAAGCGCCTTGATCTCATCCAGAGTCGGCGCCAGGAGGTCTACTTTCTGCATCCATCGACTCATCGACTAATCCCCACCTCGCGCATGGATTCAAGGATGTCTCTCAGTTGTTGCACCGACCGCTGACCCGCAACGACGTGGCGAACGGTATCCGCAGCGTCGACGAAAAAGGCGACGGGCACGCTACGCACGCCCAACGCCCGGGCGATATCCGCTGAGCGGTCGTGCGTCAGCCATCTGCGTAGCGGCGTTGGCACCCAAGAGAGATCGGCTACGTCGGATGCCGGTGAGGCAATGACCCACAGAGTCAGCCGCGCTTCGGACAGGGAGACCTCCGACCAGCGGCCCATTTCGGCCGCACAGAAACGGCATTGTTGATCGACGTAGAGTAGGACTTTCCCCCCCGCAGTCGCCCCGCCCGCTACCCTCGGCCCGTCGTTGGGCCAGGGCCCGACTAAGGCGGGAAGGCGCCAGGGCGGCTCAGGGTAGTCAGACCTCGGGCGCAACGCCCCGTGCCTCAACATCCAAACACCCATCGTCGCCGAGGATGCCAACAGCAGCACGGTCAGCACCTTCTTCCACACGCTGAGCGGCGCGACCGGCGTCCTAGGCTGGGTGGCTCTAGAGCGGGTGGCACGAGAACGGACTCCCTCGGGGACGCTGCGCGCCCCCGAGGGACCCTGGTCCCTGACCTCACTCAAGAATGTCACTATTCCAAAGCGAGCAGACGATGGCACACCCCCCCAAAGCCTCTGGGAACGCGAGTGACAGGGCAATAAGCCCAATAATGCTCAAGCCGCCCGACGCCAGGATGGCGCCTGCACATCCCATGCACACGGCTCTGGTGGCCCACCCATCCCCTACCACGTCTGTTGTAGTCGGTGCCACGACACCGGGAACGGGAGCGGGCAGGCCCACGGCCCCAAGCGTGGGCTGGGGTTGAATCCCTAGGAACGCCAACGCGAGCAGGGTATTCAACGCGACACTCCTGACGACCCATTTCTTTCGTACGATAGTCATGCTGATCACCTCCGTTGGGACTGGTTTATTCTCTTACCGCGTCATAGCACATACCGATGCAACCGGCGGCCACGAGGGTCGATCCGTTGACAGCCATTGCAGTCAGAATCGCACCGGATCCAGACCCGATGATGGCAACTGCCCCGGCGACGCATCCGAGGCACGCCAAGGCGGATTGCCAGCCCTGACCCTCCACATCGCCTGGCGCGGAGATGCCCGGGATGGCCGACGGTGCGACCGCCCCCCCTCCAGATGGCGTCGTTCCCAGCATGGCCACGCAGAGTGTGGCCATCACGACGAGTGTACTCGACCTACGCATAGAACCTCCTGATTAGGAGTGAAAAGCTGACGCCTGAGGCGCCGAGGGTGGCGAGGTCGCGCCATGCAGGCGGAGTACCTCGCCTGACCAGATCGGCAAGAAGGCGCGCTCGTGGAGCGCGTACCGGCCAACCTGAGAATCGAGAACCACGAGCTGCCCCTGTGACGTCCACTTTTCGACCGTGACGAAGTGACTCTGGTGCAACCACGCGATGAATGGCGTACGCAATGCTCGCAGTTGATCCGACCCGACTCGGTCGGCCTCAAGGGTGATCCCCAACGCGGTGGCCGCACGGACGAGCCCGCTGGCTCGGGTGCCACTCGCTTGGGTTCCCGACAGCACTGCGAGGGAGTCCAGGGACGGCGCCGGCAGTCCGAGTAACAGTGCGAGATTCGCGAGGGCAGCGGGGCCGCAGTCGTGAAGTCCCTTCTGTAGCACGACGCCGCGCTTGCCCAGGTACTCTGCGCCCGCTCTTGTCGCGGAGTGCCGCGCAGCCACTCGCGTGAGCGCCATGGGATCCTTCGCCGAAACGACACCAGAAGTCAGCGCGAGTACAACGCCCGATAGCGTAACCAGGGCGCCGAATTTCCTGGACCGAGCCCGCGGGCTACGACCCCGTTCTGCACCGGCCACTCTGACGAGCAGTTCGGCTCCCAGGAGGTCTTTGCGTAGTGGGACCTTGGCGCCCATGAGATAGTCTCCCAATTCGAAGAAACCGATAAAAGCGGGAGCCCCAAGGGCCCGGGCTTTACGGCGCCATTCCGGGACCGCGTTGCAATCTCGACAGGGGCCAGGGGCCGGGGCATGGCGCATTGGGACGTCTTCCCAAGGAATCTCCCCACGCAACCGCTCGGGTCCTTCCTGACGCATCACGAGCCACGACCTGGCGAGACTTCAGGACAAGGAATAATCCGGGTCGCAGCTCTGACCCTTTTCACATAGATCGGAAGACAATCATGATCGAACAGGTCCTCTCCTCTCGCGATGGGGATGTACGACGCCGTCGGCCCTGGCATCCTTCTGGTCGCGGCCCTCCCGCTCTTCGCCCTCGTCTCCATCGTGCTACTCCGCGACCGGATCAAGCGGGCTCGGTCCTCGAAGTAACTTTGGGGGGCTTCCCGCAGCCTGAAGCCGACTAGGGCGGGTCTCCGGGCCCGAGGCGCTCCAACGCGGTCCATAAGTCTGACCGCCTAGCGCCCCCACCAGATTGTTCAGCATCACAAGAGTGGCGCTCGCACGCCCCCGACCACCTGTGCGAGCCTCAGAGCCCTGCACGTCATACTATTACGTGCAGGACCACTCACACTCGCCCAGCATCTTTATGCGATCCTCCATTCGGCCACTCACAACGCGGGGCGCCGTACTCGCGTGCGTCACGCTCGCGCTGTTGTTCAGCTCAGCAGGCGCGCGAGGACAAACCACGCCCGCCGACTCCACGAGGATCCTCAAGGAATCACACAAGTTCCAAGAGGAGTTTGAGCGCTACCGTGAGAGTCGTATTCCTCCGATGGCCCAGCCCGACGGACAGGTCTGCGACGAACGCATCGGTACCATTTGTATCTGGTTTGGAGGAGATGAAAACGAACGCTTTCCGGCCGAGTTCCGCGAAGTGGGCCAGGCTCGGGTCGAGTTCATTCGATCCCTGTTCGACGGGTTCGAGGAGATCAAGGATCGTTGGATCCTCGGGCAGCTCGTGCACTACCTGGTCGAGAGCCGGAACATCGGCGAGGCAGAGCGGGTCGCCAACGAGTGCGGCATCACAGAAACGTGGTGGTGCTCCGCGCTGCTTGGCTACGTCCTCCATATAAAAACCGAATACGTCCCGGCCGAAGCGGCCTTCCGTGAATCGCTCGCGGCGATGTCCGACGCCCAGTACGAGGCATGGACGACCCCTCGCTTCATTTTCACACCAGATGCGCGAGACGAGTTCGAACGCGCCGCTCCCGCCGAGCGAGAGCGCAAGTGGGAGCTCTTTTGGCGACTCTCGGATCCGCTCTTTCTTTTCGAAGGTAACGACCGCCTGACGGACCATTTCGCCCGCCTTGTGGTTGCTGAGAACCGGAGAGACGCCGCTGACCCGATGGGCGGAGAATGGGACGAGTTCCAGGAAGAGACGCTCGTCCGGTACGGCCGGAATATCGGCTACAGCCGAGTGCACAACCCTGGCCGAACCATGAGCCTGGGTGGGGGGCTGCAGGACACCCGCCGCATGGTCAGCCATCACCATCCAAAGAGCCGGGGTTATCTCTTCCCGGAGACCTATCTCGAGTCGCCCTCGGATATCCCACCGGAGAGTTGGATCACCGCTCCGAGGGAGGCCCGCACGTGGTACGCCCCGCCGTACGCCCCGGAGATCCGCGCGCTGGAGACCCAGGTCGGCCGCTTCCGCAGAGACGGCATGATGCTGGTGGTCGGTGCGTATCGGCCGACCATCGCGGATCCAACGGCGTTCGGCGGCGTGAGCTCGGCGTGGCGGGAGGGGGGCGGCATTGCGGGACCGGCCAATACGGCCCTGTTCCTGATTCCGGAGGACGGGGGGGAGTCGGTCTACGTCCAGGGCACG
This sequence comes from uncultured Gemmatimonadales bacterium, assembly GCA_937919655.1. Taxonomy (GTDB): domain Bacteria; phylum Gemmatimonadota; class Gemmatimonadetes; order Longimicrobiales; family Gaopeijiaceae; genus CALFPJ01. The sequence continues at coordinate 146,059 of CALFPJ010000021.1, forward strand.
GAGCCTGAAGGCGTTCTGACCATAGAGACCCTTCCCGGTCACTACGTGAGCGGGCTCGAAGTCGTTGACCTGCAGGGCCGACAGGCGTGGCGCGCCCGTCAGGGTGTCATCCAACGGCCGTTGACCGCCGGGTTGGTCGACGTGTCGGATCTATTGATCCTGCGAGAAGGCGCGACCCTCCCAGAGTCGTTGGATGAGGCGATTCCGGATGTCCGACCCGGCGTGCGCCTACGCCCTGGTGAGCGATTCGCGGTTGTCTGGGAGGCCTACGGGCTCGGTATCCTGGAACCCATCCAGGTCACCATAGGCTTCAACCAGGGGCGGCCCGGATTCCTCAGCCGTATCGGGGAGTTTCTCGGCGTGATCGCACCCGACCGGCCGGTAGACGTCACGTTCGATGATGTCGGCCCCGACCGCGTCCAGGCAGCGTTTCGATCCGTCATGCTGGAGCTACCCGACCTTGAGCCAGGCGATTATACCCTCCACCTTCAACTCGACCTCTTCGGCCGGACTCCTATCGTGACGAGTCGACCGATCATCGTTGAGGGATCACAGTGATCCACATGACACAGCTATCGTGACGACGCTCCGAGGGTCGGTCTCAGTCTTCTTTGTCCTGGCCGCAACGCTGGCCTGGACAGGACCGGAGTCCGTGGATGGTGCCCCTAGTTCCGAGCGCACGGCACTGTCGTCAGACAGTACGATCACCGTGAGCGGATTTCTCCCGCCGATCCCAGGGCCGCTCCCGTTCTTCTACGACCTGTTCACCTTCCGTACGGATGGCGGCGGCACCACGGTCATCGCGGCGATCGCCGTACCCGTGGGCAAGCTCCGAAGGGAGCGGAACGATGGTCGCGTCCGTTATCAGTTCGATGTCAGGCTGGTTCTTGCCGATACGGCGCGCCACTCGGTGGTCCACAGCGTGGACTCGGCCTTCGTAAACGTGGAACGTCCGCTGTCAGGACAGCACTTGTTACACACCTACATCGAAATACAGGCCCCGCCCTCGCCGTCCAGCCTGCAGCGGGTGATCGTCACCGACGCAGCCAGGCCAGGGGTTGGCCAACTGTACAACGAACCCTTCCCCATCCCTGACTACAGCGGTCCGGAGTTGATGCTCAGCGACATCGCGTTCGGTCTCCCAGATGCGACCGACGGTTGGGCGCGACGGGGCAACATGCTCGCGCTGTTGCCGACCAGCCAGTTTCCAGAGAGCTCATTCGATGTCTACTACGAGATCTACAATCTCCCAAAAGGCACGCCGTACGAGACTGAGATCCTGATCGAGCCGCTGGACGACTCCGGAGACGGAGAGGGATCCGTTCGGGCGTTCTTCTCCGGCGAATCAGAGGCCCGCGAAGACGACTCAGTCGCAGAGCTGCGTCGGGTGGATTCGGCACTCCCCAAGGGACCCTACCGATTCACGGTCACCGTCAGAAATATGGCCGACGGCACCAGTACATCGAGTTCGAGGGCGGTCGAGGTCCGCGGGTGGAGAGGCGGTACGACCATGGTGCCGGCGATGCCGCGGGGGCTGGGACAGTAGGAGGGTTCGCCTTCGCGAGTTCGGGACTCGCCCAACGATCGGCCGGTCAGGACCCCTCGACCGTGAAGCTGAACATCATACCCGCATGTAGATGTTCGGCTATGTGACAGTGCACCATCCACTCTCCTGGGTTAGACATCTCTACTAGGAAGTCCATGGTCGAGCCGACGGGTACGATCGCTGTGTCCTTCCACACCAGGTTGTCGCTCTCCACTCCATCCTTGTTGAGCACGAGGAACCGCTGCCCGTGGATGTGGATGGGGTGGTTCATAGGGTGGAACGAGTCCGGCGTGTTGAAGACCCGGATCTTGACCACATCGCCGACTTTGAAAATCCAATCGATGTCACCGTTCTCGGCGCCCGTCTCGCGGTCCCGCAGAATCCATGTCACCTGCTCGCCTGTGGACAGCCAGTTCATCATGGGCATGCCGTCGTTCCACTCGATGGGTGGAAAGAACATCGTGTCCGCCTCCATCTGAATCACCATCGACTGGGGCAGGTCCCGCACGCGCACGGTGGTTTCTAGCTCGTGGTCCGGCGCACGGTCGAAGTACGGACGGAAACGGGCGATGTCCGCGACGACCTCTGCGTGCACCCGGAGTTCCTCGAACGCCTTGGAGATCGTCGGGTCCGCGGTCTCCTCAGATACCGTGACGACCGAAAGTGTGTCCACATGCGGGTAGAATTCGCCGCGGAAGTGGTTGATCGCCTGAATGGTGTTTGAGATCGCGACGTCGCCCACGTCGTCGAAACGAACGTCCACGACGTACCGTTCGGCCGGAGCGATCACCACGGAGTTGATCCACTGTTCGCGCTCGTACCGGCCCACGTCGGACGCCACGATCTTCACGGCGTTTCCGCCGAAGGTCACGTTGAACGTGCGCGTGTTGGCAACGTTCGTCAGGTAGAAGCGGACGACTTCCCCTCGCTTCGCGGTCAGTCGATAGTCGGTCTGTCCGTTCACCATCATGACGTTGCCGAAACGCCCCATAAGCGCATGCGTGGGTGCGCTATCGCCCCACGGGATCGCGCCCTGCTCGTCCATGAGCATGTCGTCCAAGACGAAGACTTCTTCGCGGTGCGCCGGCCCGTAGTAGTCAGGGTCGGGCGAGGTCACCAGGAGGTTTCCGAAGAGCCCGAGATCCTGCTGGACGTCTTCACGCACGTGCGGGTGATACCAGAACATGCCCGCGTCGGGGACGTGCACTTCGTACGTGAACGAGTCACCGCGCTCAATCGCGGCCTGTGTGACGCCCGGCACGCCATCGAAGCGATTGTCGATGCGGACGCCGTGCCAGTGGATCGTCGTCGGCATCTCGATCTCGTTCGTGACCCGCACGACGATGGTGGCGTCCTTCTCCGCTTGAATCAGCGGCCCTGGGTACTGGCCGTTGTAGCCGAACATGATCATCTCGTGGCCGTTCAGGGTGCGCCTGACCATCGACACAGAAATGTCCAGGGTATCCCCGTCGGCCATGGGCACCATCGCCGATGGCCGGGCCTCCGGAAACATCGACGGATCCATGCCCATCCCCGGCATGAACGGACCCACTACAGGGACGGCGTTCTCCAGACCGGGAAGCATGGGCATGCTCGGATCCATCGGGACCATGCGCCAACCGCCCCGAGGGGTCATCCCGCGCATCTCGTGCTGACCGAGAACGGGCCTAGGGAGCGCCGCCATAAAGAGTACGACCAGGCAAAGCATTCCGGTCCGTTTCATGTCGAGCTCAGTTGCCGTACCCGAAGGCCGCACAGTTTTCCTGCTGAAGCGCCCCGTGGCCCACCATCGTGTGCATCAAGCCGCTCCGTGACAGGCCTCGGAAAACGATCGGACCAGACCATGTCCCTGCCCCGGCATCATCTAACTCCTCAAGCGTGACCACGATGATGAACTGATTCCACGCTACCGAGCCTGAGGCCCGAAAGTTCTCGTCCAAGGCGCCCAAACGGACCACCCGGTCGATGTCCGGAGTGGTGACCCAAGCCACCAACTTCCCGTACTTCGGCGCACGCATACGTTCGATAGACACGTCGAGGTCGTACATGTAGCTGCCGTCCGCAGTCAGCTGGACCGAGAACGGCGACGATGCGGCGACCGTCACCTCGGTGACGGCCTTCGAGTTGCCCGTCCCTGGAATGTTGCGCGTTGTAAACAGCTCGACCGCGTAGTAGTCGGGGCCACCCGCCATGCAGGCGCCCCCGGTGGACATCGCGTCCGGGCCGGGAGAAACGCTCACGAGCGTAAGCAAAGTCAGGATCGAGTAGGTCAATGTCTCCTGGGGGTCCGGGCTGGGTGTTAGCCCCTGATCAGCTGATCGGACGCTTCACAACCGGCCTGTCCCAATCCTGGGCGGACGAGATGTTCGGGTAACCCCAATGCTCGCCGTTCCAGCCTTGGAATCCGTCCATCTTGAAGGTCCACAGGCCGGTCGACATGTCGGAAACCACGATCAACCCGTCCTCGTTGCGGACGTCGACGCCAAACGCGCCGTTGAACTGCGAATAGCGCTCCGTGTTCGGCGGGCCCACATACGTGTCGTAGTAGCCTGAGGTCACCGGGTTCGCAGGATCCTGCAGATTGAAGATCTGCAGGCCATCCAAGTACCCAGAGACGAACACATACGGCCACCGCACTTCGTGGTTGTGCACCAAGTGTCGCCAGTCCGCCGTGAAGGCCGAGATGGGCTCGCGGATGTTCGTGACTTCCCCGTCGAGCGCCGGCTGCAGGTCGAAGATGCGGAGCGGAGCGTACTGATACTCCGTCTCAGCGATCACGTAGCGACCGTCCGGACTGGGTGTGAAGGTATGTCCGTAGCTCACGCCGCTGACGCCAGTCAACGTGATGCGCAGCTCCGGAGCCGTGACGTCCGAGACGTCGTAGATGTAGTAGCCGCCGGTGCCGCCCCCATAGAAGCGGTCCTCACCCGTGTCCGGGTGGTAGCCGACGTAGAAGTCGTGGTAGCCACGGCCGCTACCGCTTCCAAGCGAGCTCTCCGGCACAGGTACCATCCCCACGCGAGCGTTCGCCAGGTCGCCGTCAACGACCTTACCCAGATCGTAGACGAGGGCACCCGGCGCTGCAGCGGTCGTGAACAGGTATACGTGATCGTTCGAATGTTTGTAGATGAAGATGTTGTGGAAACCACCCGGCATGTCGGGCTCACGGATGCGGGCGACCTCACGAACCGTCGATGGGTCCGGCAGTCCGGTCACGTCGAGGATGACCGCGCCGAGGTCGTTGTCAGGGCCGCCCGCGCCGAACTGGAGCGACTGCACGATGTAGTAGCGGCCGTTCCACTTGAAGTGTTTTACGTCCATGCCACCAGTGCGCTGATGGAGGTCCTGGTCGTCGATCCTCCATTCGTAGAGCAGCTCCGGATGCTCCGGATCCGCGAGGCTGATGATGTCAGTCCCCTTAGGTCCGTCGAAGCCATAGACCATCCGCGAGACATAGGCGTAGGGGCGGCTCATCTCCTGCTCGAGGTCCATGTCCGCGACGGAGAGCGCAGCACCCAATGGAAGATGGCCGAGCACCTCGATGTTGTCGCTTGAACGCTGGAGCGGGGACCACGGGACTTGTTGCGCATTCAAGGGAGCGGCGGCGATGGTGACCGCGACGGCGACCCATGCGAACGACAGGCTTCGCTGTGACAGCATTCAGGACTCTCAGGTTTGGTATTGGAGAAGTCGTCATAATGCGTGTCGTGCGCGGTCGCGGCTAGTTGTTCCCACAGAGTGCCATTGCGCCCAACTGATCCTTCTCGAATGCTGCCAGGTAATCGGCCCTGCTCAGCAGTACGATTGGGGCCATCTGGGTGAGCATGATGGCAGCCCCCATGGAGACGTAACCCAGAACGAACGCCACTCGCGCCAATAGGGCGTTTGAAATACCTATCCGTATCGGCTCGGAAGTCTGGGCACTGTGCTACAGAAATAGTCTGGCCGGGCGAGAGGGTCGTCCTGTTCACTACTCTTCCCCGGATCGCCTACGGCGATCCTGCGCTTGGGGGAATCCAGAGATGAGTGACGTGCCCGACCGGCCTGATTCGGAGCGAAGAGAGGAGTTCAGAGAGAGGGCGCAACTCAAAGCTCGTCGACGCAGAAAGGGCCGCGCGATCGACATCGTGTTGGTGGGATTCAGTGTGCTCGGTGGTCTGCTGGCGTGGGGTACGGTCCGGGCGACGTGCCCGACGCTCGAAGAGGTTCGGGCCGACATTGATCGGCAGGCCGCAGCGCAGAGGCAGGAACATACGGAAGAACGTCGGGAAGACTACATGGAGCAGGTGATCTGCCGGTTGCTCGATATAGAGGAGGAGGAACTCCGGGCGGTCAGGGGCCGGTGAGGACCTCATAGTGCGTGAGAATGCGAGCCGATCACTCGCTCGTCAGCGCCGTGATGGGTCGATGCGGGTCAAGCCCAGCTGAACGCGCCCGGTTTTCGCCGCTTTGGCGTACTTCTGGGGAATGCCCATCGATTTTGCGGCATGGGGCGGCGGATCTCACTGGATCAGTGAACGCGAACATGTAGAGAAACATGTAGCGTCGCTGAACCCAGTCAGTGCCACTGTCGATCGTCAGAGTTGATGGCGCACCTCTGCTCCGAGCCATGCACCGACGCCACTATTTGGTGCCAAGCCAACCCGGGAGCCATGCACGAACGCTCCACGCCCCCGTCGTTTAGTTCTGCGAGATCGGTCGCCCCACCTCACTTGCGTACGCCCTACGCAGCGCCTCGTGGTACTGATCGAGCAGTCCGGCCAGTACTCGGTGTTCCTCTCGCACCGCCTCGCGCAGTTCCGGTTTCGTGAGGAAGTCATAGAGGACCGACGACATGGTCTCGGCGCTGATGCGGAAGCCTGTATGACCGACGTCGCTGAAGGTGTCCTCGAGCATGCCGCGTGTGTGGTTGGCTTCCCGTGAGCTGTAGATGCTGATTCCGATGCCCGGAATGTCTTTGGTGACGACCCCCGTCTCCTCGTAGCCCGAGGGGCGACGGGGCTCGGGGGCGATGTTCGGCGCATCCAGGCTTCCGGCGTAGGCGAAGGAGAGTTCTTGGAGGGTTCCCAGCGAGATACCGTCGCGGTACTCCCCATACCGGTCGATCTGGACTTCCGTGCCCGTGGCCATCGCCGCACCCCGGGCCGCGTTATCCATCATTTCGGTGACGTGCGCGAGGTAGACGGGGTCGGGATAGCGAATGTAGTAGTCCACCACGGCCCTTTGGGGCACGACGTTGGGCGCATCGCCCCCCTCGGAGATCACGCCCTGGATGGAAGACTCGGGGCGGAACGTCGAGCGAAGGCCGTCCACCAAGGTGTAGAAGTGTACTGCCGCCTCGAGCGCGTTCCGCCCGTGCCACGACGACATCTGGTGCGATGGCTTTCCGAGAAACGTGTACTTGACCTCGTTGATATTCAGGCAGCAGCTCCCGAAGCCGACCTGGGCGCGAGACGTTTGGGTTACGCCGTGGCTTCGGATGAGGAGATCCGCGCCGTCGAACACGCCGGCCTCGTGCATGATCGTCTTCGCCGGAGGCCCGACCTCTTCAGCCGGAGTACCGTAGATCCGAATGCGCCCCGGGGTGCCATTCGCAGCCATGTGCTCCGCCAGCGCGAACGCCGATGCGAACACGATGGGGGTCTGTGCGTTGTGCTGATCGCCGTGGAAAGCCCCGTCCGCGTCGCGGAGTGCGTCGTACTCCCCGATGAGTCCGAGCATCAGACCGTCGGCACCCGCCGGTGAAGTCCACGTCGCCACGAACGCGGTTTCCAAGCCGGCCACGCCGACTTCGACGTCCCACCCCCGCCCACGGAGCACCGCGGTGAGCGTGTCCACGGTGTTGAATTCCTCCCAGCCCACCTCCGGATTGTGGCCAATGAAGTCGCTGAGGGCCTGCATCTCCGACTCCCACAGCTCGGTCGTCCGGCGCACCAGTGCGTCTTGGTCCGCGTCGGACCGACCGACCAGATCGTTAGCCATGCCGGTGGGGTCCAGACGGGCCTCCAGGGCATCGATCTGTTTCAGGATATCGCGGGCGGCGGCGCGCTCGGTGTCAGTGCTTTGCGCGATCACGGGAAGGGGGGAAAACAGTAGCGTCAGCAGGAGTAGGCGTCGCGAAGCTGACATCGTGTGACTCCGGGTTGGGGCGTTGCACTAGGGGTGTTCGGCCCAAACTACGATCCTGAGGGAGATACGTCGATGCGAGGTGAGGCGAGTGAATGGAGCGGTGGCGCGGGGCCGGTGGTCCGAACCCCATGAAGTCATCGTCGTGCGAGGGTACGAGGACCACGAGAAGACCGTCCGACACGAGATGTTGTACGATCTGCTCGCGGGTGATCCTACGCATGCGGACGAAATCTGGAGCGCGTGCGACCTCCTTTTGGGGTGTGCGCAGGCGTGGGTGCATGGCTCGGGACCATGGAGGGCGATTTTCGCTGATTCGGCGTACTTCAGGGGAATTGTCCGTCGATTTGCCGCAAGTGGGCCGATGAAGTGCATTGGACTTCTGAACCCGAACATGTGGAGAAATACTCCAGTTCCGTGGACGTAGGTGATGTAGACTTGAGATCGGATCTTGGTGGGAGCGGAGCATGATGCGCGTACGACGATGGACGGGCGTCGCAGTCGGCGTTGCGATGAGTATCTGTGGAGCCGTTCAACCGGCTTCTGGTCAAGAGTGCGTGAGTCCCGGCTACCGACACGCGTCCTTAATGAGGACAAGTCTCTCCGCTATTGGAGCACCACCGACACGGACGACGGGTCTCAACGTGGTGGGACGGCGGGGGTGGCTTCGGGCGAGTATTCGTACGCTCCGGGTGGCTACCTCATCAAGCTCCGGTACCTCGACGAGGATGGTCAGTCCACCATCTCAGACCGGGGTCATCAGGGATTTCGCAGGGTCTACAGCGAGATGGGCAATCGCTTGGAGTTCTTCTTCATAGACGAGCGTGAGAATCGATGGAAACCACCGGCTCGAGGGTACGCCGGCCAGGTCTTCACCTGGAGCGCAGACGGTAGAGTCCGAATCCGCGCGGACCGCGTCGGCGCTGGTCGCGAGATCATGGATGATCCAAGGTCCGGATACGCGACCGTCCTCTACGAATTCGACGAAACTCTTCGCCTCGTCGCAGAGACCTACTACCTGGCCGACGGGAGCCTGTGCGTGGTGGCCTGCCCCCGTTCTCAGCACCAGGGGTTATGAGAGTGTGATTACCTGCATCCCTTTCTCTGGGGAGTCAGAAGCTTCCCCCGCAACGCGGGGGAGTAGAACCTGC
>CALFPJ010000022.1 GCA_937919655.1 uncultured Gemmatimonadales bacterium
AAACAATCGGGCAAGACACGCACGGACGGCGACCCGGTCTGGTACGGTCGTCAGGAAGGCCAGTCCAAAGCTCCTGCAGAGCCGCCCGGGACGCTCTCAGCGCAGCCACTCCCTCTGGAGTGACCTTGAATCGCCTCCGGGGATGTCCACCCCGCCGTGGCGCTTCGGCTTCGATCTCCCACTACACGTACTGCTTTCCCTCCAAGCGATCGAGCGTTCGGTACAGTGCACCTCGGGAAGTGTCGCGACCCGTCACCCGGATCAACTCACTCTGGACCTGGACCGGATAAGCTTCAGACCCAAGTGGTAGGAGCGTGAGCAGAACGAGCTGTTCGAATTCCCCGATGAAGACACTTTTCGGCACATCCCTCTCCGGTGCAAGTCGCTAGTGCATACAATGACGACATCGGAAGCGAAAAGGTTTCGGGCTTCAGGTCATCCGCCCGCTAGAGCGTCGCCAGGCCACCCTTCCCAACCTCGCAGTCGGTATCGATCTTGGCACCTCAGCGGGCTCGAAGGCCGTGCCCGGCGACTACACCGTGCGGCTCACCGTGGGCGGTGTGGTGATGGAGCGCGCGTTGACGGTGTTGCCCGACCCGCGCCTGGATCTGAGCCAGGCGGACCTCGTAGCACAGTTCGAAGCGGTCAAAGAGGTCACCGACCGCATCACCCCGGTAGCCGCGGAAACCCAACACATCTTGGACCTCAAAGCCCAGATGGACGACCGTGTGAGCCAGACGTCGGACCAGCCCTACGCCGACCGGGTGAAAGACGCGACCAGCCCTGTCCAGGAAGCGTTGGACTCGGTCCACGAGGCATTAGTAGACGTTTGCTGGACGAGCGACTACAAGTCACTCCACTACCCTGTGCGCGCTTACAACCAGCTGCTGAGCCTCAACGGTTCGCTGCAGACCGGCCCCCGCGGGCCCACGGATGCACAGCGGCGTATCGCCTCCGAGTTGGGCGCGACCATCGATGCACAGCTGGCGCGGCTGAGGGAGATTGAGAGCACGGAGATCATGCAGCTCAATCAGGTGCTGGAGGAATTGGGGGTGCCCCCGGTTTATGTGCCGCGGCCGGTGAGTTGAGGGGAGGCAGGGCTCAACGAGGGCCGGGTTTCAGCTCCCTGCCATCCGCTACTCCTGACTCGTCAGCCTGGCCTTCGGAATCTTCACCAACCCGACCCGGTTCGAGCTGGTCTGGTGAATCAGGAGATCCCCCGCCTCGGTAACCCACATATTCCGGATAATCCCGTATCCGGAGGGTAGCGCCCAACTCTGGAACTCTTCGGTCTTGGGATCGAACCGCACTAATGCGTCCGGTCGCATTCCTGACTCGTTGTACCAGATCACGTCGTCCACGACGGCGAACGCATACGGGTGCGAAGTCGGCCCACTCGGCGACGGCCACTCCTTGATCTCGCCGGTCGCGGGGTCAAGCCGGCCGATGCGTCCCATGGTGGAGTTGCCGTACCAGACGATGCCGTCGCTGGCGATGTCCAGGCGACGGATTCTGGACCGCTCGTTCGGCACGTCGTAGTAGCGGACCTCCATCGTTTCCGGGTTCAGAGCGCCGATCTTGTTGGTGCCGTTGTACGCGACCCAAACCGTCCCCCCCGCGTCGACCTTGATTCCATAGGGTCGTGCTTCCGTCGGGATCTCGGTGACGTCCCCGGTTGCCGGGTCGAGCCTGCCGAGCATCGACGCGCCCTGGGCGGTGAAGTAGAGTTTGCCGTTCGGGTGAAACACCGCGCTGTGCGGATCACGCGCCTCAGTCGGATACTCGACGATCGCCCCGGTCGTGGGGTCGAGCTTCCCGATGGTCGCGTTGCTGTTGCCAGTGTACCAGATATTTCCATCTGCGTCGGGGACGATGGTGTGCGGCCGGGCACTCACCGGGAGCTTGTACTCCTCTATCTTCCCCGTCGCGGGATCTAAGCGACCCGCGAGGCTCGCCCACATTCCTGTCCACCAGATCGAACCGTCTGGTGCTTCGGCCGGATCACGCAGGCGCTGGCCGAGCGTCGGCCCCATCCACTCGGTGATCTCGATCTCGAGGGCGCCGTCCATGAGGGTCGGGGCACGGTCCGTGGTCGCTGGGTAGTGCGACGCGAGGTAGTTCGCGGCGCGCCGGGCCTGGGCGTCGGGCAGCGCCACCATCGTACGCATCAGGTCGCGCCAGCCAGCGGCGTCGTAACCGGCCGAGCCCATGATCTGCCCGAGGCCGTGGCACGCAGTACAGGCGATCTCCACCACGTCCTTGCCGTCTCCGTCAGGGAGTGAAGCCTGTCCACCACCCCTTTGAGCGGCGACGGCAGCAGGGACGCACAAGCCGGTCACGAAAACCAACGCCAGCAGAACCTTCCTCATAGTCGCCTTCCTCGGGCAGCGCATAACGCTCAATTCGATTCGTGCTCGACCCCGCTGCCCTCTACGGCCGCTTTTGAGGGGGATGATAGTGTCGGGCCCGTTCATGCGCACAAGATGCAGCACATATCCGAAAGCCGCGAATGTCAGGTCCACCCCCGCTCCGCCGCACCACTCAGCCGGTCTGCTTATCGGGTCAGCCCCACTCACTCGGCCCGGAGCACCGACAGGTCCGTCCCCGCCAGATTTTGGAAGGCACGCAGCCCAAACTCGGGAAGCGTCGCAATGAGGTGGTCGAAGATGTCCGCCTGAAGTGCCTCGTACTTTCCCCAGTCCGTGTCGTTGGAGAAACAATAAATCTCCAGGGGAAGGCCCTGCGGCCCGGGCTGTAGCTGCCGGACTAGGAGTGTCATCTCCTGATGGACCATCGGGTGTCGGCGCAGGTAGTTCAACACATACGCGCGGAACGAACCCACATTGGTGAGGCGGCGCTGCTCCGGAACCACGTCATCGCCCGCCACCTCTCTCGCGTTGGCCTTCGCCAACTCCTCTCGCTTGCCCCTGAAATATTCATGCAAAAACTCGAAGCCGGAGAGTCGTGCCACCTCTTCATCCGACAGGAAATGAATCGAGTTCATATCCAGGTAGATCATACGCTTGATGCGCCGGCCACCCGATTCGCTCATCCCTCTCCAGTTTTTGAATGATTCGGAGATGAATTTGTGCGTCGGAATGGTGGAGATCGTCTTGTCCCAATTCTGGATCTGCACCGAATGCAGCGCGATATCGATGACGTCACCATCTGCATTGGCCTGAGACATCTCGACCCAGTCGCCGATCCGTATCATTTGGTTGGACATGATCTGGACGCTGGCGACGAGTGACAGGATCGTGTCTCGAAACACGAGCATGAGGACCGCGGTGAGGGCCCCGAGTCCCGAGAGAAAGAAGATCGGAGATTTTCCTGCCAGCGCCGAAATCACCACGATCCCCGCGGTCACATAGAGGAAAAGGCTCACGACCTGCAGATAACCCTTGATCGGACGGTTGCGAGCCTCCGCGTTGGTCTCGGTGTAGATGTCGTTGAAGGCGTTGAGTAGGCCACCGCCGGCCATGGCGAGGGAGATCATGACCCACGCGACGGAGACGCGCCGTACGAGCACCGCCCCTGTCAGCGCGAGCGCGTCCCAGCCCGCTGTGGCGACGTCTGCCGGGGGAACGTCAGCGAGCCATTCGGGACTGACTGCGAGCGCCCCAGCGATTCCCGCGTACGTGACGAGCGCGGGGGCGATGTTGGCGAGCCGGTGAAATACTCGCCGTTCAATGATGCGGTCATCCCAGGTGACGGCGGTCTTGCTGGCGACCCGATTGATGAGCGCAAGAAAGATGCGCCGGACCACGACGTTGGCGGCCCACGCGAGGATGGCGAGGGTGGCAAGTCCAATGATCGCCCGGAGCCACTCGTTCGCAGCGATGTTCGACAGCAGGTCCTGCATGATCGTGCCCCTAGCGGTTGATGAGCGCGCCTAGTCCTGCGAGGCAGCGAGTTACGTGAAAGGTCGCATGCGATCGCCGGCAGCGTCCCGAAGTCGTTCGATCAGCGGCGCACCTCGAGCAGTCCTCCGGCGAAGTCCGCGGGATCGACAGACCCCACAGTCACCGACACGCGCGTCCCACTGATGAGCACGGTTGCCTCGACGTCCACGCGCCGCACCCCCTCAGGGATCGCAAAATGGAGCGGCGTCATACCCTGAGAGCTGTAACCGCCGCCAGTGTCGGAGGCGCGCAGGCCCAACAAACGGCCGGTCTCTGAGTCGCGCACGCGCACCTCGGCGCCTGTCCGGGTCCAGCGCCCCTCGCCGTCCAATACGACGACCTGCAGCGATCGCGCGGGCCCTGAAGCCTCTAGCAGATTTCCGTACAGAGGGTGGGTGCCGGCCTCCGGATCGTTGTTGGCGAGCGCCAGATCAAGGTCGCCGTCCTGGTCGAAATCGGCCCAGGTGACACCGTGACTACCGCCGCGTTCGTGCATGGCTTCGGTCGTGACGTCAGTGAAGACGCCCCCCACGTTCCGGAAGAGTTCGTCCGGCTCCTCCGGCGAGCCCGACACGAAGACGGTGACGTAGAGGTCGAGCCATCCATCCAGATCGTAGTCCCCCCAAGCGGCGCTCACCGAGTGATGATCGGCAGCGAGGGGCGTACCCGGCGCAACGTCTACGAAGCTGCCACCACCCTGGTTTTGCCAGAGCACATCGGGTCCGTACGAAGCGACGAACAGATCGAGGTCCCCGTCGTTGTCGTAGTCGGCCAACGCGGCGCCTACACTGCCGCCCTCCTCGGACCTACCGGGTTGGTTCATGCCCAGGGCAGGAGCTACGTCTGTGAAGTGCGCCCCATCATTTCGGTAGAACGCATCCTCATCGCCGTTCTGGTTGGCCACGAAGAGATCAAGATCCCCGTCGGTGTCCATGTCGAACCACACCGCGCCCACGGTGCGCCGGTCGTCGTCGATCCCGACTTCGCCAGCAACGTCGACGAAGGCGCCATCCCGGTTGGCATAGAGTCGGTTGGGTTGGTCCCGCATCGCAAGAAAGAAGTCCAGATCGCCGTCACCATCGAAGTCGATCCAGGAGGCCTGGCGCGTCGTGCCCACGATGTCGAGGCCCAATTCTCCCGTCACGTCGAAGAAGCGCCGTCCGGGACCCTCGTTTCTATACAGCCGGCTGGGGATTTCCGTAGACGGCACGTACCCGACGAAAAGATCGGGGTCGCCGTCCGCGTCGAAGTCGCCCCAAGCCGCGGTGCGTGTTTCCTCCGCGTCCGCAATCCCGTACTCCTCCGCAACATCAACGAGCGTCCCGGCGTCATTGCGGTACAGCCGATTCTGGGCGCCGCGAAAGCCCACGAAGAGATCCAGATCCCCATCTCCGTCGAAGTCGGCCCAAGCGTTCGGCTGCGCACCGGGGGAGGCAAACAGATCTTCCTGCAGTCGTTGGAAGGCAGGGGGCGCAGAGACCTGATCGGCGGAGACGGGCACCCGATTGGCCGGTGAGTCCGGCGCGCACGCGGCGAGTGCAAGAACGGCGAAGAGTGGAGCCAAGCCCACAGAGGGACGCCGCGTCGACGGCACAATCTCGCCCCCCACCCTAGCGACCACCCCCGAACAACCCACCGAAGAAGTCGCCCACATTCCACGCCGGCCGTGCGTCCTGCATCGTTACGTGATACCCCGTCAAGAAGTTCACCTGCGCGTGGCTGACACCTGCCCCGAAGTCGAAACCCTGGTCGGCCTCGTCCTGGGGCGTGTGATAGCGCTCTTGGCGGAAGGCGGTGTTGATCGCGCCGCCGTCCCGCTCATCTCCAGTCTCGAAACCGCTCTTGATGAAGAGCGCGGGTATGCCTCGGCGCACGAAGCTGTAGTGGTCGCTGCGGATGAACAGGACCTGCTCTGGAATCGGGTCCGAACCGATCGCCATGCCCAGGTGGCCCGCCGCGGCCCCGACCGCCACCGAGAGATCGGAGTGCTCGGCGCCGTACGGCACGATGTCCAGAAGAGGATGGAACAGAAACGGCATGTCCAGCGTCATATTCGCCACGAGGCTCTCAGCGGGCACCGTGGGATGCTGCACGAAGTAGTCGGACCCGAGTAGCCCCCACTCCTCGGCTGTGGCAATCAGAAACAGCACGGAGCGCCTCGGGGCCTCCGGCAGACTGGCGAAGGCACGAGCGATCTCGATCACGATGGACGTTCCGGAGGCATTGTCGTGCGCTCCGTTGTAGATCGTGTCACCATCGACCGCGGTCCCGATGCCGAAGTGATCGACGTGGCCGACGTAAATCACGTGTTCTCCACTTAGCTCGGGGTCACTCCCAGGCAAGCGAGCCACCAAGTTGTGGCTCTCTACACGGCGGTGATGGGTGGTGGTGATCAGCGTCGCCTCCACCGCGAGATCGAAGGCCTGTGGGGTGCTCGCCGCCGCCGCGTCGAACACGTCCTCGATGTCCGTCGGCGCTCCTTCGAAAAGGACCCCGGCGGCACCGTGGTTGAGGTTCGCCGACCCCATGATCGGCGATGCAGCCCCACGACCACCCGGGGCGCCGGAGGCGTCTAGCCAGGCGAAGCCGCCTCGACGTGACCGCGCCACCCCGACCGCCCATCGGAATCGGGGATCGTCCGGGTAGGTGAAGCTGATCACTCCGACCGCGCCGCGAGAGGCGGCCTCGGAGGCCTTCACCGCGTCGGACGAATAGTACGCGCGTTGGTTGCTCGGAAGGGACGGGGGCGCGCCCGTGAGATACGCGACGATCTTGCCTTCCACGTCGACGTTTGCGAAGTCGTCGTATCCAAGGCCGGGCGCGCTGACGCCGTACCCGACGAAAACGACCGGCGCGGTCACCTCTGACTCGGTGCGGCTCGCGTTGGCCCCGAGCGTGAAGTCCTCGCCGTAGACGAACGTATGTGTCCGACCGGCAACCGTCAGGGACATTCCGCTCGCGGCCTCGTCGACCAGACTCTCCTGCAGCGGCACCGGCTGACGGAAGCCTCCGTCCACACCAGCCGGCTCAAGCCCGAGCGCCGAAAGCTGCGCTTCGACGTAGCGAGATGCGCCTTCGTACCCCTCCGTTCCTGGGGCGCGCCCCGCGAGGCTGTCATCGGCAAGCACGCGGATGTGGCGCTCGATCGCGTCTGGGGTGATCGAGGCCAACGCGGCTTCGACCTCTGGCGTGTCGAAGGAGATAGCGGTCGAAGTGCCCTCCTCCCCAAGGGAGCAGCCCCCAAAGAGGAGCAGCGAGGCCAGTCCGGCGCCGGCGAGTCCACAGAAGGGATGGACGGTTGGGTGAGCTCGTTTCATGGCGGTCCTCCGGGGGTCGTCGTCAACCGACACTACGGAGGCGACATTCGCGCGGCAACTCTCTCGACCCGGGCGCGCGCCTCTGTGGGGCCTGGCCAATCACTCGCCCATTGCAGCGCGGGCCACGGCTATTGCAGCGCCGGCCACCGCCCAAGACGCGGGGCCTTTCTACGGGGCGATCTATCGTGGGCTTGCCGCGGCACCATCGCCGCGGACAACTTCGCACCTCTCGGGGGATTCGGCTGTCTCGGCGGGGCCGCCTCCGCGCGGTCGAGCTACCCGTTACTCCGACGCGTCCCTCCCCCGATCTGGAGTCCATACGTTGATCTCATTAGCCGGCAAGACCGCCATCGTCACGGGCGCGGCCCGTGGCATCGGTGCAGCGTGTTCCCGAGCCTTCGCCGAACACGGCGCCAATGTGGTCATGGCCGATGTCCTTCCGGAACTGTGTGCCGAGACCGCGGCGTCCATCTCCAGGGATACAGGCGCGGACACGCTCACGGTCCAGACGGATGTGAGCCAGGAGGCTGACTGTGAAGCTCTTCTCGTGAGGTGCGTCGAGCGCTTCGGCCAATGCGACATCCTGCTCAACAACGCTGGTATCATTGTAGCGGGCTCGATTCTCGACGTATCCACTGAAGACTTCGATCGAGTTCTGGGGGTCAATCTGCGGGGCACGTTCATGCTGAGCCGTGCGGTGGCGAAACACATGGTTGAACGGTCCATCCACGGCGCGATCATCAACATGTCTTCCACTAACGCAGTGGTGACCATTCCCGATCAACTCGCCTATGCGACGTCGAAGGGAGGCGTGGGCCAGCTCACCAAGGTCATGGCCATGGAACTCGCGGCCCACGACATCCGGGTCAACGCGATCGGTCCGGGCTCCATCGCCACCGACATGCTCGACGTCGTGATGCAGGACGACAACGCCCGCAGGACGATTCTGTCGCGGACGCCTATGGGTCGGGCCGGCGATCCCTCCGAGGTCGCTTCAGTGGCGGTATTCCTGGCCAGTGACTACGCCTCCTACGTGACTGGTCAAACGATCTATCCGGACGGGGGGAGGCTCTCGCTCAACTACACCGTGCCGCTCAGAGAGGACGGATGACCCCCTCACAACTCAACAGAGCCGTCGGGATACCGCGCGTCCTGGACCCCATCGGACTCTTGGCGCAGATCCTGTTCGCCAAGCGAAGACCGCACTTCGCCTGAAATCGGCGATAGCACTGATGAGGGCGAGGGCTAGCTAGGCCGTCGTCCCAGCCTTTTGAGGCTTACGATGACATCGCCGTCAAAGAGAGCCTGCGGCGTAAGCGCCAGCCACGTCGCAAAGAGCCCGTCGTAGGAATGACCAGGTCAACGGCGCGACAGAGTGGTGCCAGGCGGACCTGCACCTTCCGCTCTACAGCATCGACAATAGCGAGGGCGTGGGCATTTCAGGGCTCATCGGATGCCTGTGTCAAAGCTGATCGTCACCTCAGTGTACACACCTTCGAGCACGTCCACCTCAAGCTGCCCGGCGAACGGGAACGGATCGTCGGACTCAGGGTCGAGAATATACCGCCCGGCACGGAGCCCCACCTCGAAGCGTCCGTCCTCTCCGGCTCTTACTCGGGTCGCCAACCCGCCCCCTTCGCTCAGCACTTTGATCCAAGCGCTATAGGGAACGTCGGGGCACGAGACGCCCGGACCGTGGACGGGACACTGAGGCCCCACTAGAACGAGGCCATAGATGCCTTGCGTAGCACCGGGGCCCAGCAAGTCATCATTGCCGCACGCGGGAATCGCGACGAGCGCGGCCAGCAAGATCCAACCATTGAGTCGTGTCAGGGTGCGCATCTTTTCTCTTCCTGCCTCCACCTAGCTTGATCTTCGTCTATTCAGACGACTGAGACCAACAAAACCTGACACCGACGCCCTTCGGGTTGTACACGCTGCGGAAAGCACGTCGCTGCAGAGGTCTTGTGCCTGTAAGGTCGTGGCCGCCATTTGGACGTCCACACGGTCCCGGAGACCTTCGTGACCGGTGGGGGCGTTTGGAGATCCAAACGGGCGTGGGCTTCGGCCTGACGGACGGGGATGACAACCTCACTTTCAAGCTCATACTGGCTCGCGACTTGAATTACCGTCGGTGTCGATTGCGCGCGCTGACGCGCGGCCCTCTACCGTCCCGCTTCCCTTAGCAGTTCCTCCGTAAACTGAATCAGCTCCTGCTCTAGCTCTTCGTGTACCTCGCCGAGCGCTGGTCCGTAGAATCCGGAATGCACGCGTCGAACCTGACCAGACGGATCGATGAAGATCGCGGTCGGAAAAGCGATGGGGCCGCTGAGCTGCGGCTGGGTCTCGTGGGGCGAGTCATCATCGTTGACCCCGGCGAGCAACAGTGGGTACTCGATCCCGAATTTTTCGCCGAATCTCCGCACCAGCAGCCCGTCGATCTCCGGGTCCCCCGTCACTTCGTACGACAGACCCACGATCTCTAGGCCGCGGTCGTGAAACATGTCGTACAGCTTGACCATCGTGGGCGCGGAGTCGTGACAGGTGGGACACCACGTCCCGAAGATCTCCACGATCACGACCTTGCCTTGGAATCGCTCGTCCAAGTTGCTGACGAAGTCTCCGTCCACATCCGGAAAATTCCACTCAAAGGCGGTGGTGGCGTCGACTGTGACCAGCTCAGTGGGTGCCTTCAAATGCGGCGCTCCCGTGGAGCGTACGGCCACGAACGGCCTCTGTGAGGTCGCCCCGGCGTGGAAGACACCCCGGAGGGTGTCTCCGTCGAGCCCGCCCGTCAGCATGTAGACGAAGGACCCATCGAAGTGCGACATGACGAATTGCCCATCCGAGGCTCCACCCCAGAACAGGCCCGAATCGCCGGTGTTGGAGATGACAGTGCCCTCCAGACCCCGCTCGGTATCGCGCAGCTCCAGCACGCGCGGGCTCGGGCTGTCATCCGGCGTGAAGATCGCGTCCCAGCTTCCGGTAATCGACGCGGGCGGGGCTTCGATGGGCCAGGAGCCACGCGTGGCCCGGAACGGAATCGTGCGCGGTCCCCGATTGCCGACATTCCGATAGAAACCAACCAGCGAGTCCGCGCTCACGTGCGCCCGGATGACGGCGTCGTAATCGCCGATCTCCAAAAGCACCGAATCGCCTGGCAGGCTGCGCACAGCCGACAGCGCGTCGCAGATTGCACCATTACACAGGGTGCCGGACGCGCCCCCTTCCCCATTCAGATCCATGTGGAAGCGGAGCGGACCCCCGGCCAGGTCTAGTTGGGCGCGCCAATGTCCGTCGATCCCTTCCTGTCCGGCATCCGTCCCGGCTGTGGCGCAGCCGAGAACGAGGACAAGAGCCAGCATCGGCAAGCGCTGGACGGATGAGCGCAACGGGGATCGCATGGAGGAATCAGTAATGATACGGTTCGTAGAGTTCGCCGGCTTCGACGCGGAACTGCAGCGTGTTGCCCGACCATGGGAGAGGACAAGGAAAGCGTGGATTGTACGCGCAAAAAGGATTGCGGGAGCGGTTCAAGTCCATCTGGTAGCGCGCCCCACCCAGCGGCTCCAGAACCACAAAACGCCCAGGAGGATACGTCTCGGCCCCGCTCGTGCCGTCGCGGTAGAAGACTGTGAGTTCTGATTCTTCGGATCCCGGGATGGGAATGCGGTAGGCCGTGAGCCTCACGTTCTCTCCGAGCACGAGGCCGACGAATGTACCCGCCAGAGACGCCGACACCGCCACTCCGTCCAGCCCCAGCATGGCCTTCTCCGCAGGGCGATCGGGGCGCCCAAGCTCCCCTTCGATCACCAGGTTCACGCTGTAAGGAAACCACCCAGGATGCTCCACCTCCTGAGACGGTGGCGCGAAGACGGTCACCATGTCGCCCTGGGGCGACGAGCTCACGCGCAGCCGCCAGTCACCCAGGGCCACCTCACGATTGCGCGGCACAGCCCGGCGCCCGGCGTCGGTGCGAAGCCCGAGACCGCGTAGCCCTTTCGATAGCGTCGCGGTCGGTGCCCCGCGGAGAGCAGCCTGCCCCTCCGACCCGAAGACCAGGTCGCCGCTCAGCGGCCCGTGGAAGACCGCGGCGTACGGCGACGAAGTGGAAGTGCGCAACCACTCGGCGTAGTCAGCCCTCTCCACCTGCACGGCGGCCGGGATCTGGGCGCCGAGGAAGCTGGGCGCGACGAGGCAGGCAAGAAGGATTCGGCTGAGCATGGCGGATACAAGTAGGGGGCGAAGACGTTTCGCGCGAGTTCGCGTTGAGGGTCGGGGTGGTTCTGTCTCAATACAGGGCGGCCGCGTTTGGTTCGCAGGGCTCAGGTCGGCCACGTGACCTAGCCTGTGATCGACCCCGCCTACCCTACCCCGCCCGATCCCCCAAGATCTGCCTAGCCGCCAGCATCCCCGGTCCCCCCGTCACACACCCACCGGGGTGCGTGCCCGACCCACACTGGTAGTACCCTGCAATCGGAGTCCGATACTGGTTCCAGCCGGGCGCGGGACGGTTAAGGAATAGTTGCGACTCGAAAAGCTCGCCGGCAAAAATGTTACCCTCGCTCAACCCCACGAGATTCTCGATGTCGAGCGGCGTGACGATCTCGCGGTGCAGCACCAAGTCGCCGAAGCCAGGGAAGAACTCCTCGAGGGTCGCCTGAACTGTATCGCCCAGATTTTCCCGCTCGGTGTCCCAGTCGCTTTCAGCCAGGTGGTAGGGCGCGTACATGACGAAACACGACATGATGTGCTTGCCCGGTGGGCTCATGTCGGGATCCAGCGTCGACTGTACGCAGCAGTCCAGGAACGGGCGCCGACTGAACCGTCCGGCCTCACAGTCCGCGAAGGCCTCTTCCAGATAGTCGATCGAAGGCCCCAGATTCGTGAAACCCATATAGAGGTCTTCACGGCCTTCGAGTCCTGGAAACGTCGGCACAGCCGAGAGCGCGAAGTTCACCTTCGCAGCCGTGCCCTGGAATTTGTATTCGGTGATGTGCTGGACTAGATCCTGGGGCAGATCGTCCGGGTCTACCAGCCGGGTGAAGGTCTGCCTCGGGTCGAGTGCACTGACGACCAGGTCGGCGCTGAGCGTTGTCCCATCTTGCAGCTCGACGCCCGTGGCTCGCCCGTCCTCATACAGGACCCGGGACACACCTGCGTTGGTCTGGATCGTACCTCCGAAGCCTTCAACGGCTCGAGCCAGCACCTGTGTGAAGCCTCCGTTGCCACCCTTGTGAAAGCCCCACTGGCCGGGCACGCCGTCGTAGTCCCCCATCTTGTGGAACAGCCAGACGAGTCCGGACTCTTTGCTCCGCGGCCCGACCCTACTGCCGATGATCCCGCTCGATGCGTAAAGCGCCTTCACTAGGTCGTTTTCGAAATACTCATCCAAAATTTCAGCGGCGCTGCGATTGACGAATTTTTCCATCAGACCGCGCACCTCAGGGTCCAGGCTCGCCATGTAATCGCGGAGTTCGGCGAGGGCTGCGACTTCCGCAGGGTCCGCACTGAGGGCGTTGGGAGGGATGCGGTCCATCCAAGGCTTGAGCGCGCGGCACAGGCGGCTGATTAGATGGTCCAGATCACGAGATGCCTCAGCGTCCTCAATCGAATGACGCGCGATTTCGTGATAATTGGCGTCTGCGTCCGCGCCCAGAAAGACATACTCCCCGTTCAGCCCAGGCTGGAACGTGTTGATCAAGGGCAGCACCATCATGCCGTGCTTGACCAGTTCCAGATCTTGAACAATATCCGGACGCATTAGACTGATGGCGTACGAGAACGTCGTGAACTTGTACCCAGGGACGAGTTCCTCGGTAATGGCGGCACCACCCACGAGGTGCCGTCGCTCCAGGAGCAGCGTCTTCAGGCCAGCCTTGCCGAGATAACCTGCATTGACCAAACCGTTGTGGCCGCCACCGATGACGATCGCGTCATAGCGCTCAGGGGTCGACATCACTCGGCGCTCCCGCTCATGAGTGCGGTTTTTCTCGGCGGGTTGAAGAAGGGCATCCGCTCGACCCTCGCCAGCACGTTCTTCGGTTTGCGGATGACGGAGATCTCGAGGTCGACCTCGGAGCCCGGCACGGACAGGTCTAGCGGCAGCTTGGCGAGCGCGATCGGCTTCCTCAGAAGCGACGAAGACAAGAAGCTGCTCGCGTATCCCGCGTAGTCCCACTCCTTCGCGCCACGCCGGTAGATGCTCATCGTGGACTCGGAGTAGAGTTCGTGGCGGGGCGGAAGGATGCCGGCTTCGACGAACGCGCGCTCATAGTCGTGCCAGTCCACGGCCAGGCCCACGGTGGTCCAGCGACTCGTGCCTTGTTCGAGCTCCGTTGCGATCGCGGCGCGACCCACAAAGTCTCGCCCGTCCTGGGCCAGCTTCCTGAACATCCACCCCCAACCCAATTCATTGGGGGTCTCACGCTGTGCGTCCACCCAGGCGAACCTCGACGTGTGGAAGTCGGCACCCATCAGAAGCAGCCCCGCCTCAACCCTAGCCATCTTGAGTGCGGTCGTCCCCATCGGAGTGATGTTGTAACCCTTCCCCGCCATCATGAGGGCGTCCCACACGGTTAGGGCGTCGGCAGCATTGATCCACAACTCATAGCCCAAGTCCCCTGTGTAGCCGGTACGGGCCACCGTCACTTCACAGCCTGCGACCGTCGCCGAAGTGACCCCGAAGTACTTCAGGGGAGTCGCGGCATCTGTGAGCTGGAGGAGCACACTGTGGGCGTGCGGCCCCTGCAAGGCCAGGATTCCAAAGGCGGACGAGATGTCTTCAACCTCGACGTGCGCGCACCCCATCTCGCGAGCCAGGACGCGGAAGTAATGCAACGCAGGCTCGGCGGCGGTGAGCCAGTACTCCCCATCTGCCACCTGCATGACCACCCCGTCCTGCAGTACGTACCCACGCGCGTCGCACCAACAGGTGTATTGGGCCCGGCCGACAGGACAATCACCAATGTCGCGGGCCATAGCGCGTTCGAGCAGTGCGCGGGCATCCGCCCCAGTGAACCGGTACTTGAACAGCGGTGAAGTGTCGAGGAGCGCCACCGAATTGCGGATCGCGTAGTACTCTGCGTTCAGCGAGTACTGGTATTGCGGCGCGACCAGGTATCCAGACCAGTGTTTCCAGATTCCGGTCTGGTTCAGCGGCTCAAGGCGCGATTGAAACGGAGTTGTGCGGGGCATGAGCCTTCTGGGTTTGGAATCCGGCCGGGAAGCTAGACGGGTGACGCCCTCTCAGCCCTCTTTCAACGTCGGGAAGTCGTATCCCTGACTGTCTGGGAACTCGCGGTGGATACGCATGATGTCCGAGTGAGCGGCCTCGAAGGCACGGACCACATCGGGGTCGAAGTGCGCGCCGGACGCCTCTCTGATCATCTCAATCGTGTCTTCGACAGAGACCGCGCCGCGATAGGGGCGGTTTTGAGTCAGGGCGTCAAAGAAGTCCACAACCGCACAGATTCGGCCCTCGAGCGGAATGGCTTCCCCGGCGATCCTGTTCGGGTAGCCGTTCCCGTCCCAACGCTCGTGGTGGGACAACGCGATGATCTCACCCATCTGGATCTCTGGCGAATTCGAACCCGTGAGGATCCTGGCACCGATGGTGGGATGCTCCCGCATTGTGGCCTGCTCCTCTGGCGTCAGGGGGCCGGGCTTGAGGAGCACATAGTCGGGGATGCCGAGTTTGCCGACGTCGTGCATTGGCACGGCATGCGGCAGCAGATCGGTTACTTCTTCTGGCAGTCCCATCGCGATGCCAACCGCCTCAGAATAGAGCCCTGTGCGCGTGATGTGCTCTGCGGTCCCCTTGTCCTTGTACTCAGCAGCCAGTGTGAGACGCCGAATGGTGTCCAGGTGGGCGTCGTGGGTTAGGCTGCGCGCGAGCGTCACCTCTTCGAGCGCCTCACTCAATTCGTATGTGCGTTGCTCGACTTTTTCCTCCAGCGACGCCTGGTAGACCGCCAAATCGTCACGGGCGCGTTTCAATTCGATGAGCCAGCGCAGGCGCAACTTGAGCTCGTCCGGATCCACAGGCTTCAGAATGAAGTCGTTGATGCCAACCGTGAACGCCTTGAGCCGATCCTCGCGCTTCGGGAGACCGGACACCATGACGATGGGTAGATCTCCGTGGCCTGCCTGCTCGCGGACCTTAACGGCAACCTCGAAGCCGTCCAGGTTGGGCATCTGGGCATCGAGGAGAACCAGGTCGTGCTGCGGCCCGAGCTTCTCAAGCGCCTCCACACCGTCGCGCGCGGTTTCGACCTCGTACCCGAAGGCCGTCACGAACGACGAATGCATCAACCGAGCCCCCTCGTCGTCATTTACGACGAGAATGCGCGCCGTAGGGCGTGATGCTTCAGTCGTTTGGGGCATTTCGGATCGAGTCTGCAACGGGCGCGTCAGTCTGTGGGATGCGGACAATGACAAAGCTTAAGGCGGGTTGCCCTCGGTGCCAACCATTCCCGCGTCTCTGGTCGGGCAAAAGGCTAGCGTATTACGTAGACTCCGTATCCCACAGCTCCCGCAGGTACTCAAACGTGAAGATCCCCGTCGAGTGCCCGTCGCTCCAAACGGGTTGAATCGCGTACCGGCCGACGTAGTGGATCGCCGTCGGATATACGGATTCGTCGACGTTGTCAGCCAACAGCGTACGGATACCCGTCATCTCATCCACACAGCCGGCGCAGGGGCACAGTAGCCGCAGATACCTGGGCACGAACAACGACGCCACCCCGTCCTTCCATAAGATGCGGAGCTGAGACCCGTCCTCACTCGGGCCAATCTCAACGGGGTCAAAGTGGGGCTGTAGCACGGTCAGGCATCCCTTCCTTCAAGTCGTTTAGCGAGCGCTCTGAACGCCGCGCCACGATGGCTGCGGGCATTCTTTTCCTCTGCCGACAGCTGTGCAAACGTGCAGTCTAGCTCGGGGTCGAAGAAATACGGATCGTACCCAAATCCACCGGCGCCCTGAGGCTGGTGGAGGATCACACCCTCGGCTTCACCTCGAACCGAAATCGGCCCTTCATGGAAGCCGACCAAGACCGCTGCACACACGTAACGACCGGTGCGCGCACCCTCAGCGACATCGCTCAGGCGTTCCATGAGGTGGTGGTTATTCGACTGGTCTAGGGCCTTGCCGCTGAGCCCGCGGTCCGGGGCAAAACGTTTCGAGCGGACACCCGGCGCACCGCCGAGCGCATCCACCTCGAGGCCGGAGTCATCGGCGATCGTCGGGATGCCCGATTTCGCAAAAAAATATTCCGCCTTCGAGCGCGCGTTTTGTTCGAACGTGTCGTGTGGCTCCAGGTGATCTTCCTCGTCCGCCTCCGGGATTCCAGCCGCATCGAGATCGATTACACGGAGCCCTGGCACGACCGCCAAGATCCGCCGGATCTCCGTCAGCTTGTCCGCGCTGCGGGTGGCGACTAGTAGCTCCACTCAGGCGTCCTTGAGCGCCTGAGCCTGCACCGCGAACAGCCTTTCGAGTCCAGCGGTCGCGAGATCGATGAGCGCGTCGAGCTCTTGGCGGCTGAATGGGTCGCCCTCGGCCGTCCCCTGCACTTCGACCAGCCCGCCGCCTTCGGTGCCGACCACGTTCATGTCGACCTGGGCGCGTGAGTCCTCCGGATAGTCCAGGTCCAGCCTGGGCTCACCATCGATCACGCCCACACTGACCGCGGCAACCCGCTGTCTCAGCGGACTCCGCGTGAGCAGGCTCTCGTTCATCATCCAACGGCCCGCCAAAGCGAGCGCCACGCATGCGCCGGTGATGGACGCGGTACGGGTCCCCCCGTCGGCCTGCAGGACGTCACAATCGACGGTCACGGTGTTTTGTCCCAGCGCTTCCATGTCGGTCACGGAGCGCAATGACCGGCCAATAAGGCGCTGAATTTCTTGCGTGCGGCCCTTGGGCCCGTTGCGCTCTCTGCCGGACCGAGTGTGCGTGGCGCGCGGCAGCATCGCGTACTCGGCGGTCACCCACCCCGCCCCACTCCGCTCGCGCCACGGCGGTACGCCCTGTACGACGGACGCCGTGCATAGCACCCTCGTGTTGCCGGTCGCGATGATGCACGACCCCTCCGCATACGGGGCGACGCCGGTCTCTATGGAGATCGTGCGTGGCTCGCTAGGGCTACGGCCTTCACTGCGATCGGTCATGGTGTCAGGTCTCGGATTCGATGGATGAGGCGGGTGGTCGAGTACCCCTCAACATAAGGGATCAGTGCCACGCGTCCGCCCGCCGCTTCCACCTCTTCACGGCCGACAACCTCAGACGCTGCGTAGTCACCACCCTTGACTAGGACGTCCGGAAGAAGGGCGGCGATGAGGGCTCGCGGGGTGTCCTCATGGAAGAGGCAAACGGCATCCACGGACGCCAATGCAGCAAGGACGACCGCTCGGTCCGCCTCCGCAACCAGAGGGCGCTCGCCGCCCTTGTCCAGTCGGCGAACGGATGCGTCCGTATTCACCGCGACCAATAGCATGTCACCAAGCGCCCGCGCCTCAGCGAGATAACGCACGTGGCCGGGGTGAAGCAGGTCAAAGCACCCGTTGGTGAACACGAGGGTCCCCGTGCGGGGACGCCCGAAGCGCTCGAGTACCTCCGCGCGCGTGAGGACTTTGTGAGACGGGTCGGCAGGTGTCACGGTGCGCTCGTGGCCAAGATCGTGGCGAGGCCGCGCTCGACCATCTGGTGGGCCACGGCTTCAGCCACATCGCGGGGCGCGTCATGCGGACCCGTCAGGTCGGACCGCACCATGGCGGCACCATCTTCGCTTGCGGCCGCTGCCCATAAGCGGAGCCACCTACCCGTGGGTTGCGCGAGCGCGCCAATGGCTGACCCAGCGGGAACCGAGAGCGTATCCATCAGAATCAGCTCGGCCTCGAGCGCCATGCGGCTCGGCTTGTGATCCACCCGGTCCAAACCAGGTAGCGATTCCAATTCCCGCGCACCCACCAGCGCAAACGAACCCTGAGCCGGCTCCGGCAGCCACTCCTTGGGGTCCAGCACCTCGGCGCCCATGGCGCCAAGTCCAACTCGGCGCGCTTCGACGACGCTCAGAATGGCGGCGTCGACCAACCCTGACTCCAAGGCACTTGCCGGGGTATTTCCTTTTGTGAGCGACACCACCTCGAGATCCGGCCGATGAAGGCGGAGGAAGGCACGCCTGCGCGCACCTGTAACACCCACCCTCGAGCCTGGAGGTAGGGCTCGCAGCGGGGTTGACCTTCCACCTCCGACAACGAGCACGTCGCGCGGCTCCAAGCGGGACAAGGCGGCCAAGATCGGGTGCGTATCTCGGCGTCGGTAGAGAAGCCTTCGGCCCGGCACGAGCGCGAGCGCGGCATCGCCACGGCCAAACGCGTCCATGGGGTCGCCCGATCCGTTGTTCATCACGGAAATCGACACCTGTGTGCCCGCTGCAGCCAACTGCTCAGCAACCCACTGGGCTTGGCTCGTCGCGCCAGGGGGCGTCGCGAGGCGGAGGGTCACGTCACTGCCTTCCCCGCTACTGCGAGCCGGATCAGAAGAGATAGAAGACTAAATAGGCTGCCAATAGAACGGCAACCCATAGTACCATGCTACCTGTCGGCCACGACCGCGCGAGCGGACCCATACTCCCATGCCAACGATTCGCACCCTTCAACGCCGTGCCAACGACCTCCATGACAGAGGAACGCACGTAGGCATCGATTCGTGCCACCGCCCCTCCCACCGAGCGCACGATCCACGGACCGAGCTTCCGATAAAGCACCTCGGCGTCGACATGCACGGCCCGCTTCTCGTCGGGATAGATCCCCGACTTCATAAGGGTGACGAAGCCGATCGCCCCAAAACACAAGAGCTGCAGTTGGACCAAAACGTGTGTCGTGTCATAGGGATGGTAGTCCATCTCCATGGGCAGCAGCGTGTAGAAAGCCATCGGGAACACGCCGATCAGCACGCACAGTACCGCCCCGATCGACATGGCGATGAGCATGTTCTTGGGCGGCTCCTTGGCACGGATACCCGAGTCGTGCGCGAAGAACGCGAAGAACGGAATCTTGATGCCTGCATGCTCCAGAACACCCGCCGAGGCGAACAACATGAAGAGCCACACGATGTAGTGATGCTCTTCGATGGCCGCCACCATGATCATCGACTTCGTGACGAAGGCGCTGAACATGGGGAACGCCGAAATGGCGCTCGCGCCGAAGATGCACAACGTCGCGGTCAGCGGCATCGTCTTGTACAGGCCACCCAGGTCGGTGCCCTTCGTGCGGCCCGTCATGGTCATGACCGCACCCATCGACATAAAGAGTAGGCCCTTAAAGATGACGTCGGCGAAGGCGTGGGCCACCGCTCCGTTAACCGCGAGCCCCGTGCCGATGCCAATGCCCGCGATCATGAAGCCAATCTGGTTGATCATCGAGTACCCAAGCACCCGGCGCAGATCGTTCTCGAGGACCGCGTAGAAGATCGGGAAGAACGTCATGATCGTGCCGATGTAGATGAGCACATCGGCCCCGGCAAACCCGCGTGCAATCGCGTATACAGCGACTTTGGTCGTGAACGCGCTCAGAAACACCGTCCCGGTAGGCGTGCTTTCCGGGTACGCGTCTGTGATCCAGTTGTGTGCGAGCGGGAAACCAGCCTTGATGCCGAAGGCGATCAGCAAGATCCAAGCACCGGGCCCAGCCGTGCTCAGGTCAATATGCTCGAAGGCCACTGATCCAGAGCTGTGGGCGAGCATCAGCGCACCGGACAGCAGCAGAACGCCTGAGACGACGTGGATGATGAGGTAGCGGAAACCCGTCGCGTACGACCGCTCCGAGTCCCGGGCCCAGATCAGAAACGCCGACGTGACCGCGAGCAGCTCCCAGAACACGAACAAAGTGATGAGGTCGCCCGCAAAGACCGCACCGAGGGCGCTTCCCGCGTACAGCATCGCCGAGACATGCTGTAGGCCGGCAGTCTTGTCGCCCGTGATGTCTTCTTCGCCGACATCTGAGGCCACAGAACCAACCGGAGTCCCGTCGCCGAGGTGCAGCGCGTACACAAAGCCCAAAAATGCGGCGATGTGAAAGAGGTATCCGAAGAGTAGGCTCAGTTTATCCGCGCGATACGGCGTCAGCGTATAACCAAGCAGTTCGATCTGCAGGTGTACGCCGGGCTCGACTCCGAACCAGAGGTTGAGTCCACCGATGAGCGGGATCGCCAAGACGAGGACCTTACGGACGGGCCCCTTGGTAAAGGCGACCGCAATCGCGCCTAGGAAGAACAGCGCGAACGGGGGGATGCTACTCAGCATCACTGGCCTCCCCGTCGTAGTAGTTCTCTGGGCGCATCAGCAGCTTGCGCATGGGCTTGGCGAGCAGCACTAAGAACCAGAACGAAATGAAGCCGTAGATGGCGTAGAAGCCCGGGACTCCCTCCCACGGATGCGGATGCTCCGTATGCCGCCCCAAAATGAACTCGGCCGCGAACAGCAGACCCGCGATCACATACAGAATCACGAAGAGGCGCTTCACGGCGGCTGGCTTATCCATCCACCCGATGGGCTCCTTGGGAGCCGCGTGCGGATCGTGGCTCACTGGGCGCCTCCCGGTATGACCATCGCCATGAGTTCAAAGACCAGGTCGGGATACAAGAAGAGCCCCAAGGTGGCCGTCGCGGTAACAACCATGGCGATCACCATCGGCATAGGTGCTTCGTGGATGCCCTCAGCATGGTGCGCATCTGCCGGCGGTTTGAAGAAGAACGCCTTTACCGGCACCTCAAGGAGGTAGTACAGACCGAGCAAAGAACTGACCATCAGCACGGCTAAAAGCCCGACTTGCCCCGCTTCGAGCGTGCCCATGCCCAGGAACCACTTACTCCAGCTGCCCCCCGCGGGCGGCAGCCCGATGATCGACAGCGCGCCGATGAAGAACGCGCCGAAAGTGATCGGCATCCTGCGCCCCAGACCGTGCATCTGGCTGATGTTCCTCTCATGCGCGGCGACCATGACGGCGCCGGCGGCGAAAAAGAGCGTGATCTTGCCGAAGGCGTGCATCGCGATGTGCATGCCGCCGCCAATGATGCCCCACTCGTTCGCCAACATCGCGCCGAGCACGATGTAGGAGAGCTGACTGATGGTCGAGTAGGCGAGCCGCGCCTTGAGGTTGTCCTTGGTCATCGCGACCAGCGAGCCAAGAATGATCGTGGTCGCCGCCACCCAGGCGAGCCAAGGGGTCGCGGACAGGGTGGCGAGCAGGTCGATGCCGAACACATAGACGGCGACCTTCAGGACCGTGAACACGCCCGCCTTTACGACCGCGACGGCATGCAGGAGCGCGGAAACGGGCGTGGGTGCCACCATCGCCGCCGGAAGCCATCGGTGGAACGGCATGACCGCTGCCTTCCCAACGCCGAATACATAGAGCACCAGAATCGCGCTCAGCACGCCGGCCGAAGCAGTCCCTGCGAGAATGCCCCCGTCTGTGAAGTCCACGGTACCGGCCAGCACCCAAGTCCAGATGATGGCAAGAAGTTGGAAGCCAATGGACGTCGTCAACAAGATACCGAGGTAGATCCGGCCGGCCTTCTTCGCCTCTTCCGTTTGATGATGCGTGACCAGGGGGAACGTGCAGAGCGTCAGAACCTCGTAGAACGCGAAGAGCGTGAAGAGGTTGGCGCTAAACGCGACCCCGAGCGCCCCTGCGATGGCCACTGCAAAAAAGAAGAAGAATCGCGTCTGATTCTCTTCGTGGTGGCCCCGCATGTATCCGATGGCGTACAAGGAGGTGATCGGCCACAAGAAGGATGCAACCAACGCGAATACCATGCCGAGCGGCTCAACCTCGAACGCGAGCTGAACGCCCGGCAGAACTTCGAAGAGGTCGAGGCGCGGACGCAGCCCGCTGCGGACCAATGGCAGGAGCTGGTACACGTGCCAGAAGGTCGCCGCACCGGTGATGAGGGTCACCGCCTCGCGAACGTTGGGCTTCTTGTCCCAGAACAGGAGCGCGAAGGCACCTGCCACCGGCAAGAGCATAGCCGTCGCGATCAGCACGCCCGGCGTCACGGTCCGACTCCGAGTAACACTTCCGCAGCCCTGGTCGCGATGTCCGCCGTCGTCGTCGCATCGATGCCGAAGTAGAAGCTCGCGATCACAAGCGCCCACGTCGGTATCAGAAGCCCAAGCGGCGCCTCGCGAATGTCGTCGTCAGGATCGGCCTCTTGGAAGTACGCGACTTCGACAACCTTCCAGACGTAGATCACCGCCAGCAGCGATCCAAACATGACGACCGCAGCCACCGGCCACATGCCCCGCTCGAGCGCGGCTTGCACCAGATACCACTTACTCACGAAGCCCACGGTGAACGGCACGCCGATCAGGCTCAATCCCCCACCCACGAAGGCGGCCATGGTCCACGGCATCTTCTTACCAAGTCCCTTCATTCTCTCCAATCGCACCGAACCCACGCGGTACATGACGCAGCCCATCGCCATGAAGAGCGCGCCCTTCATGAGCGCATGATTAAAGAGGTGCAGAATGCCCGCCGTAACCCCGAGCACTGAGGCGAAGCTGATCCCCAGCACCATGTAGCCGATCTGGGCCACACTGGAATACGCGAGTAGCCGCTTCACGT
This sequence comes from uncultured Gemmatimonadales bacterium, assembly GCA_937919655.1. GTDB lineage: Bacteria > Gemmatimonadota > Gemmatimonadetes > Longimicrobiales > Gaopeijiaceae > CALFPJ01. Next base: position 22,847 of record CALFPJ010000022.1, read on the forward strand.
TGTCCTGATAGATGGCGACCAGCGACATGGTCACGATGGCCACGAGCGCCAACGGCATCAGCACTTTGTCTAACTGCATCTGCTCGAACGAAAACTCCGCACCGAACACGGTAAAGAAGAACCGAAGGAGCAGGTAGACGGCCACCTTGGTCGCAGTCGACGCGATGAATGCGGTCACCGCGGAGGGCGCATACGTGTAGGCGTTCGGGAGCCACAAGTGCAGTGGGAACAGGGCCAGCTTAAGCGTGATGCCGACGGTCAGAAACGTGAACGCAACCGGGATCGTGCGGTTATCGGCCACCGCGGGAAGTCGCTCGGCCAGGTCAGCAATGTTGAGTGTGCCGGTCATCGAGTACATCAGCCCGATGCCAATGACGATGAACGTCGCTCCGACGCTGCCCATGATCAGATACTGATACGCCGCCGTGAGGGCGCGACGGTCCTGACCCATGGCGATCAGCGCATAGGCCGACAACGACGACACTTCCAGGAACACGAAGATGTTGAAGACATCGCCCGTGACACTAATGCCCAAAAGTCCCGTGAAGCAGAGAATGAACGCGGAGTAAAAGAGCGCCCCGCGATCCTCCGAAACCTCTGCCCGCACGCTGGTACGCGCGTAGATGATGGCGACGGCGCCAATCGTGGCTACGATCATCGCGACGAAAGCGCTTACGAGGTCAATGCGGTACTCAATTCCATACGGCGCCGCCCATCCGCCGATCTCGTAACTGATCGTTCCCTCGGCGAGCACTCGGCGCACAAGAGCAATGGACACTCCGAAAGCCCACCAACTCGCGGCGGCAGCCACAATCCAGGCGGCCTTCCAGTTGCCGACCAGCGCAGCCAGCGGCGCAAGCAGAAGTGGAACAACTACGATCAAAACCGGGAGGTGCTGGCTCACAGGCTCTCGTCCCGGAGTTCGTCGTCTTCCACGGTGCCAAACGCCTCGTTGATCCGGACCACGAGGCTAAGGCCCAACGCCGTGGTCGCGACGCCGACCACGATCGCGGTGAGCATGAGCACGTGCGGAATCGGATTGGAGTAGACCACGTGCTCAGCGCCCTCGACCAAGATGGGCGCCGTGCCGCCTGCGACCTTCCCCATCGAGACGTATAGCATGATCACCGAGGTCTGGAAAATGTTTAGGCCGATGAGCTTCTTCACCAGATTGCCGCGTGCGATGAGGGTGTAGAACCCTACCATCATCAGTAGGATCACCGCCCAGTAGTTAAACAGGCCAAGCGCGATCATGGATCGAGCCTCCTGCGCCCAGCGAAGGCGTAGAAAATCGCGACCATCACGCCGAACACCGTGACGAGTACTCCGAGCTCAACCGCTATGATGCCGTAGTGCTGACCATGTGACGGCTCGTGCGCGAGCACGTTATAGTCGAGGAAGACTCCACCCAGACCCATAGTCACAAAGCCCGTCCCCACGAAGATCATGACGCCCACGGCACCGCACGCGTACACGACTTTGGCAGGCATCACTCTCAGGGCGTTGCCGATCCCGAATACCAAGGCGTAAAGCACGTAGGCTGCGGCGAAGATCACGCCAGCCTGAAATCCACCTCCGGGGCCGTAGTCCCCGTGAAACTGGACGTAGAGCGCGAACAGGAGGATGAAGGGGATCAGGATTTTGGTCCCGACCCGAAGGACTACGAGATCATCCATGCTTGCCCCCCTGCTCTCCGACGATGTCCTCGGAGCCAGGGCTCCCCGGGGTCGTCCCGCCTGAGCCGTCCCCGTCCGAGCCGTCCGCGTCAAGCGCGTGGGCTGCCTCGGCCCTCAACTCTTCGCGGGTCGTGCCGGGCCGAACCGTCCTCCACTCGCCCCCAAGAAGCACGCGTCGCGGCAGCGGCCCTCGCGCCAGAAGGAGGAGCACTCCGACCATCGCCGTGAAAACCACCGCGGTCTCACCCATCGTGTCGTAGCCTCGGTACGATGACAGAACCGACGTCACCACGTTCGGAATCTCGATATCGTGCTCTGACTCTTCTAGATAATAGGGCGCAACATGCTGATGGATCGGGTTGTCGGCATGTCCGAACGGTGGCATCTGCGAGGTGCCGTAGACGAGAATCCCGCCCGTGACCAATACAACGAACAAAGGCACGATCGCAGGGCGGCGCGGCTTCTTCTCTTGGTGCCCCACGAGGGCTAGTGTCCCGAGCATCAGCACGGTCGAGATACCGGCTCCCACCGCAGCCTCAGTAAACGCAACATCGACGGCGTCCATGACTACGAACAGGGCCGCAGACAGAAGGCTGTAGATGCCCGCCATCATCACGGCGGCAAACAGGTTCCGCAGTCGAATGATCGTGACGCCGGTGATCGCCAGGAGAACCAGGAGCGCGACGTCGACGAATTCAATCATGCGTCGTCCTCGTGATCGTTCGTCCAGGGTTCAAGACCACTCACGATCGCAGCCCGTGCCAGCGCATGGGTGCTGATGGGGCTGGTGAACATCAAGAATGCATAGACGAACACCAGGCGGATCAGCACAGACCAGTAAGACGTCTCGCCGTGCATGATGCCGACGACGGTCTGAAACGACATGCCCAGAATCAAGAGGCCAGCGCCCATGGTGTCCGTCATGCCGGCCGCGTGTAGGCGCGTAAATACGTCCGGCAGGCGCAAGACACCGATCGTGCCCACCACCATAAAGAACAGGCCGCCCAGAATGGAGGCCCAGCTCGCGTAGTCGAGCACCGTTTCGATCATTCGGGTCCTCGCTCCACGCGCCGCGTCAGACCGAGGTCACCAAAGGCGAAGAACTTCAGGACTGCGATCGTGCCAATGAAGTTGATCAGCGCATAGACCAGGGCCAGATCAAGGAACTCAGGGCGATCCGTGAGGAAGCCGAGGACGGCGATCAGCAAGACTGTCTTGGTCCCGAAGATGTTCACCGCCATCACCCGATCGTAGACCGTAGGACCCAACAGGGCACGCACGAGCACAATCGCCATACTCGCCAAAATTCCGATGGTCGCGGCGACGAACATCAGCCCTCTGCCACCTGAGTGCAGCGAGCGTCCATCTCATCCTGCTCGTTTGAATCGAGGTCAGCCGCACTCAAAGCGTGGATCAGATATTCCTGACCCGAGACACCGATGGTGATGGTCCCCGGCGTCAACGTGATGGAGTTGGCGTAGACCACCCGACCCAGGTCCGTCTTCGGAGAACCGTGGAAGGTCACGAGGCGCGGACTGATGGGGAGCCTTGGATCAAGAATGACCTTTGCGACCGCAATGTTGGCGACCACGATCTCCTTCATGATCCAAGGGATGTAGAGAAGAAGCCGAGTACTGATGTGAATCGGCACGCCCTCGTGATCAATGACGTCCATCCGCATCGACAGGAATACCACGAGCGCAGTAGACCCCACCCCGAACCCAATGAGCAGGGGCGTATAATGGCCTGATAAAAGCAGCCAAAAGGTCAACAGAATTGCACCTAGACCGACGGCTCGGAGCAACGTTATCCCTTCTCAGAGTTGGGATCGGGGCGGCCCATCACGAGCCTACCCGGCGGGAAGAACGGCGTAACCTACCAGTTCGACTGGGCGCCGTCCACAATCTTCTGAACGAGCAATTCTATCGCTTCCGCACGACCTACGTCTTCGGTCTCGGACGCCTCGAGGAACTCGCCCAGGGCGACCACGCTGCGCGACTCCCACAAGACCACATTTTCTACCAGATCGACAATCTCGACCGTTACTGTGATCGATACCTGCCTCTGGAGAACCTGAGCGGCCTGACCCTCCGCTGCCGCGCGGTAGTTGGGGGCGATCACGTCATACCGGGTGATGGTGCCACGGACGATCGCGTCGGCGACATCCTCCCCCGCCGTGCGAATACCCAGCGCCCGCGGGAGATTGCGAAGTAGCTCATCGTAGAGCTCGCCGGCGAGTTCGAAACGATTCGTGTCGTTCTCGAAGGGCTGCACAGCGATCGTCTTGACGTGCTCCGGTGGAAAGGAGCCCGCCTTGAACGAATAGCTGCATCCGGACGTGGACACGACAAGTGCTATCGCGCCGCGATACATAGCTCGGGACATCACCCTGGAGGTCATCGGCTCTCGGCGCCTTCGGGCCCGACGGGATCCCAAATGTCAGGGGGAAAAGACTCGACTTGTGTCAATTCACGTCTCGTGATCTTGAGTTCACGAAAGGCCGCCAAGTTTCGGTAGATGGCAGTCACCGGATATCTACTCCCCTCTTCGAGATCGACTTCGACGCGCTGAACGACGGACCCTCGTTCGATCAGTTCAAGCGTCTTGAGCACCCCATCCTTGAGCCCGTAGTGGAGTTCCGTCCCATCACCATACCTGTAGCGGAGCCGAAGGGCCTCCCCCACCAGTCGATCCCCGCCAATCAGCTCCGTGCCAAATTCCGGCCGAAACACGCCGAGTGTACCCCACATGAGGTCCGGAGGGGGCAAGATGTCGCGTGGGGCACCGGGTGGCATGCGGAGCTCCCCGTTTACCAAGGCGGCCCGCACCACCGCTGTGCCGCTGTTCAAGAAGAGGTCGAGACGCGCCTTGTACGGAGGCTCAATGCGCGCCACTCCGCGCCCTTTGACCCGTACACCTTGTTCGTTCAACTCCCAATCGAAGAGAATCCTGATCGGGTACTCAAGGCTCGTGTGGTCCTCCAGCGCGAGCGCGGTCTGCTCAGCGTCCACGGCTGGGGCGATGACGACCACACGGCGCTGCGAACAGGCGCCGACAACAAGCGCCAAAAAGAGCCCCAAGAGGGCTCGATGGAGAGAGTTAGCTGTCATCGGGTTGGTCATGAGCCAAAGCTAGTCGGGGGATTCTAGCCCTCCTACCCCTTCCAGGGTGGCTCGGTTCGTGGATCTTTCGCGTGTGCAAGCAAAAGACCCTTCCCGTACCGTCCTCGTCGCCTCCGACGTTCACCTCGGCTCGATCTCCGTTGAGCAGCAGCAGGCGTTCATGGAATGGCTTTGCCAGGCTCAGGAAGCCGCCTCCTGGATCGTGCTCAACGGGGACATCTTCGACTTCTGGTTCGAATACGCTTGGGGGACCACCCGCGGCCACGATCAGGCCCTGAGCCGCCTCAAGTCGATGGTTCAGGACGGGGTTCGCATCACATTCATGGGAGGCAATCACGACTGGTGGGGCGGCCGGTACCTACGCGATGAGATCGGCGTGGAGTTCCTACAAGACCCGGTCGTGGTGGACATGGCTGGGCGACGCACGCTCTTGGCGCATGGTGACGGCCTGGGAAAAGGCGATCTGGGATACCGAGCTATGCGCCTCTTGCTGCGGGGGCGTCTCACGCGGTGGGCCTTCGCGTCTCTGCCGCCCGCCGTGGGCGACCGAGTGGCCCGCGGAGTTTCCAAGACGGAGAACCGGTGGACCGCCCCGGGTGAGACGGAGACCCGGCGCGCGGCGGCATTGAGGCACTGGGCCCTCGCCGAACTCGACGCCCACGCGGAACTCGACTTAGTCTTGCTTGGTCATACGCACGTACCTGATTTTGTCACGACGGGTGCGGCGCGTTGGTACATCAATTCCGGCGATTGGGTGTACCACCGCAGCTACATCATCCTGCGCGAGGGTGAGGACCCGAGGCTCGAAGAGTGGAACGGAACAATTCTGTGAGATTCCTAGGTCAAGCTAGCGCGGTGCGGCGGCTGTCCTCGACCCTGAGGTCGGCCGTGTTTCGGGCCGTGATCGTGCTCGCGCTCGGCTTCGCAGGCGGGCCAACGGCGGGGCGCGCCCAGGTGGTGCCCCCTGCCCCGGTTGTAACTGAACCCGCGACACCAGAGGAGCTCACCAAGCCCGAGGCCGGTGTCACCCAGGGCACGCCATCAGCACTAGGGGTGAGTCCGAGTGGGGCGTTTCTGCGCGCTGTGGCGGTGCCAGGGTGGGGCCACGCCGCGATCGGCTCGAGTACTCGGGCCGGTTTCTATTTCTTTCTGCAAGCGACTGCTGCATACGGGCTCATTCGCACGCGTAAGCGGATTACGGAAGTCCGCACTCGGGCGGACTTTCGCGAGGCAACCCTTCGCCATGACCTCGCCGCGCAGGGCGTCACCGAGCCGACCGCCATTTCAGCCGCGCTGGACGGCGACGAGATGTTCGAAGACCTGAGCGCCCTCACGGAATCTCGCCTGCAACAGCAGGAAGACTGGGCGGCCATGGGAATCTTCCTACTCTTCCTGAGCGGAGCCGACGCCTACGTCTCGGCTCATCTCAAGAACTTCCCCACCCCGCTCGAGTTCGAAGCCGCCCCGGTGGGCGACGGTCGCATGGAAGTCGGGATCAGGATTCCGATCGGGTCCTGATTCGATGGCGGCGCGGTACACAGCGGCGAGAGATGCGGATCACGTAACGGGAACGTGTGGGAATCGAACCCACCTACCCGGGTTCTAGCCGGGCTGCACAGTTTTGAAGACCGCCGGAGACACCAGTCCCCCTCCGCCCCCTCTTGTTACCGCCACGCGAGTGCGCACGGCGGGCAAAGACGATAGGCATGGGCACGAGCCGCGCCAAGGCCCTTCGGCCCCATTTCTGGCTCGTGAGGTGGGCCTCACGGCGCCGGTTCCGAGACGCCGCACTTGAGGTGCTCTCCTGGGTTACTGGCTGTCGATGACCCAGGCGGCGCCGAGTCGATCGAATTCTTCGGTCAATTCCCGACGTAACTCGGCCAGGCGGTCACGTCCACTCGGGTGCCGCACGGCTCTGAGAAATACCCGAACGTCTTCTCGTACCTGGCCCTGCCGTTCCCTCCACGCGATCGCCGCCAGTCCGGCGACCGGCGTCAGGCCCACGACAGCGGCCGCGGCACCTACGCCCCAGATGAACCAGCTCGAAAGGGCCATCAACCCCCACCACGACGGGAAGGTCAGAAGGCTCGTAGCCATCTTGTAGGTCGCGATCTGATCGAGCTCGGGCCTGAATCGAGGCGTAACGTGGCTAACGGCCATATACGGCAGCACCCAAATCGCCATTCCGAGAAGCGCAGCGGGCACGACGAGCGCGAGCATGAAGAGCTGTCGCACGGAGTATCGCAACACCACCGTCAACCGGTAGTTGGGGGGGACGTCACCCTCAGTGGCGCCCAACAATTTCAGAAGTCGCAAGTACCGCCGCACCGAGTGGCTCAGACGCGCCAGCTGTTCCGGGTCGGTCGCGCGAAGCCATCGGATTCCGTCGGCGAAACGTTTCAGGCGGGGGAGTCGACTGGCCATCGCGTCGCGTTCACGCCACTGCACCAGCCTCTTTTCACGCGCGTACAACCGCTCCGCGACCTCGACCAGTTCTCGGTCCTGTGGGTGATCGAAGTTGAGCGTCAGTGCCTCGAGTTTCTCCCGAATGGTGTCGGTGAGCATCCTCACCGCGGCCCGATCGTCCTCCTCGTAAGCACTCCGTAGGTCGGCCACCCGAAACGGCTCCCCAAAAGCGGCCACCACCCGACCACGAAAGAGGTGTTTCCGCGTGTAGGTGAGCCCCACAGGCTGGATACAAACTCCAAGCTGCCAATCGCTCTGGCTCTCGGACATGAGCGCGATTCGGGCGGCCCCAGAACGAATCGGCGTAAGCGCGGGGCCGGAGTGGCTCAGCCCCTCGGGATAGATCTGAACCGCCTCTCCTCTGTGGAGCGCGCCAATCGCCGCATCGAACGTGGTGTCGTTCAGGTGCATCTGGGCGGGATCGTCCTGCCTGCGGTACACCGGCAAGCCACCGAGCCCCCGTAGCATCGTCCCAACCAAGACCTGCTCAAAAAGCGGCGCCTTCGCGAGCGGTCGCGACGGACGCCCTCCGGGCCTGACCTATCAGTGGTGCCAAGATGAGTCTGAACCCACCATCCGGGAAAGCGGCTAGCTGTCATCCACTGCGGCGGCGGGGTACCTTAAGAGCCTTGAATTCACTCGATCGACGACCCGTGACAACTTCGAATCCTCCGGCCCGTGACCGCACCGGGACTTACGTGTCGGCGAGCCGCGAGGTAAGCCCCCTGAGCATTCGCGACGGCGCTCGTAACCCGGGAATGCCCCTCGAACTCGATTGGGTCCGCGAGCTTCGCGTCAATCTCAGCGCCGTAGAACGGCGGACCGGGACGCTGGGCACGCGTCGAACCGTCAAGAAGGAGTGGCAGGCCGCTTGGCTGTTAAAGGCAATCACCCTGATGGACCTCACGACGCTGGCCGGCGACGACACCGAGGCGCGTGTGCGCCGCCTGTGCGCAAAAGCCCGACAACCTGTTCGTCGTGATCTGCTGCAGGCGCTTGGCATGCCGGATGGCGTGGTGAAGGTCGGTGCGGTTTGTGTCTATCATCAGATGGTCCCGGCAGCGGTTGCCGCACTCGAGGGCAGTGGGATCCCGGTCGCAGCCGTGTCGACCGGTTTTCCGCACGGCCTCAGTCCCATGGACCAGCGCATTGCGGAGATCAAGGCATCTGTCGCGGCCGGAGCCCACGAGATCGATATCGTCGTGACGCGGGGGCACGTGCTCAGAGGTGATTGGCAGGCGTTGTACGACGAAGTACGCGCCTTCCGCGAGGCGTGCGGCGACGCGCATATCAAGACGATTCTGGCCACCGGTGAGCTCGCGATGCTCCGCAACGTCGCCAAGGCCAGCCTGGTGTGCATGATGGCCGGGGCCGACTTCGTGAAGACCTCAACCGGCAAGGAAAGCGTCAACGCCACCCTCCCCGTCGGGCTCACCATGGCTCGGACCGTGCGTGCCTACGCGGAGCGGACCGGCTACGCGGTCGGATTCAAGCCTGCAGGAGGGATCAGGTTGGCGAAAGAAGCCCTCTTGTGGCTCATCTTGATGAAGGAAGAACTCGGTATCGGCTGGATGCAGCCCGAGCTGTTCCGCTTCGGAGCTTCGTCCCTACTCGGCGACATCGAACGCCAACTGGAGCACCACGTGACCGGCCGCTACTCAGCCCAACACAGGCATCCCATCGCATGAGCAAGGTCGCTGAAATCTTCGAGTCTTTGGAGTACGGTCCCGCTCCTGAGGCGGACAACCTGGCCAACGAATGGCTCGAGGCCCATGGTCGCGCCTTCGGCCACTTCATTGACGGCGCTTGGACCGACTGTGAAGGCGAGTCCTTCGACGTCGCGAATCCGGCGACCGCGCAGATCATCGCAAGGGTCAGCCAGGGCACACCCGAAGACGTCGATCGGGCGGTGCGGGCCGCCCGAGCCGCACAGGCCGGATGGTGGGCGCTGGGCCCGCACGCGCGAGCACGGTATCTGTACGCGATCGCCCGACGCATTCAGAAACACGCCCGTCTCTTTGCGGTGCTGGAGACGATGGACAGCGGCAAGCCGATCCGCGAGTCCCGGGACCTCGATATCCCGCTGGTGGCGCGCCACTTCTATCACCACGCGGGCTGGGCTCAACTCATGGCAGACGAGTTCCCAGATGCGGAGCCTATCGGCGTGGTCGGCCAGATCATCCCCTGGAACTTCCCGCTGCTCATGCTAGCGTGGAAGATCGCGCCTGCGCTCGCCATGGGTAACACGGTCGTGCTCAAGCCCGCGGAGTTCACACCCCTCACCGCCATGCTGTTCGCGCAGCTGTGTGATGAGGTCGGTCTGCCCGCGGGCGTGGTGAACATCCTCACGGGTGACGGCCTCACAGGTGCGGCGCTCGTGGCCCACCCTGAGGTCGACAAGATCGCCTTCACCGGCTCGACCGATGTCGGCCGGATTATCCGGGAAGCGACGGCGGGGAGCGGGAAGCGTTTGTCGCTGGAGCTGGGTGGCAAGTCGCCCTTCTTGGTGTTCGAGGACGCCGATCTCGACTCTGTGGTCGAGGGCGTGGTCGACGCGATCTGGTTCAACCAAGGCCAAGTGTGCTGCGCGGGATCGCGCATCTTGGTGCAGGAGGGTGTCGCTGAGGCGCTTGAGCGAAAGCTCCGCGCCCGCATGGAGACGCTGCGTATGGGCGACCCGCTGGACAAAGCGGTCGACATGGGCGCGATCGTCGCCCCCGTGCAGCTCGAGCGCATTGAGCGCCTTGTGGCCCAGGGCCGCACCGAGGGCGCCGAGATCTGGCAGCCCTCCTGGAGCGCGCCCCGTGAGGGGTGGTTCTACCCGCCCACGCTGTGCACGAACGTCGCTCCGTCCGGGACGCTCGCGCAGGTCGAGGTCTTCGGGCCTGTTGTCGTCATGATGACGTTCCGCACGCCTGTCGAAGCCGTGGAGATGGCCAATGACACGCGTTACGGCCTCGCCTCGTCGGTGTGGTCCGAAAACATCAACCTCGCCCTCGACGTGGCGCCCAAGATCAAGGCCGGCACGGTGTGGGTGAACTGTACAAACCTCTTCGACGCTGCTGCCGGATTCGGTGGTTATCGAGAGAGCGGCTACGGACGTGAGGGCGGCGAGGAGGGCCTCCACGAGTACATGCGCCCCACGTGGGAGCGCCAGGCGCTGCCTGAGGAGCCCTCCCTGCCCTTCACCGGATCCTCCACCCCCGCGCCCGGCAGTACGGCTGCCACGCCGGCGATCGACCGCACGGCCAAGCTGTACATTGGTGGAAAGCAGGCCCGCCCTGACGGCGACTACAGTTCACCCGTGTACGGGCACGACGGGACCGTCCTCGGCGAAGTGGGCCGGGGCAACCGCAAGGACATACGCAACGCGGTAGAGGCCGCCAGAAAGGCCCAGGGCGACTGGTCGGGCCGCACGGCCCACAACCGGGCACAGGTGCTCTATTACCTGGCTGAGAACCTCCAGACCCGAAGAATTGAGACCATCGAGCGCCTAGCGGCCTTCTCCGGCGACGAAAAGCACGCGACCGCAGAATTCGACGCCAGCGTGGACCGGCTCTTCACCTACGCGGCTTGGGCCGACAAATGGGAGGGGCGAGTCCACCACACCCCGCTGCGGAACGTCACGCTGGCCATGAAGGAGCCGATGGGCGTGATGGGGCTTGTCCCGCCCGGCGCGCAGCCGCTACTGGGGCTTATCTCCTGCGTGGCGCCGGCTATCGCGGTAGGGAACGCCGTCGTCGTCTTACCCTCGGAGCAGGCCCCGCTCATCGCAACGGACCTGTATCAGGTGATCGACACGTCTGACGTACCGTCTGGGATTGTGAACATCGTGACCGGCCCGCACTCGGAGGTGCTCCCGACGTTGGCCGCGCACGATGACGTTGACGCGGTGTGGTATTTCGGGAGCGCGGAGGGGTCCCGTCTGGTGGAGGCTTCCTCGGTCGGCAATATGAAGCGGACCTGGGTGAGCTATGCTACGGCCCGTGACTGGTTCGACCGGCATCAAGGCCAGGGCGAGGAGTTTCTGCGTGAGGCGACCCAGGTCAAGAATGTGTGGGTCCCGTACGGAGCGTGAAGCGGGGGGCTGCCCTAACGGCGCCGCAGAATGGAGTTTCGCGGCTCTTGGGGAATCGTGAGCGTCAGCCGGTCACCTGGCGACGCGTTCACGAGGTTGGACTCGTAGTCGTCCCCGGCGAGAAACTCCATGCGAAGCCGGATCTCATCGAGGCCTCTCCAGTCGATCACGAACGTCTTTGTCGTGTGACCCCCGACCTGTCCCAACAACTGTCGACCCCGCGTGGTCACGGAAAAGAGCCGCATGTCGTTGAAGTTCTGGTTCTCGACGATAATTTGGATTTGGCCGGGCCCACGGCTACTACGCGAAAAGGGGTCCGAAACCGCTCGGACTCCGCACGCGCCCGTCGCGAGAAGGGCACCGAAAACGAGGCTACGGAAAGCGCGTTGCATTCCTGGCGGGGCTCCCAGCGAGAGAGGTCACTCGTTACTGATCAAGCGCCAGATTAGACCAACGATGGGCCTTAGGACGATGGTCCCGCTCGGCTTGATGCCGCCGTCGGGCCCGCCCCCCGCCTCGCCATTTTTTACGCCGAGCGCAGAGACGGCGAAGTAGGTTGCGGCCGCGGTCAACCCCACTCCGAGCGCAACACTCTTCTTCGCGGAAAATTCCTGCAGGTCGAGCGACGCCAACTCGTCCCGAGCCACTCGCACGGTGTCAAATCTCATGATTTCCCGAAACGCACCGTACTCCTGCCGACTCTTCGTGGCGAGGACAACCGTGTCTCCAGACGAGACCACGATGCCCTCGATCGTAATAAGCTGGGGGGCGGAATTGCGATTCGTGATCGCCGACTGAATGGGTACCTGGGCCCGGACCGTCACCCCAGGCACCGGGTTCCCGACCGGCGTGTAGGTGCTACAAGCCGCAAACAACATCGCGCCCACGAGCGAAAGCCCGGGCCGGACTGAATGACGCCGCGCCATCAAATGATCACCTCGACCGACCGGGTGAGCGCGCGGTTAAACATGTACACGAAGTTCCACGGGCTTCCTGGTAAGATCAGCCCGGACTCTGAAACCAAGTTCCGATTGTCCACGTCAATGATCACGTCGACGCTGAGCGGATCGCCGGGGAGCGCGCTGACCTGCACGAACCACTGCCGGGCGATCGCGATGGTGAACGTCGTGTCGATCGGCATCGTGTGTAGGACGGTGTCGGACGCGAAGACTGTGACGCCCGTGACCCCGAGGTCGTCGATACTCGCAATGAACTGCGTCGCGTAGACCACCTGCACCTGAGTTCCAACCGGGCCGCGTAGTTCGAAGAAAATATCCGACGGTGTCGGGTCCTCGAACGCCCCGCATCCCCACACACCGAGAAGCGACAGCAAGCTCAGACGAAAAATATGACGTTTCTTCATGGCGCGGAATCTACACGTAATTAGGTAAAAAAGGCGAGGCGCACCCGCACACAAGGTACGGATGCGCCCGCCTTTCTTTACCACCTACTGAGCACCAGCTACTTGCAGCCGAGTCCGTTCAGGTAGCAGTTGGAACGAAGCTCAATGATCGAGATGGGCAGCATCTCACCGGGGCGTGACCTCGCGGCCCCGTTGGCGTCCCACTTCGAATCTGTAAGCTTGAACCGATACATATCCCCGAGCCGGAGGCCCTGGAACAGTACGTTGACACGGCGTGTGTGCTGCATCATGACCGTGTTGGATACCTGCCCGCTGAACGGCGTCAAGCCGTCCATCGCACGGACGTGGTTGATGTGCGTCGTGAAACCGGCGTTGTCGCCGCTCGCGAGCGCGTTCTCAGCCACGATCAAGTGCATCATCCGCGTGGAAGCGAGCGTCAGATCCGGATAGACGCCGCCCTTGTCGAGGTAGCTGCCCGACGTGCCGGACGCGCCCTTCCACTGATTGAGCCACTTGATTGCTGCAGGATCGTCAACTCCGTCAATGGGATCCTTAATGGCGATCCCGTTGATGTCGTTCGCCGCGTTAACCGTCACAAGCGACAGATCGATCTGGTTTTCCTTGCGATCATTAATCCAGCTTGCCATCGAGTTCCCGACAGTGCCGCTGGAATAAGTCAGATTGTATGACCAGTCTGCGGTCACACCTCCTGCCGCCGCGATGACGGCAAGAGCGTCAGTACCAGCGGATGCCGAGTTGACAAACCCGCTGCCCGAAGGCGACGGATTAATCGCGTCCCAGATCGCACGTGACTGTTTGGCACGCGCACGAACTGACATCGCCTTCATCGCGCGATCCGAGTCACCCACACCGTTGAATCCGGTAATGGCGGCGTCGAGACGCGTGATCGCGCCATCGAGCACCTGGAACATGTTCGCCGGACCCACGGGAGGTCCGTCCTCGGTCTTGTCCGAGAACGCAAAGTCATCCTGCGTCTCCCCGATCACCATGTAGATGATCCCCGAGAACAGATTCGCGCGCGCCAGGTCCGTCTTATTCCCGGTACTCGGGTTGGTTCCGACGTGCTCAGTCAGGATCTCGATGGCCTCGTCACTGAACCACCGGGCCTGCCCCAAAGCTGGGAACGGACCATCGATGAACTCGTTAGTGGCATCATCAACGAACCCCTGGTCAACCGACAACCAGGCGTCACGAGACCCGATCCAGTACATCTCGTCAGTTGCAACGAGGTACGGCTGCCAAGACTGTGACACGGAGGACGCGACTAACGAAAGCGCCCCATTCACCACGGCGGAGGCCGCGGCTTCGCTCCGGATCGATGCTTCGACCAGGTTGTTCGGATTGCTCACGTCCAGGATGTCGCAGCCGGTCAGCGCCACTACGGCAAACATCGCGGTTGCGGGAGCTTTGATTCGATTCTTCATCGTATGTTCTCCCCTTTAGAAGGTGACGCGAGTAGAGAGCGTCAACCGTCGCGGGATCGGAATGCCCCAACCTTCCGTGGAATCCAGGAAGTTGCAGTCCAGTCCGCCGTTGCAGCGCCCAAGCACGTTGCCTTCTGGGTCCATGCCGGTGTAGTCACCCAGCATGAACATCCTCAGGTTACGCGCCCCAAGGTTGATCGTGGCCGTGGAAAGACCCCACCCGGAGACGACGTCCGCCGGAACCCGATACGTGAGCGACAGCTCACGGAACTGGATCCAACTCGCATCGAAGACTCCGTTCAGTCCGCTCATTGGAGACAGACCTTCGACTTCACTGACCCATGCAACAGCCGCATCCAAACGCGACTGGGCCGAGGAGGCCGGGTTCTGCAGGATCGCTCCTAGCTCAGCAGCGCGCGGCGTGTTGCGACCAATAACCGCGTTTGCCCGGCGGAACATGCCGGACAGGTCCTGCACCTGGTGACCCAACTTGTACTCGAACAACGTCGAAATCTCGAAGTGGGTAGCAAAGTTCATGCTGAAGCCGAACGAGCCGGCCCAATCTGGCGACGGCTTGCCCAGGTATGACTCCAGATAGCCTGAACCGCAGTTGTGTGAAGCCAGCGAACCGTCCGCGTCATCGAACACGCTGTTCGACGCGTTGGTCCCCACCACGAGAGGCTTGAACTCGCTCGGGTTACGCGCGGTGGCGAAATACGCCAGCGCTGCTGCCTGCGTCGGCTCCGTGCAGGAACCGTCGATGTTTATCGGGATCGCCAGATCGGCAAGCTTGGCACCGAAGAATGCACCTGGCGTAAAGCCTTCGGTCAGGTAATTCCGGTACCGCGGATAGCTACCACCCGTCTTCAACGGCGGCGCACCACCCATGCTGGTGATCTCTTCGTTCAGGTACGCCGTGTTGGCGAACACATTGACGGACAGCCCTTCTCTCTGAATCAGGGCCCCGCGCAGGTTCAGCTCAACACCCCACGACTTCAGCTCACCAATGTTGTCGAGCTGTGTCCTCGAGAAGCCACCGGTCACCGGGAACTGACGCGCCACGAGGGCGTCGGTGACGGTGCGGTTCCAGTAGGTAGCGTCGAGCGACCATTTGTCGTTGAACAGGCCGAGTTCCGTACCCATCTCCCATTCCGTCGAGATCTCGGGCTTTAACGCGTCGTTACCCAAGTTCCACGGCCGGACACCGGGCCCCTCAGCCGAAGGCAGAGGGTTGAAGGTCGTGAATTTGTCGAACGCGCCCGGCTGTAGGCCGGACTTACCCAGCGCGCCGCGAACGCGGAACGTCGAGATCGTCTCACTCGTCCAGTCGAGTCCCATGCTCGGCACAACTGACAGAGACACCTTCGGATAGAAGGCGGTCTCGAAGCTCTCACCGAAGGCGGAGTTGGCATCCCAACGACCACCAAGGGTCAAAAAGACCCAGTCGTCATAGCCGACCTGGTCCTGCAAGTAACCACCGATCTGCGTCACACGCAGCCAGCTCTCGAAAGAGCTCTCGCTGGCGAGTGCAGAAAGGGTCTCAAGGCCCGGACCCGGGAAGTCACGACCACCACCACCAGCCGACTGACGCTGACGGAGGAAGCCCTGACCGCCGAAGAGAAGCGTATTCTCAATCCTATCGGTTCTGAGAATGTAGGAACCCTTCAGGTCAGCAGTGATCTCGCGGCTGCGGTTCTCTGCTACTGTCCGGTTGCCATCAGGCGTTGAGCCGGAGAAGTCATCGACGTTCCACGCATACGGACGGAACGCGACAGCGTCGTCAGACGTGAAGTCCAGCCCGAGCGTACCGTCGAGACGGAAATTGTCCGTCGGCGTGAAGCCGATGTTCGTGGAGCCCGCGAAGTGCTGCGAGTTCACGAAGTTCTGCTGGTAGCTGTTCTCACGACCCGTCGCGAACGCCGGGTTGCCGTACAGATTGTCGGGCGTCGCGAGCCGCAGCTGCGTCATGAGCTGCGAAGAAAACACGCCATAGATGTTGTTCGAGTTATCAGGCGTGTGGTGCTCCATGTCCGAATACAGCGTGCTGACACCGATGCGGACCTTGCTGCTCGGGATCACCGTGAAGTTCGTGGTAATCGACGCACGACGGTTCGTGTCAACTTCCGGCTCAAGATCGATGACCGGGAAGTTCTTTTGCGCGTCGTAAGGCCCGTCTTCAGTGGTCAGACGACCGGACACGAAATACTGGAAGGCTTCCGAACCGCCGGAAACCGAGCCCGAGTAGATCTGACCGAAGCCCGTCCCCAAAAGGTCAGGAATGATGTCGCGCTCGAACGGCTCATAAAGCGCAACGTTCTGGCCCCAACGCGCCGCGATCCGCGCCTGGTCTTCTGCGCTCTTCGCGTAGTCGGCAATCGGAAGAATTCGGTTGGTCGGCACCTGAATGCCGGTCAAGTCGGCCTGCGCGGTGAACCGCGGTGCACCCGCGCGCCCACGCTTCGTGAAGATCTGGATTACGCCGTTGGAGGCTTCCGTGCCGTAAAGCGTGGCAGCGGCAGCACCCTTTAGGATCTCGATCCGCTCGATTGACTCGGGCGGGATGTCATCGAGGCGTGACGGCGAGCCCTGCCCGTTGAACGACTCAACGGCCGAGCGGTCTACGCGGATACCGTCCACGTAAATGATCGGCTCGTTGAGCTGAGACAAAGAAGCCGAGCCGCGGATGCGGATACGCGCGCCTTCGCCGGTATAACCCGACGACGGAAGCGAAACCACACCAGGCTCACGCCCCGCGATCATCTGACTGAAGTCAGCGATCGGAGCGTTGTCGAGCGAGGAAGCATCGATCGTAGCGATCGTGTTTCCGAGCTTGCGCTTCTCCGTCGCGATGCCTGCACCCGTGACCACGATCTGGTCGAGCGAGATCGCCGTCTGGGCGAGTGTGAAGTCCGCGACTGCCGACTGCCCTGCGGCCACTGTGACCGTAGAAGAGCCCGCGCGATAACCAACGATCTCAGCGACGAGAACGTGCTCGCCTGCTGGAACGTTGAGGAGTAGGAAACGGCCCGCTGCATTCGTAAGGGCGCCGATACCGGTGCCCCCGATGTAGACCTGGACCGCCTCCAAGGGACGCTGCGAAGAGCCATCCCTCACCGTTCCGACAAGCGTGCCCGTTGCTTGGGCCGCCACCGGAGCCGGTGACCATCCGACGAGCGCCGCTAAAGCGAGCGCTACGCCGAAGGTGAGGCGTGCTGACGTTGAACGCGTCATTTGTAGTCCTCGAATTGGGGTTTGGACGTTGCGAGTCACCCTTGTACTTACGGAAGCGCGCCCACGCTCCGATTTTGGGTGGATATTGCTGATCCTCCACCTACACACAAATCCCCACTGGGGGCGTGGAGGGCTCCCCTAGTCGAGTCGTCGCTCACATGATACGGACCGGAATCCCAGAAAGCAACACTTTCTACGGTCACAGAGTCCGAGTCAGATGGGCTCGGAATTGGCTCGTCCTCAGGAAGCCATCCGAGCGACGCATTCGATCTCCACATCGCAGCCCTTCGGAAGAGCCGCGGCCTGCACCGCAGCGCGGGCCGGACGATGCTCACCGAAGTGCCGTGCGTACACCTCGTTCATTTCTGCGAACGTGCCCATGTCCGAGAGGAAGACCGTCGTTTTGACCACATGGGCGAGTGACGAACCTGCCGCCTGAAGCACCTGGCCCAGGTTGCTGAGGCAGAGGTCGGTCTGGTCCGCGACGCTGCCGAGCTTCAGTTCTCCAGAAGCCGGATCTAGCGGAATCTGGCCAGAACAAAAGACCCAGCCATCGCTAACGATCGCCTGAGAATAGGGGCCAATGGCCGCCGGTGCTTGATCCGTGTGGATGCGCTTCAATTCGCTCATTTCGTGCTCTCCAGAGGGTAAAAGTCAGACTTCGGGGTGTTGCTTCAGTCGTTGGCGTAGTTCGTCTGGCGTGACCGTCGAGACGCCCGCCTTGCCGACCTCGACTGCTGCGGCATGGTTGGCCAAGATGGCCGCTTCCGTGGCGCTCCCCCCCGCGGCCAAGACGAGAGCGACCACTGCGGTTACGGTGTCGCCAGCACCGGAAACGTCATAGACACCCAGTGCGGCCGCGGGAATCCGGACTGACTCTCCTTTAGCGGTCCGCAAGGCCATCCCGCGCTCACCCAGCGTGACCAAGAGATTCGCACAGCCAAGACGGGCTCGGGTGGACTCCATCCAGTCAGGATCGTCAGCGTAGACAAAGTCGCCAAGTGCGTCACGGAGCTCGTTCGCGTTCGGCTTGAAAAGCGTCGCTCCCTCATATGCGAAGAAGCTTCTTCGTTTTGGATCTACAATGAGTGGCAGGTCGTGTGACATGGCGCATTGTCTGGCGGCGGCGATCACTGCCGGCACAAGCACACCCTTGTTGTAGTCCTCCACGACAATGACATCCGCTTGCGCGGCAAAAGCCTGAAGACGCGCAACGAGCGATGCCGCGGTGGCCTCACTCACGTCGGCTTCGCTCTCTACGTCAAAACGGACGACCTGCTGTTGGCGGGCTAGGACTCTCGTCTTCTCAGATGTCGGTCGGTCCAATGCGCGGACCACGCCGTCGGTACTCACGCCAAGCTCTGCGAGCGCGGCGGTGAGCTGATCCGCGGCCGCGTCGTCGCCCGTGCAGCCGACCAACTGGCAGCGCGCACCCAACGCCGTGACGTTTGCGGCAACGTTGCCTGCCCCACCCACGGCGGACCGCGTCGACTCAACACGGACGACCGGCACTGGGGCTTCGGGCGACACTCTGTCGACATGACCGGAGATGTAACGATCGAGCATGAGATCACCTACAACGAGTACACTCACGCCCCGGACAGCCTCAAGGAGCTCATCGATTCGCTCGGGATTCACTCCGACCAAGGCCCCCGGCCCCTGGCCTCCAACGCCAACAGTCTGTGCGCCTCGCCGTCGACGGCGAGGACCGCGTCCTGGAGGTTCACGGATACACACACGTGGTTGGGGACAATACGAACCCTGTCGCCGACTTCGGGGCTCCACGCGGTGCCACTCAGGTCGAGTACCCCGTGCTCTTCCGAAAGCGACGTGACCAAGACTTCGGGTCGGTCGAGCAGGACGCCGAACCCCGCGTCTCCGCCTCGACTCTCTTTGGCGAGAGCCTTTGACCCCGCGTCCACCACAGCCTGCCCGGGGACTGATCGACTTACCACCGTAGCCAGCACCGTATACGCGATGTTATCAGGTTGGGCAAACCCCAGTGCGAGTCCCTCTCGATCATAAAAAATGCACGAGCCCGAACGGATCTCGGTGAGGCCCGGCATCAGGTGACTCTGCTTGAGCGTTGGCGTGGAGCCCCCGCTCACGATCTCTGCCGGGAGCCCGGCGGCCTCAAGCGCCGCAAGCGCGTCCGACAGCCGAGCCGCGACGCGGGTGATCGGCTCTGCCTGGTCCGACTCATCCGAGCGAATGTGGCCGGGGTAGAACATGATCCCGCGGAACGCGACCCCATCAAGTGCTTCGGCCTGTTCCGCGAGGCGCACCATATCCGAATCTGTTTGCACACCGACCCGTCCCATGCCGGCGTCTAACTCTACCAAGACCCCAGTGGTGCGACCCACCGCAGCACACGCGCTAGCCAACTCCTGCAACACGCGAGCGGAATCGAGGCCCACCTTGAGATCGAGTGACTCGGGGAGCGCGACAAGGCGACGGAGCTTCGCCTCACCGACCGGTGGATAGGCGAGAAGGATATCGTCAGACACCGTCGCCATCACCTCTGCCTCTCGCAGCGTCGCGACGGTCAGGCCGCGAGCGCCCGAGTCCAATTGGATCCGCGCGATGTCACGAGACTTGTGCGTCTTGATATGCGGGCGCCACCCGAGGCCGTGCTGCGCGGCATAGGCCACCGAACCAGCCGCGTTCGATCGTACGCGGCTCAGATCGACATAACCGATCGGCGTCTCAATGCTGTCCGGGTTCACATCGGTCAATGGAGCGCGTCCTCAATGGCAGTAAAGAAGTCTGCGTCACTCTCACCCACAGGTCCGAGACGCATCCAACGCAGGATGCCGTCACGGTCGAGCAGGAACGTGGCCGGGAGGCCAAGGACCTGATAGAGCTCCATGCCCCGCATCTGCGCGTCGTGGAGGATCGTGTAATCGACCCCGTATTCTTCGACGAACATGGCCACCTGATCGGCCGAGTCTTTGGTGTCCATCGAAATGCCTACGATGCGAAAGCCGTCGGCGGAGTAGCGCTCATAGACCTCTTCAAGGAAGGGGGTCTCGTGCCGACACGGGGCGCACCAAGTGGCCCAAAAATTGAGGAGCACGACTTCACCGCGCAGAGACTCCAGCGATACCGTGTCGCCATCCAGGGTCGCGACCGCGTAGCTCGTTGGTCCATCCGACGCGGCATCCGCAGCCCGATAACCCGGGGCCTGTTGGCCGATCCGTGGGCCGGCGTCCATCTCGGGCACCGTGCAACCAAAGATCACGGTGAGCGCCGCGAGCGTGCAAAACGTCTTCATGTATTTCATCATGACCCCAAAATGAGTCGGCTCACGCGAACCTGCGATGGATCCTGTGACGCGTCGGTCCACGCGACGATAAACGAACCGTCAGCAGACGGAACGATACGGGGGAATCCGGTGGCGCGAGCCCCCCGCGAGGAGTCGGTCAGAGATGAGAGCGTGGTGCTCTCCGCGGCCGCTCCGGCCGCCCCCACCCGCCGCACGCGGACCTCCGCGTCTTCGCCGCCGGTGCGCTCCATCCATGTGACCAACACGCTTCCATCCGCCATGCCGACCAGGTCGACCCGTCCCGCCGGATTCCCGTCGTCAATCACGATGGGATCCCCGAAGGACGCACCCAGGTCATCTGAGAACGCAAGCTTCACGCGCCCCTCGTCATCGGCTCCTGTAAACCAGGCGACCGCCAGACGGTCTCCCGCCATTTCCACCGATGGCCCGTTCACCGGGCAGCCCTCAATGTGCCAGCCGTCGTTGTGCACGGGCTGTCCCTCGGTCCAAACACCGTCGACCTGACGGGTGATATAGATATCTCGGATTTCCTCGGTGGAGCGGTTCCGATAGATCGCTACTGGCCCCGCGGGCGTGAGCGTCATGCCGGTCTGGCAACAGTCGCAGACGCGCGCATCCAAGAGGGTCTCGGGGCCCGGGGTGCCGTCCGAATTCACGGAGCGATAGCGCACCGTCATCTCACGCGTCGCCGGTGTCTCACGACCATCCAGCCAGGTGAAGCCGACGCCATCGGCAAGGCTTACCGTGCTTACGAAGCCATGTTCGGTTGGGGTCCCGTCTCCATGAAGCGTCCAAGGCTCAGACCAACTCGCTCCGAGATCGTGAGAGCGCACAACGCGGATGCCGTAGTCGTAGGTACTGGTACCGCCTCTTTGGAGCCAGTGCGCCCACAGTGTCCCGTCTTGCCCCTGAGTCACGGACGGGAAGTCGGCCCAGTTGACGAAGAACGCATCACTCTCGGCGATCACCGTAGGCTCCGACCAACCATCATGGACAAGGTGGGCGAGCTTGAGCGCGTTAACGCCGTCGCCCGATCTCTCGATCCAAGTCATGAACACGCCGTCCTTCCCGGTGGACAAGAACGGCTCACCACTTCCCTGTGCCGCAGGAGTCGGCAACTCCTGGACGACCGAAGGAGACACGGGCACAACCTGCTCTGCGCACGCGATGAGAAGGCCGAGGACAGGCAGGAGAGAAAGCGCTTTCTTCATAGTGACGTACTTTGTACGAGAGCTAGGCGCAGAGACGGGAACGAGGGCTGCAAGTGGTGTGCTTGCATCCATCTCCGGAAGTCGGGAGAATCTGGATCAGGTTCCACTTGTGGGCAACGCGTGTGGAACCGCTCGGCGGCTCCTGCGGCATGTCGGGCAGGCTCCCTTATGCGAGCGTCGACATAACAAAATGATCGGTTCGATCTCTAAATGTGTGATTTCGCGTACCACGATCGTCTATGAGATCGGGTGGCGGCAATTCAATAAGAGGCGGTAAACACGATGGATTTCTCGAAGCTCGCGGGAATCGGCACTCGCTTCACTGTGGGGTTGGCGCTCGCCGCCGCCGTTCTGGCTGCCCTGCCCCAGGCGGGCAGTGCCCAGTTCGGCCGGAACAAGGTCCAGTTCGACGAATTCAATTTTGAAATCCTCAGGACCGACCATTTCGACATCCACTACTATCCGGAAGAGTCCGAAGCGGTCATGGACGCCGCCCGAATGGCGGAGCGGTGGTACGAGCGGTTCGCGCGTGCGTTCCAACACGAATTCGAGCAGTCCAAGCCGATCATTTTTTACGCAGATCACCCTGACTTCCAGCAGACCAACACGTTGTCCGGATCCATTGGTGAGGGAACCGGCGGTGTCACGGAGTCATTGAAGAACCGCGTCATCATGCCGTTCACCGGCTCCTATTGGGACAATGACCACGTTCTGGGGCATGAGTTGGTCCACGCGTTCCAGTACAACATCGCGCAGTCCCGGCGGGGTGGTGGCCTGCAAGGGCTGGTTACGTTGCCGCTCTGGCTGATTGAAGGAATGGCCGAGTATATGTCGGTCGGTCGCGATGACCCACTCACGGCTATGTGGATTCGAGACGCGATTCGCCGCGACGAGTTGCCGACGATCAAGCAGTTGACGCGGGACACCAAGTTCTTCCCCTACCGGTTCGGGCAAGCCCTGTGGGCCTACATCGGCGGCACGTATGGAGACGACGCGGTCGTCCAGGTATACAGCCGTGCGCTCCGGGTCGGATTCGAGGGCGCGATCAACTCAGTCTTGGGCCTCTCGACCGATACGCTCTCAGTCCGTTGGAAAGAGAAGGTCGCCGAGGAGTATCTGCCCCTCATGGAAGGCCGCGATGCTCCTGGGGATCAAGGCACACTCATTTTGGCCCCCAGCACCGGCTCAGGTAGCGTCAACATCTCCCCTTCAATCAGTCCTGATGGGCGCTACGTCGCGTTCCTCTCGGAGAGAGACCTCTTCTCTGTGGACCTCTACATGGCAGAGGTCGCGACCGGTCGAGTGGTTAGAAAGCTGTCCAGCGCCGACTCCGACCCCCACATCGAGGCGTTGCGCTACATCGACTCGTCGGGCACATGGTCACCGGACTCAAAGCTGTTCGCCTATGTGGTCACAGCCGACGGCGACAACCAGCTCGTCATCACGGCAACGGACAACGGTCAGGTTGAGCGAAGAATCCCCTTCGACGCGATCGGGGCCGCGAGTAACCCTTCGTGGTCTCCGGACGGTCGGTCCATCGCCTTCTCCGGGTCAGTCGGAGGTATCAGCGACATTTTCGTTTACGACCTGGATACGGACGAGACCATCCAGCTGACGGACGACAAATTCGCGGACCTCCAGCCCACCTGGTCTCCGGATGGCTCCACGATCGCTTTTACGAGCGACCGTGGCCCTGAGACCAATTTTGAACGTCTCAGCTACAGCGCTTTCCAGCTTTCCCTGCTCGACGTGGCGACCGGCCAAGTCCGCGTCGTCCCTGTGTTCGGCAACGTCAAGCATATCAACCCCGTCTATGGCGGTGACGGTCAGCGTATCTATTTCATCTCCGATCAGGACGGCTTCAGCGACGTCTACGAGTTGAGCTTCCAGAACGGAGACGTGCGCCGGGTCACGAACGTCGCGACCGGTGTGAGTGGGCATACGTATATCTCCCCTGCGATGTCGGTATCGCCCACCGGGCAGATGGCGTACACCGTGTTCGACGAGCTTGAGTTCCACATCTACACCAAACAGGTCGACGGTAGCGGACAACTGGTTGCCGTCGCGGACAACGCGCGCGATCAGCCTGGCCGTAAGCTGGTCCCGGCAAACCCAGATGGCTTCAGCCGAATCGCGACCTACCTCGCCGATGCGGAGACGGGTCTGCTCTCCTCTACGACGTACACCGAAGAGGACGCCGAGGAATATTCGTCCGATCTGTCGTTGGACTTCGTTGGGCAGCCTTCAATCGGCGTCGGTACCGACAGCTACGGCAACTACGTGGGTGGCGGTGCGTCCGCCTACTTCAGCGACATGCTCGGCGAGAAGATCCTCGGCATCTCGGCTCAGGCTCAGGGCACCTTCAAGGACATCGGCGGCCAGGTCTTTTACGCAGACCTATCAAATCGGTGGAATTGGGGCGTCAGCGGCGGTCGGATTCCCTATCTCCTCGGGTTCTATGACTTCGGTGCTGACCCGATTCTGGATGATGGGGGCGAGCCGATCATTGATATCGACGGGAATCCACTCGTGCGCCCCTACACGGGGCTGGCGCGCTACCGAATCTTCATCAACTCTGCGGCAGGTCAGGTGTCGTATCCGTTCTCATCGACGCAGCGGTTCGAAGTCTCGCTCGGCATGACCCGATACAGTTACGACATCGAGCTGGACAAGTTCTACATGGACGACTTCGGGCGAGTCGTCGATTTCGACCGCCAGGGGCAGGACGACCTGTGCACGACCCCTGGTGGCCGATTGTGCTCGCCGGACCCGCTCAACATGGCTCAGGTCTCAGCCGCATTGGTCGGGGATAATTCGTCCTTCGGATTCGTCTCGCCCGTGCGCGGTGGGCGATACCGCTTCGAAGTCGAGCAAACGACGGGCACGGTCGACTTCACTACGATCATCGCCGATTGGCGCCGGTACTACAGCCCCGCGAAGAACCTGACCGTGGGTGTCCGGGGCATGCACTACGGTCGCTACGGGCTCAGCGAAGTCGAGAACGCGGCAGACGGATTCGGGTTGCTACGGCCTCTATTCCTCGGGTACGAGACTTTCATCCGAGGATACGCATTCGAGTCGTTCACCGCCGACGAGTGTGGCGTCAACACGGGCAATGGGTGCCCAACGTTCGACCGTCTTTTCGGTCACCAGATCGCGGTCGCGAACTTCGAATTCCGAGTCCCCTTCATCGGAGTCGAGCAGTACGGAATTCTCGACTTCCCGTTCCTCCCCACTGAACTCGTGCTTTTCGCTGACGCTGGCCTGGCGTGGGACTCCCAGAATTCTCCGACGCTCGAGTGGAGTCGCTCCGGTTCGGAGCGGGTGCCAGTCGTCTCGACCGGCGCCTCCGCCCGATTCAACGTCCTCGGCTTCATGATCATGGAAGTGTATTACGCCTACCCCTGGCAGCGTCCAGACAAGGGATGGCATTGGGGGTTCAACCTGGCGCCGGGCTGGTAAGCTGATGTGAAACGCGCTGAGTGGCGCTCAACCCCGGGGTGGCCTTCGTGTCGCCCCGGGGTTTTGCGTTTTGGGCGCTGGCGCGGGTCCCTCGGCTACCTCGTGCCCCGCCTCCGGAAGGTGGCTCTCCGGGGGCCAGGGCTTGTGAGGATTTCGAAGCGGGCAGCGGCCCCCTGCGCGATCCTTCCTCCGACGGGGCACGGGCGCGCCGACGGACCGGACAGTGGCCAGATGTGGAGATCCCGGGCTACCGTGGCCCTGCGGGGTGCTCCACGCTGCGCGGGAGCATAGGCAGGGGCGCCCGCCGCCGGTGGTACTTTGGGGGCACGACGGGGAGGAGATCCCGACCGGTTGTGCGTACATGCAACGGTTGGAGGTTCCCGGCAGGCTCACTCGACCCCAAGTACCGCCGCCGGCGGTACTTGGGGAACCGGCGGGTAGAAATCCCGACCGGTCGCGCGTACCTGCAAGGGATCGCAGTTCTGCGGACAGGCTCACTCGACCCCCGTGCCCCACCTGAGCGGGGTGCGCGTGGCGACGCACCCCCGGAGGGCGCATCGCGCAGCGGCCCCTAACCCGGCAACCGTACCCAATAAGCACTAGGCCGCGGAGAGCCAGCGCCCCGGAGGGGGTGCGTCGCCACGCGCACCCCGAATCACCCTAGAAGATCGATATGTTGATGTACTTCTTGGGGTTGTCCTGTAGGTCTTGCAGTAGCGCCGCAAACCGCTCTGAAGAGAGGTTCAGGTTGTCGTAGAGTGCCTCGTCATAGATCAGGCGCCCGAGCGTTCCTTCTCCGCGCTCCACCGACCCCAGAATTGACTGTAGGCTCGCTAAAGTCGCGTCGAGGGCTACACCCGTGTCGGTCAGGGTGGCCATGATGGAGTCGGCTCGCGATATGGCGCTCGCGATATCTGGGCCGGCCGCAGCAGCGCCCTCTAGGCCTTCTGCGGATCTCTTGAGAGACGCCGTCAGGTCGCTCATCGCGCCGCGCTGCTCGGCGATGACACCCGACATCTGGTTCAGGAGTCCTTCGAGTTCGCGCGCGCTCCCCTGCACCGAGCCGATGGCCTCAGTGCTGAGGAGCGTCTCGACCTGCGTGAGGACAGTGCCCATCTGGCCGCTCAAGTCGTCCATCGAGCCGAGAATACCTGCTGCATTCCCGCCAATCCCGGAGATCGTGTCTCCGGCTTCGTGGTAGGTATCCCCCAAAACTGGCATGATCTCGACCGTACGACCACCAAACATGCCAACCGCGCCCAAGCGCGCGGTCGACCCTACCGGCACCTCCCATTCGCCCTCGATTTCCAGCGTCATCTCGACAAGCCCGTCCGCTCGCATCCGGAACTTATTGAGGCGGCCCACGTTGACGCCCCGCATCTGAATCGGGTCGTTACGTCGCACGCCCCCCGCATCGTCCACGACGGTGTGAAGCATATACCGGCCACGCATCCCCGCAGGGGAGGTGAGCATAAACAGCACGACGATGAAGGAAAGCAATCCGCCGATCACAAAGATCCCCAGGCGGGCTTCGCGTCCATGGCGCTGGAGTGGCACGTGGTCCGCAAGTTCCTGCTCGGAGGGCGTGCGGCGCGTGCCGCTGGGGGTCGCATCAGTCATTGGCAGCCATATCTAGAGCGGCCTCCGCGGCCGCGCGATCAACAAACGCTTGGACCACCGGGTCCGGCGAAGCCCGAAACTCGGCAGGTGTGCCACAAAAACGAAGGGTACCGCTGTCCAACATCGCGACCCTGTCACAAATCGTAAGGCCGCCTTCAACGTCGTGGGTCACGAGCAGCGACGTTACTTCAAGGTCGTGTGAAAGTCGCTTGATGAGTCTCTCGACCGCAGCCGTGTTGATCGGGTCGAGCCCCGTGGTGGGCTCGTCCCAGAGCAATACCTCCGGCCGGCCTACGATCGCCCGGGCGATGCCGACCCTCTTTTTCATTCCGCCGGAGAGTTCGCTTGGGAGTCGCTCAAGAATGTCCCGGGGCTCAAGATTGACGAGTTCCAGCGCCTCCCAAGCCCTCTTGGCCGCCTCGTTTCTTGGCAGACTCTCCAATTCGGCCTCGGGGATACCCATGCAAACATTGTCGAACACATTGAGCGAATCGAAGAGGGCCGCATTTTGAAAAACGTATCCGACCTGATTGCGTACGGTTTCCAATGCCTTCTTCCCTCCTCGATACAACGACACGCCATCGACCTCGACGTCCCCTATATCGGGAATCACAAGTCCGATTGTGGTCTTGAGTAGCACGCTCTTGCCGGTCCCAGAGGGTCCAAACAGGGCGAACATCTCGCCGGCTTCCACCCGCATCGAAACCCCGGTAAGCACCGGGAGATCGTAGGCTTTGTGAATATTGCGATACTCGATCACGCGCCCATCCCCGTCAATTCAGCATCAAGGGTGGGAACATCGCGTCCAGGATCAGGATCGTCAGCGTCATGAACATGACGGCCTGGGTGGTGGTGATCCCGACCCCTTCCGCTCCGCCCTTGGTCTTTAGCCCCATGTGGACCGAGATGAGCGGAATCGCGAGTCCAAAGACAACGGCCTTCGTCAGCGAATAGAGCAAGTCCCAACTATGCCAAAAAAGCTGGGCCCCGTAGAGGAACGAGTCGACGCCAAGTCCGGCCGTCAGATACGCCGCACCCATACCCGCCACGATCCCGATAAAGTCCGCGATACCCACGAGTAAGGGCAGCACCAGTACTCCCGCGATGACACGAGGCGCCGCTAGGATCGCGACCGGATCGCGACCGAGTGACTCGAATGCGTCGATCTGCTCGGAAACCACCATGGTCCCAAGCTCGGCGGTGATGCGCGCGCCGATGCGCCCAACGAGGACGAGGGCGGTTAAGACCGGGCCCATTTCCAGGACGACCGTTTCCACGACTAGGCTGCCCAGCACGTAGGCGGGCATCGCACTGGTCATCTGATAGCCACCCTGCTGACTGGTGACGATCCCCGCTAGGGACCCGGTCACGAGCACAATCGGGAGGCTCTGGATGCCCATGATGTACATCTGATTCAGGACCGAGCGCAACGAGACCCTGAGGCCCACGATGGCCTGAAGGATCTGCCATGCCAGTAGGCCGAGGCCACCCGCGTGCTCGAGCGTCACTGTGGAAGCCCGCCCAACGCCTGCGAACCAGTTTACGATTGGTGCCGGGAGCGGAAGTGCCCCGGGAGATTGGCGCTTCACCGTGAAGGTGGCTCCGGTAAAGTCAAAGCCCCATAAAGGGAGGGCTAGACGCGAATAATGTCGGTCAAAGGTTCGGTGAAACTCCTACAAAGATCAACTGGTTCCTGTTCCCTCCTGGCCCGATTCATGCGGGTTTACGAGTTTCCCCACGCCGGCAGAGGCTGGCAGGGAATTTCTGCTTATCTTCCTTTCCACCCTTTCGGGGTGTTTGAATGCACAGATCGACCGACCGCGACCGGAGCCTCGGTGTGATGAACAGAGCCTTGAGAACGAGCATATTCCCATTCGCCGTTGGACTGATCGTGCTCGCCAGTCCCGCAGTTGCACAAGAGCCCGACTATTCGGCTGAGGTCGCCGCGCTTATGGCGAACCCCGCAGTAGTCGAGGCCCTGGACCTCATCGACCAGCGAGACGCGCGCACGATGGCGGACCTGCTGGAGCTGACGGAGATCCCGGCTCCACCGTTTGGTGAACAGGCCCGCGGCATTCGGTTTCTGCGCATGCTTGGAGAGTTGGGCGTCGACTCCGCTTGGGTGGACGAGGTCGGGAACGTACTGGGTCTTCGCCGAGGCACGGGATCTGACGAGGTGGTCGCGGTCACAGGGCACCTCGACACGGTCTTTCCCGAAGGGACGGATGTGACAGTGAGGCAACGCGGAGACACACTGTTCGCCCCTGGAATCGGGGACGACACCCGAGGGCTGGCTACCGTTTTGGCCATACTCCGCACGCTCAACGAAGCCGACATTCGGACCAATGCTAACCTCCTCTTCATCGCCACTGTGGGCGAGGAAGGGTTGGGGGATCTGCGAGGGGTGAAGCATCTCTTCCGTCCTGGCGGACCGAGGATCGACGCCTTCATCTCGATCGACGGCACGGGTCACACGAGCCTTACGCATCAGGGCCTCGGCTCACACCGATACCGCGTGACGATCCGCGGCCCAGGAGGTCATTCCTGGGGCGACTTCGGGTTCGCCAATCCTGCCCACGCCCTCGGCCGCGCGATAGACAACTTCGACCTCTCCGCTGACGCCATCACGCGTTCTGGCGCCGCGACGAGCTACAACGTGGGTCGTCTCGGCGGCGGCACGTCCGTGAATTCGATCCCGTTCGAGGCCTGGATGGAGGTCGACATGCGCTCGGCCAGCCCCCAGAGCCTGGCAACGATCGACGATGTATTTCGGCGGGCGATGACCCGCGCAGTCGACGAAGCCAACGCTCAGCGCCGCGATGGTGCCCTGCTCTCTCTAGAGCTGGAGCTCATAGGGAATCGGCCCTCAGGTGAAATCCCAGAGACAGATCCTTTCGTGCAACGAGCGCTCGCGGCGGGCCGTGCACTCGGCATCGAGTCAGAGCTTGAACGTGGCTCGACCGATTCGAACATCCCTATCTCGATGGGCATTCCGGCCATCACGATCGGCGGCGGCGGCGTGGCGGGTGCCGCACACTCTCCCGGCGAGTGGTTCATCAATCGCAACGGTGCACTCGGCATCAAGCGCGCACTCATGATCACGCTGGCTCAGGTCGGCACTGCCATCGCGAGTTGACCATGGAACCAGGACCCCTCACAGGCCGGGTGGCGATCGTCACCGGCGCCTCCGCCGGCATCGGCGAGGCCATCGCCATCACCCTGGCTGAAGCGGGGGCATCGGTCGTCCTGGCTGCCCGCCGGATCGATCGGCTACAAGCCACGGTGAGTGCGCTTGAGGAGGCGGGCTTCGAGGCAGTAGCAGTGCAAGCAGATGTGAGTCGTATAGAGGATGTGCAGGCCGTCGCCGCAGCAGCGACCACCGAGTTCGGACGCATCGACATTCTTGTGAACAACGCAGGCACCATGTCGGTGTCTCCCATTGCAGACGCACGGGTGGACGACTGGAAGCTCATGGTGGATGTGAATCTGAACGGAGTGCTGCACGGCATCTCGGCAGTCCTGCCGACAATGCTGGCTCAGAACGGTGGCCACATCGTCAACATCGGCTCGGTTGCAGGTCGGCGTCCATTTCCGGGAGGCTCAGTGTACGCCGCGACGAAGTTCGCCGTCCGCGCCCTCTCGTGGGGTCTCCACCTCGAACTTGGCGCCAAGCACGGGATTCGCGTCACCGACATCCAGCCCGGCTTCGTGTCCACCGAGTTACTCGACACGGTGGCCAACGCCGACATGCGCGAGGGGTGGATGGAGAGTTGGGAGGGGAAACGACCGCTTCAGCCCAACGACATCGCTCAGGCGGTACTCTTCGCGGTCACTGCGCCGGCGCATGTGTCGGTCAGCGAGATCCTCGTCCGCCCGGTGGACCAAGCCACGTAGTTGGTTTTGGGACGCCCGGGTTGGAGACGGCTGCCGGTCTCGGGGCCGCTCGCCCTCGTTTTGGGAGGTCTGGGTTCGGGGGCTCGCTAAACGACGCACCTCTTCTTTTTATTTCGCGTCCTCTTTTTTACTCCGCTTCGGCGCGCCGATTGCCCCGTGACCGGCAGCCGTCTCCACCCCGGGCTCCCGGTTGTGTCGCGGGCACGGGGGTCGTGTTGGCGTGAGGCCTTGGGACGGCTGGTTGGTGGGGTGAGCATTGGCTCAGTGGTTCGAGCGGGGGGCACGGGAACGGCCGCGGCTATCGCCGGCGCGGGGGGGGTTCGTAGCGGCTGCATGCATGATAGCCGGAGCCGGCAGATGCACGCGCGGTTAATACGCCAATGTGTCGCGCGCAGTGGCCCCCTCTTCGAGCCGACCAGGGCCAGCCACCCAGCGAGCCCGTCGCGAGCGACTCAAGTCATGCCGGCCCAACCGGCGCAGCCGGACAGTGTTCAAAAAGCCGTTGTGGTTGGGTGAGCGCGACGAAGGGTGTGGTTCCCGGGGTATCGACGCGGTGCGAGCGGAAGTACTAAGAGGATGCGAGCAAACCGGAAGCACCGCGTCGTTAAGCGAGCCCCCGAACGAAGAAACCCCCACCGACGGGCGAGCGAACCCGAGAACCACACCCTTGGTCGTGCTCACCACCCCCCCACAAAAGCAAAACGGGGCACCCAGCCAGAACGATCAGCCGGATGCCCCGAAGGCCCACAAAGAGATCTACGAGATCGGTCGCTGCTTAGCCGCCCCGTAGTAGATCCCGTTGAAGAGGAACCCAAACGTCCCGTGCGGTTGTGCCCGGAAGGTGATCTTCGGGCCGAAGATGAACAGCTTGCCCTGCCCGTAGTCGGCCTCAATCGCGCCTACGCCGTTCTCCAGGTACTTCTCTCCCCAAGACCATCCACTCTTCAGCGGACTGGCTGTGTCGTACCAGCCCACACGGCGAACGCCTTGGGCTGCTGCCCCGGCCCCCAGCGTGAACGTCGGGCTGTGGCTGAAGAGTACGTCCACGCGATCCTTGAATCCGTGCGTTAGGGGACTCGTGTGATCGACCTTCATGTCGAGCACCGAGCCCGGCGTGAAGTACTGCTCACGGGTCAGCGGAACCCCGTTTTCCATGAGGTGGTTGGTCACCGGCAGCCCCGCGTGCTGGGCCAGGCTCGCCGATGAGCCGATCGCGATGGCGGCGCCGCCTGCACGCACGTAATCGAGAATGTTAGAAACACTGCCATCCACACTCATCGAGCCCACCCGACCACGGTACTCGGCCGGCAGGTCGGAGAGGTCCGGGCCACTGCCGCCGCGCCCACCGCGGCCACCCTGACCTCCCTCGGCCACCGCCTCGGGAATCGCGCCGTCATCGAACACCAAGACGTCGTACTGAGAAAGGTCACCGTCAAAGTCCGGCGGATACAGCACGTCGAAGTCGAACTCGAAGTCTTCAAGGATCATGCGTGTCCAGCCGGACGGCATGGACCCGCCGTATTGGTCCCAGAGCCCGATCTTCACCGGCTCAAGTTCCATCGCGTTGCCCGTCGGCCGACTCGCGACCCCCATGAACCTGAGGCCCTTCTCAGACGCCAGTCGATCGACGGTCGCTCTATCTGTCTCGAGGTAGAACGCACCCTCTTCGAAGTCCTGTCCACCGGCACTGACAGCGTCCGTATACCAATAAGCGCTCCCGCCGCCGGCGAGCACTCGGTTCACCGCAATGAACGCGTCGTTGATGTGGTCGACCAAGTATCCGCTGGCGTTGTCCGCCCCGGCCACGATGCCCGTCGGCGGTGCCGACAGAATGTCATCGATCAGCTCGAAGGGTCCATCGAAGCCGTCCATGACCCGATCGAATTCCACACCCATCTGCCAAGCCAGGGTCCACCCCGTGTTGTCGTACGGTGCCGTTGGGGGCGCTCCCGGATACGCAAAGTCATTGGGGTGATCCTGCTTCTCAAACATGTCGAGCACGTGCGGCCTGAAGGCCTGAGCAGTGCTCACGACGTAGGAGCCCGCGTCATACGACTTGCCAGCCACGGTGAAGGCGGAGGTCGCGCGATGCACATCGACTCCGTTGTACAGCAGCGTATTCACGAACTTTGTTGCCGTGAGAAAGTCGCGCTGGATTGAAGGGATTATGAAGCCGCGAGGATCTCGGTCGGCGGGCGCCCGTAACACCATCTCCCAGTCGGCCCGAGTCCCGCGTCCAACTGTCGCCTCAGCGGCGTCGATCTCACTGGGGAACGTTGTCCACGAGTCGGCAGTGCCGCGCTCGATCGAGTTGGTGCCCATCTGCCAGATATTGAACAGCAAATGATCTGAATTCCTCGACGCGAAGTCGAGAACGGCCCAGTTAGCGGTCTGCGAGTATTCGATCGACTGCCGGAAATGCCAGATGCCCGGCTCGACCGGCAGCGGGATATCTGCTCGCGAAATTTGGTTTCGAGGGATGAACGGAATTTCGACCGGCGTCGGGTTCCCGATGGTCTCCGTCAAGAGCCCGATCATGTTCTTGAAGTAGGGCGTAGTCCTCAGCCCACCGTTCCACCAAGTCGAGTAGGACGCGCCCGAGCGCATGGTTGTGCCCCCCTTCCCCTCCTCGACGAAGCGGTCGTGCATGGCCGAACCCACCCGGTCCAGCCCCGTGATGATAAGCGGGTCGAGGTAGTGATTCGGCGGATCCCGGAACGGCGGAGCGAACATCACCGTTCCAGCTGGGCCGGTCTGGTGATGATTGTACACGATTTGCGGATACCACGTCCGGTACATCGACGTGTTGATGTTTTGGGTCTCGGCCAGCGCAGCCATGTAGAAGTCACGGTTGTTATCGTGACCTGCATACTTGTTATAGAGGACGGGCACGCCGCTTGTAGTACGCTCCATCGGATCGTCGTGGCGCATATACCAGTTGGCCACCAATGCGTGACCATCAGGGTTCGCGTGCGTCGCCAAGATGATCACGTCATCCAGAATTCGTAGCGTCTCTGCATCGGTGTAGTCGTTCAGGCGATACACCAATTCGGCGAGCTGCTGCGCACCGAGGACCTCGGTCGCGTGCAGTCCGCCATCAATCCAAATGATCGCCTTGCCCTCGTCAGCCAACTCGCGCGCTTCGGTCTCGCTCAGCCCTTCGGCCTTCGCCAAGCGCCGCGCGATGTCGCGATACCGGTCTAGATTGCGATGATTCTCCGGCGACGTGATGACCGCCTGGATGTGCGGACGACCTTCCTCAGTGAAGCCGATCGTGTCCAAAATCATCCGATCGGACTCGTTCGCGAGCTTCACCCAGTACTGATGGAGCTCTTCATAGTTGATCAGTTCATAGTCAGCCCCGATCTCGTGACCGAATTCCTCCTCCGGCGTGGTAACCCGGTGCTGCGCCTGCAGGGGGGAGGCAAAAGCCACGACCGCGAGGGCAAAGAATACTGTCCAGCGAACACAAGTTTTCATGCCGGTCACTTTTCTCCAAAAGTTGATCATCCTACCCAGATGACTGATTCTATTGTTGCTCTTCCACCGAAACAAAGTACGGCTTCACTCCCGTTCCCGCCCTACCTTCCCGGCCTCAGCGCGAAAGACTCCGATGGCTATTGTTAGACACTTTTCGACCGCCCTTCTGTTGAGTGCAGGCCTCGTGTTCGCCGGCGGCGCGAACGCACAGCAGGGTCCCGTTCGTCTGCTCGCTGACCCCGCGACTGCAGTTCTCGAGGTCGGCACGTCCATGACGCTGGTTGTGCGCGCTGTGGACACCGCGGGTCAGTCGGTCGAACTAGACCTCCGTTTCGCGGCTCCCATGTCGGTTCTCCGCTACCGCGACGGGACGCTCCAAGCGTTCTCGGCCGGAGACTTCGAGATCATCGCCACGGCGGTGGTGGCCGCCGGAGGAGTTGCCCCGGAACCACTACGGATCCCGGTAACGATCACCTGGCCTGCCATCGACCGCGTGGACCTGAATGCTTCGGGTGAGCGACTTTTCGTGGGTACGATGATCGCGCATGACCCCGCCGTCTTCCACCGCGATGGGACCCGGCGACCGGAACCCTCGATCACATGGACCTCATCCGAGCCCGACGTCGCCACGGTCAACCGATACGGAGACGTCACGGCCTTCATGACCGGCGGGGTGACAATCACCGCTTCCGTGGAAGGTGAGATCGACGTCCCAATCATGTTCGAGGTCGCCACCTTCCCGGCCACCGAATTGAGTATCCAGGGCGGAGTCGACGCGGCACGCACCGGCGACGTGGTCCACTTCTCCGCCGCCGCCCGAGGGCCTGCGGGTGAGCTCGGAGACCTGCCGATCACCTGGGCCTACACCTTCGTGCCAGACGATTCCATTCGATCGCCTGGTTCAGCAGCGATCGTTCACGATGGGGCGTTCGTGGCGGAAGTGCCCGGCCGCTACACCGTCCTCGCAATTTCTGGCCCACTGACGGCCCGTAAGAGCGTCCTCGTGCATGGCCGTGATGCGGTCCAACAGATCGAACTCGAGGGACGCGGCTCCGTGTCGAACGTCCACACCTCCGACCTGTGGGTCTTCGAAGGGGTGGACCGGCGCGACTACGCGATCACCGGGACATGGTCCGCCTCTGGCTGGGCATATTTCTGGGACGTTACGGACCCGACCCACATCACCAAGACCGACTCGATTCAGGTGGACGCACGCACGGTCAACGACGTAAAGGTTTCGCCGAACGGGCGGTACGCCGCGCTTTCTCGAGAGGGAGCTTCGAACCGTAGCAACGGCGTGGTGATTCTCGACATGGCCGACCCGGCGCATCCTCGGGTGGCTTCGACGTTCGAATCGCACGGAGTCACTGGCGGCGTACACAACATGTTCGCCACTGATGACTACCTGTTTGCGCTCGCCAACGGCGATAAGTACGTCATCATCGACGTCAGAGACCCCTACGACCCCAAGTACGTCAGCGAATACAACCACCCAAACAGCCGCGTGCACGACGTCTGGGTGCGCGACGGCATCGCTTACTCATCTGAATGGCAGACTGGCGTGGTGGTCGTGGACGTGGGCAATGGAAAGTGGGGAGGCACGATCGAACATCCGGTATTTGTCACGGCTGTCCCCTACCCCGTTGGCGCGACACACGCGGCTTTTCCATACGAGCAAGTGGCGACCGGGAAGTTCTACCTCTTCCTGGGAGACGAAATTTCTGGCGGGCGCGGTGCGGCCTGGGAAGGCCCCGGAGCAGACAACCAGCGCTACAACCCGGCGACCGGCGAAGGGGGCGTTCAAGGTCGGATGAGTGGTTACCTGCACGTCATTGACTTCACCGACCCTGAAAATCCGAAGGATGTCGCACGCTACGAGGTCCCGGAAGCCGGAGCCCACAACCTGTGGGTAGAGGACGACGTGCTCTACCAGGCTTACTACAAGGGCGGGCTGAGGGTCGTCGACGTCTCGGGTGAGCTCATGGGCGACTTAGGCGCACAGGGCCGCGAGATCGCCGTTTACAAGCCTCAGGATCCGGGTGGCTTCTTGGCGAACCAAGTGAGCGTGTGGGGGGGGCAGCCGTATAAGGGGCACGTGTTCTTTTCGGACATGAACTCCGGACTGTGGGCGGCCAAGGTCATGCCAAAAGGGAGCCCGATCAGTTAGGGATGGTGGCGTCGATTTGGCTTGGTGCCCCGGGGCCGCTCGCCCAACTGCGGGGGGTCTGGGGGCGGGGGCTCGCTAAACGACGCGCCGAGTCTTGTTTTTCGGGGAGGGGCTACTCACTCCTCGTCGGCGCGCCGATTGCCCGGGGCACCAAGCCAAATCGGCGCCACCCCGTACTTTTGGGGACACAACTGCATCGGAATTTTCCTTATTTCCGGTGGGGTTGGCGGAGATGCCTTGGTTCTGGACCTGCGGTCGTCGGCGCGGGAGCATCGCTTTGGTCCTCGACCTTCGGTCGTCGGCGCGGCGGGGCTAGTAGTCGACGGGCCTTAGGTAGAACTCGCCGATTGCCGTCGAAGACAGGACCGCCACCGTGGGCAGCTCGCGCTTCCAGTGGGTGCTGTGAAGACGACGCCAGACTACCTCCACGGGGGCACGATCGAAGCCCAGTTGTACGAGGTCTTCGACTCCGTAGCCTCGCACGAAGGCGTGAAGGATGGGGTCGGCTTCGTGGTAGGCGATGCCGAGTTCGTCTTCGTCCGTCACACCTTTCACGAGGTCGGCGGTCGCCGGCTTTTCGATGATCACTTCTGGGACGCCGAGGTGTCTGGCTAGTGCCCACACTTGGGTCTTGAAGAGATCACCGATCGGGTTGATCGGCGGAGAATCGTCGGCGTGCCAAGTGAAGTAGCCTAGCAGCCGTTCGCTCTTGTTTCCGGTCCCTAACGGCAGGGCCCGTAACTTGGCAGACTGGTCGAAGAGGATCACGGCCCGGAGTCGGGCCATGAGATTCCCCTTCCGCAGCGGAGAGAGGTCTGGCTCGAACTCCTCGACGTAGCGGTCGATCGGATTCGTGATCTCGATGGTGCGGGCGTGGGCCCCTGTGGCGTCTATCGCCAACTGCGCGTGATCTAAGCTCTCGGCGCTCGACGCCCGATATGGGAGCCTGAAGCCAAATACGTTTTCGGGACCCAACGCACGGCACGCCAGCGCGAGCGACACGGCGGAGTCCACGCCTCCGCTGACGCCGATGACGACCCGCTCGAAGGAACGGCGACGACGGACCTCGTCGCGAATGAACTCGACGAGCGTGCGTTCGACGAGTTCCACGTCGATCTCGAGCGCGGCGGGGTCTCGCAGCGTAGGATCGTCGGTGGAGACCGCGCCCCGGCCCACGAGCGAGGGGGCCTCGATGCGGTCCGTGAGGTCGGGGCCCTCGTCGGGGTCCCCTTCTCCGTTCGCACTGGCACGGGTGGCGTCCAGCGCTCGCTGGAGGTGCGGTAGCATCTGCTCGAGGTCTGCGAGGAGCGGCGCAGTCACACGGGCACGGTCGATGGCCGATGCGTCGAGCTCCGCGATCGTGACGCCCTCGTCCCACAAGGGACCCCGTTCGAGGATCCGTCCGTCGGGTCTGACCGCGATGGAGCCTCCGGGAAAGAGCTTCCCGCCTTCCGATCCGACGAGTTGGGCAACCACCACGAAAATCCCATGCTCCCTGGCAGCCTGCGGCGCAATTTCATCCCATCGCTCAAGATTTGCGGGCCGGCTCGAGGGTCCGGGCTGGAAATCGCGCGCGGGGGAAGCGCTCACGACAATCAGAAGTTCAGCGCCGCCGAGCGCCAGAACCGTCGACGGGAGAGAATGCCACATCTCCTCGCAGATCAGCAGACCCATACGGCCAAAGCGCGTGTCGAACGCGCGCAGATCGGTCCCGGGCTCCACGAAACGCGCCTCGTCGAAAACCCCGTAGGTTGGCGGGAACATCTTCCGGTGAACGTGCCTCACCGTCCACGTACCGTCCCTGGGTTCCAGATAAACCACACTGTTGTAAAGCCGTCTCCGCCAGCGCTCGTAGAAGCCGATTACGACGTCCGGCGCGTTTTCCGCAGGCGCGCCAAGCAGTTCGACCAGCGTATCGACCGCCAGCGCGGCCTCTGCGACACCACCCTCCAAGAAGTACCCACTTA
The DNA here is from genome assembly GCA_937919655.1 of uncultured Gemmatimonadales bacterium. Taxonomy (GTDB): domain Bacteria; phylum Gemmatimonadota; class Gemmatimonadetes; order Longimicrobiales; family Gaopeijiaceae; genus CALFPJ01. The sequence continues at coordinate 61,315 of CALFPJ010000022.1, forward strand.
GCGCCGACTCAGGAAACACGACGAGATCGGCCAGCGCCGCCTGTGCCGCGACCAATTCCCGCACCGCCTCAATATTCGCGGGAACAGCGCCCTTGGTCGGCTTGAATTGCACCAGCGCTACGCGCAGAGGAGGCCGGGCTAGTGATGGATTCATGAGTCGCTGTGCGGTGAGGTCCAAAGCCCAGAAAGCCTTCTAGGCCTTTCGGCCGTGAGGCAAGAAAGGTATCCCTTCGGTCCCGAAGTTACAGAGGACGCTCCTGCTCGGCCGGTAATGAAGGGAACGCGATTTCGTACGCCGGGGTTAGACAGGAGTTCTCAAACAATACGCTGACGCCGAGCGCTTGAATGAAAGACCGCATCGCATCTCTCGTCCTGATCCTTGCCCTGGCTCCGCTCGCGGCGCCCTCCACGGTCGCCGGTCAGGCGGGCCCTCCGCCGCCGCCTGGGGTCGATGTCCTGACAGATGCAGTCGATGCCATCGCAAGCATGCATATGGGTGGCTTCAATGACTCCACCCTGTGGGAGGCCGCGATTGATGGTCTCATTGGCGCGCTGAACGACCCATACGCTGAGCTGTTCACCGAGGTCGATGCGGATGCGTGGGAAGAGGAGACGACCGGCAACTATACGGGAATCGGCCTCCAGATCACGCCTCTGAATGACGCGGTGACGGTTACCGGGGTCTTCAGAAGTACCCCAGCCAAGGAGGTCGGTATTCTTCTTGGCGACGTGCTCATCGGGGTGAACGACAATGATGCGTCCGGGTGGACCACGGCGATGGCGGCGGACTCAATCCGAGGCCCCATCGGCTCGAGCGTGATCGTCACGCTCAAACGGGCGGGCTACGATGAGCCTATCGTGTTCGACATCAAGCGGGCGCAGGTCCATGTGCCAGCAGTTGAATCCGGGATCTTGGCGTCCGGCATCGGCTACGTGGTTCTAGACCGAGTAGCCCGCAACGCAGCCCGGGAAATGAACGCGGCGCTGGCTGAACTGGCCGATACGCGCGGGTTGATCATCGACCTACGGAGAAATCCGGGCGGGTTCCTCGACGAATCTTTGATGCTAGCCGACTTGTTCCTGAAGCCCGGCTCAACGCTCGCGAGCACCGTACAGCGCGTTCCCGGCAGCGCTCCGGGCGAAATGTCTACTGATTCCTTCGACGACCGTTGGCCTCAGCTGGTTCCGAACCTCCCGATCGCGGTCCTCGTGGATCGATATACGGCCTCAGGCGCCGAGATCCTCGCGGGCGCGCTTCAGGACTTTGACCGGGCGCTCGTGCTCGGCGAGCGGTCCTTTGGAAAAGGCGTCGTGCAAACTGTGCTGGACCTGCCGCACAATCGTCGGTTGAAGTTCACGACCGGCACGTGGAATACGCCGCTTGGTCGATCACTTCAACGCGCGCGGGATTCCCAGGGTCGCTTGCTGGAGGAGAACCTCGACACGTTCCCCCGCGTCACGACTCCTGAGGGTCGCGTGCTCATCAATGGCGGCGGGATCTTTCCGGATCTCGAGGTCGAAGACGACACCCTGCGGATCATCGAACGCGAGCTGATTCAAGAGGTCAACGAGAAACAGATCCCGCTGGGCCTCAGGCTCGCGGAACTCGGTTTTGAAGCCGCCGCAACGAGACGCGCCTCAGGCGGCGAACCCGGCCTGGACGACGCAGAATTCGAGAGCCTCATGGTGATACTCGCGGACGCGGGCCTGTCGCCTGCTATGATGGAAAATCAGGATATTCGCGAGTACCTCCGGTGGAGAGCCCTGATGAGCGTCGCGGAACGGATGGAAGACCTGGGCGCCGAAGCTGACTTCCGCATGCAGCGCGATCCGGTTCTTTCTGAGGCGGTGCGGCTTATTGGTGCCACGACTTCGCAAGCACAACTCTTTCAGGCGGCGACCGAGGCCAGCAACCGACGCGGGGATGGCCAGACCGGCCGTTAGCAGGACTCTTCCGTTAAGCAGGACTCGGCCGCTGGCAGAGATCGGGAGGTCGTCTGGGAAGGGGGACTAAGCCCGGGGGTGATACCTGCGGTGCACGTCTCTGAGGTGATCGCGGTCCAAGTGGGTGTAGATCTGGGTGGTGGAGATGTCGGCATGCCCGAGCAGCTCCTGGACCGCCGCCAGATCGGCCCCTCCCTCCACAAGATGTGTGGCGAATGTGTGGCGTAGGGTGTGGGGAGAGACCTTTCGCGTAATCCCCGCCCGCACCGCGTTGTCCCTGACAATCTTCCAGACGGATTCACGCCTCATTGGCTGGCCGCGGACGTTCAAGAACACCCTCCCCTGCCCTTTCCCCTTATCGAGCCGGGGCCTTACCTCACGTTCGTATCGACCCAGCGCCCGGAGCGCCGGCCCACCCACCGGGACGATTCGTTCCTTAGATCCCTTGCCGAAGACGAGGAGAAAGGACTCTTGTCGGTCGACGCTGGAGAGCGGGAGATCGACAAGTTCAGACACGCGCACGCCCGCGCCGTAGAGTACCTCGAGAATCGCCCGATCTCGCCAGAACGTGATCTTGCTCTCGTCGGGAGCCTCCAGCAGCCGCGCGACCTCTTCGTGCGTGAGAAATTCCGGCAGTTTTCTCCCAACCTTCGGGCTTTTGAGGCGGACCGAGGGATCCACCTTCAGCACACCCTCGGCCAACAAGAAACTGAAGTACGTACGTACGGCTGACTGCGCCCGGCGAATCGAAGTCGCCGCGAGTCCCGCATCTCTCAAAGAAAAGACCCACGCCCGGAGATGGTCCGGCGAAACCGCGCCCGGAGCCTGCACACCCTCTCCTTCGAGAAATTCAGACCAGCGGCTCAAGTCCCTGTCATATGCTGAGACCGTGCGGGGAGATAGGCCGCGCTCGAAGGTGAGGTAGTCGCGGTACTGCTCGAAAAGGAACGCCCGAGCCGGCCGGTACCCTCCCGTCGCGTCACTCATGAGGGGGATGCCTCGTACGCCACCACCAGGCGCCCACGGCGACGGTGGTGATGAGCGCAACCATCAGCAGTACGCCGTTCGAGCGGCGCAACATCTCCTGTAAAGCGCTGAGATTCTGACCCACCACAGCCCCCATCCAAATGAGTAGTCCATACCAGATCGCCGAGGCGGCGCCGATCGGGATCGCGACAAACAGCAGAGGCTGGTGACTCACTCCGGCAAAGATCGGCACGACCGCACGCAGACCCGGCAGAAAACGAGTGAAGAAGATCGCGAAAAGTCCGAATCGGCCATAAAACGCAGACATCCGGTCCATCTGACGCGGGTTCAGCACTCTTCGACCCCAGCCGCGTTCGAAGAATCGCCTCCCGTGTGTGTATCCGATCCGGTACATCCCCAGGGCGGAAGTCACGTTCATCAGCCACGTGACAGCCAAAAGCCAACGCCAGTCGAGCTGCCCGATCGCGGATAGGAATCCGCCTAGAGCGACAAAGGTGTCTGCGGGAATCGCGGGGATCACGTTCTCTAGGGCTGCTCCCATGCCGAGAAGCAGGTATACGAGTCCTCGCGGAAGCTGATCTACCCACAGTAAGAAGTCGGCCAACTTTCACCCCCCGGCGTGCGCGGAACCTCTTAGAGGGGCCAGGCCCCTCCCCTACTGCCGCGGGCGTCGCTTCGCGGAGCGCCCACCTGGGACTCGATCAGGGCGACGGCGTGCACCGCCAATCCTTCTCCCGCCCCGATCCATCCCATGCCTTCATTGGTCTTACCCTTGATGGAGATCGCTGCCGAGCTGATTCCCAAAACCTGGGCCATACGCGTGCGCATGGCGTCCGCGTGGGGCCCTATCTTCGGCGTCTCACAAATCACCGTGACATCAATGTTGACGATGCGGTAGTCCCGAGCGTCTAGTATCCGCGCTGCCCGCCCAAGGAGGTCCATGGAGTCGGCATCCTTCCACTCCTCGTCACTCGGAGGGAAATGGCTGCCTACGTTACCCGCGGCGGCGGCGCCGAGGACTGCATCGATAATGGCATGAGCAACCGCATCACCATCCGAATGGCCGCTGAGCCCAGCGTGGTCCGGAATTCGTACCCCTCCCAAGACCAGTTCTCGCCCGTCCTGGAACCGATGCGAGTCGTATCCCGTTCCAATCCTCATCCTGAATGGACGGTCAGCCGTCCCACCTGCGGATCGCCAGGCACGCGTTGTGTCCACCGAAGCCGAACGAGTTACTCAGCGCCAGCGAAACGGGCCGCTCGATCATGCCACCGTGACCGTATTCTAAGTCACACTCCGGATCCGGTACGGAGAAGTTGATCGTGGGTGGGATCTTTCCTGTCCGACACACCTGGATACACGCAATCGCCTCTAGGGCGCCCGCCGCACCGAGCAAGTGTCCGGTCATCGATTTTGTTGACCCGACCACCGTCTTGTAAGCATGATCGCCCAGAACCGCCTTGATGGCGAAAGTCTCAATCGCGTCAGCCATCGTCGAGGTTCCGTGCGCGTTGACGTAACCCACGTCCTCGTTCGTCGCACCCGCATACTCGAGCGCCATACGCATCGCGTTTTGAGCCCCATAACCATCCGGCGGAGGAGCCGTGATGTGGTAGGCATCGGCGGATAGGCCATAACCGACCACCTCAGCCAAGATGTTCGCACCCCGGGCTTGGGCGTGCTCCAAGGCCTCGAGAACAACAGCTCCGGAACCCTCACCCATCACGAAACCGTCGCGGTCACCCGAGAAGGGCCTGCTCGCCCCTTCCGGGTCGTCGTTCCTGGTAGACATGGCCTTCAACGCAGAGAACCCCGCGAAGGTCATCGGGGTGATCGTCGCCTCGGAACCGCCGGCAATCATCATATCCGCGTCGCCGTGGCGAATGTGACGCATCGCGTCACCGATGGCATGCGCAGAAGAAGCGCACGCGGACACCGTCGCGTAGTTAGGGCCCTGCAGATTCCACCGCATGGAGATAAAACCAGCGGTGATGTCTGGAATAAACATCGGGATAAAGAAGGGACTCACACGACCCGGGCCGCCCTCAAGCATCCTCTTGTGCTGTTCTTCAAACGTCTTTATGCCCCCAATTCCGGTCCCGAAAATCACGCCGAAACGTTTCGGGTCCATCCCGGGCGGCAGACCGTCCAACCCCGCCGAAGCGAGGGCTTCGGCAGAGGCCGCCACGCCGAACTGAGACACTCGGTCGTGTCGCTTGACGTCCTTCCTGTCCATGGTGTCGAGCGGATCGAAGTCCTTTACTTCGCACCCGATTCGGCAGGCCCACGCCTCGGTGGCCTCCCATTGCGTGACGGGCCCACCCCCGCTCTTACCAGCCAGCATGTTCTGCCAGCTGGTGGGTACATCGTTCCCGACAGGAGAAACCAATCCCATTCCAGTCACGACGACCCTACGCGTTTCGCGTCCCGTCACATGCCCCATGGTCATACCCTTTCCATCAAAAGAGTCGGGTTCAGCCCTCGCCGTTCTCTTTCAAGTACTTGATCGCGTCACCAACGGTACGCATTTGCTCGGCGTCTTCGTCCGGAATGTCGACCCCGAACTCCTCTTCAAACGCCATCACGAGTTCAACGGTGTCCAGCGAGTCGGCACCCAGATCCTCCACGAAGGAGGCGTCGTCGGTGACCTTCTCGGGCTCTACGCCCAACTCGTTGATAATGATCTCACGTACCCGGGCCTCGATGGGCTCGCTCATAGCTCCTCCTATAGGGGTGTGTTCGATGTTCTAGTGTGTGTCGCTGGCGGGAAAACGGCGGCGAACAGGACTACATCACCATCCCGCCGTCGACCGCCAAAACCTGGCCGGTAATGTAGCGGGCTGAAGGGCCCACGAGAAACCTCGCGACCCCGCCAATGTCATCTGTTTCACCAAGCCTTCCGAGTGGAATCTGACCCTGGAGCGCCTCAACCTGCGCATCGGTCAAATCGTGGGTCATATCCGTGCGGATAAATCCCGGTGCAAGTGCGTTACAACGCACCCCGCGGGAGGCCAATTCCTTCGCGACGCTCTTCGTCATCCCGATCATGCCAGCCTTCGAAGCGGCGTAATTGGCCTGACCCGCATTACCAATCAGCCCAACCACCGAAGTGATATTCAGAATCACGCCGTCCCTGCGCTTCATCATACCGCGCGCCGCTGCACGCGTGAAATTAAAGGCGCCCTTGAGGTTAGCTGCTATCACCTCATCGAATTCCTCATCCTTCATTCGCAGGAGAATATTGTCACGGGTGATCCCGGCATTGTTCACCAAGATGTCCACAGGGCCCACCTCGGACTCAACCAGGGCAAGCACCTCCTTGACCTGTTCCGAATCCGCTACGTCGCACGAAAAGCCACAGTGTCCGGAGCCAGTCAATTTCGCGGCGGCGGCCTTCGCCCGCTCACCGTCGCGCCCGATCACCGCAATTCTGGCACCGCCGGCCGCGAGGGATTCCGCGATCGCGAGACCAATGCCCCGGGACCCACCGGTAACAAGGGCCACCTTCCCTTCCAATTCTCCTGCGCTCATCGCTCTTACTCCCCCCAACGACGTCTAGGCGTCGTTCTCGAAAGATTCTAAATCCGCGGGTTCGCCAAGAGAAAAACAAGAAATCCCCTTCGCATTACGGCGGTTGAGCCCGCAAAGCACATTGCCCGGACCCAGTTCGAGAAAGGAATCGACTCCAGCCGCCACCATCGCGGCCACGGAAGCACTCCAGCGAACAGGAGACGTCAATTGCCTCACGAGCAGTTCCCTGGCCTCTGCACCATCAGAGACGGGCCCTGCCGTCACATTGGACATCACTGGATACTCCGGATCACGAAATTCGATCGCCTCGAGTTTCTTCCTCAACCCGGTAGCAGCCGGCTCCATCAGGGGCGAATGGAAGGCCCCGGAGACGTTCAATTGCACCACTCGCTTGGCTCCAGCCTCTTTGGCGCGCTCCATACCCTGGGCCACCCCCAGGAGATCTCCGCTGATCACGACCTGCCCCGCCGAATTAAAATTGGCAGGAACACAAACGCCGACGTCCACAGAGTTGCATACATCCTCAAGCAAAGCGTCATCGAGTCCCAAAACAGCAGCCATTGTTCCGGGGCGTTCTTGCCCGGCCGCGAACATGAGTTCGCCACGCAGACGCACTGCGGACAGCGCGTCCTCGAAGGTCAGCGTGCCCGCGGCAACATGCGCGCTGAATTCACCGAGCGAATGGCCGGCCGCGAAGGAAATTGTACCCACCCGACCCTGCACCACCCGAAGAACCGCCACCGAATGAGCGAGAAGTGCCGGTTGGGCATTCTTCGTCGCCGTGAGCTCATCCTGCGGCCCGTCGGCCATCAACGCAGTCAACGAAAAGCCGAGGACCTCGTCAGCGGCCGCAAGGACCGCTGCGGCCGCGGGCTCAGAGGCAGCGAGCGCCCGGGCCATGCCAACGACCTGCGAGCCCTGGCCAGGGAAGATCAAAGCGAGCGACATGGTGGGAACTACCAGCGCAGCGCCATGGCGCCCCAAGTTAGACCTGCACCGAACGCGACGATGAGGACATGGGAGCCGGGCCGAATCAGGCCCTGTTCCACCGCCTCATCCAAAGCCACGGGCACCGTCGCTGAACTCATATTCCCGTAACGATCCACATTCACGTACACCTTGTCCATCGGAATGCCCGCGTATTTTGCAGTCGCTTCAATGATGCGGATGTTGGCCTGATGCGGGACAAGCAGGTCGATGTCGTCCGCCGTGAGTCCAGCCTGCGCCAGAGCACGTTCGCAAGCATCGGCCATCGAACGCACTGCATTCTTGAAGATCTCGCGACCGTTCATGCGCACGAGGTAACTGCGATCGTCTAGGACGGCCTGGCTCATGGGGTGTTGGGCTCCACCGCCAGGACGATTGAGGAGATCGGCAAGGTTCCCGTCAGAGCGCAGATGGCTCGAAAGAATGCCCCTATTCGCGCCATTGGCGAGCCGAACCACAGCGGCACCCGCACCGTCACCGAAGAGCACGGAGGTGGTGCGGTCTTCCCAGTCGACAATCGAGCTCATTTTTTCCGTGGAGATGACGAGCGCGATCTCACCACGACCGGCAGCCAGATAACCCTCGGCCATACTGAGCCCATAGATGAAGCCTGAACACGCCGCCATGATGTCGAAGGCAACTGCGTTGGTGCACCCCAGTAACGCCTGGGCGTCACACGCGGTTGACGGCAGCCACCTGTCCGGCGTCGCGGTGGACAGAATGAGAATGTCCACCTCACCTGGCTCAATGCCAGCTCGTTGCATGGCCTGACGCGCGGCCGCAGCTCCCATCGCGGCTGCGCCAAGTCCCTCCGGAGGCGATATGCGGCGCTCTCGAATCCCGGTACGAGAAAAAATCCACTCGTCAGAGGTGTCCATACCCTGCGCGAGGTCATCGTTCGTAACGATGTTGTCGGGCAGATATCGACCCATCGCGGCGATCTCGACCAGCGGCGTCGGCTTTTTCATCATGACTCCTCGGTCGGCACCGCGAGTTCCCGCGCGCTGTGCTGGACCATCTCTGAACGGACTGCCTTCGCGGCGACCTTGAGGGCGTTTCTAATCGCCTTGGGCGTTGAGCCCCCGTGGCAAATCACTGACACCCCGCCGACTCCCAGAAGCGGAGCGCCTCCGGTCTCTGCATAGTCCAACACGCGAAAGACATTGTCCAGGTCGAGCTCGGTCCCCGACGCGGTCACTTGATTCTGGAGCAGGCCGATGATGAAGGTCGCGACCGACTCGTAGAACTTCAGAAGAACATTTCCCACGAATCCGTCACAGACCACGACGTCGCAAGAGTCCTTGATGATATCCCGTCCTTCGACGTTACCGACGAAGTTGAGACTGCTCTCCGCACTCAGAAGCCGATGTGCTTCTACCGACAGTTCGTCACCTTTCCCGGGCTCCTCCCCAATATTGAGCAACCCAATCCGAGGATTCTCACGCCCCATCATGTCTTGAGCGAAGATATTGCCCAAATGTGCGAACTGGATGAGGTGGTGGGGCTTGCAGTCAACGTTGGCGCCAGAATCGAGGAGCAAACACGGCTTGCCTGATGTAGGCAGAATCGTCCCAATCGCTGGGCGGTCCACCCCGGGCAGGGGTCGCAAGATAAAAAGTGAGGTAGCCATCACCGCGCCCGTAGACCCGGCGCTGACGAACGCATCGGCCTCGCCCGATTGGTGCAGCCTCAGTCCGACCACGATGGACGACTTAGGCTTGCGGCGAATAACAGATGCAGGCGAGTCGGACGCAGTCACCCTGTCCGGGGCATGATGAATACTCAGCCCCGGGGGAACCACGTCATAAAGGGCAAGCTCAGCCTCGAGTATTTCGCGGTCGCCAACTAATACGACCTCGACATCGGGACCGAGACCGAGCTCACTGAGGGCCTCGACCGCCCCCGCCACTTCCGATCTTGGGGCGTGGTCGGTACCCATCGCGTCTAGGGCGATGCGCACCTAGGACCTCATCTCAGAGCTTCGGACATAGGTCGGGGGAACCCCGAACTAGTCTACTTGGGCTTCGAGGACGGGCTCGCCACGATAGTGTCCACAATTGGGACACACCCGATGGGGAACCTTGGGATCCCCACAATGCCCACACGCGTTGACCGTGACACCCTCAGCCTTAATGTGGGTGCGACGCTTCCGCTTACGCTGCTTCGAAGTACGTCTTTTTGGAACCGCCATGACCTGCTCACTTTTCCTTGAGCGCCCTGAGTGCCTCCCAGCGGGGATCAGGCTCGTCCGAACTACAGGAGCAAGAACCGGTATTTCGGTTCACTCCGCAGATCGAGCAAAGCCCTAGGCAGTCAGACTCGCACACCACGTATGGATCGACAGCGAGGAGAATTTCCTCGCGAACCGCGCTACTTAGATCGAGCTCAGCGCTCGAGTCGTAAACGTACACACCTTCATCATCTTCCGTATCCGATGCTCCGGACTCAACGAACACAGCCGTAAGGTCGTGCTCGAAGCGCACCAGCACCGGCTCAAGGCAGCGTCGACACTCGCGTGCGAGTACCCCCTCAATAGCCCCTCTGACAACAATTTCACCGCTACCGGCATTCGAAGCTTGTAGTTTCACTCCTACCGGGCCAGCCCACGGAAAATCGCCTTCATCCCACAACGGCGCATCCACGGGCAACTCAGCCTCGACCTGGACAGATCCCTCTCGTCCGAGACGATTTAGATCAAGACGTAGCATAGTCATGAAAACTAGCTACGACACCGAAATTGTCTAGGCGTTGTCCGCTTTTGTTTTCCAGGCTGAGTAGAGGTCGAAACACCTTCTTCCGGTCACCCTACCGCGAGTCGCCCATGCCCCGAAAAGAAGAAGCCGATCTCGTTGGCAGCATTCTCGTCGGAGTCCGATGCGTGGATGGCGTTCCGCCCTTTTGACTCTGCATAAAGCTTCCGTACCGTTCCCTCCGCGGCCTCTGCAGGGTCGGTCGCGCCGATTGCATCCCGGAGCTTCGGGACGGCGTTCTCGGCCTCTAGCGCCATCGGGATCACCGGCCCCGACATCATGAACTCGACCAACTCATCGTAAAACGGCCGCCCGGCATGCACCGCGTAAAACGCGCCGGCCTGCTTCGCAGTCAGGGAAGTGAACGTCAGCGCCTTGACGGTAAACCCGGCGCGCTCGAGCAAGGCGATGATATTGCCGGCGTTACCCGCTGCCACGGCATCAGGCTTAATAATTGCAAGCGTCTGGCTCATAAGTCTTGTTGGTTCTCTGTTTTTGTAATCGCGGCGCCCTCGCGTAGGGTCCGCAAAATCGAATCATGTGTGACCATTTTGGGCGCCCGCGACCTATCGTGCCCGAACGTCCACGTCCGCCTAGGCGAGTGCAGCCCTGATGAGCCCAACGATGTCTGCAGGCCGCTGCGCCACAGTAATTCCGTTGTCCTCGAAGGCCTTGATCTTCTCTTCGGCCGTACCGGCAGAACCACTGATGATGGCGCCCGCGTGACCCATGCGGCGGCCCGGAGGTGCCGTCTGACCCGCGATGAAACCAACCACCGGCTTGGACATGTGGTCAGTAACGAATTGGGCGGCTTCCTGTTCATCCGTCCCACCAATCTCACCGATCATCACCACCGCGGCAGTGTCCGGATCCGCCTCGAACGCCCGGAGGCAGTCGATAAAATTCGTGCCAATCAGAGGGTCTCCGCCGATCCCAACGCAGGTCGTCTGTCCAAGACCGTTACTGGTCAATTGGAAAACAGCCTCATACGTCAGCGTGCCAGAACGGGAGACCACGCCAATCGGGCCCTCCGAGACGATCTGAGCCGGCAAAATGCCAACTTTGGATTTTCCCGGAGAGATCAGTCCTGGGCAATTCGGGCCGAGGACGCGCACGCCGCGGTCCCTAGCGAACGCATGCGCCATCGCCATATCGAGGACTGGAACACCCTCTGTGATCGCGACGACAAAGGAGATTCCTGAATCCGCGGCCTCAAGGATCGCTCCTGAAGCGAATGCCGGCGGTACATAGATCACGGAGGTGTTGGCTCCGGTCGCGGCGACCGCTTCGTCCATCGCGTTGAAGATCGGCACCGTCTTGCCGTCGGGCCCCTCGAAGCTCTGGCCGCCCTTTCCGGGTGTGACGCCGGCCACGACCTGAGTGCCGTACTCCATCATTTGGCGCGTGTGGAACGAGCCGTCACGTCCCGTGATGCCCTGGACCACCAGCCGTGTGTCGTTGTCAATGAAGATGGCCATTAGTTCGCTCCCGCCAGCGCGACGGCTTTTTCGACGACCGCGTCCATTGAGGTGTATGCGTCGAAACCAGCGTTCTTGAGAATCTCAAGCGCGACTTCTTCGTTCGTGCCCGTGAGACGGATCACGATGGGCGGCTTGATATCGATTCTTTTGGTCGCTTCCACGATGCCATTCGCGACGTCGTCACAGCGTGTGATACCACCAAAGATGTTGAACAAGATCGACTTCACCTTCGGGTCTGAAGTAATGATCTCAAGGGCCGCGACAACTTTGTCAGGGTTCGAAGATCCGCCGATGTCGAGGAAGTTGGCAGGCTCGCCCCCGTAGTACTTCACGAGGTCCATGGTGGCCATCGCAAGCCCTGCCCCGTTCACGCAGCAGCCGACGTTGCCGTCGAGCTTTACGTACGAAAGGTTGGCCTCCCGAGCCTTGATTTCCGACGCCGGCTCGCCGGAGCTGTCACGCATGGCGGCCACGTCTGGACGACGGAATAGTTCGGAGTCATCAATGCTCATCTTGGCATCGATCGCCTTCACCTCACCCGAGGGGGTGGTGACGAGCGGATTGATCTCGGCCATCGAGGCCCCAGCATCAATAAACGCGTGATAGAGCTGCGTGATGATCTTGGCGGCCTGCTTGATGAGGCCGGGATCGTCGTACAAGTAGTTTGCCAACCACAGGCCCTGGTGCGGCAGAATTCCGTAACGAGGGTCGACCACGAGCTTACGAATCAGGTGCGGCGTCTCTGCCGCGACGGCCTCGATGTCGACGCCGCCCTCTGCGGAAACCATGAAGGTGGCCGCCTGATTGTTGCGGTCGACGAGAACACCCACATAGGCCTCGGTCTGGATGTCCTCGGCTGGGGTAACGAGGACCTTTTCGACGGTAAGTCCCTTGATCTCCATGCCGAGGATATTGCCCGCGTGCTCCCGAGCCTCAGTCGCGTCCTTGGCGAGCTTCACGCCACCGGCCTTGCCTCGACCCCCAGCGTGAACCTGCGCCTTAACGACGACCATGCCCCCGTATTTGGAAGCGATCGCGTAAGCCTCATCTGGTGTGGTCGCGATCTCACCGGGGGGCACCGGAATGCCGGCGGCACGGAAACGTTCTTTTGCCTGATATTCGTGGATATCCATGGGGTCTCTTTTAAGGAGAAGCCGCAACAGCGGGCTTCAGCACACGGTTTTGTGGGCACGCCGAGGTATTCAAGCTACCAGAGGGATGTAGGCCGATCAACGGCACGGAAGCCTCGGCGACCCGATGCGCCGGAGGGCGCTCAGCCCCCTCCTCGTTGCGCGCTTTGCAGGAGGGCGCGCAGTTCGTTGAGGGCCTCGCCGAAGCCCTGCCAATCGCCCTCTTGGGCGCTCGATTCCGCACGCTCGAGAAGATCCAGGGCAGCGCTCGACCACACGGGGCCGTCGGCGCCCGCAATGCCTATCTCGGCCGCCTCTAGGGTGGCCGTAGTCGTCGTCGGCAAGGCGAATCCGGCCAGTGCCTGAATGGCACCGGAGAGATCTTCCGTCATCGCCACCCGCACCCCGTCGCTCACCACGAAACGCCGGAGCTCCGGAATGGCATCGACCTCGGCGGCAAGAAATACCGGCTCCATGTAAAGAATTCTATTGCCGGCCGGCACCAGGTGAAGGTGACCGGTCCAGACCTCGCTCCCCCCGGTACGCCATAACGAAAACTGCTGCGAAATATCGGGGTCCTGCTCCACGAGTGCCTCAATCTGGCGCGGGCCCGGCACCTGATCGGTGACAGGGAGGTCATAGAGCACCAGTTCTGGGACGCCGTCCGGGTTCGTACGAGCGGCGAGCAGCGCCGTCAGGTTCTGTCGATTGGCCGGCACGAAAACCGCACTCAGAGTAAAGCGGGCCTCCTGCTCTCCTGGAAGGGTGTAAATGCCGTACTCCGGCCGATACGGCACCGGGCTCGCGGCCTCCGCCAACTCCTGTGGAATATCCCACACATCCTGCTGACCGTGGAACGCTGGCGCAGTTTCCTGATGGTACTGCTGGAGAACACGGCTCTGAAGATCGAGCAGCTGTTTGGAATAACGCACGTGCTCTCGGACGCTCTCTGGCATTTCTGACATGGGCCTTAACAGCCCTGGGAATGCCGCGCCGTAGGCGTCCAAGAGTGGATCTTCAATGGGCACACGGTAGAAGTTGACGTCACCACTCACAGCGTCCACCGTGATTTTGACGGAGTTGCGCGCGTAGGTCAGTAGCGAGCGGATCGTCCCCATCTCAAAGACCGTCGACAGCGGGAAGGCCCGAGTGCCGCTAAAGCCCTCCATGATCCACACGATGCGCCCATCGGCCACGACTGGATACGCCGCTTCCGGCAAACGCAGGAACGGCGCGATCGCTCGGACGCGGTCGAGTACGCGGCGGCGGTAGATCAGGCGGCTGTCGTTCGTAAGCTCAGACGCGAAGAACAGGTTCGCATCCCGAAAGCGCCAGGCCAGCAGCGCAGTCCGAAACGTTCCTCCTAGCTCGATTCCCTCCGGAAAGTCGATTCCGGGCGTACCAATCGCTCCGTCAGGAGCCTGGAACTGGTCGGGGCCAGCATTCACTACCGCATAGGGTTGTTGGGCGCGTTCGCCGAAAAACACAGAAGAACGATCCAAGCGGAGGTCCGGCATCTCCTGAGCCAGGGCCGAAGTCTCCGGCGGGATTCCCGAGATAAGCATCGGGGGGCGCCCCTCGGTGGTGCGTTCGGCGGCCAGGCTCGCCACGGCCCCCATGCCTTGGACGTACAGCTCCCGTAGATGCAGGTTCTGCCAGTTAGGATCCTGAATGCCTGCGGGATTAACCTCCCGAACGGACACCGCCACCGTCACCGGGCCTTGGGCACCCATGTACCGATCGATCGCCACAGTCTGGAAGTCGTAATAAGGGAGTCGAGCATCCAGTTCGCGGAACGTCGCCAGCAGGGGGTTGCTCGACCACACTGGGAGTCCGGAGAATTGACGTGCCGCCACAGCCCAATCCACGGCCTGCTCGGCTTGGTAGCTGAACGCCCGCCGCTCCATACTTTCAAGGCCAAAACCGAGCCGCGTGAAGGCTAGGTTGTGCTCAATGAACGGCGTCTCGCGGTCTAATTCGTTGGGCTCGACTCGGAAGCTCTGGACCAAAGACGGATAAAACTGGCCGATCACCAGCATGGCGAGCACGATGGAGACGGATGAACCCACCAGAATGGCGGGTCGATTCTTCCATGCGCCCCAAAAGGAGCCAGCTCCCGCTACGACACAGAGGATGGACAGGGTCTGCAGCGCCGGCAGGCGCGCTTCGGCATCAGTGAAACCGAAGATCCCTCGGACCGCCGATGATCCGTCTAGCAAGAGAAGGTACCGACTCAGCCAGAGCCGCAGCCCCAGCAAAACCATGAACACCGCGAGCAAGACGCCAAGGTGCAATCGGGTGATATCCTGGGCGTCCACGCGGCCCTTGCCCCAACGCAGTGCCCCGGTGGCCGCATACCCCCCCGTGACCAGAGCGAAAATCAGGAACGCAACGATCAATGCGAAGGTGATCAGGCTCGCGAGAACTGGCACCCAGAAGACATAAAATCCGACATCATGGCTCAGGATCGGATCAACGACTCCCCACGATGCCGCATTCTTGAGGACGAGAATCTGAAGACCGAGGCCCTCCGGTACCGCGGCGCCAAACCAAAGCGCCAGAAGGGCGGACCCCCCGACCATCCCCCAAAGGACGAAACTCTTGGGGAGCTGTTCAGAGATCTCCAGGTTCCCAAAGCGACGCTTGATCTGAAGGTCGTTCAGCGTCGACGAGACGATTCGGAGATTGAGGAAGATCAGCGCGCCAACGCCGACCCCTGCCCCAATTCGTACGCCCCACTGCCACAGGATGCGCTGCCAAAAGACCGAACTGTAGCCGGCCTGCGCCTGCCACAGGATCTCGACGTAGGCGTCAGCCAAGCCCCGTCCCAGCGCGATCAAGAGGGCTACCCCCAACGCGAGCGTGACAATAAGGCGCCCGCCTCGTAGGGTGTCCATCAGTCGTCTCATTTCGGGCTTCATCGCTTTTTGCCTACTGGAAGGGAACGCCGTGTGCGGTCAGCCAAGCAGACACCTCGGCGCGAATCTCACTGAGCCGCGCCTGGGTCCGCGCTTCAAACCGTGCCACGATGACGGGCTGAGTGTTGGATGCGCGCAAGAGCGCCCATCCGTCGCCAAAGAGTACGCGCACGCCGTCCACATCAATCACATCATATTTGCTCTTGAAGTACGCAACCGCCTCAGCGACGACCGCCCACTTTTGCTCTTCGGTGACCTCAATGCGGATCTCAGCCGTCGAAACATAGACCGGGAAGTCTGCTACCATTTCAGAGAGCGATCGGTCCGAGCGGCTGACGAGTTCGATCAGCCTGCACGCATCGTACGGAGCGTCATCAAAGCCGAGGTAGTCATCCGCGATCATGATGTGGCCAGACAGTTCTCCGGCCACGAGTGCCCCACACTCCTTCATCTTCTTCTTGATGAGCGAGTGGCCGGTCTGCCACATGATCGGCTCGCCGCCAGCGGCTGCGAATACCTCCGACAGCGCCTGACTGCATTTCACGTCGAAAACGAGCTTCTGTCCGGGTCCATGCTTCTTGAGGATGTCCAGCCCGTAGAGCAGTAGGAGGAGGTCGCCTCGAACAATGGCCCCCTTCTCGTCCACCGCGCCGATCCGGTCTGCGTCTCCGTCGAAGGCCACCCCAAGGTCGTGAGGCGAGGCCTGAACCACCCGAATCATGTCCTCGAGGTTCTCATCGACGGTCGGATCAGGGTGGTGATTGGGGAAGGTCGGGTCAGAATCACAGAATAGCGGCGTCACATCGACACCGATCGCCTCAAGCAGCGGCACCGCGACCAACGAGCCCGTTCCATTGCCGCAGTCGACCGCGACCTTCATCGGTCTCTTCAGCTCGAAGCGCCGAGCCACGTCATCCATGTACTGCTGAAGGACGTCAATGCGTTCGTGGGCGCCCTGCCCACTCGAGAAGTCATTCTCTTCAATGCGGCGCCGTAGGTCCTGGATCGCCGCCCCGTAGAGCGAACCCCGGCCCAAGGTCATCTTGATGCCGTTCCACTCGGGCGGGTTATGTGAGCCCGTGATCTGGACCGCGGCGTCGGTCTTGAAGGTGACCTCGGACCAGTAGAGCGTGGGTGACGGCACCGTCCCAACCTCAAGCACATCGACGCCGGCGGCCCGAATACCCGCGATCAAGCCGGCGGCCAGCTCCGGTGAGGTCAGACGGTTGTCGTATCCGACCGCGATTTTCGGCGAGGCCAGCCCGGTTTCAGCCCGGACATAGGAGGCGAACGCTCGGCCGACTCCCTCCGTGACCCCCGCGTCTAGGTCCTTGCCAACGATGCCACGAATGTCGTACTCACGAAAGATATGGGCCCGCATTTTCATGCCTCCAGGGACACTAAGAGGCCGCGTCAATGCGTCAACGCGGCCCCTCGATAGTTTGTTCGTTGGGCCAATCAGAGTCCAAGGCCTAGCATGCCTCCGCCGAGAGAGCCAAGCCCCTGCACGCTGCTCCGAGCGAAGTCGATCGCCGCTCCAGGAAAGATACCCGTGTAGATGATGAGTCCCACGCAGACGATCAGCGCAAGGCACATGGGGAGCGGCACAACGACCAAGGAATGCTGGTCCTTCGAGGTCGGCTCCTTCATCCACATCACCCACGCCACACGCAGATAGTACCAATAGGAGGCGACCGTGCTCAGCACCAGAATCACGGATAGGACCCACAGCTCAGAGTCAGCGGCACCCTGCAAAAGGTAGATCTTGCCCATGAAGCCGCCAGTGCCGGGAAAACCCGCAAGCGACAGCAAGAAGATCGTTAGGAACAGCCCAATTCCGGGCTGCGCCCACCCGAAGCCGGCATAGTCGTCGATGTAGAGCCGCTCCTCGGCCTGATGGGCCACGCTCATCACGACCGCAAACGCGCCGATGTTCATCAGTGTGTAGATCAGCAGGTAGAAGAGCATTCCAGCTGCAGCGTTTTCGTTCGCGGCGGTGAGGGCCACCAGGAGGTAGCCCGCATGCGCGATGCTCGAGTACGCGAGCATACGCTTCACGTTGGTTTGTACAAGGGCGATGAGGTTGGCCGTGACCATGGTGATCGCGGCCAGCCACCACATGATGGGAAACCAGGTGTCATACGCCGCGTCGAACCCCACCAAAAAGACGCGGAAGAACGCGACGAAAGCGGCCGCCTTCACGGCTGCGGACATCCACGCGGTTACCGGGGTGGGCGCACCTTCGTACACGTCCGGCGTCCACATGTGGAACGGGACTGCCGACACCTTGAACCCGAAGCCGATCGCGAGCAACGCGATGGCGACGACCAGGAGCCCTGGTGACGCTGCCATGCTCGCGACGCTGGTATTGATCGCGGCGATGTTCGTGCTGCCCGTCGCCCCGTACACCAGAGCGATCCCGTACAGAAAGAAGCCGGTCGAAAACGCCCCGAGGAGGAAGTACTTCAGGCCTGCTTCAGCCGACTTCCTATCACGCCGGTTGAAGGCTGCAAGGGCGTAGACCGCGATCGACATGACCTCGAGGCCCAGGAAGATCACGATGAGGTCGCGGGCACCGGCCATGAACATCATGCCGGCCGTGGCGAACAAGATCAGCGCGTAGAACTCGCCCGCCTGCAAACGCAGGCGGTAGATATACACGAAGGAGATCAATACCGTGAGCGCCGCCGCAAGCAGGAAAATCCAGTTTGCGAAGAGCCGAAAACCATCAACGGCAATCATCGACGAGTCACCCACCTCGTTCACGCCGTATAGCCAACCATTGGCCCCAGCCGCAAGGAGAATCCCAAGCAGCGTCAGCCAGCCCAGGTCGGACTTTGGCCCGAAACTTGGATCGCCGGCGGCGCCGTCATCCGCGTCTTGATGCTTCCCTGAAACGCCAGCGATCAGGACGATCATACCCCAAACGCAAAGTACGATCTCGGGAAGGAGCGCCCACACGTAGTGGATCTGCTGGCTGAAGTCGAGTTCCATAAGCCCGTTACTCGCCGTCGATGACAGCGGCGTCATCTGGGGGGTCGTCGTTCAGTTCAGGGTCCACCAACGGCGCCTGTGCGTCCGCGGGGGCGATCACCACTTGAGAGCCATCTTCCAGCGTTATCGAGGTTTGCCCCGAAGGCGCAGCAGCCTCCACTCGCTCGAGGACCGCACGAACGGTGGGCTCCATCCGTGTCAGGATCGGAGTCGGGTTCCATCCGATCCAAATCATGAGTGCACACAGGGGGGCCAGAATCACCATTTCCCGGCGAGAGAGATCTTCAATCTCCCGATTCTCTGGTTTGTCGAGGGCATTAAAGAAGACTTTCTGCACCATCGGCAGCATGTAGTACGCGGCGAAGATCACCCCAAGCGATGCGATGACGGCGAAGACCCTATGCGTCTCGAACGCGCCAAGCAACGCCAGGAACTCACCGACGAAACCACTCGTTCCCGGTAGTCCTATGGAGGCAAGCGCCGTAAGAACAAAGGCGCTCGTCAACAGGGGCGCGACCCGCGCGATACCACCAAAGTCTGCGATCTGGCGTGTGTGCCTCCGCTCGTAGAGCATGCCAAGCAAAAGGAACAGCGCGCCAGTGCTGATGCCGTGGGAGATCATGACGACGAGCCCGCCCTGCAGTCCATTGACTGTGAGCGCGAAGATGCCCAAAACCACAAAGCCCATATGGGCCACAGACGTATAGGCGACCAACTTCTTGGCGTCCGGCTGCACCGCGGCAACCCAGGCCGTATAGAGAATCCCGATCACCGCGAGCACGAGCATCGTCGTCACCACGGTCGGATGCTGGGCTGCCACCGGGAACAGCGGCAGTAGGAATCTCAAGAAGCCGTACGTGCCCATTTTCAGCAGCACGGCCGCCAGGATCACGGAGCCGGGCGTGGGCGCCTCGACATGGGCGTCTGGCAGCCATGTGTGAAACGGGAAGACCGGCACTTTCACGCTGAACGCGAGCGCAAACGCGGCAAACAACCAAAGCTGTTCTGTTCCGGTCAGCGGCACCTGCAGGAGATCGGCATAGGCGAACGTCGGGAATCCGAGAAGCGTTTTCGCCTTATAGAACAGGTAGAGAATGCCAACCAGCATCAGCAAAGACCCGAACGCCGTGTACAAGAAGAACTTGATCGCTGCGTAGATCCGACGTTCCCCGCCCCACACGCCGACGATGAAATACATCGGCACCAACGTCAACTCAAAGAAGACGTAGAAAAGGAACACGTCCGTCGCTGAGAACACACCCACCACACCCGCTTCAAGAAGAAGCATCAGTGAGTAAAATGCGCGGGGACGGACCTTGATGTAGTTGAACGACCCGAGGATCGCGATAGAACTACTGAACGTGGTCAACATCACCATGAACAGGCTGATTCCGTCGATTCCGAGCGAGTAGCTGACACCCCAGGAGGCGATCCAAGACGTCTGGCTCACCATTTGCATTCCTGCCTCGGACGGGTCAAACGCCCACCACAGCCCGAGACTCAGAACAAAGACCACCGCGGACCACCAGAAGGCGACGTGCTTCGCGGTCTCTTCCTCAGCCCACAGGACGAGCCCCATTCCAAGAATGGGCATCCAGATGAGCGCGTGGAGAATCCAGCCGGTGTAGCCGATCGATTCGAGCATAGAGTTGATCATCGTCGGCCCCTAGAAAATGCTGACGCCGAGGATAACCAAGACGCCGACGGTGAGAATGAATGCATAGGTGTTCACGGATCCCGTCTGGAACATGCTGATCACGAAGCCAACGCCTCGTGCCGTCCAGCCCACCCCGTTGACCACACCGTCGATGATGCCGGCATCAATCACCTTCCAGAAGAAGCGTGAGGTGCGCAGGATCGGCTCAACAATGACGCGGTCGTAAAACTCGTCCACATACCACTTGTTGTAGAGCACCTTCGCGAAGCCAGTCAGTTCCACGTCCTGCGCGGCGGGCACGATCTCCTTCTGTCCGACCATCCGGAACGTCGTGGCGACGACAGCAATCGCGAGCACGGTGGAAATCAGAGCCCACATGAACTCACCACCACCGACCGGAGCGGAGTGGGAAAGCTCGCCCAGGTTGGCCGCTTGGATATGGGTCGCCTGCGCCGTAATGGGCTCAAGCCAGTGATGGAGCCACTCACTCGTGAGCGGCCCCAGACCCAAGAACGATTCGCGAATCGATTCGGGGACGTTGATCCAACCTCCAACCACAGAGAGCGTGGCCAGCACAGCCAGCGGAGCCCACATCACGACGGGAGCTTCGTGCAGGTGCTTCGACTCTTCTTCGCCCGTACGGTTGGTACCGTGGAAGGTCATGACCATCATGCGGGTCATGTAAAACGCGGTGAGCATGGCTGCGGCCAGCGCGATCACCCAATAGACCGTGTACAGCATCGGGTACGGCGCGTGAGTCGCCCCACCAAACGCTGCGGTCTGCCAGATGATCTCGTCTTTCGAGAAGAATCCAGCGAACGGCCAGATGCCCGCGATGGCGAAAGTCGCGATCCACATGGTCACCCACGTGATCGGCATGTGCGCCTTCAGTCCACCCATGTTGCGCATGTCCTGCGCATCTTCGTGGCTATGTGTGCTGTGATACGCCTCGTGCATCGAGTGGATCACTGCTCCCGCTCCCAAGAAGAGCAAAGCCTTGAAGAAGGCATGCGTCATGAGGTGGAAGACACCCGCCGAATACGCACCGACGCCAACACCTACGAACATGTAGCCCAACTGGGATACCGTAGAGTAGGCGAGGACCTTCTTGATATCGTTCTGCTTGAGCGCGATGGTCGCCGCGAAAAGGGCGGTCAACACACCGACCCCCGCCACGGTCGCGCCGGCGACTGGGGCGAGCGCGAACAGCACCGACGAGCGCGCCACCAAATTGACACCCGCAGTGACCATCGTGGCGGCATGGATCAGAGCGGATACAGGCGTCGGGCCTGCCATGGCGTCGGGCAGCCACACATAGAGCGGGATTTGGGCGCTCTTGCCGGCGGCGCCCAAGAAGAAGAAAAGCGCGATCGCCGTGACCAACGAGCCGCCGTAGGCCAGTGTCTCGGCGTCATGGAAGACCGCCACGAAGTCGACCGTTCCGAACGTCACGTAGAGCAGGAACATCGCGACCAGGAAGCCGACGTCGCCGATTCGGTTGACGATGAACGCCTTCTTTCCGGCGTCCGCTTTTTCCTTGTCGCTGAACCAGAAACCGATGAGCAAATAGGAGCAGAGGCCTACGCCCTCCCAGCCCACGAACATCAACGCGTAGCTAGAGCCCATGACAAGCGTGAGCATAAAGAAGACGAAGAGATTCAGGTATGCGAAATAGCGCGGATACCCGGAATCAGCCTTCATGTAGCCCACACTGAACACGTGGATCAGGAAGCCGACACCGGTGACGACCATCATCATGATCATCGACAACTGATCAAGCTGGATCGCGGCATCCACGGTGAACGTTCCGGTCGCCATCCAGGTCCAGTAGCTGATGACTACCGGCTCCTCGATGTGCGCGCCCAACATGCGGGTGAAGTTCACCACGGTCAGGAGGAACGCGAGGAGCATCACCCCCGGTCCGATCAGGCTCGGCAGCGTATGCGTCGCCGGTCGACCACCCGTGTCGAGATCAAGCTCCCCCCCGCCCCGAACCGCAGTCGCCGACGCGACTCCATGCCGCAGTGCGAGGACACCGTTCAGCAGGAAGCCGATGAGCGGAAGGAGAATGATGAGGCCAGGGTAAAAGGGCTCAAAATGCCCCGCGGCTTCGGCCGTGGCCTGACCGCCCTGCACAAGAACCGCTGCTAGTGAAGCGTGCATGCCGCTACCACCTCAGCAGTTTGAAGTTGTCAACGTTCACCGTCTCGTAGTGCCTAAAGATCGAGATGATGATGGCAAGACCGACAGCCGCCTCAGCGGCCGCGACGGTCATCACAAAGAAGACGAAGATTTGCCCCTCAATTCCGTGAAGTCGGGAAAAAGCCACGAACGCCAGGTTCACCGCGTTGAGCTGAAGCTCGATGCAGAGGAACATGATGATCGCATTGCGGCGCACGAGGACGCCCAGTGTTCCGATCACAAAGAGTACGGCACTGAGGACGAGGGCAGGAGTGATCATGCGACGTTCCTTTTGGCCAAAACGAGCGCACCCACGATCGCCACGAGGAGCAGGATGCCAGTGATCTCAAAAGCGACCACGTAGGTCGTGTAGAGAGGCTCCGCGATGGCACCGATCGCGCCGTGCTCCGCGATGGCCGCGTCAATCGCTCGGCCCCCGGACGCTACCGCGTCAGTGATCCCTGAGCCCCGCAGTTGACGCTGCAGCATTCCTGCCATCGCGCCCACTATGGCAAAGGACACCACGGCGTAGGCACCGCCTTTGAGGTCCCTGTGATAATCATGTCCCAGATTCAGCAACATGATCACGAACAGGAACAGCACCATAATCGCGCCGGCGTAAACAATAATCTGGATCGCCGCCAAGAAGTGCGCCTCGAGTAACACGTACGTCCCCGCGACGCTCGCCAGCGTGGTCACCATGAACAGCAGCGACCCCACCGGACTCTTCGCCATAACAACGCCCAAGGCGCCACCAATGGCGACGGCCGCAAAGACGTAAAAGAGAATATCAACCATAGCCCAGCCGGTTGGTTAGAAAGCCGTGGGTCAAAAAGCGAAGCCCAAGAAAGCGAGTGTTCTGAAAACGAAGAACATGCGGATCTCGAACCAACGGCCGCTCAAATCGGATGCGCTGCAAGGCGGGCGAGCACCCCCGCCGAGGCGTACCCCAGGGTCCGTCGCAGGCGCGGGAGCGCAGCCCAACCCCGCAGAGCGCCGATTTCAGCGGCCCGGTCTCGATCACTCGGACCTCGGGTCCGAGGGATCCCACAACAAGGTCGTAGGGTGATCTTGTTCCATTAGGCGGTCTAGATCGTAAACGAAACGATCACGGGTGTACTCGGCGTTCTCGAAATGCCGCCCCACGTGGATCGCTTCCACAGGGCAAACCTCCTGGCACATGCCGCAGAAGATGCAGCGGAACTCATCGATCTCGTAGACGATCGGGTAGCGGTTGCCCTGGTCGTCTTCCCCGCCCACCAGGCGGATGCAGTTCGCAGGACACACCGTCGGGCACAGGCCGCAAGCCACGCACTTGGGGCGGCCGTCCGCGTGCACTTCCATGCGGTGCGTGCCACGCCAGCGCGGGCTCAGATCTGTCTGCTCTTCGGGATATTGCTGCGTCACCGCGGTCGGATTGACCATGTGTTTGAAGGTGAGCGCCATCCCGCTGAGCGCGGCCCGAAGATAGGAGGTCGTCTCCGGCTCCGGACGGTGCATGACTTTTACTGAAATCGCCATTTAGTCTCCCGCCGGAGCGGGTTGTGGGATGGTCTTTATTTCGACTCTCTGGGCGCGCTGGGCCGCCGCGCCCGTGATGGTGCGTCCACGATCCACGAAGAACACAAACGCGATCGTGCAGACAGTACTGACGGCAGTGAGGGCGAGGCCGTAGCCGAATCCCCAAGCGACACCCACCTCATCCAGCACCAAAATGGTCAAGGCGATCAGCATGAGGTATGCGAGTGAGGTCGGCAGCATGACCTTCCAACCGAGTGCCATCACCTGATCGTAGCGGAACCGGGGAAGCGTCCAGCGGATCCAGATATAGAGGACCAAGAAGAAGCTCGTCTTGGCAACAAACCCCGCGAGGGTCGCAAGCGTCTTCCACACGGCCGGGTTGGCCATGATGACACTCCCGTCAGCGGCGAAGCCACTGATCAACTGCCCCTGGTACCAGAACGCGTTATCCCAGGTACCCGGCAAGTCCCATCCGCCGAGGAACAACGTGGCCATCAGCGCTGAGGCCGTCACCATGTGGCCGAACTCACCGATCATGTAAGCCGAGAACTTCATGGCTGAGTACTCGGTGTGATAACCGGTCACCAACTCCGACTCAGCCTCGGGCATGTCGAAGGGCAGTCGGTTGGTCTCCGCGAAGGCGGAGATCACGAAGAGCAAGAAGCCAAGCGACAACGGGAATGCGAACCACATGCCCAACTGCTGCTGCTGCCAGATGATCTCCGGGAGCGTCACGTTGCCGGCCAGCATCAACACCGTGATCAGTGACAGGCCGAGTGCGACTTCGTAGCTGACCATCTGTGCCGAGGCACGCAGACCACCTAAGAACGCATACTTATTGTTGGAGGCCCAGCCACCCAGCACGACGCCGTAGACCGCCAACGAGCTGAACGCCATGACGTACAGGATGCCAATGGGGACATCGGCGATGATCATGTCGACCACGCCAACCGGCGTAGGCAGGGGTGCCGCGATCGGGATCACCGCGAAGGTCACCAGCGAAGGGAACAGCACCATCATGGGGGCGAGCACGAAGAAGAACCGCGCCGCCGTTGCCGGTAGCGTTTCTTCTTTCAGGAAGTTCTTGATGCCGTCTGCGATCGGCTGAAGAAGACCCAGCGGGCCCGCTCGATTGGGTCCGTGTCGATCTTGGATCCACGCAGATATTTTGCGTTCGGCCAGCGTTGTGTAGGCGATCGTCAGCATCAATACGGTGAAGATGCCGGTGACCTTAACCGCCCCCGCAACAATCGCCCAGATGCCTGAAATCGGTTGCAATGACTCCATTCGGTCAGTCTCCCGAAAGCGAGACGGTCGCGTTCACGACCGCGCCGCGGGTGCCCAAGTCGTCGTAGCTCATGCCACCAAACGCCGTCACCTTTGAGGAAAGAAGCGCGAACGAATCTGCCGCGCTCCGAGCGGGCTCGCTTCCCGCGAGTTCCGCGACCATCGCGCCCAAAATCAACCAAGCTGGCCGCGCCATTCCCGGTGCCTGCAACGCGGGCCAGAACCGCTGCACGCGTCCGTCCAGATTTGTGAAGCTCCCTTCCTGCTCCGCGAAGGTCGTTACCGGAAGCACGTAGTCCGCCGTTGCGGCGGCTGCAACGGTATGGGTGCCCACGTAAACAAAGAGGGATGCCTTCTCACCGAACGAAGCGTCTAGATCACTCAGTGCATCACCGAGCACGATCACGATACCGTCGTGCGCAGCCACTTGGTCGAGCCCTCCGGTCGCCTCGTCGCCCCCTACTCGGCTCATACCGATGGAGGTCGCACCGTGGGTGTTTGGCGCGAGGTCCTTGCGACGAGCTAACGTTGGGAAGCCCTTCAGGACAACTTCCTCCTGAGCGCGGGCCGAACGGAACACGGTCTCGCCCCCGCCGAGGGCGGTCACAAGCGCGGCGAGCGCACCGAGGTCCTCGTTCGATGCAAACGGCGACGCCACAGCCTTCACGGAGGCTCCGCTCAGGGAGCCCGCACGCTCAAGTAGCGACCCGAGCGCGTCTTTCCAGCCAAGGGCCTTGGTACCGCCTGCCTCGTCCCGCACCAAGGGCGCCTCGATGCGATCACCTTGGTTGATCCACTCGTAGTTATGGCGTCCGTGGTCGCACATCCACCAGCCGTTGACGTCGAGATTTTCTCTCGGCTTCAGACGCTGCACCAAGTTGTCGCGCGTGTGCAGGTCGATGTTACAGCCCTGGGAGCAACTGGTGCAGACGGAAGGCGTGTGCTCTAGGTCCCAGGCGCGGGCCTTGTGGAGAAAGTCCTTGGATACGAGCGCGCCGACCGGGCAGATATCGACGATGTTGCCGTGCCAATGCGTGCCCTCGAGGCCTTCTTCAAAGAACGTATCGATGACCGAGCGACTTCCCCGCTCAACCACGGTGAGACGCTGATCCTGTTCGACCTCGCTCATGAAGCGCACACAGCGCGTGCACATCACGCAGCGGTCGCCGTAGAAAAGGACATCACCGCCGAAGTCATCCCGCCCGAAGATCCGCTTGGGCTCCACAGAACGACCGTGTTGCCGGCCCTCTTCGTGGACATAGTCCTGGAGATCGCACTCGCCGGCCATGTCACAGATCGGACAATCGAGCGGATGGTTCACCAAGTAGAATTCCAACACACCCTGACGGTTAGCCTTGGCCTGTTCGGATTCGGTATGGACGACCTGCCCTTCCATGACCGTGGTCACGCAGCCTGGCATGGGCTTGGGTGCACCCTCGACCTGAACCAGGCACAGCCTGCACATGGCCGGAGAGGACATGCCAGGGTGGTAACAGTAATGCGGCACTTCCTGACCGATCGTCTTGGCCGCTTCGAGAATCGTCGTCCCCTTGGGAACGCTGACCTCATGACCGTCGATCGTTAGCGTAACCATGTCAGCCATCAGGCAGCCCCCACGCGTTCGCCGCGCCGGATCAAAGCCAAATATTCATCTCGGAATTTCACGATTGAGGACTGGACCGGAGCGGCCACGGAGTCGGACAGCACACAGATGGTCGTGCCCACCATGTTCTGCGTGGTCTGCATGAGCGTGTCCAAGTCCTCCTCGGTGCCGCGCCCGTCTTCGATTCTGCGGAGGATCTTTGCAGTCCACGTGGTGCCTTCGCGGCACGGCGTGCACTGGCCGCACGATTCGTGGGCGTAGAAGTCAGCCATGCGCCGCACCTGCTTGACGATATCTGCTGTCTCGTCCATGACGATGACCGAAGCACAGCCGAGCATCGTTCCCACAGCGACGCACCCCTCGTAATCCAGGCTGCACCGGGAAACCTCTTCGGCGTTGATAATCGGCACCGACGAGCCTCCGGGAATCACAGCCTTGAGGGCGTTCCCATTTCGAACGCCACCACACACATCCTCGATGAGCTCGCTCAACGGGAAACCCAGCGCCAGTTCGTAGTTGCCCGGCTTGTTCACGTGACCGCTGACACAGAAGAGCTTGGTTCCCGGGCTCTTTTCGGTGCCCCACTGGCGATACCATTCACCGCCATGGGTGACGATGTGCGGGATCGCGCAAAGCGTCTCGACGTTGTTGATCGTAGAGGGCATGCCGAAAGCGCCAACAGCCGCCGGGAACGGGGGCTTGATACGCGGCAGGCCACGACGCCCCTCGAGCGAATTCATGAGCCCGGTCTCTTCGCCACAGATGTAGGCTCCCGCACCCGCGTGCACCGTCACATCGATCGTGTGGCCTGACCCGAGGATGTTCTCTCCGACGTATCCCTTGGCGTACGCGTCTTCGAGCGCACGAGCCAACACCTGCGTCGTCTCGAAGAATTCGCCGCGACAGTAGATATAGACGTGCTGGGCCCGGATCGCGTGGGCGCCGATCAGGCAGCCTTCGATCAACTGATGCGGGTCCCAGCGAATGAGCTCGCGGTCCTTGAAGGTGCCGGGCTCTGATTCGTCGGCATTACACAGCAGGTAGTGCGGCCGGTTCGTGTCCTTCGGCATGAAGGACCACTTCACACCGGTCGGGAAGCCTGCGCCACCGCGACCGCGCAGGCCCGAGGACTTCACGATGTCCACGACGTCTTCGGGTCCAACCTCCAAGGCCTTGGCAAGGGCCTTGTAGCCGCCCCGCTCCACATAGGTGTCGATGCGGCGCTGCAGCGGGTCGCCGAAATGTTTGCTGACCACGCGGACCTCACGATCCGACACATAGGGATACGCCATCAGCTATCCCCTTCGGCCTTGAGGTGCTCAATGATCTTAGGCACCTCGGTTGGACTGACGTTTTCGAAGTAGCGCGAATTGATCTGGACGCAGGTCGGGAAGCCACAACCGGCGAGGCACTCGGCTTCGATCACGGTGAAGTTCCCATCTTCGGAAGTCTCGCCCAACTCGGTGTCGGTATAACGAAGGAACGCAGCCAGAACGTCATCCGCGCCACAGAGGTTGCACGAAATGTTGGTGCAGACCTGGACCAGGTGCCGGCCCACGGGACGCTTGTTATACATCGTGTAGAAAGTCGTGACACCCCGCACGTACGCCGGGGAAAGCCCGAGGAGTTCCGCCACGCGGTCCATCGACGCAGGGCTGACGTAACCGCGCAACTCCTGAGCCAGGCTCAGAGCCGGGAGGAGTGCCGCCTGTTTATCAGGATAACGAGTCAGAATCTTCTCGAAACGCTCTTTGTACTCACCCTCGAAAAGGACCGCATCGGGGTTCTTCTCCGCGAGCATGTAAGGCATCGTCGCAGAACCTGAGGCGTGGCCTCCATGCTTCGGACGCTCGCCAACGAAGTCATCCCCGCGAACCTGGTCTTCCGAGAGGTCGAACTCCCCCGTATTGCCGGCCCATCCGGGGTTCTTAAACGGGACATCACTCATCGGTCGATCTCCCCGAGGACGATGTCTAGACTGGCATTGATCATGATCAGGTCTGACACCAAATGGCCCTCAGCGAGCTTTGGGATGACAGAGAGGTTTACGAACGAAGGGGGGCGGACGCGCCAGCGGACCGGCTTCGTACTTCCCTCTTCAGCCACCACATACATGCCGAGCTCGCCCTTGGAGGCCTCGATGCCCATGTAGCAGTCACCCTCAGGAGCGGGAATGCCCTCGGTGATGAGCTTGAAGTGGTGGATCATGCTCTCCATGTCCGACATGGCGTCGGTCTTGGAGGGCAAGGAAATGTTGGGGTCCGCGACGTTGATGGGGCCGCCCGGGAGGCGAGCGAGCGCCTGGCGCAAAATCGAAACACTCTGCGTCATCTCTTCCATGCGACACAGATAGCGGTCGTAGCAGTCGCCGTGCTCGCCGATCGGGACCTCGAAATCGTAGGTCTCGTAGTCGTAGTAGGGGCGATCCTTCCGCACGTCATGCGATACCCCCGCGGCGCGGAGGTTGGGGCCCGTGAAGCCGTAGTTGATCGCGTCCGCCGCGCTGATCGCGCCGATGCCCTGCGTGCGACCGATGTGAATCAAGTTGCCGGTCAGTAGGTGATGTACTTCCGCAAGCGTCTTCGGAAACGTGTCGAGGAAGTCCTTGAGCTGGTCCGTCCACCCTTCGGGGAGGTCGGCCATCATGCCACCGACACGGGTCGCCGAGGTCGTGATACGTGCGCCTGTCAGCGTCTCGTGCAGCTTGTAGATCCGCTCACGTTCCTGGAAAGAATAGAGGAATGGGGTAAACGCACCCACGTCGATCGCTGTCGTCCCAAGCCAGAGCAAGTGACCGAAAATGCGGTCCATCTCCATGAGGATCACGCGCACCACCTTGCAGCGCTCCGTGACCTCGATGCCCATCAACTTCTCGACCGACATCACGTACGCGCAGTTGTAGATCAACGGCGCCAAGTAGTCCATGCGGTCCGTGAGCGTGACGATTTGATTCCAAGTCCGATACTCGCCGAGCTTTTCGAAAGATGAATGCAGGTAGCCGATGTCCGGCATCACCTTCATTACAGTCTCCCCATCGAGCTCACAGACCAGTCGCAAAACCCCGTGCGTCGCCGGATGCTGCGGTCCAATATTGATGAGCATGTGCTCGGTACCGATGTCGGGTTCCGCAATGTCGAACGGAGCGATCGGACTCATTGACGGGCGGCCATCGACGCCCATTTCTGGGGCGCGTCCGACCTTGATCTCCACGGTCTTCTGCGCCATCAGGTATTCCCCCCAACGTCGGTCGCGTGGGCCCCAACTTCCGGAACCTCCTGCGGTTCACCAGCGTGCTCCAGCAAGTCCGGAACGTAGAATCGATCTACCTCTTGGTTCAGTGCGCGGCGCGTTTGTTCGGCCCGCGAGAACCTCCCACGGAGCGGAAAGTCCTTCCGCAGTGGGTGCCCCTCAGCGTAGTCCTGCGGCATGAGAATTCTGCGAAGGTCCGGGTGGCCCACGAAATTGACGCCGAAGAGGTCGTAGACCTCGCGCTCGAGCCAGTCCGCGCATTTCCAGAGGTTCGCCACAGAGGCGATTTCCATAACATCCAGCGGCAACTCACACCGAACCCGCAGCGAATGCTTGTGCGTGGTCGAGAACATCTGGTAGACGACGTTCACCGGACGACCACCACCGTAGTCGATCGCGGTAACGTCGGTCATCATGTCATAAAGTTGACTGGCGTCATCTTTCAGCCACGTCAAAATCTCCATGCTGCGCGTCGGGTCCACCCACACCACATGTTGATCGCCCGCGTTCACGCAGTGACGGACGACGGCGTCGGGGAACTTCTCGATCAGTCCTTTGACAGATACGTGCGCGTTGGGGTCTCCGCTGGAGCCGCCTTGCCCGACCTCAGTCGCGTCGGAAGCCTGCGGACCGTCGTCGACCGCATCGAGTCCGCTCTTCTTCTTGGCAGTCATCGCGAGTGTCCGGTCACTAGGAGAGCGGATCGTCAGAGGGAGACTTCTTGGGACTCACCGGCAAAGCCGTATGGAGGTGATCCTGCTGCGTCGAGTTCCCAAAAGGCCCTGTTAGTCCAGCCACCTGGTAGTCGTCGGCACGAGGACGAGCCACCAAAGCCGCATCCTCGGATCGGTGCTCGAAGTGACGCGTCAATGTCTCCTGACGGATCTTCTCTTGGATCATCATGAGCCCGTAGATCAGGCCCTCGGGCCGGGGCGGGCAACCCGGGATGTAGACGTCGACCGGCACGATGGTGTCGATGCCCTGCACCATCGAGTAAACGTCGAACACCCCGCCCGAACTCGCGCAGGCGCCCATGGAGATGCACCACTTGGGCTGCGGCATTTGATCCCAGATGCGCCGCAGGACGGGGGCCAACTTGTACGGAACCCGTCCCGCGCAGATGAGGACGTCGGCCTGACGCGGACTGAACGACATCCGCTCCATTCCAAAACGCGCCAGATCGTAGTTCGATGCAGCTGAGGCCATCATCTCAATGGCACAGCAAGCGGTTCCGAACGGCATCGGCCACAGGGAGTTCCTCCGACCCCAGTTGATGATCCAGTCGACCCTGCTCGTGAGGAACGTCGGGGTATCGACACCGAAGATCCCACCTGAGGTCGCCGAAGCGCCGCCCCCAGGGAGTATGTCCTTTAGTCCCACTCCAGACCTCCCTTCTTCCACTCGTAGAGAAGGCCCACCGCCAGAACGACGACGAACATACACATCGCGAGAAACGGGCCCCAACCCAATTCACGCATCTGAACCGCCCAGGGGATCAGGAAGATCGTCTCCAAATCGAAGACGATGAAACTGATCGCCACCATGTAGAACTTCACCGAGAAGCGCGCGCGCGTACTCCCGAGCGGGATCATGCCCGACTCGTACGGCATGAGTTTCTGAGGCGTGTCTCGGCGCGGACTAAACAGGTGACTCGCAGCGACCATCCCAATCGCGTTCAGGATGGATACGCCGAAGAGTAGGAGGAGGGGGAGATAGGCTCCCGACATGGCGCCGCTGGGTTTGTGAAATAGTTCACTAACGGACGCGAAAAGGTACCCGGCGCGGCGGCAGAGTGTCAACCAGAGGAACGTCGATTTTTCTTGATTTTTCGTCGGTTTGCACGGACTCGGCTGACTCTTCTATCTTTAGCGCTTCAATGCCTTCGAATTGAGCCGGGATCGGACTCTCCCCCTGTCCCCCCCAACCCACAGCGAAACTGAGCCCTGATGTCCATCAAGAGCGACAAGTGGATCCGCCGCATGTGCCAAGAGCACCGGATGATTGAGCCCTTCGAGACCGGCCAAGTTCGAGGCGGTAAGATCTCGTATGGCGTCTCCTCGTATGGTTACGACATCCGCGTATCTTCGGAGTTCAAGGTCTTCACCAACGTTCACAACTCCCTCGTGGACCCGAAGAACTTCGACGACCGCTCATTCGTGGACATCGTCGGGCCAGAGTGCATCATCCCGCCGAACTCGTTTGCTTTGGCTCGCACCGAAGAGTACTTCCGCATCCCGCGGGACGTTCTGGTGCTGTGCGTAGGAAAGTCGACGTATGCCCGCTGCGGCCTGATCGTGAACGTCACGCCTTTGGAGCCGACTTGGGAGGGCTACCTCACGCTCGAGATCTCCAACACGACGCCGCTGCCAGCAAAGGTTTATGGCGGAGAAGGCATCGCCCAGTTGCTGTTCTTCCAGGGCGACGAAGAGCCTGAGGTGGCATACGCGGACCGCCAGGGGAAGTACATGAAGCAGGTCGGTGTAACCCTCCCCAAGATGTAGTCATGGCCTCCGACGAGGGGCTCGCTCAGCGCGTTCGTGAATCGCTTTCCGAGCGCATGGACCTCACCGAGAAGAAGATGTTCGGCGGGCTGTGCTTTCTACTCGGCGGGAACATGGCCGCCGGCATCGTCGGTGACGATTTGATGCTGCGCGTCGGGCCGGACGCCCACAGCGACGCCATCTCACGCCCCTACGGGCGTGAGATGGATTCACCGGCCGGGCGATGAAGGGGCTGGTCTACGTGGGTGTCGAGGGGATCAAAACCGACGCGGAGTTGGCCTCGTGGCTTACCCTGGCCGTCGCCTTCGCCGGTGGTCTCCCGGCGAAGTGACACCGACGGGTCAAGTAATGCCCACGACTTGGATCCGGAAGATTAGGACCGAGCCCCCGGGAATCGGACCCTGACCTGCGGCTCCGTAGCCGAGTTCGGGCGGAATGATGATCCGCCGCGCCCCGTCCACGCGCATACCCAGGACGCCCTCGTCAAAACCGGCCACGACCTCACCTACACCGAGCGTGAAGGTGAATTGGCCATCGTCAAAGGATGAGCCGTTCGAGAGCCAGCCCGTGTAGCTCACGGTGACTCTCTGCCCCGCGACGGCTGCGGGGCCCGTGCCTTCGGCCAGCTGTTCGATGTAAAGCCCAGACGACGTCCGCGTCATCGTGGTCAGATCGATATTGAGCACCTCGGCGAAGTTCGTCTCTTCGATCACTTCAAAGGAATCACCACATGCGGTAAGCAGAAGAACGGCGAGGAAAGGGCCGGAGGTGCGGAACCGGCTTAATGCTAGATATGTCATGGGTCCTCGAAAACATTTTTGGGTAGGGCCAAGCGTGCCCCTGGCGCCAGCTTGAATACGCCATGCTAGGAAGGAGGTTTCAATTCACGTCCACTAACTGGACCTCGAATACGAGGGTGGCCCCAGCTGGCACCTGGCCCTGAGCCCTTGAACCATAGGCCAGCCCTGGGCGTACGATCAGCCGCCGACGTCCGCCGAGGCGCATTCCTGCAATACCCTGGTTCCAGCCCCGGATCACTTCGTTTCCGCCCAACCGGAAATGAAACGGATCACCTTGAAGCGTCGCGTCGAAAACCGTGCCGTCCGGGAGCCAGCCTACATAGTAGATCCAGACTCGACTGGTGCTGTTGGCCCGCGCGCCGAGGCCCTCTGAAATGTCCTGGATGTAGAGTCCTGATGCCGTCACTTCGAAGTCGGCGAGGTCGATCCCGAGTTCTTCCGCGAAGGTCAGTTCCGCGGGGTCGGTGGGGGGAAGAGGACCTGAAGCCGCGCCTCCACCGCACGCCGCCACGACGAGGTATGCCGCCGCGAACCATGGCCGCCGCTGAGGCTCCCTCCGGATCATGTCTTCGGCCTTTCTGGCGTGACCTGCCCGTCCGTACCCATCGAAACAAGCACGGTGCAGAGCGCCGCGGTTCTGAGGAGCTTCATGGCTTCGGTCCGGGAGTAAGTTTATTGCCAACTCGTTGACTGTACTCAGCTTCTTGAGCGGAGGCCACCACCAAGTCGCCGTTAGAAGAATCTGATGGGTTCACTCGTAGATTCACTCGTAGAATCGGTACGGCCAAGGCGCAACACCGGTCCGCGGTGGCCCAGTGGTATGCAAGCGACATAACTTGAACACCCCTCGACTCGACCGAACAGGAGTCTCTCATGTACGTGGCCTATCTTTTCAGCGTCGTGCTCGGCGGCGGGCTCCTGTTGCTGTCGCTGCTCGGAGATCTGCTCGGCGGTGACGCCAGCGACCTAGAACTCGACGTCGACTTCGACTCGACCTCCGATGTCGATCATTCTGCGACGAAAATTCTGTCGTTCCGGATGGTCTCCTATGCACTGTTTGGCTTCGGCGCCGTGGGTTGGCTACTCACGCAGGCCGGCTTCGTGCCCGGCGCCGCAAGCACGGTGACGTATGCCTCTTCGGCCGGCATTTTGTCGGGGGCCCTTGTCCAGCGGGTCTTTGCTTATTTGCGCCGCACGGAGACCGGAATGCTCCAGCCAGACGACTCGTTCGCTGGCCTGTCAGGCCAGGTGATCCTGCCTCTGGGCGGAGGCACCGCCGGGGGTGTTGCGGTCGAGCGTGGCGGACGGAGACTAACTCTTCGCGCACTGCCCCATTCCACCGCGTCCGCGAGTCGGCCGCCCGAAGATTGGAAAGACGTCGTGGTGGTAGAAATGAAGGATGGGATCGCTTACGTCGTTCCCACAGATAGAGACCTCACAGCCTTACCCTGATAGGGCACTCCCCAGCGGAGATTCAAATGGAAGAACTCGTGCAGTTTGTGACGGCCCCCGCCACCCTCGCCTTCGTAGGCATCGTGGTAGTCATGGTTTTGATCTCTACGATCCGGGCGCTCATCGTCATCGTGCCCCCAAACCGCGCTGCGGTCATCACGGGTGGAATGCGAACGCTGGCCGATGGACGCACCATCGGCTACCGCTCGATCACCGGCGGAAGGACGCTGCGGGTGCCGATCATTGAAACGATCGCTCACCTCAACCTCGAGACGATCGCGATCGAAATTACGGTCCACAACGCATTCTCGAAGGGGAACATTCCCCTCAATGTGGAAGCGATCGCGAACGTCAAAATCGCGTCAGAACCCGAGACGGTATTCAACAACGCGGTCGAGCGACTCCTTGGCAAAACTGAGGAAGAGATCAAACAGCTCGCCAAGGACACCCTGATGGGTAACCTGCGCGGCGTGTTGGCAACGCTGACCCCTGAGGAGGTCAACGAAGACCGCCTAGGCTTCGCAAAGGCGTTGTCGGAGGACGCGGGGGAGGACCTCGCCGCGTTGGGCTTCCACTTGGACGTCCTCAAGATCCAGAACGTGAGTGACGAGCGCGGATACCTCGAAGCGATCGGTCGGAGGAAGGCGGCCGAAGCCGTGCGTGAAGCGGAGATCGCCGAGGCCCAGGCTGAGGCGGACACACGACAGGCCCAAGCGCTCGCGCGTCAGCGAGCCGAGATCCAGGAAGCAGAGTCCAGCGTCAAGATCGCAGAGGCGGAAAATTTACTTCGTGTACGCCAAGCGCAGCTCAACCAGGAAGCCGAGATCGCTGAAAAAACCGCCGTCGTGAAGTCGGAGGAAGCGAAGGTCGAGGCCGAACGGTCACTCGAATCTAGGCGTGTCGAGCGGGAGATGGAGCGCCTCCGCGCCGATGTCATCGAGCCCGCCAATGCGGCAAGGCAGGCGGCGTTCGCGGCTGCTGAAGGCGAGGCTGCGCCGATCCTTGAGCGAGGCAAGGCTCAGGTCGCGGTGCTAAACCTACTCTACGAGCAGATCAAGACCGGGGGGGACCAAGCGTTCGCGGTGTTCCTGGCCGAGAAGCTGCCCGAGCTACTCGAGATCTCCGTTGAAGCCGTGAAGGGCGTGGACATCGACCGCCTTATTGTCATGGACAGCGGCGACGGCGGCGGCGTGAGCAACGCGGTGAACCAGCGTGTGAAGGGTGCGTACGGGACGCTTGAAGGGCTGGGCTCAGCGCTTGGGATCGACATCCAAGGCGTGCTGCAGAACGCGGCCAAGAACATGGCGGGTGGGGGGCGGTCAGAGGGGATCTTGCCGCCGCCCCTCAGCCCGTCGGAGGCCGACGACTAGAAGGCTGTTGAAGAAGTACAGCGGCCCGCGTTACGGTGCTAGGGTGCCCGCAGCTCCTATCGTTCCTCCATGAACGACGCGAAACCAGGCCCCACATTGCGCTTGAAGACACTCCAGTTTTCCCCAAACCAGGCATCGTCGAACATGGCGGACGCCCCCAACATGCTCTCCAGGATAGCTTCGTCATAGATACTTTTTTCACAGCTTCGATGGCACTGGGGCGGGAGGACTTGAACCTCCAACCTCCTGGTTAACAGCCAGGCGCTCTGCCAATTGAGCTACACCCCATCAACCTGTTGCATATCGGCCCAGAAACAGGCCGCTAACAGAACTCCAAAAAAAACGACCGCGACCCCCGTGGGGACCGCGGCCGTCTCGTTGCTGTTCCGCTCAGCTACACGAGTTCGTCACCGCGATCCCCTTGGGGATTTCGATTCGAGTTCGGATTGCTGTGCAGATTCGTCATGAGCTAATGCTCGCTTCACCCAGTATCGATGTCAAATCAGGGCTACTGAAGCGCCTTGAGCGCCGCAACGGTGGAACGCACGTGCTCGGCGCTGTACTCAAGCGCAGCAGTCTCTTCAGCGCTGAGCTCCACTTCCAGGATGCGCTGTAGGCCGCCCTCCCCGAGCTGACACGGGACCCCGAGGTAGAGGTCCTTCATGCCGTATTCGCCCTGCAGCCAAGCCGCACACGGAAGGATGCGCTTCTTGTCCTTCACGATCGCCTCGGCCATCTGCACGGCGGCGGCGGCCGGCGCGTAGTAGGCGCTTCCGGTCTTCAGATAGGCGACGATCTCACCCCCACCCTTTCGCGTCCGCTCAACGAGCGCATCAATGCGATCCTGAGAGAGGAGCTGCGACAGCGGAATCCCGCTGACAGACGTGTAGCTGGCAAGCGGCACCATGGTGTCGCCGTGCCCACCCAGGACGAGCGCCTGAATGTCCTCGATCGAAACATCGAGTTCGAGCGCGATAAAGGAGCGGTAGCGGGCCGTATCTAGCACGCCCGCCATGCCGATCACGCGCTCGCGGGGGAAGCCGGTCGTTTCAAGAGCGACCTGAGCCATGACGTCGAGGGGATTCGTGACCATGATCACGATCGATTCTGGAGCGACCCGCTTGATTTCTTTGCAGACCGAGGTGATTACGCCGGCGTTGATCTTAAGGAGGTCGTCACGACTCATGCCGGGCTTACGCGCAATGCCCGCCGTGATGATGAAGATCTCTGAGCCCGCGCACTTCTCGTAGTCGTTCACGCCGTAGACGCGCGAGTCGCACCCCTCAATGGGAGCGCTCTCCCACTGGTCGAGGCCCTTCCCCTGCGGAATGCCGTCGGCGATGTCGACCAGAATGACTTCCCGAGCCAGTTCTTTTTGTGCCAACAACTGTGAGCAGGTCGCGCCGACATGGCCGGCGCCCACTACTGTGATCTTCTTGACGCTCATAGCAAAAGTCCGCTCCGCGGCAGGATAACTACAGGAAAATTATGGGTATGCCGGGACCGATCACGCTGGTCCCAAATGGAGTGTAAACGACCTGCTCGCGGAGGTCTACCCGCCGGTCTGCGACAGCGCGACAAGGCCGCCGGAACCGGCGGCGCTACCCTGGATCAGGTAGTGCCTCTCAGGCTTGACCCGGAGCGTTTCTTCGATGAGCGGAACCAGATCTTCGCCGGCCCTGAGCGGGTCGCGCAGGTTGGTCTCAAGCTCGCCGAAGAGGCACGGACGTAGCTGCCCGGAAGCGGTCAGGCGCATCCGATTACAGCGGTCACAGTAGTTGTGACTCATGGGCGTGATGACGCCCACGGTGCCCGGGGCACCTGGGAAGCGGTAGTACGTCGCGGGGCCATTTCCGAAGGGACCTTCCACGGGCTCGATGGACTCCATCGCTCGCACGCGTCGCAGCGCCTCGGCGCATGAGATAAAGCTGTTGGCGCTCAGGTCAAGATTGGCACCGGTAGGCATCATCTCGATGAAACGAATGTGCCACGAACGCTCCCGCGTGATGCGGGCGAAGTCCTCGATTTCGTCGTCGTTCTGCCCACGGATCAGCACTACATTGATCTTGAGGGGTGAGAAGCCGACTGCGTCCGCGGCATCGAGCCCCTCCATGATCTTGGGGAATGAGCCCGGCCGCCGAGAAATGGCGTCCACACGATCCGGGCGCAGCGAATCCAACGAAACGTTAAGCCGCTGGATTCCCGCGGACTTGAGGTCTTCAGCTTGGTCGGCGAGGAGCACCGCGTTCGTGGATAACGAGATATCCTCGATACCCGGGACCGCGCTGATCATCCGCACGAGATCAGGCAGGTCACGCCGTATGAGTGGCTCACCCCCGGTGAGGCGAACCCTCTTCAAGCCCATGCCCGCCATGGTCCGGACAACCGACGCGATCTCTTCGTAGGAGAGAATGTCCTCCCGCTTCAACCACGCGAGGCCCTCCATCGGCATGCAATAGACGCACCGCAAATTACACTTGTCGGTTACGGAGATGCGTAGGTATTCGACGCGACGACCGAACTGATCTTTCACGCTTCGCTCCCAGTTGTAACCGGCGGGATCTGCCCTTCGACCCAGGTAGACTCACCATCTGTGTAGTGCTCTTTCTTCCAAACCGGCAGGCGCTTCTTGATCTCTTCAATCACGTAGCGGGATGCCTCGTAGGACTCCGCGCGGTGCGGGCTCGACACCGCGACTGCCACACTGACTTCTCCAACCGCCAGCTCACCGAAACGGTGCACCACAGCGACCCGGTCCGTCCCAAGGGTCTGGGCCGCTTCTTCAGCGATCGCGCGCAGCACCTCGCTGGCCATCTCTTCATAGGCGTCGTAACGCATACCCGATACGGGCCGTTCGTCCGCATGGTTACGCACCACACCCAGGAAAAGCAGCGAGGCGCCGTCCTGCTCTGATCCGACTCGAGCGAGCACGTCGACGGCGTCAATCACCTCGGTCGATACCCTCGCGTACACGCTCAGCCCCCTGCGACCGGCGGAATAAACGCGACTTCGTCGCCTGCGCCGAGGGGCTCATCGAGGAAGGCATAGTGGTGATTCACCGCCACCGCTGGTTCCGCCGGCAGCACATCAAAAGGCGCACCCCGTCCACGAAGCTCCGACACGAGATCGGCCACGGTAGCGCCCGCGGCAAGCTCAACGTCCAGTTCCGAGACCCCGAAGTGGTCGCGGTATGCTGCGAAGAACAGAGTGCGGACAGGAACCGACATGGCGTCCAGGGGGAGAGTCACAGCTTGGGGCACGTATGAGAGTGAAGGACCCCCACTGCCCCGTCAACGTTCCAAGTACAGGTCTCAGAGGCCTGGACGCCCGAACGCTCTCCAATCGCGGTTTCCGCCCGGCTTCCGGTGCACTAGTTGCCACCCCGCCGGCCAACACCGTTCGCTCGACCGCGCTGGCCCTCTCTGAACCTCTGGATCCGCTCGCCGAGTTGCTCCCGCAGGGCGTGGTAGCGGAGTACCTGCACGGGTGTCAGAATTTCCCTCAGTCGAGCCTGCTCAGCCACGAACAACTCGGCCTCACGCAGACGTAAGGCGGCCATGCGATCAAGCAGTTCGATCGCCTGCTGCTGGTCCTCTTCGCCCTCCAAGGTCAACGCTTCCACGCGGCGACGGAGCGCCTGCTCCTCTCTCCCCAAGCTCCGACGCTGAACCTCGAAGTCCTGAACAGCATCTGAGAGCCTCGCACCCTCGTCCTCTGAAAGCCCAAGCTGGGTCCGCATCATCTCGCCCATTTGCGCACGGATGCGCTGCTCGAGCTGCACTCGATCCTGACCCGGTCGGCGTTGTCCCGGAGGGCCTCGCTGAGCGGAGACCGGGAGGGCCACGACAAGCGACACTGCCAACCCCGCGATGAGAGCGATTCTGTGCTTCGCTGCAGACTTCATGCGGCTCCTCCGGCTGAACCGGCGGTGAGTTCCGCCAACAATGTCGCGAGGGCCTCGTCCGATAGGTCCTCAAGCGAAGGCGCGCCTGCGATCAAGCCATCATCGCCCGGCCACAATTCAGTGGTTTCGGTCTCGTATGCATAACCCGGCACGACAGCGCTCTCCGGATCGGCTCCATTCGAGAGTCCGACACCGAATGCAAGCGCCGCAACTGCAGCTGCGGAGAGTCCCCACCAGGGGCGGCGGACCGACCGGCGGTCGGCTAGTACGGATCCCTTGATTCGGAGCGCCAACCCAGCAGGCACCTCGGGACGACTCGCAAGCAGCATCGAAGCCAGTTCGGCCTCAGCCCGGCACGAGCCACAGGCTTCAAAATGAGCCTCGGTCGCGCCCAAATTCGCTTCCGCGAGTCGGCTACCCACGTAGTCTGGAATCCACTCACGGACCGTCTCACACGTTGTCGTATTCACTCCATCAACTCCCTGAGCCGGCGGATGCCATGAAAGTAGTTCACCCGTGCCGCACCCTCACTGGACCCGATAACTTCGCCAATCTCTTTGAAGCTCATCCCCTCCTCCACCCGCAACGAGACGGAGAGCTTCTGTTTCTCCGGCAGCTCATCCAACATCAAGCGCGCCTGTGCTGCCTCGTCCGCGACCACGGTTTCTTCTTCCGGATTCTTGCCCCCTGACGGTAGGGGACCCACATCATCCAACGTGGACTCCCGGCGCCGCCCTCGTTTGCGAAACGCACTTCGCGCCTCGTTCGCCGTGATCGTAAGAATCCACGTGCGAAAGGCGGCGTCTCCTCGAAAGCCAGACAGTGCGCGGAACGCCTTGATGAACGCATCCTGGACCACGTCCTGCGCCGCGTCATCATCTCGTAGCATAGAGACTGCCACGCGGTAGGCGGCTTCGTGATGTCGTTCCACCAAAGTGCTAAGCGCCGAGTCGTCTCCGCCTCGTGCCCGTTCGACCAGATCCTTGTCGAAAATCTCATGCTCCGATCCTCTGTCTTCCCTCACCTACGCTAAGACAGACTCAGAGTGGAGAACGTTAAACGGGGTACGCGCCCCGTGGTCAGGACTGGTCGAGTTTGGCGACACGCACACTGAGATGCTTTGACGGCTTGAACACGGGCACCGACCGGGAGGGCACATCGACGGCGTCACCGGTGCGAGGATTACGCGCCACACGCGTCTTCCGCTTGCGGACCTTAAACGTGCCAAAACCGCGAATCTCGATGTTCTCGCCGTTGGCCAGCGCGAGCTTTACCGCGTTGAGAAAGCCATCGACGACGAGCGCACAATCCTTCTTGGTGATCCCGGGGCCGATCGCATCGGCCACCTGCTCAACCAAGTCCGCCTTCGTCATACTGCCTCCTGAGGAGGGATTCTCAAATGCGTCGTCAGCCCGCCGTTTATTCGCTCAGGGGAAGCACGGTAACGACGCCCTAGGGGGGCCGCAAGGTTCGCGGAGTCGTTGCGGGATAGAGACTTAAGCGGGCGCACAATCAACCCGAATCTCCCTTGCGGTCGGCCATCAAGGCGACGAAGCGATCAAACAAATATCTACTGTCGTGCGGCCCAGGTGCGGCTTCCGGATGGTACTGAACCGAAAGCACCGGAAGCTCCCGGTGCTCGACACCCTCGACCGTGCCGTCGTAGAGATTGCGGTGCGTGAGCCGAAGCCCAGGTGCGCCCGGAATCTCGTCCCCTTCGCCAGCAGTGACCGCGAACCCATGGTTCTGCGAAGTGATCTCGACCATCCCGGTATCCAAGTTCTGTACCGGGTGATTGCCTCCGTGGTGGCCGAACGGGAGCTTGTACGTGCCAGCCCCGAAGGCCCTGCAAATCAACTGATGACCGAGGCAGATCCCGAAGACCGGAACGTTGTTCTGCGCCAGCCCGAGGATCGCCGCTTCAGCCTTTTCCACCGCTGCCGGGTCGCCGGGTCCGTTGGAAACGAATAACCCGTCGGGCGGGTCGGCCAGGATCGAGTCCGGTGGCGTGTCGGCAGGGATCACCGTGACGCGGCAGCCGCGCTCCGCGAGCAACTTGGGTGAGTGCGCCTTCACCCCGAAGTCGTAAGCCAGCACGTGG
Organism: uncultured Gemmatimonadales bacterium; assembly: GCA_937919655.1. GTDB lineage: Bacteria > Gemmatimonadota > Gemmatimonadetes > Longimicrobiales > Gaopeijiaceae > CALFPJ01. The sequence continues at coordinate 103,663 of CALFPJ010000022.1, forward strand.
AAGAGTTCTTCACCTTCCGCCGCGATCTCATACGGTTCATCGGTCGAAACCCCACAGGCCAGGTCGAGGCCCTCCATAATCGGCTGCTGCTTCACGCGCTCAAGCACCTCAGCGTCCGACATCGAAGCGGGGGCGATCGCACCGCGCATCGCCCCCTGCGACCGAATGTGGAGCGTCAGGGCTCGGGTATCGAGGTCTGAGATCCCCGTGATGCCGTTGGCCCGGAGGTATTCGTCCAGCCCACTCTCAGACCGCCAGTTGGAGTCGACACGCGAGGCTTCGCGAACGATGAAGCCCGCCACCCGAGGCACCGACGACTCTCGGTCTTCGGAGTTTACCCCGTAGTTGCCGATGAGCGGGTAAGTCATCGTGACCAACTGACCCGTGTACGAGGGGTCTGTCAGGATCTCCTGATAACCCGTCATACAGGTGTTGAACACGACTTCACCAAAGGCGAGTTCATGAGCCCCAACAAAGTCGCCGTCAAAGCGGCGGCCGTCTTCCAAAATCAGGTAGGCTGAGCGTTCCAGGGAGCCCTCTCCGTTCCGTTCCTATGGGACTAGGTCGATCAGAAGCTACCCCGGCAAGTCCAGCGGTCAAGCCGCCCAAGCGAGGCACACCCCGAGCCCGGCAGCAAAGGAGAGCGCAACCGGGCAAAGGAAGAGCCACCCGCCGACGCGAACGGTGACGAAAGACCCCTCTCGCCGACGCCAACGGCGAGGAAACACCAGAGAAGCTCAGGAGCTACATATGAGGAACCCGGTGACGCGCAGACCCGTTCTGGGTGCGAGGTCCGAGTGCAGATCAAGGCGGGCAAGGCGAGCGAGCGAGGCCTACTCACGTACGCCGCAGCCGAGTCCGCAGCTCCACGCAGAGCTGCGCCGAAGATTTTACCCAGAAAGGCGAAAGGGCCCGGACTCGATCCGAAGATCTCATCCGAGCCCTCTCTATCTCGGGGTCGCATCCGGCGCTTCACGCTGCGCCTTCCTGCTTCCCAACCTGCGCTGGCGGGAACTCGGCCCGTACTTGGGTCCGCCATCGTGACGGCGGCTAGGCCTTCTCCCTTCCACCCATGTATTGCCGCACGGTCCGCGACCAAGGGCACCTCTTCGCTTTCGAGGCTTCTGATGAGGGCCAGCGACCTCCCTCACCTGACTCACCAGATATCCCAAGTCCGGCTTGTCTTGCCACCATCACACCGTCGTGCCCGGTAGCCAACGTTTCGGAGTTATCAGAGGGATGACCAACGCCATCGTCTTTGATGAGCCGCATCCGAATCGCGATAGCTAAATACCGGATCCCAAGGGGCCCTACAAGGGTGCTGGCGACGAACGAGTGGCGACTTTAGCAACACATCGCAACTCGTTACTTAGTAATCGTTTACATGCATCATCGCAGTCACTTTTGAGGCATCTTCGGGCTCGTCCGTAAACAGATGATTTAGTAAACACTCATTCCCTAAACATCTGGCTTGTGCACAATGGAACTTGTGAAATCGCCTCCATCTAGGCACTCACAAAACGTAATCCAGGCCCTCAGTTCTGTTGCCTAGACTACAAAAAAACCTAGGTAAACATCCCTAGGAAAGCCTCCACAAATGCCCCTGATGCCTCCTCGACGGTCACGGAGCAACCCACTTCGCGCTCCAGAGACGTGACATTCCGGTCCAAGAGGCCGCACGGCACGATTGTGTCGAAGTAGCTCAGGTCTGTGGCGACGTTGAGCGCCACGCCATGGGAGGTGATCCACCCGGACGAAACACGAACCCCGATCGCCGCGAGCTTGCCGGAGGGGGTCCAGACCCCTGTATAGCCCTCACGGCGCTCAGCCGCGACCCCAAAGGCAGCAGCGGTGCTCACCAGCACTGCTTCCAGGTCCCTCAGATATTGGTGGAGGTCCTGTCTGTCCGGCTTGAGATCGAGAATCGGGTATGCGACCAGCTGCCCAGGACCATGGTAAGTGACATCACCCCCCCGCCCCGTCTCGAAGAGCTCGATCCCCCGAGTTGCGCGCTCATCCATGTCGGCGAGCACGTGTGCCTTGTCCGAACTCGACCCGAGCGTGATCACATGGGGATGTTCTAGGAGTAGGAGCGTGTCTGGAATGGCCCCTTCCCTCCGGGAGACGACGAGTTCTGCCTGGAGCGCGAGAGCGTCCGCATAGGCCACGCACCCGAGCCTCCGGACGTTCAGTTCAGGCACACGCGGATCCTCTCGTTCCTGACAGCGGCGTGAAAGGAAAGCCCCCTGGCACCGATGAGCGCCAGGGGGGCTGACTACCGCACACACACAGCTTGGAGGTCACGCGTCCTCTGGGAAGTCCTCAAGCATGTCTTTGAGCGCCGAGAGGAATCGGGCCGCGTCTGCACCATCTACGATGCGGTGATCGTAACCAAGCGAGAACAGCGATCTCTTGCGAATTGCGATCACATCCGCGCCTGTCTCTGGGTCGCTGACCACGACGACTCTCTTCTCAATCGCTCCGGTGCCGAGGATTGCTGACGTCCCTTTTGGGATCACCGGCAAGCCCACCAACGTCCCGAGCACCCCGGGGTTCGTGATTGAGAAGGTCGCGCCCTGAATCTCGTCAGGCATGAGCTTCTTGTCGCGCGCACGAGTGGCGACGTCCACAATCTTGTTTCCGATCCCGATGAGTCCGAGGTGGTCCGCATCATGCACAACCGGGACGATCAAGCCGGGATTAAGGTCAACCGCCATGCCCAGATTCACGTTTCCTCGGTAGACCAAGTTGTTGCCGGACACCACCCCGTTGACCATGGGGAAGTCGCGTAGCACCCGCGAAGTCGCCCACGCGACGAACGCTGTGTAACTGACCTTGGCGCCCTGAGCAGTCCAACGAGCTTTGTTGGCGGCCCGAATTCGATCGATCGAAGAGAAGTCGATCTCAATAAACGAGTGGACGTGAGGCGCCACACGCTTCGCCAGCACCATGTGTTCGGCGGTGAGACGGCGCATCTTATCCATCGCCACGACCTGATCTGCCGCTCGGACCGGGTACTCAGGGTGCTGCACCTGCCTATAGAACGTCGTCCAAAAGTCGGATGGCGCCGCGGTAGCTGCTGACGCAGCCGGACGGGCAACCGGAGTCGCGGGAGCCGCAACCGAGGTCGGTGCAGCCGCACCGCTCTCAATAAAGCTCAGTATGTCCTGCTTGGTCACGCGTCCCGCGTGCCCAGAGCCCGGAACCCCGGTGATATCGACTCCGTGCTCCTCTGCAATCTTGCGGACGACCGGCGTGGATCGCGTCCGCAGCCGTTCCTCTACACTCTCGGGCCCGCTGGCCGCTGACGCGCCTGCGCCGGAAGACGCGGGTGCAACTGCCGCGTCAGAAGTGGCCACAGGTGCGACAGGTGCCGCCACGTCCGGCACGGCCACCACAGGAGCGCTGGGTGTTGCCCCGGCGCCTGCCTCGGTATCCACGTAGGCCACGATGGTGCCGACTTCAACGGTCTCGCCTTCCTGCACGACAATCTCGACAAGCGTCCCAGAAGATGGGGAAGGAATCTCCGCATCAACCTTGTCAGTTGAGATCTCGAGGATGGGCTCGTCGCGTTCGACGGTATCACCAACCTGCTTCATCCATTTCGAGACTGTTCCCTCGGCAATGGACTCGCCCATCTGGGGCATCGGGACTTCAATTCGAGCCACGCTCGATCACTCCGTTCAGGTGTTTCTGGTCTGTGCCCATTTCCGGATATGCAACGCGTCACTTACCCGTGGGAGGGGCCTACGATCCTTCAATTGCTTCGTCGGTCGCGCCTAGTGTCCTGTCCCAGAAAGTTGGGACAGGGCACGGACGTGACCTTTACATGTCTTAGTACCCAGCAAGGTAACGGGCCGCCTTCACTACGTCGCTTGTCTGCGGCAGGAAGTAGTCCTCAAGTGACCCCGAATACGGCACTGGCGAGTCGATCGCCGTAACTCTCAGAATGGGACCGTCGAGCCACTCGAACGCCTTTTCGCTAATGCGGATTGCGATTTCGCCCGCGATACCGCCTGTCCGGGTGTCCTCATGGACGACGAGTACCTTCCCGGTCTTCTTCACGGATTCGATGATGGCGTCGTCGTCCAACGGCAGCAGAGTTCTCAGGTCGATGACCTCGACGCTTAGGCCATCCTCCTTCTCCAACAACTCCGCAGCCTCTACCGACTTGTGTACCATGGCCCCGTAGGTCACAACCGTCAGGTCCTTGCCCTCGCGAACGGTGTTCGCCTTGCCGATCGGCACCACGTAGTCCTCGTCCGGCAGAACTTCGCGCAGCGCGGGAGCCCGGTATAGACCCTTGTGCTCTTCGAAGATCACCGGATTGTCGTCCCGGATCGCCGACTTGATGAGGCCCTTCGCGTCGTAAGGGGTGCTCGGATAAACAATCTTGAGCCCAGGCGTGTGGAAGAAGGCCATTTCCACGTTCTGGGAATGGAACGGCCCTCCACGATTTCCTCCCCCGACTGGCCCACGAATGACCAGCGGCATCGGCCCTGCGCCCCGGTATAGCGAGGTGGCGATGTAGTTGGTGATCACGTCGTAGGCAGGCGAGATGAAGTCCATGAACTGCATCTCGACGACTGGACGGAGACCCATATGGGCAGCACCTGCGGCTGCGCCGGTAAATCCACCCTCGGCGATCGGGGTATCGATGACTCGTCGATCGCCAAAGTGTTCCAGAAAGCCACGCGTGACCTTAAAGGCGCCGCCATACGTGCCGATATCCTCGCCTAGGAGGAAGACCCGCTCGTCGCTCGACATCTCTTCGAAGAGTCCCTCACTGATGGCCTCGAGCAGCGTGACTGGCTCGCCTCGGCGGGTCTTCTGCAAATATTCGGGTGTAGGCTGCTCCATGAAATTCCTCACGCGAGCCGTGGGTCGGGGCTCACGCCCCGCGTCCACGGGTGTGGCGTAGTTACGTCTGTGTAAACGTCATCGACCGCATCGGGCCCGTGCGGGACCGGTTCCGCGATCGCCTGCTCGGCGGCGACCCGGCAATCCTCTTCCGACTCATGCCAGAGAGTCTCCAACTCCTGCTCAGTCGCCCAGCCGTTGTCTACCATACGCCGGTGAAAGCAGGCGATCGGATCTTTCTTTTCCCACTCAGCGATCAGAGCCGGATCCACGTACTCTTGGCTGTCATGCTGTGCGTGGCCCAGCCGGCGGAAGTATTTCAACTCAATCAATTGCGTGCCCAGCCCGCCTCGGGCTCGCTCCGCGGCTCGCGAAACGGCTTCGTAGACGGCGATCACGTCAGTACCGTCCACAGACTCCGCCCCGATCCCATAACCTGGGGCTTTCTCGGTGAAGCTCTGCACCCGGGTATTCTTCGCCGTCGGAGACGAGAACGCGTACTGGTTGGCCTCGACCATCAAGATGAGAGGGCAACGCTGCACCGCCGCGAAGTTCAAACCTTCATGCCAGGCGCCGGTTGAGGACGCCCCGTCTCCATAAAAGACCATGCCGACTCGGTCCTCTCCCCGCAGCGAAAACGATAGCGTCACGCCCGCCATGATTTCGACCATGGTGCCGAGTGGAGACACCGGCCCGACGAAACCCTTCTGATAGTCGACCCAGTGGACGTTGGCCTCACGACCTCTCGTGGGACTAGTCTCGCGGGCCATGTATTGGCGGAAGAAGTCGACGAGGGTCGCGCCAAAGAGGAACATGGCTCCCGCAGCTCTCACGGTGGGCGCGAGGAAGTCTCCTGTCCCGTCCGACTCACGGCGGAGCGCGAATGCGGCGCCTACAGACCCGGCTTCCTGCCCCAACGAACGATAAAGTCCGCCGGTGACATGCCCTTGTTTCTGAAGAATCTCAAGACGCTCTTCGGCCGCACGCGTGATGCAGAGCGCCCGATAAAGCCCCTTAAGGCGCTCACCGTCGAGTCCCGCAGGAAAAGAGTCGGACACAGCTCTGAGGTCGAAGGTTGGTTCGAGCCGCTCGCAGTACTAGTTGCCGGAGTTCCCCGGATCGACAGTACCGGCCGGATCTGCGTTACCCGTGCCCTCCGCTGGCGGGTCGCCAAGCCCAGGAAGCACAGGCGCGGGAGCTGCGGCAGCAGCGGGCGCCTGAACCTGGATGACAGATGTAGGAGCCTGCGCGCGCGAAGACATGATCGACAACACGAGGGCGAGGACCATGAAAATGGTCCCAGAAACCCAGGTGGAGCGCGTCAGCATCGTAGCGGCCTGACGCCCGCCCAGGACGCCTTCCGTCATCGCGGAGCCACCACCAACGGCCGCAAGCCCACCGCCCTTTCCAGACTGGAGGAGGATCACGACCGACATGAATATGCCGTCCAATACGAGGACGGCGAGTAAGAATCCGTACATCTGACTGATTAATCCCTTCAGGGTGAGATGATAAACGTCGACCAGCCGCTGCGGAGTGTCAACGGGCCTAGCCTCCCCCGGCTAGGGCGATCCCGAGGAACGAATCCGGGTCGAGGCTCGCGCCCCCGACCAGTACGCCGTCCACTTCCGGTGCAGAAAGCAATTCAGCGGCGTTGGAAGGCTTCACTGACCCCCCGTAAAGTATAGGTGTCCGGAGCGCAGCGGCGATGCCGAGCGAGGCCTCTAGCTCGGCCCTGAGGGTCTGGTGGGCGGAAGATGCGTCGTCAGGAGTAGCGGTTTCGCCCGTTCCAATGGCCCAAACAGGCTCGTAGGCGATCAAGAAGCGCCCTTGGCCTCCAGCGAGAGCGGACACGGCTGCTCGTAGTTGTCGCAGAATTACTTCCTCGACGCGGTCGGCGCGGCGCTCATCCAGTGTCTCGCCGACGCACACGACCGGGACCAACCCGTGGTCGCGAGCCGCCACCACTTTGAGGGCGACCTCCTCGTCCGTCTCGGCAAATACGTGGCGGCGCTCCGAGTGTCCTACCAAGGCGAACTTCGCACCCACCTCGGCGGCCATAATCGCGGAGGTCTCCCCCGTGAACGCGCCCGTCGACTCCCAGTGAACGTTCTGCACCCCGAGCTGGACACGGGGATCTCGGTCGGGACTGGACACGGCCGCGCCCAGCGACACGGTGGGCGGAAAGATGATCAGCTCGTTACGGTCGGCTGCAGCGCCGACCTGAAGGGCTGCAAAGAAAGCGCGCGTCTCCGCGGGCCCCATGTACATTTTCCAATTCCCTGCAATCACGGCCATAACGAATCATCCTTGTCATTGAGCGTCTCGACCCCGGGAAGGAGACGGCCCGCGAGGAGTTCCAGCGACGCGCCACCGCCCGTGGACACGTGACTCAATCGGGCGGCAACGCCCGCGTCCTCGGCGGCGGCGGCCGAATCCCCGCCGCCGATCACACCCAGGGCACCGTGGTCGCACGCGTCTGCCACCGCTCTGGCCACCTCGATGGTCCCCATGGCGAACGCGGGAATCTCAAACACCCCCATCGGTCCGTTCCACAAGATGGTCTTGGCAGCAGACACTGTAGCGCGAAATTGGGCTACCGTCGCCGGCCCTACGTCTACGATCTTGTCGTCCGCACCCACTGTATCAACGGTGACGATGCGGGTGTCGGCGCCATTTTCGATCCGGTCGGTCACGACACAGTCCACGGGTAGGACCAGCTTGGATCCCGCTCGATTGAGGAGATCACGGGCCATCTTGATCCGATCTGGCTCCACAAGCGACGACCCCGTGTCGTATCCCTGCGCTCGGAAGAACGTATTGGCCATGGCCCCGCCAACCAGGAGCTTGTCGACGCGAGGAAGTAGCGCAGAAATCACGTCGATCTTGCCCGAAATCTTGGCGCCACCAAGGATGGCTACAAAAGGGCGCGCGGGTCGTTCCATTGCGTCGCCGAGGAATCGGAGTTCGCGCGCCATGAGCAGGCCCGCGACCGCGATTCCCCCACGCGCTCGCACCGCCTCGGCGAGGCCAGATGTCGACGCGTGCGCGCGGTGGGCTGCGCCAAATGCGTCATTGACGAATACGTCTCCGAGCGCGGCCCAGCCCTCGGCGAGAGCGCCGTCGTTCTCTGTGTCACCGGGAAAGAACCGTGTGTTCTCAAGGAGAGCCAATTCGCCGTCTCTGAGGTCAGCAATGACTGCCTCCCCCCCCTGCCCGACGGGGACATCGACAAAGCCGACGGCGACCCCCAAGAGGGCCGTGAGGTGTTCTGCCACCGGCCGGAGCGAGTACTCGGGATTGGCTTCGCCGCCTGGGCGACCAAAATGAGAGAGGACGACGGTGCGTGCGCCCGCGTCCATCAGTAACTGGAGCGTGGGGAGCGAGGCACGAACGCGTTGATCATCGGAGATCACGTCCTGTTCCATCGGCACGTTCAGGTCAGCTCGCACCAATACGGTGCGACCCGCGAGCAACGTGGGATCAAGATCTGCGATCGATTTCTTCATCGGCCGAAGCTATCGAATGAGGGCCCCCCGCGGTACACGCGAGATGCCCGCACCTTGATCAGCCTGCACAGACACCGCCAAGTACCTCACTAGCCTCACAGGCGACTACTGTCGTTCGCTGCGCTCAAGGTCCCGCTCGCCAACCAGCAACGTCTCCGAGTCAGTGATCGACATCAGCACCCTCAGGGTTAGACGTCCTGGCACGACATCACTCAGCGCAACCGTGAGGTACTCATGTGTCGGCCCATCCGCCGTTGGCCGCCTTTCCCAACGGGTATGGAACCCTTCTTCCCCGCCGGGCGAATCGGGACAGTCGTGAGCGCTCCGCTATCCCGATCAAGGACCTCGACCCGCAACGTGTAGGAAGCCAAGCCGCGCATACGTACCGGATAGATCTCAAAATACACACCGATTGCATCAACTTCGAGCGGCTGGTCCAACGCGAGCGGTTCGATCCAATCTGAAGTCCACGCTCGAAAAGAACCCTGGCCTCCGTCTTCAGCCCCTGCTTCCTGCGAATCCTGGCGAGCGAGAGAAGGGGCGCCGGGTTGTCCGGAGCCCTAACCATTCCTTCCTCTAGTGCGGCACTGACCTCAGCTCGCCACTGGGTCGGAGCGACACCTGCCGGAGGTTCGCCTAGCAGGATGGATTGGATGGACCCAAAGCGACCCTCTGCATTCGGCAACGCCCCGAGCAGCAACTCCCGGGCTTCGCGTTGACTTGGGACTAGGAAGTCGATCTCGCCTCGCCACTCCGGAATTAGGGCGAGGTCAAACGGTTCGACGTCCAAGTCGTCCGGGGCACGGACCACCAAAACGTCGTCGGTGGAGAGAGACGCGTCACTCTCTGGCGGCTCGGCTAAGAAGACGACGTCGAATTCAACCCAGGTGCCTACGTTTTCGCCCCTGCTCGTGGCGGGTCGGAAACGCAGTTCCCGAGCGATGCCGCCGAGGGCAGCACGATCGAGTCCCGGAATCCCTGAACCCCTCGCCATCTGCACCTTGTCGACTGCTCCACTTTCGTCGACCCACAGCAACAACCGAACAGAACCCCCGACGCCAAGGCGCTCGAGCTCATCCGGATAATGTCGACGAATGAGCGCCTCGGTCCCGGTTCGATCGGCCATCGCCGGAAGGGTTGGCGCAGCCCTCCCGAACGCGACTGCGGCCGGCAGGGCAGCGGGCGGCTCGATAGGAATCGTCCGTCGCGAGGGCGCAGCTTCTGGCGGAAGAAGCGGGCTGGTCGGTTCGAACTCTGTAGCCTGGAATGACTGAGGCGGCGACTGAGCCGGCGCTAGGGTTGGCGCCACCACTACCGGCTCCTGGAAGGAGCCGATGAGGCGCACCAACGAGGCTCTGGCCGAAGGCACGCCCGCCGTCGCAAGCATCAGAACGACGGAGGCGGCGGCCGCGAGATAGCGTAGCCGAGGGCCACACGACGTCTGCCGCTGAACTCGCTCCCATTCGACCGCAAGTTCAGCCTGCAACTCGGGGGCGAACGAGGGTCGCTCTTCATATTAAATCGAGGAAAGTTCCGAGTCCAATAACCTCAGGTCTTCGGGCATCTCCAAACCTTCACTATCGAATCTATTCGTCATGGTCCTGCGTATCATCGAGTTCCGGATTGTATACGACTTCCTTGAGGCGCCTCAGCGCCCTATGGAGCCTTACAGCCACCGCGTTATGGCTGACTTGGAGGTGCTCCGCGATCTCGGCATTCTCGAGACCGGCCGCATAACGGAGGGAAAGAATTTCCTGGTCAGCTTTGCGGAGCGTGCGGCTTCCGTTCAGGAGGAGCTGGATGCGCTCCTCCTTGAGTACCCGTTCTTCTGCGGAAGGCACGTTTGCCACGAGATCATGAATCCGATCTAGCGACACATGCAACGAACCCCGTCGCTACAGGGCCCGCAGATGATCTGTGATGGCGTTCCGAGCGATGCGGAGCAGCCAGGTCCTAGGCGAAGCTCGATTCTCATCGTATCGATCAAAAGACCGCAGGGCCTTCATGAACACCTCAGACGTCACGTCTTCAGCGGCCTCTCGTGTGGCTACCCTGAAGCGCACATAGCGAAAGACCGCCGTGCGATGCTCTCGGAACCAAGTCTCGAAGTCCTGCGGGAGGCTTGATGGAGCGAGCACTGGCGCAGCGCGTCTCACTGGGTCGGATATTTTTGTTGGGCTTAGCATCGTCCTGCTATACGCAAGGATATCTAGGCTTGTTACACCCCGACCACGGGTGATGCCACAAATTACCCACCCCCCTCCGGCGCTAGCCCGATTTCGGACCGATCGACTCGCGCAATGCGACGGTCGCGTGGACGGTACTTAGGATCCCGTCCCAAACGTTCGTTTGCACTCGAACGCCGCTGCATCCACAGGCCACTAGCTCGGAAGACGCTCCCCGACGTAGCTCACGAGATCGACGACGCGGTTCGAATAGCCCCACTCGTTGTCGTACCAAGAGAGGACTTTCACCATACGCCCGCTCATGACCGACGTCGAAAGGCCGTCCACGATCGAACTGTTCGGGTTGCCGGTGTAGTCGATCGACACGAGCGGCTCGTCCGAGACCGCGAGGATACCCTTCAGTGGGCCCTCGGCCGCCGCCCGGAACGCCGCATTTACCTCATCCGCGGTCGTGTCCTTCTCCACCTCTGCCACCAAGTCCACGATGGAGACGTCCGGAGTAGGCACCCGGATCGCCATTCCGTCAATTCGGCCGGCGACCTCGGGGATCACAAGGCCGGTTGCTTTCGCGGCGCCCGTCGTCGTCGGGATCATCGACATCGCCGCTGCTCTGGCCCGACGAAGGTCTTTGTGCGGAAGGTCGAGAATGCTCTGATCGTTCGTGTACGAGTGGATCGTGGTCATGAGACCGTGGCGGAAGCCAAAGTTCTCCGTCAGGACCTTCACCACCGGCGCGAGACAGTTGGTCGTGCAACTGGCGTTCGAAATCACATGGTGTGTCTCCGGGTCGTATTTCTCCTCATTGACCCCAAGCACGATGGTGATGTCTTCATTCTTGCCAGGCGCAGAAATGATGACCTTCTTGGCGCCCGCCTCGAGGTGCTTCGCCGCGCCCGCCCGGTCCGAGAAGTGACCCGTCGACTCAATAACGACGTCGATGCCGAGTTCGCCCCAAGGCAGTGCGGCCGGGTCCCGTTGACTCAGGACCTGAATCTCGTCGCCGTCGACGATCAGGCCGCTGCCCGACACCTCGACCGTTCCCGGATAGCGCCCATGAACGGAATCGTATCTGAGGAGGTGGGCCAGCGTCTTCGCGTCAGTAAGGTCGTTGACGGCCACGAAATCGACGTCCGTCCGCCCTGACTGCTTCGCGCTTCGAAGAACGTTGCGGCCGATCCTGCCGAATCCGTTGATGGCTACCCGGATTGCCATGTCTAGCTCCTGGCTCTTTTTGGGAAATTAAGGGACGATGCTCAGCTCCTAATGATAACCTCTGGGCCTTCTAGCGCAGGGCATTGGGTAGGGCTCTGGCAAAGGAGATCAACGTTACGCCGCTGGCACCCGCCGAGACCAGAGCCCTGGCCGCCTCTGACGCGGTCGCGCCCGTAGTAAGCACGTCATCGACCAGTACCACATGGGCACCCCTCCAGAGGGACATCGAGGACGGGTCCACGGTGAACGCGCCTTCGACGTTTGCCTGCCGCTCGGCCGGATGCAACTCGGTCTGGGAAGCCGTAGCACGGGCACGCACCAGAAGCTCCGCGATGGGAAGTCCGCGTGCGTGGGAATATCTCTCGGCCAGGAGGCCCGCCTGGTTGTAGCCGCGCTCCAGCATCCGAGCGGCGGTCGTTGGAATGGCCGTGACCACCGCGGACCCTGAAGCCGGCAAGGTGATTTGCGCCAACGCTTCTGCCATGGTCTGGGCCAGTTCAGCCCACCCCTCGTACTTGAGTGCATGCACAAGGTCGGCCGCGGGCGCCTGGAGCACGTATGCATATCGGGCGAAGGTCAATTCGGGCGGCCAGTCCTGGCACTCGCGGCACTGAGCTGCCTCGGTGCGGCCGGTCGCTCGGGGATTGTGGCATCGCTGGCAGCGCGGCCAGGCCGCCTGCTCCAGTCGACTCTTGCATCGACCGCACACCAACGCCGCAGTCCGGCCGCCGGGAATCCAGATTCCGCAGGCGACGCACCCCGATGGCAAAAGCAGATCGGCGAGGTCTGCCGCCCACACCGCCGGCCTCACCCCTCGGGGCCCCGTCCTAGGGCGGCCCGCATCGTAGCGATCGGAGCGGGCATTTCCCACCACCGTTCGAACGAAGCCGCGCCCTGCTGCACAAGCATCTCGCCGCCGTCCGTGGCCCTGATGCCCATCTGGTCAGCGGACACGATGAAGGGCGTCGGTTCCGATCCGTAAACCAAGTCCATCGCCCCGCCTACGCGCTCCAGCAGTGCGAAATCGAAAGGAGACGGGTCGCCGCCGGCGAGCCCCACTCGCGTCGCGTTGACCACGAGGTCGAAGCCCTCCCCACGGACATCTTCCAGCAAGTGGACGACACGAGCATTCGATCCGCCGATGCGACGCGCCACGGCACGGGCTCGTTCCTGAGTACGGTTATAGATGAGCACCTCGTCCGCACCTTCTTCCAACAAACCCATCAAGGCCGCACGAGCCGCACCGCCCGCCCCCAACAAGAGCGCGCGGAGCCCCCGGGGTGACCCCTCCACAAAGGCACGCAAGGCTCCGCGAAAGCCATCAACATCTGTGTTGTCCCCGTGCACCGAGCCGTCAGCCCCTCCCCAAAAGGTGTTGCAGGCCCCGGTGCGTCGGACTGCCGGACTCGCAACATCCACGAAGGCTGCGGCTTTCTCCTTGTGGGGCAGCGTAATGTTGCCGCCTCCCCCGGCTCGGCAGAGCCCCTTCATGAAGCCTGCGAGATCCTCACCAGCACAACGCACGGTCACGTAAACGCCGTCCACCCCAGCTTCGGCAAAGGCGGCGTTCTGAATGACCGGTGACATGGAGTGCTCGACCGGGTCTCCGAGAAGTGCCAAGACCCGAGTGGATGCTGTAACGCTCATTTGATTACCGCGGCTTCCATGCGCGCGAGCGCGCGTTCGATGAGATTTTCCAAGAAAGCGAAGGTTTCCAAGTACTCCTCGTCGCTTCCCCCGATCGGGTCAGGAACCGCACCCCTAAGCGAGGTGCCATCACCTTCTGAGGCATAGGCACCGAGCAAAGCGGCACGGTCCCCTGCCCCTAACTCTGCCACCCGCATGACGTGGGCCGGAGACATCACAAGAATGATGTCTGCCCACTCCGCCAGCTCTGGGCGCAGGAGCGTAGCCTGATGTTCGCGGAGACCGAGGCCGTTGGCCTTCGCTGCCCGAACGGCCCCAGCCGACGCGGGTTCGCCGTCCGTGGCGGCAACCCCGGCCGAGAGGACCTTGAATCCTGTCCACCCCCGGGCAGCGGCTGCCCGCCGGGCGATCGCCGCCGCCATGGGGCTGCGGCAGGTATTCCCGGTACAGACGAACAGGAGACAAAAGTCCCCCGACGTATCAAGAATCTTGTCCATGGATCTCCGGAATAGCACAGCGGAGTCGCCCCACGGGCACTGAACCTTCTCTCAGCACGGTGGGCGTCACTCCGGTACAATCAATGATGGTGGATGAGAGGGAGTGTGGCAGCGTTCCAGCGTCCAAGACATGGACGTCCGACCTGCCCATGCGTCGGATCACGTCGGCGGCTTCCGACCCCGACCGCGCGGGTCGTTCCCCGGGCCCGTTCACGCTCGTCGATGTCAGGGGGCCGTCCAAGGCCGCGATCAACCGCCGCACAACGGGTTGGGGGCTCAACCGAACTGCGACCCCTCCGTCTTGGTTGTGGACGCCCTTGGGGAACACACCCTGGGGATCCGCGAGGACCAGGGTCACTGCGCCAGGCCAGAAGATCTTCGCGAGTTCCCGCGCAGCATCGGTCCAGACGAGCCCAGCGACCTGCTCCATCGCCCCAATGAGGACGATAATCGGCTTTTCTTCGCCACGGCTCTTGAGGTTCTTTACCGCCGCAATACCCTTTGAAGACAGGGTTGAGCCAAAACCGTAGACCGTCTCCGTCGGATAAGCGATCACGCCGTCCGCCCGCAAATGCCTGACCGTGGTTTCCAGGTCCGCGTCGGGATCCGCGCGCAGGTCGACTCGCGTGAGGGGGAACGTCATATGCTCTGCGCCTTCAGAATGGCCTCGGCGATCGCCACGTCGGTCGGGCGAGTGACTTTGATGTTCCCGGTCCCGCCGTCCACCATCTGAATCACACCCCCAATCCGTTCCACAAGCGACGCATCGTCGGTGCCCTCAGAGCCTTCCCCGTAAGCGCGACGAATCAGCGCGGCTGGAAACACCTGGGGAGTGTGGGCGTGCCACATCGAAGATCGGTCCGGAGTGTCCAAGACCCGGCCCTCTGGGGTTACCCTTTTCAGCGTATCCACGGCGGGGCAACCGGCGACAGCCCCGACCCCGGTCGCGGCCATGTCGATGCACGCGGTCACCGTAGCCGCCGTCACCAGCGGGCGGGCCGCGTCGTGCACGGCGATGATGTCGAGCCCCTCGGGGAGCGCCAAAAGAGCGTTGCGCACGGACTCCGTGCGGGAGGCCCCGCCCAGGACGACCTGGACCCGCGAATCAAGGTCGGTGATCCACCCAGGGGCGTCACGAAAATCGTCGGGTGAGAGAGCCACCACCACCGCGCACACGCGGGGCTCGGCCAGAAACGGCGCTAGAGCACGCGCCAGGACCGTCTCTCCAAGAAGTTCCAAGAACGGTTTCCGCGCCCCACCCATTCGAGTGCCCGAGCCGGCGGCAGGCACGGCGACACCCACCTTGACAGCACCCTCGGGCCTCGTCATGGCCCGAAGCTCGGCCCCTCATTGCCCGAGTCGGGACCACCCTGTGAACTCCGGGTCACGGAATCGAAGCGGGTATAGGCCTTCTGGAAGAACAGCTCAATTACGCCGGTCGGTCCGTTTCGCTGCTTGCTGATGATGAGCTCCGCCTTTCCCTCAAGTTCGTCACGCTTCTCTGCTGGAGCGTAGTACTCCGGACGGAAGAGGAACATGACGAGATCGGCATCCTGCTCGATGGAACCGGAATCGCGAAGGTCAGAGAGCATGGGGCGCTTGTCCGTACGCTGCTCCGGGCCACGGCTCAACTGCGAGAGCGCCACGACCGGCACGTTCAGTTCACGAGCCAACGACTTGAGTCCCCGTGAGATCAAGCTGACCTCCTGGACTCGGCTTTCGGAATTGGCGGTACCCGACATCAACTGCATGTAGTCGATCACAACCATGCCGAGTTCTTTGCCGTCCAGCCGCAATTCTGACTGTAAGCGTCGGGATTTCGCCCTGATTTCGAGCACGTTACAGCCCGGCTGGTCGTCGATCCAGATCGGGGCGGTGTTGAGGTGTCCTGCGGCTGCCGCAAGACGCTGATGCTCCTCGGGGGATAGCTTGCCCCGACGCAAGCGCTGGGCATCGATCCGCCCCTCCGCACAAAGCAGCCGCTGCACGAGCTGCTCAGACGCCATTTCCAGAGAAAAAATCGCGACCGGGATCTTGTGAGTGATCGCGGCATTCGCGGCCACGTTCATCACCCAGGAGGTCTTCCCCATAGAAGGGCGGGCGGCAACAATGCATAAGTCGCCCTTTTGCAGACCCGTGGTCATGCGGTCGAGGTCAGGGAACCCACTGGGGACACCTGTGATGCCCGATTCTGACTCTTGGAGCTTCTCGATGTGCTCGAAAGTGGCCCACAGGATTTCCTTGATCCAAACGAAGCCCTCGCGCGCCTGGCTTTCGGCGACCTGGAAAATGCGCGCTTCCGCCTGATCCAGGATGTCGTCGACTTCGCGCTCACCCTGTTCGTAGACATCACGAATGATCTGGGTCGACTGCTCGACGAGCCGCCGCAGGATCGCCTTGTCTCGCACGATCTTCGCGTGGTATTCAAGATTCGCCGAGGTCGGGACGGCATCAACGAGCTTGCCGAGGTAGTCGAAGCCGCCGGTCGACTCCATCTCTCCGGTTTTCTTGAGCTCTTCGGAGACTGTGATCACGTCAATGACGTCGCCACGTTCAAAGAGCCGCACCATGGCCCGATATAGACGCCGGTTCGCCTCGCGGTAGAACATCGAGTCGCTGACGAACTCCATCGCCCGGGTCACCGCTTCACGGTCGATCAGCATGCCGCCCAACACCGCGGTCTCCGCCTCCAGAGAAAACGGAGGCGTCCGGTCGAAAAGGGCGGGGCTGAAGTTTGGTGAGGCTTCCATGTGCGTCGCTCAAAGGGTCGGCCAATCTAGTTGATCGCCGCTCGCCATGCACCCCAGCCTAAAGCGTGGAACGTCACCCCCGCCTATGATTCGCACTCTATTCGCAGCACACAGCAGCGTGCCGGATGCCGCAGCCGCCTAGGCCCCGTCCAAAACCTGCCTGAGCAACTGCAGGTCTTCCCAGAATGGACGCGTCCACTTGGGATTTCTCAGAAGCGCGGCGGGATGGTAAGTGACCACGAGCGGCACGCCGCCATAGTTGTGCACCTCACCGCGGATCTTGCCGAGCGCCACCTTCTCCCGACCGGTCAAGAGTTGGGCGGAAAACGAACCGACGGCGAGCAGGACTTCAGGTTGAACAAGTTCAATCTGTTTCAGGAGAAACGGAGAACACGCCTCGATCTCGTCTGGCATGGGGTTTCGATTCCCCGGTGGCCGACACTTGAGCACGTTCGCGATGTACACCGTGTCCGCCCTGGAGAGACCCACCGTGGACAACAGGAGGTTGAGGTACTTGCCTGCCGCCCCAACAAATGGGACGCCTGTCTCGTCCTCGCTCGCGCCCGGTGCCTCGCCGACTACCATGACCCTGGCATGCTCGACACCGTCAGAAAAAACGACCTGGGTGCGCCCTTCGGAGAGCCTACAACGGGTACAAGACAGGGCATGCTCACGAAGCTCCACGTAGGAAGCCGGGAGAACGGGCAAGGACGACGTGACCGCGGCCACCGCCTGCCGTGTCGGAGCCGGACTGCCCCGGCCCTTCGGTGTGCCAGAGGCCGCCACGGGGCGGGTCAGGGTCGCCGAAGTCTCGAGCGCCTGGGCACCGGCACGGGCGGTGGCGGCAAGCCGCAAGGCCTCACCCCGACTGAGCCCACTCAGGTAGAGCGCCTCGGGGCCAAGTTCCGCCTTTTGTCGCAGGAGCCGGGCCACCTCTTCGCGAGACGAGCGCAATCCGGTCAAGACCGCCTCGCTAGGTGGGCACAGACGCGATCGAGCAATTCCTCTGCGACGGCGTCTTTCGTCATGAGGGGGAGTTCCTCCGGTTCGCCGTCCGTGGAGAGGATGGTGACCTTGTTCGTGCTGACTTCGAAGCCCGCCCCTGGCTCGGTCGCGTCGTTAGCCACCAACAAATCAAACTGCTTGCTGACGAGCTTCTTGGCAGCATTGGAGATGAGGTCGTTCGTCTCAAGCGCGAAGCCCACAGAGAGGCTGCCCGACTTGCGAACGAGGACCGTGTCCGCGGCGATATCCGGGTTGGCTTCAAGGGTCACGATCATTTCACCACCCGCGTCGGCGCGCTTGACCTTCGTAGCGTGAGGGTTAGACGGACGAAAGTCGGCCACGGCCGCCGAGAACACATTCACATCCGTATTCGCGACGAGTCCGAGCACTGCTTCACGCATCTGCATCGCTGTCTCCACCGGCACGAAGTCGACGCCCTCAGGGGGGGCTAACGAGCTTGGGCCAGAGACCAGCGTGACATGGGCTCCCCTGCGCCACGCGGCCTGCGCGATCGCATACCCCATCCGGCCCGACGATCGATTGCCGAGGTACCGCACCGGGTCCAAGGGTTCGCGAGTTGGGCCTGCAGTCACCAGGACCTTCCGACCGATCAGCGGACCCGATGCCTCGAGGGCCCTGCCAATGTGTTCTTCAATCTGCCAAGGCTCGATCATCCGGCCTGGCCCCTCACCCTCACCCACTGCGAGCGCGCCATCTGCTGGGCCCGCGATCGTGTAGTGCAGGTGGTCTCGGAGGTGCGCCAAGTTGGCCTGCACCTGAGGGTGCGAAAACATGCGGTCGTTCATTGCCGGACACAGCACTACTGGAGCCCTCGTGGCGAGCAAGGTCGTGCAGATCAAGTCATCGGCTCGGCCCTGTGCCGCGCGGGCCAGGAAATCCGCGGTTGCCGGTGCCACACAGACTACGTCCGCCTCGCGGCCCAGACGGATGTGCAACGCCGCACCTTCAGCCGAAAACAGATCCGTGAGCGCGGGACGCCCGGTCACTCCCGAGAAGCTGAGGGGTGTCACAAATTTCTGTGCCGAATGGGTCAGCACGACATCAACCGTCGCACCCAGGCGCGTCAAATCACGAGCGACCTGGACGGACTTGTACGCGGCAATCCCGCCGGTCACACCCACGACGACCCTCCGGCCCTCCCATGGGCGTCGAGCTGTCAGTGCGCGATCAGCCACGGGGTTGGATCTCGCTTAGGTGTCGTCCTTGAGACGCTTGCGGACGAGGCGAAACTCGATCTGGCCAGAGGTAAGCGCCTCAAGTGCCCGCGTCGTCAACTTCTTCTCTTCGCCAAGCGGCATCGACTCGCTCGGGAGCGTGTTCAGCTCACGGGCATACTTGGCGGCAACCAGCACACCGAGGTACTTGCTCTCGGTGCCCACCGCGACTTCGTCAGGGGTAAAGACTCTCATCAGTGACTCCTCATCCGTTTGCGTTCTCAAACTCACGATCGAGTATGCGCGCCAAGCCAGCACGAAACACCTCGATGTTCTCTATCGGGACTGACCCGGCCTTGCCGCCGCCCTGACCCGTAACGATCGCTTCAATTTCTGCCACACAGCGTTCAATGTCGTCGTTGACGACAACATAGTCGAACTCGGGCACCGCCCGGAGTTCATCCAAAGCCGAGCGGAGCCGCCTCGCCACCTCGACCGGTGCTTCTGTGCCACGCCCCTTCAGACGCTCCATCATGACCTCGACAGAGGGCGGCAAGATGAAAATCAACTTCGCCTCCGGCACCGACTCTCGGATCTGCCGAGCACCCTGAACATCAATATCCAGCACTACATGCTCGCCACGAAGGGCCGCCGAGTCCAATTCTGTTCTCGGGGTGCCGTACAGGCAGTCGTGTACAGAGGCCCACTCCGCGAGTGCCCCCGCCGCGACCATCGCCTCAAAAGTGGACTTATCAACGAAGTGGTAATCCACCCCGTCACGCTCCCTTTTTCGCGCGGGCCGCGTTGTCGCAGACACGGAAAAAACGAAGCGATTGGACCCCTCGACCAGCCTGTGAGCCAACGTGGTCTTACCGGTCCCGCTCGGCGCCGCCAACACGACCGGGGCAGCACGCGTCACTCGACGTTCTCCACCTGTTCTCGGACGCGTTCCACCTCTTCCTTGAGCGCCACGGAAGCTTGGGTGATCTCAGCGTCGTTCGATTTCGAGCCGATCGTATTGGCTTCCCTATGCATTTCCTGGACCAGGAAGCCAAGACGCTTGCCAACTGGCTCCGCGCCATCTGATAACATGGCCTCACGGAACAACTCAATATGCGAGCGGAACCGCACGAGTTCTTCGTTGATATCCCACTTTTCTGCCAGGTACGCGATTTCGCGGGCGAGACGTTCCTCGTCTACATCGACCTGTTCTGACAACTCGCGAACGGCCTGGCGAAGGCGGTCCCGCTCGGCCAGAAGCCGCTCAGGCGCTCTCACCTCAACGCGGTCCAACGCCGCAGACATGCCCGAGAGGCGCTCGTCGAGGTCCGCCGCGAGCCGCTCGCCCTCCGCCTCGCGCATCGAACAAACCGACCGCGCCGCGTCCTCGGCCAACGCCTTGATGACCTCCGGCTCCACGCCAACGCGTCGATCCTGCTCGGGGACACGGAACAACTCCCCAAAACGCGCCAACATCGACAGGTCGACTGCCCCGGGAACGCCCAGTTCGGCGCCCATACTTGCAAGGGCATCCCGAATCTGCCGCGCTCGGTCCAGATCGACGTTCGGGGCGGCCTCTTGCTCCGAAGCGGAACGGTCCAAAGTCAGAAAGGCGCTGACGTGGCCCCTGGATAGGTGCCTCTTCAGCGCTTCGGCGATGTCTCGTTCGTGTTTATCGAAGCCAGAAGGTGTCTTGATGCTGGAGTTGAAGAATCGATGATTTACCGTCTTCACTTCCAGCCGCAGACGCCCCGCGGGCGACTCCCGCTCAGCCTCTCCATACCCAGTCATACTTCGAATCATTTCCGCCCTCCACAGAGCCGAAAAACATAACCCCGACGCAGGAAATCTGCAGACCCCAGCCCACGACCGCCCCTTGAGAAGCAAAGCGACCTCAAGGAGTCAGCCAGCACAGAGGACCACTCATCAGCCCCACCCCTGAGGAGCAAAGCGACCTCAAGGAGTCAGCCAGCACAGAGGACCACTCATCAGCCCGCCCTTGAGGAGCAAAGCGACCTCAAGCAAGCGCCGTCCCTCAACCCAAACGCCCCAAAACCCTGAGGGCCGTCGAGGCGCCCGTGTGGCAAGGCGGCGCGACGCAGGAGTAGCACACGCTACTTCAAGGAGCAGCCAACGCAGCCCACGGGATGCATCGGCGGCCCGTAGCTAGTTGCGCATGGTCCAGCGTATCCCGTACACCGTCCGCGTTCGCGGCAGGATCCGGCCAGGATAGTTCTGCAATTTTGGCCGTCGGGTGAAGTTGTCCCAGGCGACATAGATCTGGATGGTGACAATTCTGACCTGGATCCGGGCGTACCAGTCCTGATAGAAGGGCACGGTTTGAAGCTGTGGCTCACCCTCGGCGTCCGGTTCGCCCAGAATAGGCAGCGTCATCGCGGAGTGGCCGCGAGCACCGATGGTCCACCACCACTCGAAGTTGCCACTGTCCAGGTAAAGCCGGTGGAAGACTAAGGCCCCGGTGTAAATCTGCTCCGGGAGGTAAGATCCGGGTATGTCCCAGCGCTGCAGGGACCCCTGCAACCGGAGCCCTTTCATGGGCATCGGTAACGCCCCCCACCCCTCCCAGCCCTTCCGCTCCGCCCCACCCACGAACGGGCCCGCGCGATCCAATCCCAGGCCGAGCGGAATCAAGGTGTCGTTCTCGACCGTGAGAAGGGCCCCCGAGACCGAGGCTCCTCGCCACGAAAGCGTGGCGCCAAGACGAGTAGCTGTCCGCTCGCTGACGCCGAAGAGGCGCCCTGGATCAAACGCTTCTCCCGGGTCACCCGCGCTTGCCGCCCCGGTCGTATCCACCGCCGGCTCGACATCAAGCAGTGGGAGAGTGCGCGAGCCATACCCCCCGGACTCCCTCGATCCGAACAGAGAGAAGACGCCGCCTATGGGGTCGGTCCAGGCGCGCACCCGAGATGCCGACGTGCGGGTCGTCACCCACGAGCCTCGGGATAGGTCAGCGGCCACGCCGCCGATTCCGGGGCGGGCAAATCCGCCCATCAGGTCTAGGCGATTCGCAGGGAGCTCGTCGCCGCCGAACATACGATACTCGCCACGCGCCCAGACCCCGTTACGGTCGAAGCCAAGCCTCAGGCCGCTCTGCCTTCGACTCCCGCCCTCTCGCTCGTAGGTGTCACGAATATCGTCGACCGTGTGGGTCGACTTACCCGTATAGGCCTCACCCACCAAGCCTGCGGCGAACTGTGCCCGGCCTCGGACTGTCCAATCTGTGCGCGCCGCCGGCGAGGGATAATCAGCGAGGTCGGTCTGGGTGCTGACGTTGTGGAGTTCGATGGCCAGACCGGCGGCGTCTCCCCGATGCAGTTGGTAGCGTACCCAACTTCCAGTGCGCCCGCCGGCCTCATCGCCCCCGGGCCCGCGTGTGTCGGTCCTCTCCAGCGCCAAGCCAAGGCTCCCGCCGAGAGCGGTGGGATCTGCGTACGTACCCCGAAACAGGTTAGTCGCGAGGTCGCCAGTGCCGGCCTCGACCAAGGAAAATGGCCGACCATCCTCGTAACTCTTCGACCACATCTCGATTCGCAGATCCCCCATGCCCCGCTCGAGCCGTACCCGCTCGATTCCGCCGAGCCCCACACGCGACAGATCGACCACGCCCCCATCGACCGGAAAAAGCTCGAAACCGTCGCGGAAGACCCGAAATCCGCCACCCCCGGTCCCAAAGGCGGTGAGCCCGGCTGGAGTGCCATAGTCGCCGCCCAACATCACGATGACCCCAGGCACCTCTGCGACGAGTTCCGTGAGCGTGTTTGCTCCGGAAGCGTGGATTTCCACCAGATCCCATGCCCAGACGCCTGTACTCCAACTCGCCGGCACTTCACCTGAAAAGTCCGGCAAATTGTAAAAAATGGAGTCTGCCGCCGCGGAGTCGGGCACCGCCCCCACCGCAAGTGTATCCAGAGCCGACGAGTCTGTCGCAAGTGTATCCAGAGCCAACGAGTCTGCCGCGAGGCTATCCCCGGCCAACACTCCCGCACCCACCACGGGGATTGTGTCCGGCGGGGTCACCTGCGCCGCAGTCGCATGGACCGAAAAAGCCGCGAGCCAGAGCGTGAGCGCTATGCTTCGTACAAGCACCCAAGTCCACTGAGAGCCCCGAGGCGCGACGGTCCGAAGCCCGGACCTCGTCACCCGGCGCGACTCCGGACCCATTGCACGAGAAGTCGAGTCGGAGACCCGTACCCGCCTTTTCGATGATACGGAGCGATGCCGTCGCCGTATGCGGTCCCTGCGACGTCGAGGTGGGCCCACTTAGTGTCGCCGACGAACTCGGACAGGAAGCAGGCGGCGGTGATCGTCCCACCGGCTCGGCCACCCACGTTTTTCAGGTCTGCGGTGGTGCTCTCAAGTTGGGTCTTGTACTCGTCCCAGAGGGGAAGCTGCCAGCAACGCTCACCAGACGTCTGGCCCGCCGAGATCAGTTCTTCAACGAGTTCCTGATCGTTACCCAGCACGGCAGCGGCGTGGGCTCCAAGTCCGACCACAACGGCCCCGGTAAGCGTGGCGCAATCGACCATCGCCGCCGGGTTCATCTTGGAGGCGTACGCGAGCGAGTCCGCTAGGAGGAGGCGACCTTCCGCATCTGTGTTGATCACCTCCACGGTCTTGCCGCCTAGCGTGTCGATCACGTCGCCGGGCTTCACTGCGGTGCCCGACGGGAGGTTCTCAGACGAAGGCACGATGCCCACGACGTTGGCCTTCACACCCAGCTTGGCGATCGCCTGCATGGCGCCAATAACGGCCGCCCCACCCGACATGTCGAACTTCATGTTCTCCATGCCACCCGCTGGCTTCAGAGAAATACCGCCAGCATCGAACGAGAGGCCCTTGCCGATCAACACCAGCGGCGCTTCGCCCTCTGCTCCCCCGTTGTGCTCCATGATGATGAAGCGGGCTTCTTCTACCGATCCCTTCGACACGGCGAGGATCGCGTGCATGCCCTCTTCCTTCATGCGGGCCTCGTCGAAGATCGTGATCTTCATCCCGGCTTCTGACGCCATATCCCCCGCAGCGTTCGCAATGTGCGTCGGCGTTGCGACGTTGCCCGGACGGGACTGTAGCGTACGCGCGAGATTCTCGGCCGCGCCGATGATCGCTCCCACCTCAACGCAGCCAGCATCACCCCCAAGGACGTCCGCAGAGGTGACATCCACAGCTTCGGGGTCGACGGTCTTCAGCTCGCGGAAGCGCCACGCCGCGAGCGCGGCGCCTTCGGCGGCAGCCTGACCCGCCACCTCAGCAGCGACGGTTCCGACACCCTCCACACTTACGCTCACCGAGGTCAGACCGAGCCGCTCGGCCACGCGAACAGCCCGACCCGCCATTCCTCTAACGGCCTCACTGTTCACCTTATCGGCCTCGCCGAGCCCGAGAACCACCACTCGACTCGGACCTTGGTCGCCAGCGTAGAACAGGGCTTCGTCCTTCGAGTCACCCTTGAGGTCTCCTGACGCGATACTCCGTGCGATCGCGCCGCCCAACGCGGCGTCCAGCCGGGCGAGAAGACCTTCACTGGCGTCAGCGCCCTTCGTCAGGCCCACCGCGAGAAGCGGGGTGGCGTGTACGAGTGGATCGACATCGATGTGACGGACTTGCATAGGTGTATGCCCTTGACATTTCAGAGGTTGGGGACCGGCTTCGTTTTATCACTTGTGGCGCTACAGCGTTCCAGGAGAGGAAGCTAGCCCCAGAGCCTACGCCAGGATCAGAGTCCTTCCGCGGTCTCCACAACCAGTTGATCCACAACCGCCTTCAGATCACCGGTTCTCTCGAAGGTGGCGAGCTGCCGGTCTGCGCTGGTTCCGTGTTCCAAAATGGTGAAGGCATACTCGACTTCCGCACGACTCCCGAGGTCGTCTAGGACATCATCGAGGAAGGCCACGAGTTCAAGGATGATCGTCTTCGCCGGCCTCTCAGCCTCCTGGCCGAGGTCGAGCAAATGCCCTTCCACCCCGTAGCGCACCGCCCGCCATTTATTCTCTTCGATGAGCGCGAGGGGATACGTGCGAAAAGAGAGGTTGTCTCGCCGCAGTTTCCACAACTTGGCGATAAGCGCCTGAAAGATCCCTGCGATGCAGACGGCCTCGTCTACGCGGGTACAAATGTCGCAGACACGGAATTCGAGCGTGGGATACAGATGGTGCGGCCTGATATCCCACCAGATCTTCGATGCGTCCGGAATCGCGTTCGCATTGACCAGCATCCGCACGATTTTCTCGTAATCGGCATACGTCCGGAACGTGGGCGGCACCCCCGTGCGCGGGAAATTCCGCCATTGCACGCTACGGTACGATTCCAACCCGGTTTTGCGGCCGCTCCAAAACGGCGAACTCGTGGAGAGGGCGAGAATGTGCGGCAGAAAATAGCGCGACACCGCCATGGCATCGATCAAGAATTCTGGATCTTCGATGCCGACGTGGACGTGCATGCCGAAGATGAGGTTCTTGCGCGCGAGATCCTGAAGATCTTGCTCGACGCCGAGATAGCGTTCGAGTGGCGTGATCTCCTGGTCCATCCACGATGAAAACGGGTGGGTGCCGGCCGCTAATATCCTCAACCCGTCCTTGGCCGCGAGGTCGATCACCGCCCGTCGCAGACGCTGGACCTCGCCCTTGATCTCGGTCGGGGTCTGACAAACCGAACTCCCGACCTCCACGACCGACTAGTGGAGTTCCGGCTTGATGTCCTCCACCGTAATCCGCCCGTCTTCGAGAATCTGAGTGATGTAGGACTTTAACTCGCCAGATTCGGGGTCGATGATCTGGTATTCTTCCTCGATCCCCAAGGTCAGGGACGGCTCTTTCATGGCGGACTCCCCCAGTCGGCTAGACGCTGTCGATGATGGCGTTCAGCGTGGCACTCGGTCGCATCGCCGCCGCGGCCTTGGAAGCGTCCGGCATATAGTACCCACCGATATCCTGCGTGCGCCCTTGGGCGCTGTTTAACTCGGCGACGATCTTCGCCTCGTTCTTCATCAGAGCCGCAGCGACCGGGGCGAACCTCGCCGCGAGCTCCGTGTCTAGCTTCTGCGCTGCCAACGCTTGCGCCCAGTAGAGCGTCAGGTAAAAGCTGCTCCCGCGGTTGTCGAGCTCGTGCACGTTCCGCGAAGGCTCACGCGCATTCTTGAGGTAGTCTGCCGTCGCCAAGTCGAGTGCGGCACCCAAGGCGAGGGCTCCTGCATTTGCAAACTGCTCGCCCAGGTGCTGCAACGAGGCCGCCAAAGCCATGTACTCGCCGAGCGAGTCCCAGCGCAGATGGCCTTCCTTCTCAAATTGCTGGACGTGCTTGGGCGCGGATCCGCCTGCGCCCGTCTCGAATAAGCCGCCGCCGTTGAGCAGAGGCACAATCGAGAGCATCCGAGCACTCGTCCCGATTTCGAGGATCGGAAACAAGTCCGTGAGGTAGTCCCGCAACACGTTGCCGGTGACGGAGATCGTGTCCTCCCCCTTTCTTATGCGATCCAAGGAGAAGTGCATCGCCTGTTCAGGGGCCAGGATTTCGATGTGAAGCCCCTCTGTATCGTGCTCCGACAGACAGGCCTCCACCTTGCGAATCAACTCGACGTCATGAGCGCGCGCACGGTCGAGCCAGAAGATCGCGGGGGCTCCGGTCGCACGCGCCCGGTTCACGGCCAGCTTCACCCAATCTCGGACAGGCGGGTCTTTCGTCTGGCACGCCCGCCAAATGTCACCGGCGCCCACCGCCTGTTCGATGAGGACTTCGCCTGCGCTGTCGGTCACACGCACCGTGCCATCGACCGAAATTTCGAACGTCTTGTCGTGGGAGCCGTACTCTTCAGCTTTCTGAGCCATCAGGCCGACGTTGGGCACGCTACCCATCGTTCGTGGGTCGAATTGGCCGTGCGCCTGGCAGTCCTTCACAACCGCGTCATAGATACCTGCGTAACTCGAATCCGGGATAACGGCCTTGCAGTCCTGCAGGTCGCCGGCCGTATTCCACATGCCTCCTGAGTCGCGGATCATGGGTGGCATAGAGGCGTCGATGATGACGTCACTGGGCACATGCAGGTTCGTGATCCCTCGCCCTGAATCCACCATGGCGATACTCGGACCGTCGGCATAGGCCGCCTGAATGTCCGCTTCAATCGCGGCCCGTTGGTCCGCTGGCAGAGTGGCAATCTTGGCGATCAGGTCGCCGAACCCGTTGTTCACATCAACGCCGAGTTCATCGAGAACCTCTGCGTGGTTCGCAAAGACGTTCTCGAAGAAAACCCGCACACAGTGACCGAAGATGATCGGGTCAGAGACCTTCATCATGGTCGCCTTCAGGTGGACGGAAAACAGCACACCGCGGTCCTTGGCGTCCTGAACTTGCTCCCGCAGGAACGTGACGAGCTCGGCTTTACTTAAGAAAGTGGCATCGAGCACCTCGCCAGCGAGCAAGGGCAGAGACGCCTTCAGGACCGAGACGGTACCGTCAGCGGCGACATGCTCGATTCGCGCCGTCGTCGCCCGGTCCAGGGTGACCGACCGCTCGTTGGCGAAGAAGTCCCCTCCGCTCATCGTCGCGACGTGGGTCTTGGACCCCTCGGGCCAAGCCCTCATACGTGGCGGATTCGTCTTGGCGAAGTCCTTCACAGCCTTGGGCGCCCGCCGGTCTGAGTTCCCCTGCCGCAAAACCGGGTTTACGGCGCTTCCCTTCACCTTGTCGTAACGAGCCTTTACGCCGACTTCCGCATCGTTCGCGGGCTCATCGGGATACGCGGGCAGCGCGAACCCTTTTGCTTGTAGCTCCGCAATGCACGTCTTCAACTGTGGAATCGACGCGCTGACATTCGGCAGCTTGATGACATTGGCCTCAGGCGTCTCCACCAGGCTGCCCAGCTCGGCAAGATCGTCGGGCACTTTCTGCCCTTCCGGAAGCATGTCGCCAAAGACCGCGAGGATCCTCCCTGCCAGTGAGATGTCACGCGTCTCGACAGGCACTCCGGTCGCACCCGCGAACGCACGCACTACGGGAAGAAAGGCGTGAGTCGCCAAAGCGGGCGCTTCGTCGGTCCACGTGTAAATAATCGGCGGTGACTTGCTCATGGGAGTCGCTCTTGGTGGG
Source organism: uncultured Gemmatimonadales bacterium (assembly GCA_937919655.1). Taxonomy (GTDB): domain Bacteria; phylum Gemmatimonadota; class Gemmatimonadetes; order Longimicrobiales; family Gaopeijiaceae; genus CALFPJ01. The sequence goes on from CALFPJ010000022.1 coordinate 131,603, forward strand.
CGCGCGCGGGCGTTCATGTCCAAGTTGGCCACCGTAGAGGGCAGCCAGTCGAGACACAATATAATAAGGGGCGGAGAAGTCTCACCCGAAGGCTCGCCCTGCCTACGTCAGGAAGCCTCGCGGCTTTGCGGCCCCGGCTTCAACGGATGATGAGACGCTCACTCAGGCGCACCGTCAACTTCGCTCCGCTCGGAATCGTAGCCTGCCCGTCCCGGGTAGAGAGCGCAACGGCAACTCCAGCAGCTGCGCCAGCGACCGCTCCAGTCTTGGTTCGCCCGGTAAGACGACCGAGGACGGCTCCCGCAGCGGCGCCGGCCACGGCGGTCGCCGCAGAGCGCCGGTTGCTGTCGCGGGCTTCCGCCTGTACTTGCACGTCCTCGATTTCGCCAACCACCGAATAAGCGGACCCACCTGCCTCGATGGACTCGACCGCCAACCTCAGCATGGCAAGCTGGTCGGCAGAGGGACTCTCGACGCTCTCGGTGACCCTGCCTAGGAGCACGGCACCCATGGGTAGCAGCACGCGGCCGTCTTCCGAAAGCACGTCTGAGACGAGCTTCGCGGAAAACATGTCGCCAGCTTTGTTCTTGTCCGTGGATATCGGGGCTTCCATCGCGAACGTGAGGGTGGTGCCGGAGGCGATGAACACTGGCTCATCGGCGGGCATCTCATCGCCCTCATCGTCCATGGTCATCCCTTCCATGTTGTCTTCGGGAGAGGGCGGCGGGGGTGGTTCGGTTGGCTCGCCCGTTCGCGGATTCTCTCGGGGTGCATCAATGGCGCCACCGTCCTCAGGGGACTCGGGGCTCGTCACATCTCCAACCATCGAGCCCATTTCAGGCGATGGCTCAGACTCGACAGCGGGACTCTCAGTGACTGGGGCTCCGGATTCCTCTGGGGATTCTCCTCCACAGGAGACCGCAGAAAAAGCGATGAGGCACAGTGCTGGCGTAAACCCGAATCGGCGAAGGGTGGTCATCGAACTCGTCTACTCACATGAAGGGGGCCGCAAAAAGATCTGGGCGGCACGAGCGGGTCGCAGGCATGCGATCAGCGGGTTGTGCTACCCCCAACAATGACGGACCGTTTCCGTGTCACGGCAGCGCGTGCGCACAGGTCTCCAATCTGCTGAAGGCGCGACGTCTTCCTCCACCTGGCTAGCCACCGCTAGCGGCGTTCGTCCAACTCTGCCCAGCGAGTGAAGGCGGCTTCGATTTCCTGGGGCAGTGCTTGAGATCGTTCTACCACGGGTCGGGTGTCATCCTGGGGCCTCTGAAAAAAGGCAGGATCCGACATACGTTCGTGGACCGCTTGGAGTTCAGACTCCAAGGACTCTATACGAGCAGGAAGCGCCTCCCATTCCTTCTTCTCTTGGTAGGAGAGCTTCGTCGAGGCGATCGGCGCGGCGGCATCCTTTTTCGGGGAGCCCCCCCCTTTTTCTTCCCTGCCCTGCGGGGCATCGTCCCCTGAGTTGACTTTCCTCGCGACGGTGCGTTTCCAGTCCGAATACCCCCCGATGTACTCCTTCACGACGCCCTGTCCTTCGAACACCAAAGACGACGAACAGAGATTGTCGAGGAACGTCCGGTCGTGGCTGACGACCAACACTGTTCCCGTAAACTCAAGCAACCGGGCCTCAAGAAGCTCGAGCGTGTCCGTGTCGAGATCGTTGGTAGGCTCGTCGAGCACCAACACGTTCGCAGGCTGAGTAAAGAGCCGAGCCAAGAGGAGTCGATTGCGCTCCCCTCCCGACAGATTACGAACGGGCTCCCGTGCGCGCTCCGCCGAAAAAAGGAAGTCTGCGAGATAACTCATCACGTGTTTGCGTTCGCCGTTCAGGAGTACGAACTCCGTTCCGCCGCCGATCGCTTCAGCCACCGTCTCCGACTCGTTCAGCTGTTCTCGATGCTGGTCGAAATACGCGACGTTCAACGACACGCCGTGTTTCACGCTGCCCTGCTCAGGAGCGAGCTTGGCGAGGAGCAAATTGAGGAGCGTGGTCTTACCGCAGCCGTTGGGGCCCATCAGCCCGACCCGATCGCCGCGCATGATGGTGGTACTGAGGTCGGAGACGAGCGGGGTGCCATCGAAACCGAACGTAAGCGCATCCGTGGTGATCACTTTCGAGCCTGATCGTTCAGCCCGCTGGATGCTCATGTTCACTTTGCCAGCGCGCTCGCGCCGCTCCGTCCGCTCTGTCCGAAGCTTCTTCAGGGCTCGTACACGACCTTCGTTGCGGGTGCGACGGGCCTTGATCCCGCGGCGAATCCACTCCTCTTCGCGCGCCAAGACCTTGTCGAACAGGGCGTTTTCTTTTTCCTCGTTGAGGAGCAGTTCCTCTTTGCGCTCAAGGTAGGTCGGGTAGTTGCACAGCCATGAAGTGAGGTGCCCACGATCCAACTCCACGATGCGCGTCGCGAGCCGCTGCAGAAACGCTCTATCGTGTGTGACAAAAAGGAGGCTGCCCTGATAGCGCATCAGGAACGACTCGAGCCACTCGATGCTCTCGACGTCTAAATGATTGGTCGGCTCGTCCAACAGGAGAACATCCGGATCGGCTGCCAGGGCACGGCCGAGAAGGGCGCGCCTCTTCTGCCCTCCGGAGAGGTCGGCGAACGGCTTGTCAGGATCCAGATCAAGCAGGGAGCACAGCCGCTGAACCGGATGGTCCTCATGATGCGTACCCGGTCTAAGGCCTTCCCGAATCACTGCATCTACAGTCCCTTCTTGATTGGTCCGAATCTGCTGACCGAGCAGGGACACCCGCAGCCCCGACTCATAGACGACAACCCCACCGTCAGGAGGCGTCGCGCCCGAAAGAATGCTCAGCAGGGTGGACTTGCCCTCACCATTGCGCCCGAGAAGCCCCACACGCTCTCCCCGCTCGATGTGCAAAGTCGCGTCTTCCAGGAGTGTACGGCCGCCGAAGGCCATCTGGAGATTTTGGGCGCTGATGAGAGCCATGGGGGGATATCAGAGGTAGCGGTTTCGCGCCTGGCGACTGCCTGGCGAGCCGGGAAGATCACCTGAAAGCTCACTTATGACAGGCCCCACCGCTGCGGGCAAACAAAACGGGGTGGGCGTTCGCAAACGCCCACCCCGCCCCGTCCTCCGGGTCAGCTTGGCTCAGCGGAGCTGCACCGAAGTCGAAACCGTGCCGCCTTTCTGCGACGCGTACTGAATGGTCAGCGTACCAGAACCTCGCACGAGGTACTCCAACGTCTTGGTCGCCCGCCCTGGCGCGCCCGTACGGAGGACGATGCGCCTCAGATCATGTTGATCGATCATGTCTGTGGGTCCCGGACGGAGCTTGCTTCCGACCCATCCAGCGGCCACGATCTCGGAGCCTCCAGACACGGTAATCAGGTCCGGCGCAACGACTCGATTGTCACGCGCCTCGGCGGTGATGGTCGGAATCAGTCGCTCATTGGTGATGTCGACACGTACCCGCCACAGATCACCGCCAACCCGCTCGACCGACGTCTCCCCCATCGACATCTTGGGCATCATGTCGGCGTGATAGAGCGTGAACGCCATGTTGCGATGGAATAGCTCCATGCTCAGGAAACGTGGGTTCACGCGTCCCGAGAGTTTCTTCCAACCCCCCATTTCGACCGCTCCATACTCCGGGTGGTCGAAGGGCGCCCATTCCACGTACTCGTCGCCGTGCTCGAGTAAGTCATCGAAGAAGAACCGTGACTTCTGACCGGAGATCGGACTCGTTGCGTCTTGTTGCTGCCCCTGGAGAAGTGGGCTGTTGAAGTACTGCCCGCCGTTCCAGAGTTCGTTCGAAAACGACACGATGCCGAGGCCGTCGTTGGTCCAGTCGATCGACCCTCCGTGTACCGTGTAGAGCCCACGCCAAATCACGTAGTAGTTGTAGTAGGGCAACATGCGCTCACCCGTCTCGCCGATCTCGTCGTAGACGCGGATGTCTGACGCAGGGTAATCCCCGTACCAGGCGGATCCCGGCGGCCGCAGAATCATGCCTCCGGAGTTATGGAACGACTGGAAGCCGGCAATGTTCGGCCTCGCGACCATGAAGTCGTTGATCGCTCGGGCTTCAGGGAGTTGGAACGGGTAGTTCATACTCCCGCCCTGGATGTAGTTAGGCTGCCAATCCGCGGCGTAGTTCCGGTTGGGATCGTAGCCGCCGATCGGGTCTTCGTTCACCCGACCGTCCCCATCGTCGTCGATGCCTTCTGAGCCGAGTAACTCCCAGTCGCCCACCTGCCCTGGTCCGACCGCTTCCATCATACGGGGGTCTTCGAGGCTGATGCGGTAGCTGCCTTGTCCCGGAACGTACTTGCGGATCTGCTCGATCACGCCGTTCCCATTGAGATCGTTGGCTCCATCCTCATCGAACAGGCCGTCGCCATCCGAGTCCACCGGGATGTGTCCGGTTCGCGCACCCGAGCCCGTGCCATCTAGGAAGTAGTCCCGTCCATCCGGGTTCACCGTGGGGAGGACATGGAAGACACGCTCATCGACGAGGCGCTTCACCTCGGCAATGCGATCGTAGTTTTCCATCAAGTACCAGATCGTGTACAGCGACACCTCGGCACCCTGGATCTCGTTGCCGTGCACGTTGGCTTCGATGAACATCGCCGCCTTGCTGGATGCGGCACCCGTGCGCGGGTTATTGATGGTCATCAACCACATCTCGCGCCCGCCGTAGCTCTCGCCGATCGACTCCAGAGTGAGGAAGTCAGGCCACGTGCGCTGCATGAGTTGCATGCGCTCACCGATCTCGTCGTGATCGAGCCAGCGATCCCACGTCAGGTTCAGTCTATGTTCGGGGTCTGATCCCCGCTGTTGTGCGCTCAAGGCAGGTACCGTGAGCAGCGTCGCTGCGGTCAACGTCACCACTGCGCTAGCGAGCCGTGTCATCTTCATCGCGTTCATGGCCCTACCTCAACGTGACTGTGACGGAATCGGACCCACCCTTCTGGGCCCGCAACCGAATTTCAATCGTCGAACCGGGATCGCCCTTGATCACCCAAGTGACCCGTCCCCGAGTTCCCGACCCATCCAGACTCGTGATCTGGTGCGTCTTCGCCGCTCCCGTGAGAATCGACTCAGGGTCGATCTGGATCTGAACGGTCACCGGATCCACTGCACGAGCCACCACACCATGCTGAATCGCTGAAGGGAAACGCCCAGTGTTCACGACATCGGCGCTGACGGTGAATACACCGCCACCGTGAGCCTCAACCTCGGTATTCACGATGCGAACCCTGGCCAACATGCCCGATAGTCGTGCCACGAACTGCCCATGCTTCATGCCGAGGTCAGCAAGCTCAGAGGCAGGCGGGTTCATGATGATATCAGGGCGAAATCCACCGATCTCGACCGCGCCCAGGTCGGCGTGCTGAGCGGTCGCCCACGGTACGAACGCGTCACGACCCGCGCGCTCAAAGGCCGCCAAAAGGCGTGCGTCACCTTTTGCCGCAGGGCTGTCGTCTTCTTCGTCTCCGCTCGGTAACGCCCAACCCGGGGTGCTGAAGGCCGGCACACCAAACTGGAAGTAAGCGAACTGGAAGAACGCGCCGTGGGCCTCGCGGTTGAGGGCTATCTCCGTAATACCGGTGATGTCACGATAGGCGTCCGAGACCGCCTTGTAGTACTCCTGATCTGCCGCGTGCACGGTCATCGACGGACGACGCCCCGAGTTGGGGTCGTTGTCCGAGCCCGGCTGGGCACCGCGGAGTCGCAGGCCGCCCTGCTGGCGCGGTACGCCGTAGACGCCGACGTCCCACAAATCATCGTTGGACGCTGTGGCAAACGTGTTCAGATCGATCCCGATGCCGTCCGCGAGTTCGCCCCGCCCATTTGGAGGTGTGACGAGGTTGTCGGAGTGCCCGAAGGTCACGACCGCTGCGATGTTGCCCGACGCAACCACGAAGTCCATGAGCGCACGCGCCTCTGGCTCGCTCACCATATTGGGTCCCGCATCGCGCTCCCAGTACGGATAGTCGTGCTGGAACGAGCGATCGAGGTCGACACCACCCGACGCGTCTTCGTTGATGAAGCCGTCGCCGTCGTCGTCGAGCCCCTCCCAATAAATCGAGTGGGTTCCGGTCTCACCGGCTGCGGCGTCTGCGTGCTTCATGAGGCGCGGCTCATCCGGGTCGACCATATAGGGACCCATCGGATCTGCTACGCGCATGACCGTGATCACCCCGTCCCCGTTGAGGTCGTTCGGGCCATCCTCGTCGAGGCGACCGTCGTTGTCGTCGTCGAAGGCCAGCGCGTTGCCGCCCGCTCCCGTGCGCGGACTGGCAAACATCGCCTCAGCGCCGTCAGGATTGAGTCTCGGCACCACGTAAATCACGTGTTGGGCGAGGTCAGCCTCGGAAGCCCCAGCGCCGACAAGGTACCGGACGGCCTCGAGCGCCAACTGGCTGCCCACCAAGTGATCACCCGAAAGGTTCCCGACCACGAGAATTCCAGGCCGCTGGGCGACTGGCGGTCCCGATGGATCCGCGATTGTGACGACCCAGATGTCGCGACCTTGGTGAGACGTACCGAGCGAGCGCAGGCTCGCGAGGTTCGAGCCACCGGTGATCGACCTGAGTTCACGAGTGAGCCCGTCGAAGTCCAGATAAGAGGCGTTTTGCCCCGAAACGCTCAGCGGCATGGCTGCCAGGCTGAGCAAGGTTGATGCGATCGCGACCCACCGGCCGCTTTTCCCGTCGTTCCGCACGTTCCTCTCCTATGGCGAGTGGACGATGAGGTTACGGAAGAGGGACTGAGGGGGCCAGGTGTGCGGTAACGCTTACCCGGTTGGATGGGGCCACCTCTGTACTGACGGACTCCATCTCAGCTTTTCCCAAAGGACGTCGTAGTCGATGGCAGCCTCCCGATTAATAGAAAACTACTCCCTTGCACCTTCAAAATCTTCGGATTATCTTCGGATTATCATCGGTTTTTATTCGGGTTTCGATCCCCGCTACCGATGCGCTGTGAGGGATGTGGCGGGCAGTAACGTGGTGCGCGTCGGGTGCCGGGGATCGTTGTCTTTACCCATTTCGGTTGGTAGGCCCAAACGGCTATGGCGGAGCCCCATTCGCGCGTACAGAGTGTTCCCACCCAATACGGTCTAGGGTGGGCGCTGTCCGCCTACACCGCACCCGCTAACGACAACAGCACCGAGTGGTTCACCACCAACACTTCATCGCGCACCTCTTCGGGAAGCCGCCAGGCACTCTGTCTTTGGCTCCCCACCTTCGAATTGCGCCTAGAATTGATGCGCTCCCCCGAACTCGACAGCACGTCAGTCGCGCTCCTCGCCCCGGTAGAGAGCACACGCCGTACGATCTGGCAGGTCTCAGAACGCGCCCAAGAAGCAGGTGTGCGCCCTGACCAGCTGGTTTCCCAGGCGGTGTCGCTGTGCCCTTCTCTCACCCTCCTGGAGCCCGATCCGGCTCACTATGACTCCGCTGTGAACTCGATGCTCGAACTGCTCAGCGAGATCACACCGGTCATTGAGCCCGCCGGGCGTGGACGTGTCTTCCTTGGCATGGACGGCCTCGGCCGTCTTTTCGGCTCACCGGCAAACCAAGCAAAACGTGCACTCCAGGCGCTTTTTCGGATCTTCCCCGCCCCTCTTGTCGCAGCAACCCGGGCCGGGTTGGCTCCTGGCAAGTTCGGGGCTTGGGTCGCGGCCGCGGCGGCTCGGTCGGGTGAGCCGGTGATCATCGCCGAGAATGAGCTCGCGCGGTTCCTCGCAGAGTGCCCCGTGAGCGCCCTTCCGGTGGATCCGCTCGTCATCCAGCGTTTAGAACGTCTCGGCATCCTCACTCTGAAGGAGCTACGTCGCTTTCCGGAGCCTTCGCTGATCGCACAGTTTGGCGAAGAGGGCAGAAGTGCATTGGCCTGGGCTACCGGTCAGCGGATCGACCCGGTCCGCCCCTGGCATCGACCCAAGCCCATCCGTGTCACCCTCGATTTTCCAAACCCCGTCGGCATTGTCGCGACGCTTCACGGGGGGCTGGACCGGCTCGTCGAACGGGCACTTTCGCGTCCAACTCGGCGAGGACGCAGTGTGACGAGCGTGCGTATGGGTGCCCACCTCGAAGGCGGTGGCTCTTGGTTCATAGAAACGGTGCTGCGTGAGCCTACCTCCCAGCGTGATCGCATTGCATCGCCTCTGCGCGCAAAAATGGCCATATCCCCGCCGCCCAAGGCCGTAGAAACGCTGATTGTTGAATTCACGCAGTTCGGGGCACCGAGCACACAAACCGGTCTCTTCGACCGGCGGGAAGAAAACGGACGAGCAATCGGGGGGCGGGACCTCGCTCAGGGAGAAATCCCCCCTTCTCTCCGGGATGCCGTGAAGGAACTCAAACTCCGCCTAGGCCACTCTCCCTTGTTTCGGGTGGTCGAAGTCGACCCCTGGTCCCGGATCCCCGAACGCCGTCACGCCCTTTTGAGCTTCGATCCATGAGCAACGCACCGCGCCTACGCCCCCTCGGTCAGCCCCGTAGGGTGACCGTCTCAGCCGATGAACACGGGGAGCCAGTTCATGTACGTATGCCTGGCAAGCCGGCACGACGCGTGGAAACCATCAACGAACGTTGGCGCATCGACGACGAATGGTGGCGGCAACCCATCTCCCGAGAATACCGAGCGGTCGTCCTTGATGATGGCCGAAACATCACCCTCTATCACGACCTTCTGGACCGGTGTTGGTATGCCCAAAGGGGCTGATCACCTCGCTCTTTCAGCCTATTGGGCCATTCCAGCGCCCGATTGCGGCGGCGATCATCCTCGTGGGCCAAGCGGCGAATCCCATCGCGTCACCCTTTACATATCAACAAGGCATATCCATGATAGATATCATGCGCGCGATATCCTTGAATCTTCCTGACGATCTGCTTGACACGAGCACCCGCTGCGCCGACGCGCTCGGGCTCAGCCGCGCAGAATACATCCGCCGTGCCATCGTCGAACTCAATCGGCAGAGTGAATCGGAAATTCGAGCGCAGAGACTCGTACAGGCTTCCCTTCGCGTCCGGGCGGAAAGCGAATCCGTACTCGCCGAATTCGAGGACTCAGCTCCGGACCTAGAAGGCTTTTGAACAAGTACCGAGGGGAAATCTGGGTCGCGGACCTAAATCCGCGCACCGGGACAGAACCCGGTAAGACGCGCCCCGTGTTGCTCGTCCAGGCGCAGGCCCTCATAGCCGCAAAGCACCCTTCCACGCTCGTTGTACCCCTCACGACAAACTTGGTCGATGAAGCAGAGCCCCTCAGGATCCGTATCGCGGCCCAAGGGGATCTTCGTCACGATTCAGATCTCCTTATCGATCAGTTGAGAGCGATCGACAACGTGCGCCTGGTAACAGGCCCGCTGACCATGCTCTCCGATGACCAAATGGCGCTTGTTGATCGAGCGATTTCGGACGTTCTAGACCTTCCCGAACCGCGCACCCGGCCTGAATGACCACCTCCCCCCTTATCACCCGCATTCAGCCCCGCCGGCCACGTGGGCTGAAGGTGCTCATTCACCTGGACGACGGAGAGCCCTTCGAGGTCACACTCGAGGCGCTAGAACGGAGTCGGCTTGGGGTGGGCGACGCACTACCCGCGAAGGCAAGGCACCAGCTTCTCGACATGGACGAAGGGGTTCGGGTTCGTGAGGCGGCCCTGAATCTCCTGTCCTATTGCCCCAGAACCCGGACAGAACTCGCACGGCGTCTTAAGAAAAAGGGCTTTCATCACGCTCGCATCGTGCCCTGCCTGGACCGCCTACAGGAACGAGGGTTCATCAATGACCGCGCGGTTGCCGAAGCATTCATTCGCGACCGCATACGGCTCAAGCCGCGAGGACGCTCTCGACTCCGCTCCGAGCTGCGGGCTAAAGGCGTCGATGGTGATACCGTAGAACAGGTGATCGAACAGGTATTTGCAGATCAGGAAGTCAGCGATGTCCAATTGGCAGAACAGGTCGCGCGCGGCTGGGTGGCGCGCCAAGGCCGAGCCATGCTTGATGCGCTGGGTTCGGATGACCGAACCGCTCGAGACAAGGCGAGGCGCCGGCTGCATGGCTTTTTGGGGCGCCGAGGGTTCGGAGGACACGCCCTGAGCGATGCGATGCGTCTCGTAACCGAGTTGGCAAAGGACGCCTAAAGTCTAGTGTCCTGTCTCGGCACGCTCGGTGCTTAACGAATTTCTGGGGCAGGCCACTCGCTGCGCCGTTCTCCAAGGAGTCGCCGAGCCTCGTTTTCCAGGTCATCCGGATATTCGGCGCCAATGTTGTGGAGTACGGCCCGGGAAAGCTCCGCATAGAGATTTCCTAGGCGCATCAGCTCGGCCCAGCCAGCCTCACCCTCCCAGACAGAAATCTCTGGCCGGGCTCTACGGATCAGGTCATCCGAGAGATTGCCCGAAAGCCCGCGCCCAAAGGGACCACCGGGCTTAGACCATCCGGAGTCCACGCCCGCCTTCCACTCAAGCATGCGACGCAGAAGTCCATGTCGCATCACACTTTCTGCAGAGTAGGCCGCGGCGACGGTCTCCTGGCGGTTGAGTTCCTTAGCCACCACCAGCGCCTCCCACCAGAACTCCTCGATGTCGGCAGTCACCTCATGCGAGGCGGGCGGGCGTCCCGCATATCCACGGCCGAAAGGCGGCACCATGGAGCCCGTAAGTCCTTCTGGGTCATAAAACACCTGATAACCCGCGTCCAACCAGGGGGGCAACTCGGGCAAGATGGAGATGACCCGCAACATATCGATGGGAAACAAGCTGAAATCGACCCGTCGGCCGTCTTGGTACTGCACCAGCCGGGCCGCAACGTACTGCCCAAGTTCCTGGCTCGCGGCAGGAATGGAGACAAGCACCGGTCCGAAAGCCGAGAACCAGTCCGGATCCTCGGTCAACACAGCTGGGTCGTCCAAAAAAAGCACAACGTCCCAATCGGAGAGGGCATCCACGCTTGGTCTTCGCTTGGCGCGTGATCCCGTCAGGATCGCGGCTCGGACACCGGAGGCCCGCCCGCACCAATCTCGAATGGTCTCGATCATGGCTGTGAAGGTCCACCCGAGGCCACACCCGCGCTAGTGTCCCGCCCCACAAGTTCGTATGCCTACGAACGACTTTTGAGGTGAGACGCTAGAGTATCATCGACCACCGGCTGATCGGAAGGCCATATAATTTACATGATACAATGCTACTTAAATCGTTGTTATTAAAAATGTTAACTTCACCTCACTATACTAAGACTCGACCCCAATATTTATCCGATCCCTGGGCCCTCGATCCTGCGTCAAAGTGAACCCTCCCTACCTGGAATTCGTAAGAGAACGCAACAGGAGGAGTATCTATGACTAAGAAGCCCACGTTCAAGTTGCCCGGCACCGGGGCGCCCAAGCCACCCCAGGGCCCAAAGACCCCAGGACCAACGAAGCCTTGGGACAAGACCCCTGGTCCCGACCCGTTGAAATGGCTGAAGTTCGGCAAGAACAAGAAGAAGTGACCGGCGGCCAGTTTCTGACCACCCACCGTGCCAACGAACTTCTGAGACAGGACACTAGCCCGCTACGGCCTCGAGTACGTCCGGCGCCGGCGCGCCCCGCGTGCCAGGTAAGACGTTGTAGCGGTAGCCGATCCAAATGAGGATCAGCCCGAGGAACTCCATGACGTAGAGTACCTCTGTGTGGCCAAATCGGGTTGCGGTGCCTCCGATTCCCGGGAGGATCGCGCCCACGGCGATGAAGCAGTTGCCAATGAAGCGATGCCGGGCCGTGGGGTCACTGCGGAAGCGCCACGCCGACAAGATCGCTCCGCCAATCAGAAACGTCGCCGCATAGAGGTTGATGAATGGGCTGAAGAGCCTTGACTGACGCCATTCCATGACCCGCCCAGTCAACCGATGTGCCTCGACCGCTCCATAGTCGATGGGGGACAGGATCACCACGGCAGATGCGACGAGGATCACCGTAACAAGCACAGCGGTCATGCGATCTGCGGTCTTGCGCGAAAACATCAGATAGACCGTTCCCTGGGCCAAGGGTGCGCCCCCGAGAAGCGCACCGGAGATGTACCAACTCCGGAAGACAAACTCATTCCAGCCAAATAGCGTGGTGGCAGACTCGGTTAGTGTCCCCACGCCGTACATGGCGATGCCCAGGGCCCACCAAAACAAGTGTGGGGCTGGCTTCCGCTGCTGCCACCGCCTGAAAACCACAGGGGCGAAGATGATCGCGATGAGCGTTGTCGCGATCGGGATGTAGTGGACAAAACCGGGCATGGTTCAGGGTTCCCAGGAGGGAATTCGGAGCCGACTGAGTCGGAGGCGGCAACGGAGCGGGCGACCGTAAGGCCACCCGCCCCGTCGGTGCTAGAAGGAGACGTCCCAGGTAAGCGTTAGGCTCCGCTTCGGTTCTGGGCGGAAGAACCCGACGTTGGAGAACTCAGCATACAGCTGGTTGGTCAGGTTCGTGACTGCGATGTTGAGTTTGTGAGTCATGCCCGAGTCGGAGGTCCACAGGGTGATCCCGCCCCTCAGGTTGAGCACCGTGAAGGCTGGCATGAGGTCACCGACGGGGTTGTCGGCACCAAAGTCGACCTCAAGTTGCTCCCCATTGTGTCTGATGCCGCCCGCCGCCCAGAAGCGGTTGTCCGGGGCGTCGTAGCGCACCGTGCCGGTGACCTTGCTCGAGAACGACTCTCCCACTGGGTTCTCGACGTCGAGAACGTTTTGAGAATCCATCCAGGTGAACGAGCCAGCCGTTGAGAATCCGGCGCCGAGCCCCAGATCTGCTCCGACTTCCATGCCTCGGAAGAGGAGTTGGTCGACATTCACGTTCTGATAAGCTGGGAAACCGCCGATCTTGGTGCCCAGCCCCTGAATGCGGATGCCTCCGTTGATCTCGTTACGGAAGATGAACGTCTCGAAGCCCAACCGTCCTTGGCGGACGCGGACGCCCAGATCCACATTGAGGCTCGTCTCCGGCTCAAGTTCTGCGTTGCGGACCTGATAACCGCTGCCTTCTGGGGTCGGGCCGTCGAAGAAACGCTCAATGATGTTCGGCGAACGGAACGCGCGGCCCACAGATCCGATCAGCGATACCTGGTCGGAGACGCGGAACATGCTGTTTACACTAGCGACCAGAGTGCCGTCGGTGATGTCTGCAGGGGTCTGATCCTCTAGCCCCACCGTGGCGAACGTCTGCGCTTTGACATGCTGCCAACGGGTCCCTGCGACCACTGAGAAGCGGTCAGAAAGTTCGACCTCGGCCTGAAGGAAGAGACCGGCACTCAGGTAGGTCGCCTCTGGCAGCTGAGGCCTATTGTCCTCGATCAATAGGGGGTTCGGACCAAAGCCGGTCATCGTGGTGAGGCCTTCGTCCGTGCCGATCGCGCGGTCCCGCCACGCGTCTAGGCCGTAGGTGAAGAGAAGGCCTGGTGCTGCGAGCTTGCGGGCCTCGGCGCGCATGCCGTACGAACGGATTCCAGTGGTGTTCAACGTGTTGATCGACATGGCCATGCCCGGCCCAATGCCGAACGGGCCGATGCCGAAGCTGAGTTGGCGGTCGTTCTGCTGACCGTAGACCAAGAACTCGAATTGGTCCGCGAGAGCGGTGCCGAGCTCCTGCCCTCGATAGCCGCCTGAGACCTTGGTGTAGGTCTGGTAAGGATAGGTAATGTTGTTGGGGGTGCCGGTCGGATCGTAGAGCGAGGGGTCGACAGAGCCGAAGCCCGAATTCTCAGCCTCGTAGCGCTCGACTTTACCGAACGTGGTGTGATTCCCGCCGCGGTCGTAGCCCAAGCGCAGATCAAAGCTCTGGTCCTGAGTGCCGGTCCCGTCCACAAGAACGTCATTGGCCAGCGTGATGTTGCCGTAGCTGCCGCCGGGAGCTCGGTAGGCGTCCGCTTCGCGGTAGGTGCCACCCGCCCTAAGGGTCAGCGCTCCAAAACGGCCGTAGGTCCGGAACGACCCCGCCTTTTGATTCTCAACGCCGCCGTAACGCACGTTCGCGGTCCCGTGGAGCCCTTCCGCCTGCGGCAGCTTCGAGATGATGTTGACGACACCACCGATCGCGTCGGATCCGTACAGCACGGACGCCGGACCGCGCACAACCTCTACACGCTCAACACCGTTGATGTCCACGAGGGCGGGTAACTCACCGAAGTCCTGCTGGCGACGAGAGTTATTGAGCCGCATGCCGTCGGAAAGCAGCAGAATGCGCTGCCCCGTCTGACCTCGAATCTGGGGGCGGCCCTGGTTTACACCGACGCCCGTTACGTCCAGTCCCGGCAATGTCCGGAATAGGTCGCTGACCGTGTTCGGCATCTGCTGGACCAGATCACGCCGCTGCACAACAGAGACAGGCCGCGGCGTGCGCGAGAGCTCTCGGGGTCCGCGGGTAGCCGTAACGACAAGCGGGTCTGCGCGGTAGACCAGCGTGTCTTCGCTGGTGCCAATGGTCTGGGCAGCGGCGGCACACGGTAGCGTGAAAGCAAACGCCGCGACGGTTATAAGCAGGCGGCCAAGGATTGGCGCACGGAGGATCGAAATTCGCATGGTGATGATCTCTGGATTGAGGCGGTTATCCCACGCCAAAAGCTAGAAACACCCCGTACTTCCATGCATTCGGATATCTACGTCATCTTCTATGGGTGAAATCACCTACGCAAATCTTGCCCTCACCGGTGGGCTATTCAGCCCCGAGGCCGTGCTCCACCACCAGACGGGTGAGGCCCGCCACAGTCCGGACGCGCAGCTTTGCCATGACGCGTTCCCTGTGTGTCTCGACCGTCCTGGGACTGATGCCCAACTCCTCGCCGATCTCACGATTGGTCTGTCCGTTCGCGATACGCACAAGCACCTCGACCTCCCGGCCCGTGAGGCTTCCCACCCGTGTCTTCTTCTGCTCGCTCTCGACTTCGGACCGGAGCCCCACACTGAGCTGATGCGTGACCCGCTCCGCGAAGTATTCCTTGCCTTGTGCCACAGCCAGAATCGCCTTCCGCAATTCCGCAGGTGCTACGTCCTTGAGCACATAACCGTCGGCGCCAGCGCGCACCGCCTGCAGCACGTACTCAGGCTCGTCATGCATCGAAAGTATCAGGATGCCGATCTCACTACCGGACTCGCGCAGTTCCTGTGCCACCTCGAGCCCGGTCTTCTCGGGCATGGTGACATCAAGGACTGCAACGTCCGGCTTGTGCTGGGCGATGAGTCGCAGCGCCTCGGCTCCGTCACCAGCCTCGGCCACGACTCGTAGCCCCGGAACTTCCTCAAGGACCGTTCGAATGCCCTGACGAACGACCATGTGGTCGTCTGCAATCACTACCCTCAGTCCGTCATTGCTCACGGCTTGACCTCGCTCCTGACCTTTGGGACACCCACGCTGACGATGACGCCTCCGTCCGGGTGGTTGCCAACGTTGAATTCACCACGCACGGCAGCAACGCGCTCACGCAGCCCTGCCAATCCGCCACGGCTGCGCAATGTGCCCAGTAGCTCCTCGGGGACACCTGCTCCGTTATCACGGACCGTGAGGCGAACCTGATGATCTTCTGTCTCAAGCGAAACCTCGACGCGCGTGCACTTGGCGTGTCGGACCGCATTGGACAGCGCCTCCTGCATCGCACGATACAGCACCAGCTCTGCATCCGCATGAAGCGGAGGCGGTTGGTCAGGCGTGCGGACCTCCACAGTGAGCGCGTCGTCACCTTGGAAATCCCGCGCCAGCGCTCGCAAAGAAGGAATAAGACCTAGATCGTCCAGGGCTACCGGCCTGAGGTTGCGCGTCACACTGCGGATGCTCTTGATGCCTTCTCCCACGAGCGTCTTGGCGCGATCGAGGCCCTCAGCAAAGCTATCGTCGGCACGTTCTTGCAGGAGCCCCAACTGTAGGTTCAGCGCCGCCAGCACTTGAGCCGTCTCGTCATGGAGTTCCCGCCACAATCGATTCCGCTCCTCCTCGTGCTGATGCACCATCCTCGCCTGCAGGCGCTCAAGTTCCTCCGTGCGGGACTCAAGGCTGCGATGCAGACCCTCGTTCTCCAGTGCGGCTCCCACCTGCTGCCCGAAGGCCAACAGGAAGCGATTGTCGAGAACGGTAAACGGGTCCCTCGCTTCTCCGACGACGACAAGAGAACCGACAACGACATCTTCGCGGATGACCGGCAGAGCGGCAGTGTAGGCATGTGTCCATCCCTCACGCCGAATGGACCGATGTTCGCGTTCCAAAGCCGGAAGCCCGGAGCGCCTCACCCGTTCAGCGCTCGCCACTGCTGCCCCGGGAGCGCCCTCATAGGGCCACAGGGCAGAAACACCGGCGCCATAAACGAATGCACCTCCCGAGGGGGTCGCCAGATACAACGCAGACCCGTGGACCCCACGCAGCGACAGCGCCCTTCGCAGCATGGCCTCGGCCATGGGCTCATCCCCCGGGCCACGGACTTGAAGTTCGCCTGAGAGCGACGTGAGCGTGCGGAGCCCCTGATCTAGATCCTCAAGGACCAAGAACAATATGCCGAGCCCCAGGCCCACTTCGAAGACGATATCGAGGTAGTAGCCCCAGGGGTTCCACGCACCCTGGGCTCTCAGAAAGGGGTAGTCGAGGTGATGCAAAGCCCACAGCACGAGCACCCCCCCGAGAAATCTCGCCGCCGGGGACCCGACCATGCGGTCGTAGCGGAAGAAGGCCCAAGCGGTCCAAGCGGTCGTGAAGCTCAGAAACGCCACCATCGGGCCGGCCGCCCACAGAAATTGTTGCAGCACATAGATCGCCGCGTACGACCAAATCAGGGGCAGCGCCACGACAATCCAGTAGCGACTTCGCCAAGCGGTACGCTGAGAAAACACGAGCGCCGCCCATAACAGCGCCAGCGCCGTCCATCCGGTAATGACTTGGTGCCAGAAGAGCCACCACGATGCTCCGGTGTGGAGGAACGTGATGATGGAGCCGATGCGCACGGCGTAGAGCACCCACGCGAGGGCCCAAAGCCCGAAGTACGGCTTCTGATAACGCTTCTGGAGCACCGTGCAGAGCATGGCCAGCCCCAGGGTGACGGCGAGCTGCAGGTAGGCAGCCGCCAACTCGCTGCGCGCGAAATCTGAAACCGAAAAATCCATCTTAGGAAGATCCCGTCACGGTGGTCCCGCGGCAACGTGCTTGCTATACGGCTGTTGAAGAAGTACAGCGGCCCGCGTTACGGTGCCACGGCCCCAGGCCCTAGGCGGAGTTATGAAGGCATAGCATCGCTACGGCGAGGAACTCCAA
>CALFPJ010000023.1 GCA_937919655.1 uncultured Gemmatimonadales bacterium
TGATGATGTAGTTCCCGAACAACGTGATCTCGGGAAGGTACTGCACCTGTTCCAAGCGCATCTCGGTGTGCCGCAACTCTTCGTTAAGGCCGAGCTGCCTGAGGTCCGAGCGCAACTCGACGGCGGAGCCCAACACCTCAGCCACGGACTCGTTGGGCGTCGTTGGACCGCCCATGAATGATAGGACCTCACGGTTATCTGCCGAGTTCGCATTCAGGTCGTCCAGGTTCATTTCGGCCAGCGAGCCGCGTACCTCGATCGACTCCTGGTCGGCGATGTCCAATTCAACCGCGATCTGCCGTGTGGCCTGCAACGCAGCGTTCTGGGCCCGGCGCAGGTTCGGCTCCAGGTTCGCCAACTCAACCTCCAACCGAAGCACGTCGTACTCTGACGCGATGCCGGCTCGGTTTAGCGCCTTGGTCTCGGCAAGGGACTGGCGCACTCGGTTGACCGAGTTGTCCGTCAGCCGGACCTGTTCTTGGGCCAGCAACAGCTGGTAGTAAGCGATCCGGACACGGGTGACTACGGACTGCGTCTGACCGCGCACGGATTCCTCCTGGAGGCTCCGAAACCGCCCAGCCGCACCCAGCGCTACGAAAATGCTCGGCCGAAATAGGGGCTGCTCGACGATGACAGAGGAACTCCACTGGTTATCCGCGCCGAAGCGAACACCGATGTAATCATCCGGTCCCGCGCTGGGGTCAAAGATCGCGGCTGGCAAGAAATTCACCGTCGGCGAAATGTTCCTCGTGTAGCTAGCGTTGAAGTCCACGGTGGGATAGACGCTGCTCCACGCCTCCGACACCTGCTCCCTTGCCTCCTCAAGCCCGAGGCGCGCCGCGAGCACATCGCGGTTGTTCCCGAGGGCGGCACGAACCGCCTCTTCGATTCCGAGAGTCTGCGCTTGACCCGATTGCGCGGTGAACGCAGCCGCCAATAACAGCGCCAACAACGTGAAAGCCCAACGGGGCTTCACCGGTTCGATGTGGTTCATTCCGACTCCGATTGGACTTGTCATGCGTTTAAAGCCGCCTCTGCGTTCAGGTACTTCTGGGCAAGTTCTTCGGCGAAAGCCTCGGTTGCGACGCCACTCATGAGGCGAGCTCCTGATGCCTCGAAGAGCGCGCGGAACTGGGTCACATCAATCTGGAAGTGTCCTCGGTGGTACAGCTCGACGAGACCATGCGCGTGGGCCCACAACGTCAGTGACGTCTGAACCGGATCCCCTTCCTTCAGAATCCCCGCGTCCATGCACTCACGCACACGGTCGATCCAGAACTGGTGAATCGCGGCC
This sequence comes from uncultured Gemmatimonadales bacterium, assembly GCA_937919655.1. Taxonomy (GTDB): domain Bacteria; phylum Gemmatimonadota; class Gemmatimonadetes; order Longimicrobiales; family Gaopeijiaceae; genus CALFPJ01. Next base: position 1,295 of record CALFPJ010000023.1, read on the forward strand.
CCCATGGCCTCGATGTCCTCGGGAAACTTCTCCATGCCGATCTGGGCGGGCCCAGAGAACATCAGTGCGTACCAACGAGGGTGACCCAGCGAGAAGTCCAGATATCCCTCGCCCGCCCGGAAGAACCGATCCAATGCCGTGGGAGCTTCGAGCGCTCGATAAATCGTACTCATGAACGTCCGATGGGCCTCGCGCATGATCTCGGCGAGCACGTGCTCTTTCCCTTCGTAGTGCCGGTACAATGCCGGCGCCGTCACCCCTAGCTCCCGTCCGAGCTTTCTCATCGAAAACCCTTCGAACCCCTCTCTTAGATAGAGTTCGATGGCGGCGGCCAGGATTGTCTCTCTTTGATCTGACATGGTAAACACTGTAAACAAGGCCGGAAAAATGGTCAAGATGTAGGCCGTCCTGTGGCGTAACGGTGTTTAGTGCCAAAAGGTGCTAATGAAAGCACAGCGCATTTAGTGGATCGGGCGTAGGCGAACCAACTTCAGCGTCGACAGTGCGATGACCACGGCGCCGGTCCAGGTCCACGCGTCCGGGATGTCACCGAACAACACCCAACCCCAAGCGGCCGCGAGCACAATCTGCAGGTACCCGACAGACGAAGCCCGGCCTGCGCGCTCCAGCCGCAGTCCCCAGGTCAACAGGAGTTGACCGACATGTGTTGCGGACCCCATGACGATCAACAGAAGGACCTCGACGAGCGACGGAACTACCGCCTCTGAAATCATGAGAGGCGCCGCGAGCAGCAGAGTGATCATCGAAAACACAAAGACGATCAGCAGGGGTGGATCGTGCTTCACCTGACGGATCGTCACGTAAGACCCCGCGCCGAACGTCGCGGCACAGACACCGGCGGCGACGGCCCAGGGGTCCAACGCGCTAGAGGCGCCAAACAAGAATGAGGGTTTGGCCACCAGCACCACGCCGATGAGGCTCACGCCGACCAGCACACCCTCCTTCTTCACCATGTGTTCGCCGAGCACCACCCCGGCCGCGAGCGCGGTCAGCACCGGATTCATGAAGTAGATCACGGTCGCGTCGGCGAGCGGTAGATGGATGATCGAGTAGAAATACCCGGACAACGAGAGGAAGCCGAACACACCACGCTGAATCAGGAGTCGCGGCTCACGAGGACGAAATGCCAGGCCGCGACTCTTGAGGGCAAATCCGGCCAGCGCGGCCACGACTAGAGAGCGCCCGAAAACCAACTCGAACAGCGGCAGGGTCTGTCCAACGACCTTGCCGACCGCGCTCATGATCGAGAACGCGAAGGCCGCCGCTGCCATGAATCGGAGCCCGCGAGGGATGTCGCGGATCATACCGCCCCTGCCCCAATCTCTCTCGAGGCCTGTCGGCCAGTGCGTCGGGTCAGTCCCTCTCCAACGACGCGGTCAAGATCCGGTCTCCTCGAGTGATCGCGTCCACGACGCCCATCCCCTCAACAACCCATCCAAAAACGGTGTAGGCTCCGTCCAAATGTGGGAGCCGCGTGTGGGCAAGAAAGAACTGGGATCCCTCGGTGTCTTTTCCCGCACTCGCCATGCCCATCGAGCCACGCCAATACGGGAGGGTGTTGAACTCGCTGGTAATCTGAAACCCGGGTCCCCCACGACCGGTCCCACTGTCCACGTCCCCACCCTGAGCGACGAAGTTGGCGATGACCCGATGAAACGGGGTACCGTCAAAGCGACCTTCCTCAGCCAACCGAGCCATCGTTTGCACAGTGTGCGGCGCCTCTTCGGGGACCATTTGAACGACGATCCTGCCCCGATCGGTATTCATCACGAGACGCGGCGCGGCTCCTAACCCCCCGAAGAAGTCCCAGTCCATGACGGTCGGATCGTAGGGGAGTTCATCGCTCCCCCTCCGAACATCTTCCGAGTCCTCATCCAGGTTGACCTCGACCATTTCGCCAGTGAGCCGCTCCAGTCCGCTCGCCGCGATCCGACGCATGACCGCGGCGGGATGTCCTAGGGCTTCACGCAGAAGCGTCTCCGCCTCCGGGGCATCAATCAACGCGATGAGGCGGAGAAACTCAGCGGCGTCGCGCGCGTTCCCGGCGTCGAGCCTGTATCGGTAGCCGCTGACCAGAACGTCGGCGGCCCCGAAGGGTGCGAATAGCGGATCAGTGAGGCGTTGCGCGGATGCGAACTCAGCTGTGGGATTACCCCCGGTGAGGGCGACCCGAAAGATCTCGAAATAGCGCTCGGTCTGCGCATTCAACTTCCGGTCTTCTTCCCACCGAGTCGACAGCGCCACAATCGCGGCGGCGCCGACCTCCTGAGACGGCGAAGCTACCGCGGCCCCCAAACGGTCGAGCGCGTCCTGGCCGGCGAGATACCCCAGCGCTTCGAGTCCGATGGTCCATCTTCTCTCGTCGGTCGGTTCGACCGCGTCGACCCATGCAAATACGAACTCGCGCTCATTTTGGCGGGCGAGAAGCGTGAGGACGGGGCCCACCACCGCGAGCCGATCGCCGTTGGCGGAAATCCACGCCTCCAGGCTACCGAACACCGACGGCGGGTGGTCCGTACTCGCGAGGGCATTCGCGGCGTTGATCGCGACATGCTCAATGGGATCATTGAGCGACTCGATGAGCGCGTTGCGCTCGGCGGCTCCGATTGCCCTGCCCGCCAACGCCGTCGTCGCTTCACTGCGGATGCGCCAATCCTTGCCCTTCACGGCCCAATCGGCGAGGCGTCCCGAGTCGGCGGGGTCATTCAATTTCCCCAATGCTTGCAGGAGATACATGGCCGCGACGTCCTCAGCACCGTACCCCGCGAGGGCCTCTCGCACGCGAGAGACGCGCACCGTCCACAGGCCTGGATCCTGATGGCGGCCAAAATAATACGCCGCCCCAGCTCTCACGCCTGGATCAGCGTCGTCCAACTTCGCGAAAAGAAAGTCCTGCGCATCCTGCGACCGAACCCCTTTCACCGCCGCGTTCACCGAGAGTGCCCAAGCGCGGCGGGCTTCTTCACCCGGCGTCACCGCGGCCGCCATGAGTGCCTCCGTAGCCTGGAGGGCCCCGATCTTCCCGAGGGCTTCCAGAATACGGTCTCGGACCTGGGCATCCGCTTCCACTGTAAACGCCCGTGCAAGCGCACCGACCCCGTCTGTGGCTCCCAACTGGCCCACAGCAAAGGCTGCGTCTCGGCGCACACCGGCGTCCGCGTCAAGCGTGAGCAAACTCGTGAGCGGCTCCAGTGCTGCCGCATCCTGCACCGAACCCAACGCCAACGCAGCTCTCGCCCGAACGTCCGTGCGCGCGCTGGTGAGCATGTCCACGAGCGAACCCCCATCGCGAGCGATCTGCAGGTCCACAATGCCCTGCAGAGCAGCATCCTGGGCGAGCCCATCTGAGCCCCTCAAGGAAAGAGGTGACGCTCCAGGGCCCGATCCGCTGGGGTCCCCGCAAGCGGCTAGCCCCATCAGAGCGATGAGCGAAACAATCTGTAGCGCGCGGCCAGCGACTCGAGGGACAGGATACGAACTCGGGTGCATCAGAATGACTCCATGTCGAGGTTGGGGTGGTCATCTCGAGCGACTGTGGGCTCAGCGCCGGGATCTGGCATTGGGAAGCGTGTCATGACGCAGGTAAGCGTATCTCGACCCAACCGAACCCTGGCCGCCTGGCCGCGACAAGCCCGCCGACAAAGCCACCCGAGATCATGCCCAACCCGATCCCGCGAAAGGTCGTTTGTAGTAACCGTTCCGCCGGGGGATCGTCGGGCCCCCCGACAAGGCCGGTGGCATGAACGACAAGCCCGATCGCGGCCCCCACAAATAGACCTGCTACTAGGCCGTACCCGAAGCCCCGACGGAACGCCTCCTGAGATGTCCGACGGCGGCGTACGTCGAGTTGCGCCATATCGAACATGGAGACCTGCCAGATGTCCTCAACTCCTTCAGTACGAACCAGAAGCATCTCGCCGCGAACCGACTCTGCTAGGCCCTCTACGGAAAGAGCGCTGGGCATACGGAGTCGAACCGAGTCGCCCGCCTGCACGATCTGACCGGAGAGCGGTTCCAACCCCAGCGCACCCGCCAACAGGAGCACAGCCGCCCGGCCAACGGGTCCGATGCTCGCCATGTGCTTAGCGCCAATCATGAACCAGGCGGGCTGAGCGAAACACCATATCCGCCGATTGCAGGACTTTGAGGCGCATTCTTGGCGACAGATCTGGAGACTCATCAAGAAACGTCCGCACGATTTCTGCCGCCTCAACGGATCGATGTCCACCCAGGATAGCGCCTAGCCAACGTCCCGGAAAAAAGATGTCCCCGGTCCGCTGAATTTCATCGATCATATCGAGGGCTGGCCTAATGAGATCCAGCGACTCGGAAGCGCGAACAGGGTGATGGATGTTCCCTAACCCCGAGAGCACCCACGGCTCGTGTTCCCGGTTCGAAGCATCCGAGAGAGAGGCGAAGAAGGAGGCTCGTACGCTCGGGTCTGCCGAAAGCGACGCCCGCTCAAATCGGAAGCGGGCGAGACGGTCGGGATTCTGAATCCGGCCTTCCTGCTCGGCGAGGATCTCCTCGGCGTCTGCGACTCCCCGACGCGCCAAGCCACTCGCCAATCCGATCTGGTCCGATTCGGAAAGGGGCAGTCCTGGAACACTTTCGTCTCCGTCCCACAACCGACGCAGACGCGCAACCGCAGGGTCGGTCATCGCCAACCCGCGGTATGAACCATAAAACGAGGCCCGAGCGGTTCGGGCGCGGTCACTCTCGACTTGAACCCACAGAACCTCTTCAACGTCGGGGGCCCACCGCGCCCGGTCTTCCTCGGTCAGCAGGTCCCAGTAGGTGGACCCCAGATAACCGAGCACCCGTCCCAGAATCAGCTCGTTCTCTTCGACTGCGAGTGCATCGACGGCCGCCGTCATGAAACGTTCCGGGCTGAGCGCACCCTCAAGTACTTGATCCCAGAGGGTCACCCAAGTGGCTCCTCGAAGGAGCGGTGTTTCAAGTCGGGTGACGTTCGCGGTCAGGTACTCCAAACTGGCCGGATCCAAGACGAAGCCGCCGTATTCGACGCCTGTCCCGTTCGGCAGCACAAAAGCTGCGTTCCCTGCGCCTGCGACCCGCTCCGGGTCTTCGCCCAACTCGACGGTGACGAGCTCACTAGACTCAATCGAGCCTACCCGCAGTCGCAGCGTCTGAGGCCAAACCCTTCCCTGTCCGGACGGATCTTCTTGACGGACGACTACGTCGGCACCGTCCCGAGCCACGGTGATCGTCGGGCGCCCCGGCTCCTCGACCCAAACGCGACTCCAAGTCGACAAATCCTGAGGGGAACGTTTGTCCAGAATCTCGATCAGATCCGGCCAGGTGGCGTTCCCGTAAGAGTAGGTCGAGAGGTATTCCCGGAGTCCGTCGCGAAACGTGTCTTCGCCGACACGGGTCTCGAGGTGTCGCATGACGACGGGGGCCTTCTGGTAGATGATGGCCCCGTACAACGTACCCGCGAACCGGAGGTTCTCGAGCGGCTGGCGAATCGGGTTCGCGCCCGCGGTTCGGTCCACGCTGTAGGCAGTCGGGTGGTTGCCTGTGAGAAAGCGAAGATCGTGGTCGAGCTCTGGAAAGGACGGATGGACGATCTTCGCGGCCATGAAGTTGGCGAACACCTCTTTGGTCCACACATCGTCAAACCAGTTCATCGTAACCAGGTCCCCAAACCACATGTGCGCCGTCTCGTGCGCGATCACCGAGGCCCGGCCCAAGATCTGCCCCTGGGTCGCGGTCTCGTCCAACATCAGACCGCCCTGCCTGTAGAGGATGCCCCCGGGGTGTTCCATGCCGCCATACTGGAAAGACGGAATCAGAACAAAGTCGAACTTCTGGAAGGGGTAATCGATCGCCGTGTACTCTTCGAGCCACTCCACCGCCGCTGCATGTAAGCGAAAGATTTCGTCCCGATTTCGCGCGACCTGAGCGGTATCAGTTTCCCGGTGGTACATGCGGAAGACGCGGCCGTTGATGACCGCAGACTCTTCTTGGAAATGACCCGCAGCGACCGCGAACAGGTACGTCGGAATGGGGCGTGTCTCAAGAAACTCGAAAGTCTTTACGCCGTTCAGGACCGTCGCTTCAGCCCCTGGCCCGTTCGCCACGACCTTCCAGCTTTCGGGCACTGTCACAGTCCAAGCGACCTGCCCCTTGAGATTCGGTTGATCAAAAAGAGGCAATGAAAAATGCGCTCGATCTGGGACGAAGAGCGCGTACAGAAAGTCGTCGCTCCGATTGAAGGCTTCGTCGCCCACCTCGTAACTCAGGTCGACTTCGTTCGACCCTTCTTTCAGCGCATCGTGCGGAATCACGATATGGTCGTTGACCGGTTCCCACACCGTCTCGGCGCCATTGACCGAAACAGAACGCACCCTCTCTCCGGGCTTCATGAAGTCTAGGACGAGAGGCTGACCCGAATCATCGGACCAACCAAAGGTCACCAGAGTTCGCCCCATGATGGGCTCGGATCTCTCTTCCGGGATCGTCAGCCAGATCCGGTAGCGGAGGCCGGAAATCGTCTCACTGCGATGCTCCGCCAGAGCCCAGGGGATCCCCTGGTCCAATGGGACCGGCGGTGTTTCACAGCCCCCAAGCAGTATCGCTAACAAAAACACGACGGGCGAAAACGCCCCGCGGCCGGCTCCAGACATGCACATCCCCTACGAATCAGGATCTCTGCCCGCCGGGCGAGAGCGTCCGACAGCGCGACGGTATAGTGCAGCGGGGAGAAGGCTAATGAAAGAGCGCCGCGGCCCGTGCTACGAGCACTCTAGAGGATGGCGTCCAGATAGAGGTCAAAACGGAACGTGCGCGGGAGCCTCAGGCCCCAAGCTGCATCAAAGCGTAGCAGTCCGTCCAAAATCGATAGCCCCGTCCCGACAGAGGACAGGCCATCGTCGAGGCTGAAGCCTTCACGCAGGCCCGCCCACGCATAGTCCGAGAACAGCGACACCGCGCCGAACGAAAAGCCGCGGGCAAGTTCGGCCCGAGCGCGCCCGAAACTGGTCCCGCCCCGTTGCCTTGGATCGAAAGCCCTCAGGGTCATCGGGCCACCTACGTACCAGAGCTTCTGTGCGGTGAGGCTTCCCCAACTCGTGCCGACACCAGCCTCGAGGCCGAATCGCAGATCAGACGGAAGGGGCACAGCAAGGCGCGCTTCGAGCGAGGAGCGGGCGTAATCGTAATCCCCCGTCGCGCCCTCAAGCGTCAGGTCTACGCCACCCTGGGCCAGGTTCGGGTCTGTGCCCCACCACCGACTGACCTCCACCAAGCCACCGAAAAGCCATCCCTCGTCTGCGGAGAGGTTTTCACGGAACGCAAAGGAGTCGCTACCCATGTGGAAGAGGGCGAAATCGGTCTTCGACTGGACGGGTTGGTGGTACTCTGCGAAAGCCCTGGCCCTAAAAGTCCGCCTCGCGGCAGTAGGGGGCGTCCACTCCAGCCAAGCACCGGACCGCCGGTAATAGTCGCCGTCGTCCCGCCCGATGGTGGCGGCCAACATCGAGTTGCCGAGCCCGAGGTGACGAGCCTCCTCCTCAAGAGCCGCAAGCTCATGGAAACCGCTCAAGGTCACTTTGCGCCGCAGCGTCTCCCGGGTCATGTCGAGTCGAACATTCGGTACCCGGTCAGCGACTCCGATCCTGGCCGTGGCGGTCACCGATAGAGGGCCCAAGAACGTCTGCGGGCGAATCTGTCCCCTCGCGCCCACGGACAAAGCCTCGACCCGGTTGTACCGCATGAGATCTGGGCGCTGAAGGCCCCATCGAAACGTGTGGGGCATGCCAGCGACGGGAGCTTGCGGTAGGTCTGCGAGTCCGTCGAAGAGTTGCTCGAGCTCCGCGTGCGAGGCGAAGCCAGGAGCATCTTCCCAAACCGGAGGAGGTAGATCTGGGCTCTTCAGGAGGTACCCCTCGTCCTTCGGGACCAGATACCGGACGCGGCGACCCTCATTCGAGGACCACCCGGGTTCCATCTCAAAGGAGACCGCCTCACCTCCCGCCAACTCGGCCAGATACGCCATGGCTTCACGACGTGTCTCGAAGTGGACCTCCTCAACGCCCTCGTCCAACCCCGCTGGTTCCTCCAGGTCGCTTTGGGTGACCACGGATTCCATCTCATAGCTCACGTCTATGCTCGCAGGGGCACTGAGGATGCCGGCGGAGATCACCCCCTCTGCTCTCATGCTTCGCGGAAGCCAAACGTCAAAGTTCCACAGCCCGTAGTTGACGGCGATCAGCGAGATCTCGGCTGTCCAAGGCTTGAGGAGGCCCGGTATGAATTTGAGATCCTCGTCCTCTTCCTCCTTCAGGTCCGGGATGTCGCGGAAGGCGTCGAACGTTTCCGAGAGCCGATACACCGCCCGCACGAGCGCTCCGGTCTCCGGCTCGATCCACAGGGAACCCGACATTCGATGCACATCGGCAACCGTAGGCACCACCTGCAACTCGATCGCCCGGACTGTTCTTCCGTCTGGGAGGCTCAGGGTGAGCGTATCGCCCGATGTGAAGTGATACCCGCCCCGAAATTCCAAATAGAGGGGGTGCTCGAACCAGAAGTCATCGTGCTCTGGGTCACCCGCAGCGTCATCGTTGTTGGCAAGGCCGAACAGAAGGCGGTCGTCCGTCGGGTCGAACGGCTCGTCGAACAGCCCCGAATGAATCTGGCCCTCCACCACTCCAACCGGCGTCTGTTCGCGCAGCGCGAGAACCTGCACCAGCATGTCGCCTTCGGCCTTCCAGAAGATCCGATGCGCGGACTCGGATCTGTAGAGCGTGCGGTCCTTCAGTGGCATGCGTAGCGCCGCGCCCACCCGCTGACGAACGACAGCCGTATACTCCACGACCGTCGCCTCGGTGAGTTCCCGATTGGCGACCGCAGCCAAATGCAACTGCTCCGCGACGGCGTCCCGGTAGGGCCCGTCGGCCCATTGGGCGGCTGCGGAGCCGACGAACAATAGGGTGAGGGCGAGCGCCTGCGCAGCCTCCGTGAGCCGCATCAATTCGCGAACACCACGCTGTCGAAATCCTCCCACCGCACCAATACAGTGCTCCCATCGGCCTGGGTCACGAAAATGCCCTTGTTGTCATCGTCAACGTCATTCGACCCCTCAACTTCGAAGATGCGGCCGTCTCGCAACATTACCTCGACTCCTGATCCATGGAGCTTGTCGATGCGATCGATGCGCCCGAACTCGATATCGAAGTCGACGCCTTCACTGCGACCGTCCAGGATCTCCCAGGTGAACGACTCATCGTTGTCCCAACGAATGTCCCCTTCAATCTCGCGTCCATCTCGGGTTGCCACCGAACCATGCAGTCTCTGCCCACCATCGAACGACCCGTAGCTCCCCCCAACTTCACCTGACGGAGAGTGGAACGTGATGGCGTCGAAGTCATCCCAGTCGACCACGAGCATCCCTAGGGCCGGATCCGAAATCGCGATGCCGCGGTTGTCGTCGTTCACATCGTTAGAGCCCGTAAGGCGAAACTCCTCTGCACTCTTGAGAATGACCACCGCGCCGCGCCGGCCATCTTGCTCGATCGCGGAGATCAAATGAAACGGCACTTCGCGGTCCGTACCCTCCTCTTCGCCGTCCAACACGTCCGACGTGAAAATTTCGTCGTTGTCCCAGGCCACGAAACCCGTGAACTCGACGCCGTCCTGCGTGCGCAACGTACCATGAATGCGCTCTGCCGCGGGTGAGGCACCTGGCGGCGCCTCCATGAAGTCCACCCGTTCTAGATCACGCCAGCGCAACACGACCTCGCCACGGACCGGATCGTCGACGGTGAGGGCCCTCAAGGAACGACCCACGTCAGAGGAACCCCCGCCCAACTCCACCTCCTCGCCAGACTTCAGAAAGAGCCGCGCCCGCAAGGCATCGACCACCTGTAGCGCACGAAGGTGCCCGAAGCGAATACCCGACGAGACCTCGGAGACTTCGTCATCGTCCAGGTCCCAAGAGATCCGCAGCCCGAGGAAGCGAATACTCCGCTCTTGATCGCGCCGCCGGCCGTACGCTTCATCTAGGCGCTCGGCCTCTCGGAGATTCTCCCAGGGGATTTCCTTATTGAAGTTGAGCATATCCGCCCAGCTGCCCTCGTTCGCCCCCCATCGGAGATAACCCTCGAACTCGTCTCCCGCCGCGGTTGTGACCCGGGCGTACAGGCGGTCCTCCCCCGGAGCTTGTTGCGGTCCGAGCCCGACCAAAAGCATCAGCATGGCGAGCATTTTCATCCGTCTCACCCCTCTCCCAAGGTCTGTTCTGTCCCTACACCCTACTACGGGGAGTGGGGACCCCACGTTTCATACGGGCGGACGCAAAACAACGTGTCGAACCCTGGGCGGACCCACTAGCTTGGAGGCCCTTTCAACCCCGACTAGAGATCATGGCGCCACCTCCCGGGACGTACTGTCATGCCGCCCTCGGGCACCGATTTCACGGCCCCTATCACGACCGCGAATACGGCTTCCCGATCCGCGAAGACGACCGCCTCTTGGAGCGATTGGTCCTGGAAATAAATCAGGCCGGTCTGAGTTGGCTCACGATCCTCAAGAAGCGCGAGGGCTTCCGTGCGGCGTACGCAGATTTCTCCGTGGCCCGAGTGGCCGCCTTCGGAGAAGCAGACAAGGCGCGATTGCTCGAGGACGCCGGCATCATCAGAAACCGGCTCAAGGTGGATGCGGCGATCAGCAACGCGAACACGATTCTCGGTCTACAAGCCAGCCATGGTTCGTTCGCCGATTGGCTCGACGCACAGCACCCGTTGGACAAGGACGCTTGGGTAAAGCTCCTTAAGAAAACCTTTCGCTTCACGGGCGGAGACATCATCGGGGAATTCCTCATGTCCACCGGATACCTACCCGGCGCGCACCACCCGGACTGCCCCGTCTACGAGCGCGTTCTGGCGATGAATCCCCCCTGGACTCGGGTCAGGTGAAGTCGTTCCACCCCCGCCCTTTCAAGGCTGCCGTATGGGCGCGGGGCCCCCACTCGCAGACCTTGGGTGCGCGCGTGTTACGGACCAATAGAGGGCCTGACTTTCTACGCGAGCGGCTGGAAACAGAGGACGGAGACTTCCTTCACCTGGATTGGGCCCCCGAAACCGATGCGGATGCGCCAATTGTGTTGGTCATGCATGGCCTCGAGGGTTCGGCCTCAAGAAGCTACGTGCGCAACGTGTGCCGAGAACTCCTAGGGCGAGGCCTGCGCCCGGCGGCGCTCAACTTCCGAGGTTGCAGCGGCGAGCCCAACCTTCGACCGCGCTTCTATCACTCGGGAGCCACGGAGGACCCTCGGTTCGTCGTCGCGATGTTGCGGGCTAGGTATCCTGGGCGCCAGATAGGAGCCATGGGCTTCTCCCTCGGGGGAAACGTGCTCCTCAAGATGCTTGGGGAGGACGCTGCCGGTGGCGTGGGCCTGATCGACGCGGCTGTGGCGATGTCGGTGCCGTACGACCTAGCGGCCGGCTGCCGCCTCTTGGAACGTTCCCGTATGGGCCGAGCCTATACCGCGTACTTCCTCCGCTCGCTCTCCGCCAAGGTCGAGGCCAAGGCGGACGCGCTGGCGCCACTCCTGGACATCTCCCAGGCGCGAAGCGCCAAGACCATCTGGGAGTTCGACGAGGCGGTCACCGCTCCGCTGCACGGATTCTCAAGCGCGGCTCACTACTACGAAGTCTGCAGCAGTGTAGGCTACCTTCAGAACATTGCGGTGCCCGCCTTGCTCCTCCATGCCGAGGATGATCCTTTCTTGCCCGCAGACGCCATCCCCCGGCGTCAGGCGGAGGGTAACGAGCACCTCACTATGGCGTTGCAATCCCACGGAGGTCACGTCGGGTTTCTGGAGGGATCTCCCTGGAAGCCGAGGTTCTGGGCAGACGAGGAGAGTGCGCGATTCTTGGCCGCTGCGCTCTGTGAGAAAGCCCTCTAGGGCCACCCCGGCTAGGCGCCCAGCTTCTCACGGAAGAAGGCCCGCCCGTGCCAGGTCTCGGATGCGGGCCTTTCCAATAGTCCCGCCCTCAACGAAGCGATCCGGGTCAGGGTTGTGTCGAACACCGTCGTGTCCGGGGCCACGGACTCTTCGCCTGCCAGTCTTCTGAACTCGGAGCGACCCACGCTATGAATCTCGTCGCCATCTCTGAACCACACAGGAGAATGGTCAATGAGGGACACGCCCAACTCGGAGCCGAGCCCCTTGAGTTGGTTCACGAGTGCATCGATGGAGCACCCTGAGGGCGCCTCCGCGTCGAGATCTACGCCGATCAACACGAAGCGGTTATCGCGTAACTCACGCGCGCTGGTTAGGGGCACGCCATGGGCCGCCCAAACGTCCAGAAAGCCATCGACAGCCTCCATAAACCGGGCCGATTGCTCGTCACTGAGCTCGCTGGTGGCCGGGAAGACCCAGAGTTGCCCGTGACCGGGCAGTTCGTCGAAAGATACGCGAGGCATCAGTCGTCCTCTTCGAAAGAAAGGTCTGCCGCGGCGGGCATAAGTGGCGGCTTCTTATCGAGCAAGATGGCCACCCATCTGAGGTCAGGAGTGTTCTCCAGCCAGATCTTCACGATCACAGTGAGCGGTACAGACAGGAGCGCCCCCAGCGGTCCCCACGCCCAACCCCAAAAGAGCAGTGACAGGATTACGACCAGGGTGGAGAGCCCTAAGCGCCGTCCCATGAGGCTCGGTTCTAGAATCTGCCCAAAGAGCAGGTTCACCGTCACGTAGCCTACGGAAACCAACAACGCGTGGGTTGGGGTGCCGAACAAGACCAGGCTCAGGAAGACCGCGGGCACCGCTGCAATAATTGACCCGACGGTCGGCACGTAGTTCAGAACGAATGCCATCATCCCCAGGAGCACCGGGAACTCCAGACCCATGACGTAGGCCCATAGCCCGAGCGTGAGCCCGGTCATGAGCGAGACCATCGTCTTGATACCCAGATAGGTCTGAACCTCAGTCACCACCTTGGTCAACCGATCCTCCGCCCCACCACTCGGGCTCTCGCCTAGGATAAAATGGAATTTTTGCGGAAACACAGTCGCTTCACCGAGCATAAACGCCATGATCAAGAAGACAAGAAACGTCGTCCCCAGGAACTGAGCGACCCGCCCGACCGCACCGCCGACAAAGTCGACAACCGCGTTCGGGTCAATGAGATCGATCGTGATGTAGTCACTGATCTCAAATCCAGTCGTGGCCTCCAACCAGGTCGTCAACGAATCCTGTCGGTCCTGCAGCACCACCACATATCGATCCAGCGAGTTCTGAAAGTCCGATACAGATTGGCTGGCAAGCAAAATCAACAACCCGACAACCGCGACGTTGGCGAGTACCGTGATGATGGTCGCCAGGCCCGCGGGAACCTTGTAGTGGAGTAGCCGCAGCATGACCGGAAGGCTCAGGACCGCCAAAAAGAGGGCCATCGCCGAAGGAAGGAGAACCGGCGCCGCGAACCTCAGGCCGTAGACCACCACGACCAAACACGCCAGGATGAAGAGCAACCTGGCGCCCGGATTCTGTTCCGTGCGGTCGAAAATCATGATCGAATAATGTCAGGCGGTGAGGCGGGGGCGCACCGTCATGAACGCGCGCCAAACAGTACCCCCAAGGTGGTATTCGTGCCATGGGCCCATCGTTTTTCGACCTCGAAAGGTGAAGCATCGTGCGATGAACGAGTCACCTCCTCCACCCTACACGATTCCCGACTCTGACGCTGTGCTCCTCGCGGAGTGTCGGGTGGAGACGTTTCGTTCCGGTGGGCCTGGTGGGCAGCACCAAAACACTACCGACAGCGGGGTTCGGTTGGTTCACCTGCCAACCGGGCTTCGTGTCGTGGCCCGTAACGAACGAAGTCAAACGAGGAACCGCACGCTCGCACTCGGCCGTCTCCGTGAAAAGCTGGAAAAGCGGGCCTTCCGGCCTCCGCCAAGGCAGGCTACGAAGGTCCCGCGCTCACAGAAGGAGAAGCGCCGCGACGAAAAACGACGCAAAGGGGCGACCAAGCGGCTAAGAAAGCCGCCAGACCCCGGATCTGAGTAAACGGACCTTCTTACTTGTCGGCTACACGAAGAGGCGTAGCTTCAAATTCACAGTCTGTGTGCCCCTTGTCCGGTCCCCGATCCCAAGAGCAATGTGACTAACGAGACCACCCGCGTCATGCTCATTGACGACGATGAAGCGGAGAGGTTCCTCGCCAGCGCGATCCTCGATCAGATCCCTGAGTCGTCGTCTGCGTTGGAATGGGTCAGCACGTTCGAGGAGGGCCGTGAGGCTCTCAGAAAGAACGAGCACGACGTCTACCTCGCAGACTATCTACTCAGTCCGGGGTCCGGGATCGAATTGGTACGGGAGGCGCGCGAGCTGCAGAATCGCGCGCCCATGATTCTCCTGACCGGCAAGGGTCGTTACGAAGTCGACGTTGAGGCCATGGAGGCGGGAGTCTCAGACTACCTTGAGAAAGGCAAAGTCAATCCGGATACGATGGAACGATCTATTCGCTACGCGATCGACCGCGCGCGAGCCGAGGCCGCGCTTCGCGACAGCGAGGAGCGTCACCGTTCCATGTTCGACAATTTGCCGGTGGGCCTCTTTCGGACCACCCTAGATGGGGCGCTTTTGGACGCGAATCCGTCCCTTGTGCAGATATTGGGGCTGCCAGATTAGGACACGCTCGAACTTGACTACGCGCGAAATTTCTTCGTAAGTCCTTCGCATCGGCAGGCCTTTCTCCACCGTCTTGAATTCGGGGTCGTGCGGGCTTTTGAGAGCGAGCTCACGCGCTCGGACGGAAGCACGGTCCACGTGAGAACAGCGGCTCGGGCGTTTCGCACGCCAGATGGAGTCACTCAGTACATCGAAGGCACCGTCGAGGACGTCACAGAGGAGCGCCACGCGAAGGACCTGCACGCACGGGCGGCCCCCTTCATGTGGGTGTTCGATGGGTCCGGGCTCGCCATTCTTCTTTTGGACCTCTCGGGTGTTGTCCGAGACGCTAACCCTGCGTTCCTTAGAGCCTTCGACTTCCAGGCGTCGGACGTCGCGGGTCGGGAAATGGTCGATTTCGTCGATGAGGGTGATCGCGCGCCGCTGACCAATGAAATCTCCCGCATCGTGGCAGGCGCCGATGACGTGAGCGCGTCACAGCTGGGGATCAGGGCCGCAGATGGAAGAGTACTCCGAGCCTATACCCGTTCCGGCCTGGTCCGCACATGGGACGGACACCCCGACCACATCATCGTGCTCGTCGAGGATGTAACCGAAGCCTAGGCGGGCTGGCTGCTAGGACGGACTCCACCCACGTCGCGTGTAGGCCAGCGCCTCGCAGGCCCACGGGTACTCCCAAAGAAAAAGCCGGAACCCCTTCGTACGGAAGAGGTCCCGGCAGTGGGCCCGCCAGGACTTGAACCTGGGACCGGCCGATTATGAGTCGGATGCTCTAACCAACTGAGCTACGGGCCCGAGCCGAAAAAGATATACCCACCAGGTCGTCCCGCGCAGGGTCCTGAGTGGGGTCGACCGCAGGGCCACGAGGTATGGGGCTTGGAACCGGGACCCGTAGCGACTGGATCTTCGGCTACGGCCCGCTAGCTTCATCTCGCAAGCGTCGTCCGCTCCGGAAGACGCATCCGCAGTGCACGCGAGACGTTCGCATGAAAGTACTCGTGCTCGGCGCCGGCGAGGTGGGCTTTCACCTAGCCAAGCGCCTCTCAGAAGAGAATCAGGACGTGGTCCTGATTGAGTCCGATCCTGAGCGGGCCGAGTTCGCCTCCGAGCAACTCGACGTGATCACCGTGGTGGGCAACGGAGCCTCGCTCCCCACCCTTGAGCAAGCAGGGATCAAAGGCGCGTCCATGCTTCTGGCAGTGACGAGCCAGGACGAGGTCAACCTCATCGCATGCATGGCCGCCAAACGTCTCGGTGTGCAATACGCGGTGGCCCGGATCTCCAACCCGGAGTACTACGGCCAGGGTTCGGTGTTCTCCCAGGAGCAGATGGGGATCGATCTCATGATCAACCCCGAGCGGGAGTGCGCTCGAGAGACGTTCGACCTCCTGCGTAGCGAGATCGCGACAGATGTGGTGCCCTTCGCGGACGGGCGAGTCCAGCTTGTCGGGCTTCGCATCAAGCCGGGGGCCCCAGTCGCCGGAAAGACCATGACGGAGCTGGCTGAGGACCTGCACGATCATCATTACGCGACCGTCGCGATCGTCAGGGACGGCGTGACCTATATCCCCCGCTCAGACTCGAGGATCCAGGACGGGGACCAAGTCTATCTGCTTTCCCCGACCGATGAGATTCAAGACATCGCTCCGCTCGCAGGCTACCAGCACGTTCCTTTGCGTCGCGTGATGATTGCCGGCGGCAGCGCCGAGGGAGCGTATCTCGCTGAGATCCTACACGAGCACCACATCGAGTGCACGATTTTTGAGCGAGATCGCCGCCGGTGTGTCGAGCTGGCTGAGCGCCTGCCCCACACGCTGGTGTTGCACGGAGATGCGACCGACCTCGAGCTGCTGGAAATGGAGGGCGTAGCCGGAATCGACGGATTCGTGGCGGCCACGAACTACGACGAGACCAATCTACTCTCGAGCCTGCTCGCCAAGTCCGCTGGAGCCAAGAAAGTGGTCAGCCTCGTACACAAGTTCGAATACCTCCGACTTGTGCCGCGTGTGGGAGTCGACGCGTCGGTGTCGCCTCGCATGTCCACCGTCAACGCGATCTTGCGTTATGTGCGGCGCGGCCGCGTCGTCACTGTCGCTGGCCTCACCGGCACGGACGCCGAGGCGATCGAATTCACGGTCGAGGCTGGAGACGCGATCGAAGGCAAGGCACTGCGGGATGTACATTTCCCCAAGGATGCGGTGGTGGGCACCATCATTCGCGGCGATCAGATCCTTCTCCCTCGCGGCATGGACCAGATCCTCGCGGGCGACGACGTGATCGTTTTCGCGCTTCCGCATGCGGTTGCTGAGGTCGGAAACCTGTTCGACTGATGTCACTTCGACGCGTCGCTAACGTCGTAGCGCTACTGCAGATCTTCGTGGCGCTGTCCATGCTTATGGCCGCTGGCGTGGCGTTCCTATACGGGGAGGGTGACTTTCGGGGCATCCTGTTCGCCTCCATCATCACCTTCTTTGCCAACGGCCTGATCTATCGTGTAACGATGTTCGAGGGTGACCTCACATCCAGGGATGGATTCGCGATCGTCACGATGGCATGGACCGCCACCGCAGCGTTTGGCGCCCTGCCCTATCTGATGACGGGTGCTCTGGCATCTCCCATGGCCGCGTTCTTTGAGGCGATGTCGGGCTTCACCACCACGGGTGCGTCAGTCTTCACGGACATCGAGGCGCTGCCGCACGGCGTGCTTTTCTGGCGTTCTCTCACGCATTGGCTGGGCGGCATGGGTATCATCGTCCTGGTGATCGCCGTGCTACCCTTCCTGGGCGTAGGCGGCATGCAGCTCTTCAAGGCCGAGGTGCCCGGCCTGACCCCAGAGAGACTCCGTCCCCGGATCACTCAGACCGCCAAGCTGCTCTGGCTTGTCTACTTGGGCCTGACCGCCGCGGAGACCGTGTTGTACATGTTTGGCGGCATGTCTCTGTTCGATGCCGTAAACCACAGCTTCGCCACGCTTGCCACGGGTGGCTTCAGCACGAAGAACGCGTCGATCGCCAGTTTTGACTCCGCGTATATCCATTGGGTCACCATCGTCTTCATGTACCTGGCCGGCGTCAATTTCTCGCTGCACTTCCGCGCTGCCATGGGCCGACCTCTGTATTTCAAGGACCAAGAGTGGCGCTTCTTCACCTACGTCGTGGTGCTCTCCGGGCTTGCAATCGCAGTATTGAATCTTACGTCAGGTAGTTACAGCGCCTTCGAGCCCGCGCTTCGAGACGCCCTCTTCCAGGCAACATCGATCGTGACCACGACGGGCTTTGTCAGCGCCGACTACGAGCTCTGGGTGCCGGGTTCACAGATGATTCTGTTCGCGCTCTTCTTCGTGGGTGGGATGGCCGGCTCGACCGGAGGTGGCATCAAGACCATCCGAGTCATGCTCTTGCTCAAGCAGACCGCGAACGAGATCCGTCGTCACCTGCATCCGAAGGCCGTGCTGCTAACCCGAGTAGGCACCAAGGCTGTAAAACAGGAAGTTCTCGCCAACGTCACCGGCTTCGTGATCCTGTACCTCTTGCTCTGCTTGGCGGGCGCCGTGGTCCTCGGCTTCATGGGCCTCGACCTGCCAACTGCGCTCGGCGCGAGTATTTCTAGCGTCGGTAACGTCGGTCCGGCGTTCGGGGCCGTTGGCCCGACGGACAACTACGGCTGGATGTCCGGGCCCGCGCTGGGACTCCTGTCCTTCTTCATGCTTGTCGGCCGGCTAGAGATCTTCACGGTACTGTTGCTCTTCCACCCAGAGACTTGGCGGGCCCGCCGCTCGTTTCACTAGGTGCCCATCGCCCGAGCCCGCAACTTCTGGTGTGCGCTTCCCTGCTGAACCGCTACTTCGTCCCGAAGAGCCGGTCCCCGGCGTCGCCCAGGCCTGGAACGATGTAGCCCACCTCGTTCAGTTGGCGATCTAACACCGCGGCGAACAGCTGTACATCTGGATGCGCCGCGTAGAGCGCGCGCACGCCTTCGGGAGCCGCAACGATACACATCACGGAGATCCGGAGCGCGCCGCGGCGTTTGAGCCCGGCAATCACGGCCGCAGCCGACCCCCCGGTCGCGAGCATCGGGTCCACAACCATGAACCGCCGCGAAGCAGTATCTGCCGGCACCTTGAAGTAATACTCGTCCGGCTCGAGAGACTTCTCGTCGCGTGCCATGCCTACGTGCCCTACCCGAGCGCTCGGCATCAGACGCAGAACCCCCTCTACCATGCCCAGTCCCGCGCGCAGCACCGGGACAATGACCATCTTTTTCCCGGAGATGCGGCTGCCACGCATGGTCTCCATCGGCGTCTGCACCTCGACCGTCTCTTCTTCGAGGTCGCGCGTGGCCTCATAGGCCATGAGGGTAGTGATTTCGTCAGTCAGTTCGCGAAAGAGCTTCTTTGGCGTATCGACCGAGCGCAGCAATCCTAGCTTGTGGCGTATGAGCGGATGGTCGACGACAGTGAGGTTTGGATGGTCGTTCGTAGTCATCTAGGCACCCCTATTTGCGGTCGGTCAGCCCCATCAAGCTCTGTACTTCATGGGGCGCGAGATCGCGCCATTCCCCGGCGGAAAGTGCGCCGAGGGTCACCCGTCCGAACCGAAGCCGAACCAGGCGCTGCACGCCAAAGCCGACGGTAAGGATCATCCGCCGTACTTCGCGTTTTCTTCCTTCTGTCATCACCAAACGAAGGATCGTCTGAAGCGGGCCGCGATCCACGAGCTTGATCAACTTGGGACGGGCGAGACCATCTTCCAACTCCACACCCTTCCGCAAAATCCAGATCACGTCGTCTGACATCTCACCCGCGACGGTCACTTGGTACTCCCTCTCGACTTCGCGACTTGGATGTTGGAGCCCATGCGCCGCATCACCGTCGTTGGTCATGAGCAGAAGTCCTTCAGTCGGTCGGTCTAGGCGCCCGACGTACTTGAGCTCAGCAAACTCCTCGGGAAGAACGTCGTAGACCGTCCGGTCCCCGTGAGGGTCCGAACGAGTCGTGAGGACACCGACGGGTTTATGAAACGCGATCCAGCGTATTTCGCCAAAGACCACGTTGACGCCATCGAGCGCGACGACGTCCACACCGGGTACCACACGTGTCCCCAACTCTGAGGCGACCCTACCGTTGACCGATACGCGGCCAGCAGCCATGAGCCGTTCGGCCTCTCTACGAGATGCCGCCCCTGCCCGGGACAAATACTTCTGAAGGCGGATTTCCTCAGCCATTGAACGTGTCAGGCGAGGCGTCGAAGGCACGCTCCGTGACATCTTCGTCCGGATCGTCTTCCTCTGGACTAGGCACATCCTCCGTGAAGCCGGAGGTGGAGTCCGGGGCGGGTTCAGCCTCGCCTTCCGAGGGGTCGCTCACACCCTCATCGCCAGCGACCTCGTCACCGGGGTCAGCCGCGTCCGAAGCGACATCGAGCGGGGCGGCCGCGCGCTCGGCGGCATCCTCTTCTGAGCCAACCTCGTCCTCGGCGACACCCTCGTCCTCAGCGGTATCCTCGTCCGACTCAGCCTCGTCCGCAGAGGTGTCCTCGCCTGACTTATTCTCGTCCTCTGCGACATCCTCGTCGGAGTCGTCGGAGTCGTCGGAGTCGTCCGAGTCGTCCGAGTCGTCCGAGTCGTCGGAGTCGCCGGAGTCGTCGTCCTCTTCATTCTCGCCCTCGCCGGCGTCGTCCCACTGGACCTCGTTTCGGATCGCCGCGTCATGGTCTCCCACCCCGATCTCCGAGCGTTCCTGGGCCTCGTCTTCCATCCCAATCCCAGAGCCGTCCGGGGTCTGGTCCCCAGCCGCAGGGTCGGTCCCGTCCGCTTCGGCGGCCGGAGCCCCTTCCCCCAGCGCCAAAGTCTCCTGAGGGTCGGGCACGCCGAGGCCATCCGGAGCTTCTGGATCCAAGGGGATCCGGTCTCGGAGAATGATCGGGAGTTCTTCAGGTCGCGGCAGCGCTTCGAGCGACTTGAACCCGAAGTGCTCGAGAAAATGGCGTGTTGTCCCATACAACAAGGGACGGCCCAGGCCTTCCGCGCGCCCAACAACGTCGATCAGACGACGCTCCTGGAGCGTGCGGATGACTCCAGATGCACTCACCCCCCGGATGTACTCGATCTCGAGTCGACCGATCGGCTGCCGATAGGCAATGATGGCCAGCGTCTCGAGCGACGGTCCAGACACTCGGGTCGAGCGCGGCACGTTGTCGAACCGCTCCAGATAGGGCGCGAACTGCGGCCGAGTCAGAAGTTGGTAGCCTTCGGCCATCTCCACGAGCTGGAACGCCCGCTGCGAGTCGTCATATTCGGCCTGGAGCTGCTCGAGTGCCTCCTCAACCCGATCCTCGTCGAGCTGCTCATCAGCCCGTGCGATCTCATCGGTAGTGAGGGGAGAGTCCGAGGCGAATAGCACCGCTTCTACGATCTGAGAGGCGTTCAAGCGTCGACTCCTTGGTCGGCGTCGGAATGGAGTTCAGCTGCTTCGTCCGCCAGGGCTGCGACCGAGTTGTTCGTCACGGTTTCATCCTGTTCATTGGAATCATCTTCAGGGTACGGCTCGGCTTCAGCTTGATCGTTGCGGCGGTAGATCCACAAATCCGAAAACGGTCGTGTCTGACGCAAGAACAAAATTCGCCGGCGCGTGAGTTCGAGACCCGCCAAGAACGTCATGACTCCGTGCATCCGATCGCCGAAATCTGTGACCAATTTGGAGAACTCGACTCGGGATTGGTTGCGGAGCGTGTCGAGGATCAACGCGACCTTCTCTTGCATGGACACGTTACTGCGGTGGGCGATGCGGTGAAGGCGTTCCCCGGGCACAGGCATCTCGACCAAGAGGGCGGCAGCGTAGACCTCAGTCCACGTGGTTTCGAGCGGCAAGTCAGAAGTAGCACGCCCTGGCCTGGCCGCAATGAATCCCTTAGCGAAGCGGCGCGCCTTATCCGCCTCGGCGGCTCGCATGCGCTGAGTAATCTCCCGAATCTGCTCGTACTCCAACAGACGGCGAACGAGCTCCGCCCTGGGGTCGTCCTCATCATCTTCCATGGGCCGCGGCAGCAACATCTGGGCCTTGATCCGGATGAGCGTCGCCGCCATTTCCAGGAATTCGCCCGCGCCATCTAGGTCCGTAACCGCCAGGGTCTTGATCGCGACCAAGAACTGCTTGGTGATCGTGGATATGGGGATATCGAAGATGTCGATATCCTGCGACCGAATGAGGTGCAGCAGAAGATCCAGAGGGCCCTGGAATCGGTCGAACGCAACTTGCAGAAAGTCCGTTCGCTCCGAAGCCCCGTCCGTGGTCTCTGTGAGATTCACCGCGTCACACCCACAGGCGGATGAAACCGTCCGCAATTCCACGCAAGAACGTTACTGGCCACATGATGTACGTGAAGGCTCCGGGCAAGAAATAGAAAACACCCATCAGAATCAGAATGCCGTATCGACCCATCTCACGGTAGCGGTGGGCGAGTGAGTCCGGAAGCATGCGCGCGACCACATGGGAGCCGTCTAGCGGAGGGATCGGAACCAAATTGAAGAACGCCAACACCAAGTTGATGACGATACCGTAGTACACGGTCTCGATGAGCACATCCATGACGCCCCAGAGCGGTCCCACCACGGAACCCAACTTCACCAATATTCCGACGACTAGTGTGGCGAGGCAGGCCAAAATCAGGTTGGACACGATCCCGGCCATCGATACCCTGATGTCACCCCAAACCGGGTCTCGGTACTTGGCTGGATTCACCGGAACCGGCTTCGCCCAGCCGAACAAGAAGCTACTCCCGGAGAAATGCAGTGCGAGCGGCACGATCACCGACCCCATGAGATCGAGGTGGGAAATCGGGTTCAGCGTAATACGCCCCAACTCGTCTGCGGTGTTGTCCCCCTCCCGTCGCGCCTGCCATGCATGGGCGACTTCGTGGACAACAACCGAGAAGATGAGGGCTGCAATAATGGGGATAGCTTCCATAGTCGATTAAGCTAACTCCATCCTACCTGTTGATCCCATCGCCAGTCGTTCCTAGTTTTGTTGGCTCGTATACAGACGAATGACTAGCGCCCCGAGAGACGCATGCCGAACATCAAAAGTGCGAAGAAGCGAATGGTGCTGAGCGCCCAGGCCAGGCTCGACAACAGAGCTGAACGCGGGCGCATCCGCACCGCCGTAAAGAAGGTCCGAGCCGCGGAGAACGCTGAGACGGGGGAAGTCCTCCTGCGCGAGGCTGTATCTTTGCTGGATCGCGCTGGAACCAAGCGCCTGTACCACCCGAATCGGGTCGCACGGGTAAAGGGCCAACTCGCCCGCCACGTGGGTGCGCTGGCCTAACGTCGTTCCATAGGGAACGAAGAAGGACCCGGGCGGCACCAGCCATCCGGGTCCTTTTTGTTGTGCCTGCACGGTCAGCGTTCCCAGACCAGTGCGCCCCCCACGATGGTGTACCGTGGGGCGCCCTTCAGCTTCCATCCGTCGAACGGCGTATTGCGGCTCTTGGAGAGGAACGCCGCTGAGTCCACGATCCACTCGGCTCCCAGGTCCAGCACGGTTACGTCGGCGACGCTGCCTTCGCGAAGCGTCCCGCCCGGCAGACGGAACGCGCGGGCCGGCTGACAGCTCATGCGCTCGACCATGGTGGCAAGGTCTATGACGCCTTCCCCCACGACCCGAGTCAGGATCAGTCCCACCGCCGTCTCGAGGCCCACGATGCCATTGGGCGCGTCGGCAAAGGCCGCTTCCTTTTCGTCGTAGTGATGCGGGGCGTGGTCCGTCGCGATCGTGTCCAGAGACCCGTCCGCCAAGCCGGCCCGCACCGCAGCAACGTCGGCCGCTGAGCGCAACGGCGGGTTCATCTTGGCTTCAGTCCGGTACCCGTCCACGACCTCGTCCGTGAGCACGAGATGGTGGGGTGAGGCCTCAGCCGTCACATGCACACCCCGAGCCTTCGCCTGCCGGATCGCGTCCACACCGAATCGCGTCGACACATGCTGCAAGTGGATATGTCCGCCCGTGAGCTCCGCGAGGAGGATGTCCCGAATGATATGGATATCTTCAGCAGCGTTGGGCTTCCCTCTCAGGCCGAGTCGGGTCGAGACCAACCCTTCATTCATCTGGCCTTCCATCACAAGGCTGAGGTCCTCCGGGTGGTCTGCCACCGGAATGCCGAACGTCTGGGCGTATTCCAACGCTAGCCGCATGAGGCCCGAGTTCATGATGGGCGAGCCGTCGTCTGTGATCGCGACCGCACCGGCGTCTACCATTTCGCCGACCGGGGCCAACCTCTCACCCAGGCGGCCCACAGAGATGCAACCCAACGGGTAAACCCGGGCGGCGCCGGCGCGCCGGCCCTGCGCAGCGACGAAAGCGACCGCCGCCGGGTCGTCGATGGCTGGATCGGTGTTGGGCATAGCACAAATCGCTGTGAAGCCTCCCGCCGCCGCCGAGCGAGCTCCGGACGCGATGGTCTCTTTGTGCTCTTGGCCGGGCTCTCTTAGGTGCACGTGGACGTCAATCAGCCCGGGGGTCACCAGCAACCCTGAGCAGTCGATCACACGCGCGTCTTCCGCCGCACCTAAATCCTTACCGACACCCACCACGAGACCATCAGCGAGCAGGACATCAAGGGTACCGTCGAGTTTTTGGCTCGGGTCGAGGACTCGGCCTCCCTTCAAGAGGGTCTTGTCGCTCATGAATCACCTCCCTGCTTCGCCGCTTCCGCCCGCTCCGGCTGACCGCCAGCGAGCAGGTACAGAACGGCCATCCGAACGGCTACACCGTTGGTGACCTGGTTGAGAATGACCGAATGTGGTCCATCGGCGACGTCTGAGTCGATCTCCACGCCGCGGTTCATCGGGCCTGGGTGCAAGACCAAGACGTCCTTCTTCACGGCATCCAGGCGAGCTCTGCTCACGCCCCAGATGCGGTTGTATTCTCGCAGGCTCGGCACATAACCCCCGTGCATGCGCTCAAGCTGGAGGCGAAGCACGTTCAGTACGTCGGCCCACTCCACGGCTTCCTCAACTCGAGCGATGACCTTCACACCCAATTCAGCGATCCCCACCGGGAGGAGGGTCGGAGGGCCGCACACAGCCACCTCTGCACCCAACTTGAGCAATCCAAAGATGTTGGAACGCGCGACGCGGGAGTGGAGGACGTCGCCGACGATGCAAACCTTCAGTCCCGCGATCGGACCACGGTGATCCCGGATCGTGAGCAGGTCGAGCAGCCCCTGGGTGGGGTGCTCGTGCTGGCCGTCGCCCGCGTTGATGACGCTCGAGGGAATCCGCTCGGCCAAAAACCGGGCCGCCCCAGAGGAGCCATGCCGCATGACCACCATGTCGATGCGCATCGCCTCCAGATTGCGGGCGGTGTCCACCAGCGTCTCACCCTTCACCACGGAGGAACCGCTGGAGGAAATGTTGACCGTGTCAGCGCTTAAGCGTTTCTCGGCGAACTCGAACGAAACCCGCGTACGCGTCGAGGCTTCAAAGAAGAGATTGACGATGGTCTTTCCCCGGAGCACAGGGACCTTCTTGATCCTTCGCTCTGAGATCTCCTTGAACGGCTCGGCCGTATCAAGGATGGAAAGAATTTGTTCACTAGAGAGATGTTCGAGGCCGATGAGGTCTTTTCCGAGAGGAGAGACCGACTCGTTCACGTGCCCTCCGGGGCCAGGTTGATGATTTCGACACCAAGTCGACCGTCTATCTCAGGCACCAAAACCTCCACCCGCTGATTCGGCAAAACCTGGATCTCACGGCCCACGATGTCCGGTTGAATCGGTAGCTCTCGACCGCCTCGATCGACCAGCACGCACAGGTAGATGCGTCCCGGACGTCCCCAATCCGTCAGCTCGTTGAGCGCCGCTCTCGTGGTGCGACCGGTGAAGAGCACGTCGTCGACGATCACGATGTTCATGCCGTCAATTCCGCCGCCGGGAAGCTCCGACGCGCCCACGACCGGAAGAGGGCCAATCGCGAGGTCGTCACGGTACATCGTGATATCTAGGGAACCCCAAGCCACCCGTACGCCTTCCGCTCTCTCGATCTCAGCGCGCAGGAGTGCACCGATTTGAGTGCCTCGGCGGTGGATGCCCATGAGGACGAGCGCGTCGGTCCCGCCGTTACGCTCTACGATTTCTCGGGCCATGCGTGAAATCACCCGACGAACGTCGGCCTCGTCCATCACATGGATGCGATTGTCTTCCGACATGAGCGCGGGGTCCGGGGCGGTGTGGCGGGGCTAAGTTCGACCTTTGATCGCCCCGGGTCAACGAGAGGGTGAATAAATCTTCAAGCCTTGTCCTAGGCGTGCCGTACTCCCCATGATTGCCGCGCCGGACGTCCCGGTGCAGCGACCCGCTTTCCAACCCCCAAGGCCCGAGTCCATGCGTCTCACTCTGCCGGCCGTCTTGCTCGCTTTCTCGCTGCTGCCACTGTCGGGTAGCGCTCAGGAAGTGTCAGAGCCCCCCACAGTCGTCCTCTCGGGCGTGCCCTTCCATATAACGATGCTCGGTGGCGAAGGGGTGGGTTCAGTCGCCTACGAGGTACGAACCGCGGCGGGCGCTGTACTCGCGCTCGGGTCCGTGCAGGCGCGCGGCGAGACAACCGCCTCCGGGCTCGTGGTGAACTCGAAGGCGGACTTGCCGCTGCAGGTCACGATCGGGTCCAGCACGCATGAGGTCGCGCCCACGCTCACCCCGGGCTGGTTCTCGCTCCTGCCGCCAATACTCGCGATCGCTCTTGCACTGATCTTTCGCGAGGTCATCATGGCGCTCTTCGCAGGGGTCTGGTTGGGCGCGCTTGCGGTCGCGGGATTCAACCCGCTCACGGCCACATGGCGGCTCATAGATTCCTTCATCGTTCCGGCGCTCGGCGATACCGACGGAGGCCACACTCAGATCGTGATCTTCTCGTTCTTGTTGGGTGGGATGGTCGGGATCATCTCTCGCAACGGCGGTACGATGGGGATCGTCGAAGCCGTGACTCCCTTCGCCCGCTCTGGGCGGCGGGGCAAGCTCGCGACGGCGTTCGCGGGCCTGGCGATCTTCTTCGACGACTACGCCAACACGCTGATCGTCGGCAATACCATGCGGCCGATCACCGACCGCCTGAAAGTCTCAAGAGAGAAGCTCGCGTACCTAGTGGATTCGACGGCCGCGCCGGTGGCCGCGTTGGTGCCGATTTCGACTTGGGTCGGCTATGAAATCAGCCTCATCTCGGACGGCCTTCGCATCGCCGCAGAGCAAACGCCCGAAAGCGCCGAAGTCCTTCTCGGTATCACGCCGCTCACCATGTTCTTCCAGACCATTCCCTACCTCTTCTACCCGCTACTTGCGCTCGTCTTCGTGTTCCTGACTTCAGGAATGGATCGGGACTTCGGACCGATGGCGGCTGCCGAACGGCGGGCCGCACGCGGAAAAGGCCTCTTCCGTGAAGGCGCGATCCTCGCGACCGACACTTCGTCGCACCTCATGGAAGCCAAAGAAGGCGTGGTCCCCAAATGGTGGAACGCCGGAGTTCCCGTCCTCACCGTGATCGCGGTCGTGCTCGGCGGACTCTACACCACCGGGCGAGCGAACGTCGGACCCGACGCCGATCTCGTGCAAATTTTCGGAGCAGCTGACCCCTTCTCGACCCTCTTGTGGGGTTCACTGGCGGGCTGTCTCGCCGCGATTGTCATCTCCGTCGGTCAGAGATTAATGACCACCCAAGAATGCCTAGAAGCCTGGCTTGGTGGAATGAAGGCCATGATGATGGCGATGATCATCCTGACGCTCGCTTGGTCCCTCGGCGCCGTCACCCAGGACATCGGGACGGCTCAGTATTTATCCCTGGTCCTCTCGGACAACGTCTCCCCGCATTTCCTTCCGCTCATCGTCTTCCTCACGTCGGCGGCGATGGCGTTTGCGACCGGCACGTCGTGGGGCGTCATGGCCATCATGCTCCCCGTCGTGATTCCCTTGACAGTGGCCCTAGGAGGCCCGGACGTGCTCCCGGGCGGGGCTCAGTCCTTCATCTTGCTGGGCGCCACGGGATCGGTCCTGGCGGGCGCGATTTTCGGAGACCATTGCTCCCCTATCTCAGATACAACCGTGCTGTCGTCCACTGCATCGGGCTGTGACCATGTGGACCACGTGCGTACGCAGTTGCCTTACGCGCTCGTCGTCGCAGGTGTGGGCATGCTGATCGGTAGCGTCGGCACCGCCTACGGGCTGCCAGCTTGGGCCGCTTTGGGCCTGAGCATCCTGGCGCTGTACCTGATCCTGAAGTTCTGGGGCGTACGTATCAGCGAGGAAGTCTAGCCGCCCGTTTATACCGCGGGGCTCTGCTAGGGCAGCAGAGGCGCAAGTCCGGCAGGGGCCTCAACTCTCGGGTGGCAGCCAAGGCTTAGAATGCAACAGCCATCCGTACGCCACCCAGACGGCCGCCACGATGACCGAGAGCGTCCAGCCGACAGGGTGCCCGGAGTCCGCGAGTTGCATCCGGAATAAGGTCGGGGCGGCGACCGCTGCAAAGCCAAAATTCGCCACAACGAGCGGCCGGCCATAGATGCCGCCGTAGACGGCGCCCCTACCCATCCAATTCAGCATGGCGAATCCGAGCAAACCTGCGGAGCCGAGTTGAAGGGCGGCCTCCAACGCTGGACCCGACGCGAAGCCCAACCACG
This sequence comes from uncultured Gemmatimonadales bacterium, assembly GCA_937919655.1. Taxonomy (GTDB): domain Bacteria; phylum Gemmatimonadota; class Gemmatimonadetes; order Longimicrobiales; family Gaopeijiaceae; genus CALFPJ01. The sequence continues at coordinate 29,637 of CALFPJ010000023.1, forward strand.
GCGCGACCTGGAGCGGGGCAAACAGCAATGCCATCCCGGTGACACCATACGTCAAGGCGACCAGCGGCAGGAGGATTCGCGGATTCACGGCGCGTCCCGATTAAATTTTGTTTGTCCGACGCGCTGCAGGAGTGTCGGTCCTTGCCCGCTGTAACCCTCGCCCACCGCCCAATCGTAGGAGAAGAGCACGAAGCCCGCAGCCGACTCGCTGCGGGCGATATCGATCTTCGCGAGCGTCCCTTCGGTGGTGTTGAGGTAGGCCCCAATTCCGGCCCAGAGCCTCCCCGCTCCGGCGGCCGCGACGCCGTCGCTGATCTGCGCGCGGAAGCGGTCGTCATTGGTCGTGTAGGCCATCGGCACCGCCACATCGAGGATGCCCTCGGCGAGCCAGGCCGGCCAATCCTGATACCGGTGCTCGAATGCATCGTCCTGGTTCGAAAACACTGCGGCCGAAACCACCATCTCCGGGCGCCGCGCCTTTACGGCATGATAGACCGATCGGACTAGGTCCGTGATCTGCGCTCGCCTGAACTCACCCCACGGGCCCGGCAACGCCTCCACAAAGGCATACGGATCGTTCACATAGGCGGCATTCAGCGCCCGCCTTCGGTCCGCGGAGAGCCGGGGCAATATCCATTGGCGAAAACGATCTAGCGCACCCCGAGAGTAGTCGAAGTCACCGGAAGGAAAGCGCACGTAGTCGAAGTGGACGCCGTCCAGCTCATACCGCGAAGCCAAGTCGAGCCAGACGGAGCGGATGCGTTCCTTCACCTGGGGGTCCGACGGGCTCGTGAACACGCCTTCGACGGTTCCGGCGTTGTCCGAGGCGTAACGCCGTAGTCGCGCCATACGTGTGGGATCGGTGGGGCTCACGTCGTAAAGCTCACGACCCAGCGCCTTAGGAACAGCGAGCCACTCCGGGTGATCTCGCAGGATGTGCTGAGGACTCGATGGCAGAGCTCCGGGTCCGCCCCATACCAGATGGGTATTCAGCCACGCGTGCACCGCAATGCCGCGGGCATGGGCGAGCTCGATTGCCAAAGCGAGGGGATCGAAGCCGTCGCCTTCGGTGATGCTCTCGGCTAGTGGCTCCCAAGTCGACTTGTAAAACGCGTCGGCGCGCCCTCGCACCTGAACGAGCACGGTGTTGAAGCCGGCCTCATCAGCACGCTCGACCATGTCTTTCACCTCGGCCGCACTGGTCATAGCAGAGCGCACAACCCACAAGGCACGCACCTCGTCAAACCGGCGAGTGGGACCAGGGGTACGCGCAGGCGGAAGTGCGGTGGGCACGGCTGGCTCCCCCCCGCGCACAACGCCAGGCGACACGCCTTCAGACGGCCCGGCCTCCGACGCCGGCGAGCCTATGACGGCGCACCCCGCCGCAAAGACACTGAGCAGTACCAAACGCCGACGCTTCATCATCGCCGCGCCCTGAAGAAGTCCCTGAGCATCGTCGACGACCGTTCGGCCAACACGCCAGACGTCACGTCGCAGCGATGGTTGAGCCGATCGTCTTGAAGGAGATTTTCGAGCGAGCCCGCCATGCCGGCCTTGGGGTCCGCCGTGGCGTACACGACTCTGGGCACCCTCGCCAGCACGATCGCCCCTGCGCACATCGCGCACGGCTCGAGCGTGACATAAAGCGTCGTGTCCAAGAGCCGCCAATCACCCTGGGCAGCGGCGGCGGCTCGAATGGCGACGACTTCCGCGTGCGCGGTCGGATCCGCGTCCGTGACGGTCCGGTTGTGGGCCTCGCTCACCACCTCTCCACCCCGCACGATGACGGCGGCCACGGGCACCTCGCCTGCGACACCGGCCTTCTCGGCCAACTCTAGGGCGTACGACATCCAATGGAGGTCGCTGTCGGTCTGGTCAGACGGGTCCGCGTGTGAGTCCGGAGACGACGGCTCCACAGCCATCGAGTCTCCGGTCAGTGCTGCGTCAGATTGACCGCAGCGGCCTCGTCCATACGACGATAGAAGGCGGTCACCCGGCCCAAGAGCGTGATGTCCGAAGTGTTCTCGACCAAAGTCTGCCCACCACCGGGCGCCAGCGATTCGAGGTACACACCCTTCCCGTTCCGCGTGAACCGATGGAATACCGAATCCGTCCCAATGCGGGCGGCGACGATCTGACCGTCACCCAAGTCGTCGACGTCCGCCGGCGCCACGAGGACGAAGTCGCCCTCCACGACTCCCAGCACCGCGAGGTCACGGGCACCGGCCCTGACCATGAAGCACCCTTTCTCGCCGCCCATCTGGAGGTCGACCGAGACGTGAAGCTCAGCCTCGTCCGTCCGGATTTGCGCACGGGTCTCGGGTACCGCCCGGAAGCAAGGCACCGAGACCGTCTGCGCACTGAGGTCCACACCCAAGATCTTCACGCCCCGAGAACGGGAGGGGTCACGCTCTAGGAAACCCTTGTCCGCCAAGGCCTGAAGGTGCTCAGAGACCGTCTTCGTGCTCTTGATACCGAAACGTTCCCCAATTTCACGAATCGAAGGTTGGTAGGTATTCGCACGAAGATACTGGACCATGAAGTCCAAGATCTTCCGCTCAATTTCGATGAGCGGTTCAACCCGGCGACGCGTAGTCGGGGTTTCGCGATGTGTTGTTGTATCAGAGCGGGCCAACGTGGAATTCCCAAAGCAGTGAATTCGCCCGAATTCTGCGGCGGAGGCACATCCTAATGTGCGTGTCTGAACAGTGTCAAGAAAGGTCTTTCTTTCGGCAGGCGATAGAACGCATCCCCGCGGCGACCCGTCGCATCGATTGTTCTCGGCCCAAAAGCACCAGGACCTCGAAAATACCGGCACTCGCCATTCGTCCTGTAATCGCCACTCGCAGGGGATGAATCACCTTGCCAGCGCCAACTTCGAGGCGCTCTGCAAGACCCCGCAGGCTACCCTCCAACGCCTCCTCCGACCACTCACTTGTTCGCAGCGCCTCTGCCGCGCTTTCAAGCCTCGAATAGGCCAGGTCGAGGTCCTTCGCCCAGTGTTTCGCGACGGACGCCTCCTCCAGCTCCACCTCGTCAACGACGAAGGTGGTCAACTGATCGACGAGATCGTCGACCGTGCGCGCTCTCACGAGATGGAGCCCGACGAGTGACGTCATCCAGGGATCGTCGGACAGCCGCTCCGGGTCCACGCCGGGGATCGCCGTCAGACCCGTTCTGACGGCGGCCACGGTCTCATGGATCGGCCTGAGCGCCAAATGGCGCCCGTTGATCCACGCGAGCTTGTCGACGTCGAACACGGAGCTGCTCTTGAGGACGCGCTCCATCGTGAACGCCTCTATCAGCTCCGCGCGCTGCATGACCTCCCTGTCGTCGCCCGGGCTCCAGCCCAACAGGGATAGAAAATTGAACATCGCCTCGGGGAGCACGCCCTTCGATGCATATTCACCCACGGCGGTGGCGCCGTGACGCTTGGAAAGCCGCTTCCCGTCAGTCCCCAAAATGAGGGGCACGTGACCGAACGCAGGTTCGCTGTAGCCAAGCGCCCGGTAGAGCAGCACCTGCTTCGGGGTGTTGGATAGATGGTCGTCGCCGCGCACCACGTGCGTAATGGCCATGTCTGCGTCGTCCGAGACGACGGCAAGGTTGTACACCGGCGTGCCGTCGCCACGAAGGATCACGAGGTCATCGATGTCGTCGCTCCCGAAACGCATCTCCCCGTGCACCATATCGGTGAACAGCGTTTCGCCATCCGGTACGAGGAAACGCACCGCGAACGGCTCACCGGCCGCCGCTTTCGCATCTGCCTCGTCTGCGCTCATCGCAAACGCGAACTCCCTGGCGACCTTGCTCGGGTGCCAGCCACGCGCTTCTGCTTCGGCACGCACCGAGGCGGGGTCAGAGAAGTCCCTGTACGCCTTACCCTCGGCGAGGAGCCGCAAGGCGTCTGCCCGATGGCGTTCCACTCCCTCGCTTTGGAAGATGGGCCCCTCGTCCCAGTCGACGCCCAGCCAGTTCAAGCCATCAAGAATGGCCTGCGTGTGTTCAGGCTTCGAGCGCTCTTTGTCGGTGTCCTCAACTCGAAGAACGAAAACGCCACCCTGACGACGCGCCAGGAGCCAATTGAAGATGGCCGTGCGGGCACCTCCAACATGGAGGTAGCCTGTCGGGGAAGGAGCAAATCGGACGCGGACCATCAATTCTCCAGATGCTGCGTGAGTATTTTCCTTACGGACTGCGGATCGGCGGCGCCACCGGTCGCCTTCATGACCTCTCCAACGAACAGGCCAATGAGATTGCGCTTGCCAGCTCGGTATTCCTCAACCTTCTCCGGCCACGCGGACAACACGGTCTCAACCGCCTTTTGGAGCGCGTCCTCGTCCCCCACGCGCTCAAGGCCCATTTCGGTCATCAGGGCCTCCGGGTCGCCACCGTCAGCAGCGAGACGGGCCAATACGTCCTTACCCGCCCGCCGCGTAAGCCGGCCGCTGTCCACAAGTGCGACAAGTCTTCCCAAGGCCGCACCGGTGATGGGCAACTCAGGCAACGCGCGGGCGCCCAGCAGTCCTCTCAGGTCGGTCACCATCCACGCCGCGAGACCCGTCGGGTTTGGGTGTCCGGCGACGGCGGCCTCGAAGAAGTCCGCTGTGGCGAGAGAATCGGTCAGAAGGTCCGCATGTTCGGCACTCACTCCCCAGTCGGCCTGATAACGCTCGAATCGGGCGGCCATGGCAGCGTTCGTGGAACGTAGTGAGGCGCGCTCGTCACTCACGACTGGGCGGTCACCCTGTCCGGCTCCGGCTCCGCGCTTGGGCTGGGACTTCGGCTTCTCCACCGAGACAGTCCCGCGTTTCACCCAACTGTCCTTCAGCGTGACAATGCGGTTGAAGACGAGCGAATCACCCACGCCGTCCACAGGATCCCGCCAAAAGTACCCGGTACGCTCGAACTGGTATCGGACGTCCGGAGCGTCGTCGGCCACAGACGGCTCGACCTTCGCCCCTGTGATGCACCGCAATGACCCTGGATTCACCAGAGTCAACAGGTCCGACTCGGCGTCATCTTCTTCGACTTCGGCGGCGTCGAGGAACAGCCGATCGTAAAGACGTATCTCGGCATCCAGCGCGTGGGCGGCAGAGACCCAGTGGATCGTCCCTTGGACCTTGCGACCGTCCCCTGTCGAGCCGCTGCGGGTCTCGGGGTCGTAGGTGCACCGCAGCTCGAGCACTTCGCCGCCATCGCCACGCACGACCTCGTCACAGCGGATCACGTAGCCGTACCTAAGTCTTACCTCACCCCCCGGCCTAAGGCGGCGGAAGCCCTTCGGGGGATCTTCAGCGAAGTCGGAGCGCTCAATGAAGAGTTCTCGGCCGAACGGAAGCTCGCGCGACCCCTCCAGTGGCACGTCGTGCGGATAGTAGGGCGCGTCCAGGGTTTCGGACGTGCCCTCGGGGTAATTGGTCAGCACGACCCTGAGAGGGTCCAAGACCGCCATCACGCGAGGCGCCGACTGATTCAGCACCTCACGGATCGAAAAGTCGAACTTGGCTACGTCCACCGTGGAATGTGTTCGAGCCACACCGACCATCTCGATGAAGCGTCGGAGCGCCTCAGGTGGCACACCACGGCGCCTGAAACCCCGAACCGTCGAAAGACGAGGGTCGTCCCAACCGCTTACAACGCCGGCCTGCACGAGCGGTAAGATCCGACGCTTGGACAGCACCGCGTGCTCCACCACCAGCTCCGCGAATTCGTATTGATGAGATCGCGGCTCTTCGAACCCGACGTTGTCGAGCACCCAGTCATAGAGCGCACGATTGTTCTCGAATTCGAGCGTGCACAAGGAGTGTGTCACCCCTTCCAACGCGTCTTCAAGGCAATGCGCATAGTCATATAACGGGTACAAACACCAGTCGTCGCCCTGTCGGTAGTGATGGGCGTGACGAATACGGTACAAGACGGGGTCGCGCATGATCATGTTGGCGGCCCCCATGTCGATCTTCGCACGCAGCACGTGTGCGCCGTCCCCGAAGTCTCCAGCCCGCATACGCCGGAAGAGGTCGAGGTTCTCTTCTACCGGTCGCTCACGATCGGGGCTGGAAACACCCGACTCCGTGACGGTCCCACGACCCTCGCGGATCGCCTCAGTCGACTGCGAATCGACGTATGCGAGTCCTTTGTTGATGAGGACTTCGGCGAAGTCGTACATCTGACCGAAGTAGTCCGAGGCGAAGTAGAGGTGCTCGCCCCAGTCAAAACCAAGCCAGCGAATGTCCTCCTGCATGCCGAGAACGTATTCCTCGTTCTCCTTCTCCGGGTTCGTGTCGTCGTAGCGAAGATGGCAACGACCGCCGAAATCAGCAGCGATGCCGAAGTTTAGGCAGATCGACTTCACGTGCCCTAGGTGCAGATACCCATTGGGCTCTGGAGGAAAGCGGGTAACCACAGACCCACCGAAGCGTCCGCTGTCGGTGTCTGCCGCCACGATCTGACGGAGGAAGTCGGTTGGTGGGGCGCCCGCGCCCTTGGGTTCATTCATGCGCTGTGAAATTAGCACAAGCGCGGGACTGGGTGGAGCGTTTGGGTTGAGGCGCAAACAAAAGCGCCGGGGACCTCGAGGGGCCCCGGCGGTCTTGTACTCAAGCCACTTCAGTCCTACTCAGCCACCACCGCCTCGCGGTTTCGCCTTTCGTGGCGGCGGAGCCTTCGTGGTCGACCCTGCGGCGGTTCCGCCACCTGAAGACCCAGACGGAGCAGCACTCGAATCACCCGTGCGACGGGCCCCGCCGCTGCCCGAGCCCTGGGTGTAGCCGCGACCGTTCACAACACGGCCGCCAGCGCTGCTACTCCCGCCGGTCGGACGTTCGGTGATGATGACCGGCGTATAATAGTATCCCGCGGACGGATAGCCGTACCCGTACCCGGACCCGTACCCCGACCCATAGCCGTACCCGTAGCTCGAGTTGTAGGGGCTATACCCGTAGTAGAACGGGTCCCAGAAGAAGGAACGTGAGCCGTAGCCGTATCGGCCAGCGTAGCCGCGGCGGACGCCCGCGCCGTACGTGTTGTCCATGGTGCCAACGCCCCTCACGGGCCGTCCTCGCATACTTCCGCCCGCCTCATCATCGATCGCAAACGTTTCGGGGTAGGACACGGCGACAACGACGTCGATAATGCTCTCCGGCAAGCCGGCATCCGCCAGACGAATCAGTTCGTCCGCGTCGAGGTCGAATCCTTCTCTGCGCGCGGCGACCCAAGCCTCCACAGCCTTACTCTCCACCTCGCCTGCAGCCTCTTCGATGTCCTCAATCTGAATCGGGCGGCTCGCGGCCATGCGCGCCGTGCGCACCGCCATGCCGAGTCCGAGCGAGACATCTTGGATGCCTGCTTCGGCGACTCGATCTGGCCCGACCAACCGGTAGCGCTGAACCCACGCGATCTGCTCGCCGTCAACATCTACGGAGCGCACGTCAAGCCATTCGGTCGGTGAAGTGAGCGACATGATCCCCGTCGCCGACCTCGATACCTCCTCACCGCACACGAACTCAGAATGTGTAAAGAGGCGCCGACCATCGTGCGAGAACTGGGAGGACTCCCAGCCCTCACAGCCTTCGATGCTGGTATCGACCCGCTCACCGTTGGCGACCATCATGTCGCTGGTGGTGACCTCACCGTCGACCACACCGAAGATCTCGACTCCGTCGTCGGTAGGCTGGACGCAGAGAATCCCTTGGTCGGCAGCTTCTTCTAGGGGTTCCCAGCACCCAACAAACGCCATCCAGCGCCCATCGACGCTCTCCTGGGCGGCAGCCGGAGCGGTAGCGATCAGTGCGAGGCCAAGTGTCAGCGTGGCCACGAAGGCTTGCATCCCGTAGCGATTGGTCATGATCAAGTTTCTTCCTTACTCGACTAGAAGCGAGCTGAAAAACCGACCGTGAACTGCAGGCCGGAGAGATCCATCTTGTCGAAACCCTCGAACGAATACTCGTCGAGTGCACCCTGCGCCCAGCTGTACTTACCCTCTCCGGTCAAGAAGAAGAACTCGGTTACCGCCACATCGACCCCAGCGAGCGCATGGACGGAAGCCCCGCTCCCATTCGATTTGAATCGCGTGTTGAAGATATCGAAGCTGTCGAAGTCGACCCAGTCGCCCCGCTGCTCAAAGCGGTACCACGTGATTCCCCCGCCGCCACCCAAGTAGGTGTTGACCTTGTTGGGAATCCAAGCAAAGCGACCTACCGAGCGGCCACGGTCGCTGAGGTAGTACTTCACGCTCATCGTCACCGGAATCACGGTCAGTTCCGTGGTCTGCTCGATTGGGAGGTCATCGGCGTCCACCCAATCGCGGAACTCGGACCGCGACGACGAGCCGGACTGGCCAGCCCCGAGGGCCAAGTCGACTCGATCACCCACGCGAACCCCGATCTCGGCGCCGACATAACCGGCAGCGAAGTCACTCTTACCCAACGTGAGTTGTTGGAAAGTGTGATCGAAGATCTCGCTCGATGCGCGCGGGACTGAGACGCCTGTGCGGATCCCGATTGAGAGCACCGGTTGCTTGAATAGGAATCCATCACCGCTCTGGGCAGCGACAAAGCTGGGCACCGCAAGAAGCAGTGCCGCTCCAAGCATCACCTGAACCCTCCACCCGTTTCTCTTCCGCATCATGCCTCTCTCCCGTGTGCGAATAGATGTCGCCTGTTATGACGTTCCGCAAGCCTTGTGCCACACATGCGGCAGCCGAAACTCCTTTATTTACAAGGCCTCGTGAGGCCAGGACCGTCACGACGCTGTCTCTCCCGCGACACAGGCGTCACCCGCTGGGGACAGTCCCGAAAGCCAGACAACACCGGAAGTTCATTGAGGACCCAGGCTGCGCCGGGCATTCAAGCGGAGACCGACGACACCTCCTGTGCAGACTCCGACGCGAGCGTGCGTCGTTCTCGGGGCAATTTGGTGCGCTCCAACACGTGATAAACCGCCGGAGTGATGGTCAGGACGAAAAGCGTCGACGACATCAGGCCACCAATGAGCACCAGCGCCAAAGCGTCCCAGATGTTCGCTCCTGTGGCGTCCCCAAATAGAACCAACGGAAGCAGCCCGAGGACCGTGGTCGACGTCGTCATCAGGATCGGTCGGACGCGTTCCAGGGTCCCCTGCACGATGGCTTCTGGCAGAGGAAGCAAAGGATGGCGCCTACGCACACTATTTACATGGTCGACGAGTAGGATCGAGTTGTTGACTACGATGCCGAACATCATGATCACGCCGATGTACGCCTCGCGGGTAAACGAGGCTTCAGTGTAGAAGAAAATCAGATAGACCCCGATCAGCGCCATCGGCACAGTCAAAATGACACACAGGGGCTGCAAAAGGGACTCGAACAGCGCTGCGGTGACCATGTAGACCAACAACAACGCGAGCCCCAGAACCAGCCAAATCTGTTGTTGTTCTTCCTGGGTTATGGAGAAGCCCGACTCACCTTTCTCTACGGTGTAGCCCGCTGGGACTTCCGTGCTTTCGATCACCCGGTCATGGTAGAGGTCGCCCAGCTTTTGTGGGCCTCGGAATTCATAGGCCACGGTGCGCTCGTATTGCTGATTTTCCCGGCGGATGCGGGCGAGGATGTCCCGGGGTTGAATACGCATCACGTCCCCTAGGCGAATGCGACGGCCCTCGGGGGTGTCGATTAGGGTCTCCGTGAGCTGGAGGACGTCCATGTCCACGTTGGCATCGAGCTTGACCTGATATTGGACTTCTTCGCCGCCGAGTTTCACGTAGTCCAACTGGGCTGCCCCGCCCACGGTAGCATTCATGCTACGCACGAGGTCTTGGATCGTAAGTTGATGCTGTGCAAGACGATCCCTATCTATGATGACGACGTATTCGGAGGCCTTGTCGCGGCTAAATCGGCGATTGGATGAATTGGTGTCAACCTCTTGGACTCGGTTGAGTCCGCCTACCCTTCGACCAATCTCTTCCGCGATATCGCGGACCTTCTCGTAGTTGTAGCCGAGCACCTGAATCGCGTAGTTCGGCGCACTCCCACCGCCACCATAAAACGAATTCCCGTACCCGTACACGCGCACCTCAGCGCCCGTGAACGTATGGCTGTACGCCACCATCTCTTCTTTGATAGCCACGGGGATCTGCGTGTTCTCAATGGAGTCCAGGAAGGTGATCTCCATCGAGCCGCGATTGCCGTAGACGAGCGACGTGTACTGCTCAACCTCAGGCATTTGGCCCACCCGCTCCTCAAAGAAGCGCACAAGTTGGTCCGTCCGCTCCAGATTCGAGCCGCGCGGCAGCTCGATGTTCATCGAGATGTACGTCCGGGCCCCATAACCCCCGCCCCACATGGCCCACGTGCTCACGTACCGGTCGAACAGGTAATAGGAGCCGCTAAACACCACTGCGGTCACGAACATCGCAAACCATGGTTTCCGTACTGTGAAAGCGACGACGTCTGAGTAGAAGCGCACGTAGAGCGGCTGGTTTTCGAGCCCCTTCTTTTGCGGTGTGCGGACGTCGGCGTGCAGGAAGCGGGCTGCCAGCGCCGGAATAAAGGTGAATGCCACAAAGATCGAAGCCACCAGCGTCAGCGCGACGACAATCGCGAGCGGCACATAAAACACCTGCAACTCGCCCTGCAGGTAGACGAAGGGGACAAAAACGATGAGCGTCGTCGCCGTCGAGGCCATGATCGGGAGTACGACTTCTTTCGCGCCACCTTCTGCAGCCGCATACGGGTCTTCACCTCCCTGCCACCGCCTGTACACGTTCTCCAGCACCACGATGGAGTTGTCCACAATGAGCCCGAAGCCCATCGCCAACCCCATCAGTGTCAGGAGGTTGAGCGTGAGTCCCCCGAAATAGATCAGGTTCAGCGCAATGAGCACACTGAAGACGATTGTCGCGAAGATCAGGCCCGCAGATCGGAAAGACTGCAGAAAAAGCAGCAGAACCCCGAAAATAACCACCGCACTAATAAGCGCCCGCGTGCGCAAATCGGTCAGTTGCCGCTCAATGTCCTCACTCTCATCGTAGTCCAACTCGAACTGCGTTCCGTAAGGGTTGAAGCGTTCAAGTTCGGCCAGACGGGCCTTCACCTCGTCGGCGACCCGGACGGTATTTACCCCGAGGTCCTTTATGATCTGGAATCGGACCGCGGGCCTGCCGTTAATACGGGCGAGACTCTGGGCTTCCTCGTAGGTGTCGTGCACCGTCGCGATGTCGGAGACACGGACCGGGGTGCCGCCCGCAGCCGTGATCACCGCGTTGCGGACGTCCTCGGCGCTCGCGGGTCGATTCACGATCGTGATGGTCAGCTGATCGTCACCCTCACGAATGGCGCCAGCCTCCCGAACGAGGTCGAGCTCGCGAATGCTCTCCCTCACTGTCCACGGATCTAGCCCGAGTGCGGCGAGTTCCTGCTCATCGAGGTTGATCTCCAGGCGACGTTCACGCCCCCCTGACACCTGAACCAGCGCGACCCCATCGACCTGCCCGAGTTCCGGCTGGACCATGTCGTCGAGGTGCTGACGCAGTGCCTCGAGCGTGTACGGGCCCCAAAACGTGTACGCCAGGAAGGGGCGACTCTGCTCCTGAAACTCCTGCGGCACATATGGCTCGACCGAGACTCGGTCGACGTTCGGCGGCAAAGACTCCTCGAGCGTGGCTAGTCGTTCCGCCAGGTCCAGGCGCGCGAAGTCCATGTCCGTATCACGGTCGAATTCAACCGTGATCTCAGCCGTCCCCACACCGGTCCCTTGCTGCTCGAACGACTCCGAAACGATCCTTTCTACGCCCCGGACCTGCTGGATCGTCGCCTCGAGCGGTGCCGTGAGAAACGCCTCCACGGTTTCGGGCGAGGCCCCGCGCCAACTGCCGCGCACGGTGAGCTGCGGGAGATCGGTCTCGGGCAGCATCTCGATGGGGATGTTCTGCCAGGCTGCGACGCCGAGGAGGGCCACCGCCGTGTAGGTCATGGCGACGGCGACCGGCCTGCGTAGGCTCATTCTGATCATGGTAGGCCCCTACTCTCCTGCCACCGCAGCTTCAGGGGCAGCCAGGCCGCCCACGAGCCGCAACCGAGCGACTTCGACGGTCTGGTAGACGACCGGCACCACGATCAGGGTGAGCGCGGTGGCAACCAGAAGCCCACCGATTACGGCGATCGCCAGAGGTGCCCTCAGATCAGAACCACGTCCCAACCCCAATCCCATGGGCAGAAGCCCAAGGACCGTGGTGACCGTGGTCATGATGATCGGTCGAAGTCTTACGCGGCCGGCCTCAAGGATCGAGTCCCTGAGTGCCAGTCCGCGAGTCCGACACTGGTTGATGTAGTCGACCTTGACGATCGCATCGTTCACCACGATTCCGACCAGAATCACGCCACCGATCAGGCTCATCGTGTTCAGTCCCTGCCCCGTCACCACAAGCGCAGCCACGGCACCGACCAGCGCCAGCGGCACCGCAACAAGGATCGTGATGGGGTGCACGAAAGACTCGAACTGCGCCGCGAGAATCATGTAGACCAAGATCAAAGCGAGCGCGAATGCGAACGCCAGGTCGCGGAATGAGCGGCGCATTTCTTCGTTTTCGCCGCCGACATCCAAGCGCACGGTACGCGAAGGCGGTATGTCGCTCAGCGACGCCTGGATCGCGACGATCGCCTGGTCCAGCCCGCCCTCCACGACGTCGGCGTAGACGGGCACCACCCGTGCCTGATCTTCACGCCGCACCTGCGCCGGCCCAAGCGCCTCTCGTATGTGTACCAATTCCCGGATCGGCACGCCCTGGACTCGCAACCCGTCGAGCGTCGCTCGCGAATAACGTTGGTCCTCAGGAAAGCGCACCACCACGTCGATCTTTCGGTCGAAGTCCACGAACTCGGTGGCCACATTCCCGCGCATGGAGCGGTCTACCACGTCCGCGACGAGTCGGGGGTCGATCCCGTAGCTGGCACAGGCCGCACGGTCAATTTCAACTTGAATCTCAGGTTGACCTCGCTCCGTGCCCACGCGGACGTTGCTGATCATGGCTACCTGCGCCAGCCGCGCCCGCACCAGTTCGGCGACGTCGAAGGCCTCATCTAGGTTCTGGCTGCGGACGCGCACCGCCACATCTGCCTCCGAACCGCCGAGCATCGTACCGAGTGCCGTAGCCTGCCCCGTCTCAACAGAGAGCGCGCCGGGTGGGAACGTCGCCGCAAGGCCCCGCATTCGCTCAGCGACCACCTCCGTGACGGCACCTTCCCTCACGCGCACCTGAAAGCTGGCCGTATGGAGGCCTGAGGCCTCTTCTCCGTCCGCATAGGCCTGCACATCGCGGCCAACGTTGCTGAAGACGGCTGCGATGTCCGGGTCCGCGAGCGCGACCGACTCCACACGGATTGCCGCCTCAAGAGTGGCATCCAGCGCGGTGCCCTCCGCGAGCTCTAGACGAATGCCAAAGGCCCCTTGGTCCACATGCGGTAGCAGGTCACGTGGCAGAAACGTGCCCGCGGAAAACGTGAGCAGCAGCGCGGCTGCCGACCCGAGCAGCACATAGGCGGGCCGTGTGAGCGACCACTCCAATGCGAGGTGGTAGCGCGCCGCGAAACGATCGAAACTGCGGTCGAAGGCATCCAACATGGGGCCGAAAAGGGTCCCCAACGTCCGGCCGATGCCTGTGCCCCAGAATTTCAGGAGGTCCACGCCCAGTCTCCACGCCCACCGCAGGGCTCGGAACGGACTCAACAGCAGCCACGTCATGGCCCATGCGACGGTGCGAAAGAAACCCTTCGGACGCGGGGCGGCCGGGATCGGCTCGGTCGTCACGCCTGCGCCCCCACCCGCAAAACGTGCGGCCAGCGAGGGCAACAGTGTGAGGGCGACGAGCAGCGAAGCCACCAGAGAGAACGCCACCGCGAGCGAGAGATCCTTGAACAGTTCGCCCGCCACGCCCTCCACATAGATGATCGGACCGAACACGGAAATCGTGGTCAACGTGGACGCCGTGATGGCGGACTGTACCTCCTCGGCGCCAACCGTTGCCGCGGTCTGCGAGTCTTCGCCCAACTCCTCTTTGTGCCGGAAGATGTTCTCAAGAACAACAATGGAGTTGTCCACCAGCATGCCTACGCCCAAGGCGAGACCACCCAGGCTCATGATGTTGAGGCTCACCCCGGCGGCTTCCATCAGGGCGAAGGTGCCGACCACGGAAATGGGGATCGCCAGCGCGATCGCCACCGGGTACCGGGGATCACGCAAGAAGAGGAAGAGGACTAGGAAGGCGAGCAGGCCACCGAAGACCAGCGCCTGCACGACATTAGATATCGAGTCCGAAATGAACCCCGCCTGGTTGTCCGCGACGTCGATGTGCATGGCCGGATACTCCCCGGCAAGCTCCTCAATCACGTCCTCGACGTCCCGCGCCACCGTGACCGTGTTCGCCCCAGATTCTTTGAAGACCAGGATACCCACCGCCTCAGCGCCGGCGTATCGTGCGATGGACTCTCGATCTGCGAACCCGTCAATGACGCGGCCCACATCCCGCAGACGGATGACGCGAAAGCCGTTCGCGCCCGTAGCCCCTGCCCCGGCACCCACCGCTTGGCGTGCCACGACGACACTCGCGATCTCCTCGACCGTCTGGAACTCCCCCAATGTCCTCAGCGGATACCGGTAGCGCCCCTGCAGGATGGTCCCTCCGGGGGCACTCACGTTCGCTTGATCCAGGGCGGTCGAAATGGTCTGAAGCGTCAGTCCATAGGCGTCAAGAAGCCGAGGATCAATTTCGACCTGGATCTCGCGGTCGAGTCCGCCGGTCACGGAGGCCTGAGCGACCCCGTCCAGCTGCTCTAGACGCCGACGAAAGACCGTCTCCGCCATCTCCTTCGTCTGCCATAAATCGGAGCCGCCCGCGACGGAGAGCGTCATGATCGCTTCGGACTCTGGATCGACCCGCAGGATGGCTGGCCTCGTGGCGCTTTCCGGCAGGGCGTCCCGGACATTGTCCATGCGTTCACGCACGTTCAACATCGCAAAGTCCATATCGGTGCCCCACGCGAAGCGCAGCGTCACCAGACTCACGCCCTCACGAGACACAGAGGTCACCCGCTCGACCCCGGGAACCGCGGCGGCCTCGCCCTCGATGCGCTCCGTGACCAGTCGTTCGACCTCGGCGGGTGCTACGTCCGCATAGGACGTGTAGATCACCAGCCTGGGGTAGCTCACGTCTGGCAGGAGGTCGATCGGCAGGCGGACGTAGGAGATGCCACCTAACAGAATCACCGCAAGGAAGAGCATCCACACGGCAACTGGCCGTTGGGTTGAGACGCCAGGAATCGACACGTCAGCGCGCTCCCGGAGCTGCCGGTGCGGGCGAGAGACCTGCGCCACCCCGCACTCGTGTGCCCACCGCCTCTTCCAGACTCAGGAGCGCATCTACAAAACTGTGCCGAGACGTGATGACCTGGCGCCGAGTGGACGCCTCCTGCTCAAAGCCTGAGCGGAGGTCCTCGAAGCTCCGAGTGCCGATGCGGTATTCCTCTCTGGCCAGGCGGAGCGCTTCCACTGCGATCTCGACCGAACGTTCCGCGAGCCGCAGTGATTCCCACTGATTGGACAACTCGAGTAAGGCACCTCGAACCGTCTCTTCGATGCGGAGACGGGCCGCCCTTTCGGCTTCCATGTCGTTTTCGAGCTGGACGGAAGCGCGCTCGATCGACTGTTTGTTCTGGAAGTAGTTGTTGAACATCGGGATCGAAAACTGCATGAAGAAGCGACTCTCAAGCTCTTCGTCGAACGACACGTCAAAGAGCGACTGGCCCTGCGGAAGCTGGGTCCGACGGTAGACGTCGATCCCCATATCGATCGTTGGCCACCAAGCGTTGTTCGCCTCTTTGACTCCGAGCATCGACGACCGCACCGAGACGCCTGATTGAAGCAATTCTGGGTTCACGGTCAGCGCAGACCGCGCGAGGTTGTCTGCGTCCAGGCCTGAGGGGTCAAAAAGCGGCAGCGCCGAATCGTCGAGCGAGATCGGGCCGATCTCTTCATTCCCGAGTTGTGTTCTGAGGGACAACAACGCCCGTTCGTGACGGGTCCGCTGTTGCCGCAGCTCGAAGGCCTGTTGCTCGACCGCCAACTCCGCGTTCAGAACGTCTACTCGCGTCCGGAACGCCAGAGAGAAGAGTCTCTCAGCGACGTCGAGATCGATCTCCCGCGCGGCGAGCAACTCCTCCTCGACCCGCAGCAGGTCGCGCTGTTCTACAGCGTCCATATAAAGTCGCTGGACCTGCACCTGCAGGTCCGTAAGCGCCCTGACCTCTGCAATGTTTCGACCTTGGTTGGTCAGCGTCTGCCGCTTGTGCGCCTGAAACAGCGATTGGCCGCGGATGCTCCATGAGAGATTCAGGTTTTGGTTGGTGCTTGAGAAGTAGTTCCAGGCGGCATCGGGGTCGTCGATCGGATTACCGAAGTTGTCCTGAGCCGTGCGCTGGAGGTTCCCGGTAAATGCCGTGTTGAAGAGCGACAGGCTCGCCTGCGGCAGAATCTGATCGAGCCAGGTCGTCCGCATCTCGATCCCGTTCAGCGAGATGTTGTTGTTGGCCTGTCGATATGTCGGGTTACTTCCCACTGCGACGTCCAAGGCATCATCGAGCGTGAGCCGAAGTGTGTCGCGCGATTGGGCCGCCAAGCCCGGCGCGGCGAGCCCAGCCGCCAGACAGCAGGCGGTGGCCAGGAGAAGTGATTTACGCATCATCGGCCCGGTCTCCCGCCCGACGCTTCGACATTCTCGACCAGGCGGATCGGGGTGTCGTGGGCCAGGTAGTGGTGTCCATCGACCAGCACGATTTCGCCAGGCTCGACCATGCCCTGCTCCAAGCCCTCGCGCATGATCTCTACGTGGGTGTCGCTCTCACGACCGGTATTCACGTAGCGCCACTCGGCAACTCCGTTGCTGCCCTCTGGCGAATACACGAAGAGCATCTTCCTTCGCGTCCCTTCACCCCGTTCGAGTATCGCGCTTCTTGGCACCATGACCCGGTCCGGGAGCGCCTCTGCGTCGAGTGATACCTCCGCATACATCCCCGGCTTGATCCGATGATCCCGGTTCGCCAAGAGTACCGTGATCCGCCCCGTGCGACTTTCTGGATCGACCACGGGGTTGATGGTCTCGATCGCCCCCTGGAACACCTCGCCGGGGTAAGCCGCAAACACCACGTCGGCTTTGCGCCCCTCCGACAGGAAGCCCAACTCCGCCTCGAGGACTTGGACCTCGACCTTGATCGGGTCCAGGTCCACAACCGTCATCAGTTCGGTCCCTGCGGTTACGTACTGGCCTGGCACCACGCTTATGTCTGCAATGCGGCCCCCGAACGGGCTCGTCACCTGCGACCGCTGCAGGCGGAACTCGGCCTGGCGGAGGTTGACTCTTTGCTGCTCAAGGCCGCTCCGCGAACGAGCGATTCGCTCGCGCTCCGCGCGCACTGCGGCATCCTCCAACTCATCATCGAAGAGAATCATCTGCCGGTAGTCGGTCTCGGCAGACAGCAGGTCCGCGCGAGCCTGGTCGACCGCCATGGCGTATTCCGTGGTATCGATCTGCATCAGCGCCGCGCCTTCCCCTACGCGCTGGTTCTCTCGCGCGGAGACGCTCTGAACCACTCCCTCCACCTGGGCGCTGATGGTCGCTCGCTGAAACGCCTCTGCCTGCCCGGCAGCCCCAACACGAATCCACAACGTGTCGCGCAAAACTTCAGCGCCGCTCACTGGCTGCGGAACATCTGCCGAGAACTGGCTCCCCCCTGTTGTCTCCGGGAGCTCGATGCCGGTTGAGTCTGCTGCTGCCCCGTCGGCTGTTTCTGTGCCCCCTAGTCCACCCAGTCGCCACCACACCCCGGCAGCTAGGACACCCAAAAAGAGGACTACGGTCACCAAGCTCAGCGTGCGCCTGGAAAAGCTCATTATCGATCCCCGAAATGCTTTAGTGTGGGTGGCCGCGTCGGGTCGCCCGACGGGGCCGCCATGTACGGAGCATAGGACGCTGAAGGAGGGCTACAGCGTTGCACCGACACCTGTAGATGATCCCCTGGGGGCGCCGAATCAAGCTTCATCGGACGGGGACCGCCAACTATATGGTCATGTGCTACACGTCGTGCGAGGCTCCACCACTGGACCCGACGCCGTACGTTCGCACCACATAATCGAGTAAGATCGCTTTGAACTCATCCACGAGTCGGTCGCCCTTGAGCGTGACCGTGTGCTTTCCATCTACGTAGACGGGCGCCACGGGTTCCTCAAAGGTGCCCGGAAGCGAGATCCCGATGTTGGCATATTTGGACTCGCCCGGGCCATTTACCACGCAGCCCATCACCGCAACGTCCATCTCCTCGACCCCCGGATATAGGGGACGCCACTCCGGCATCATCTCGCGGATATAGTTGGTGATGTCTTCGGCCATTTCTTGGAAATAGGTACTCGTGGTCCGCCCACAACCCGGGCACGAGGTCACTTGGGGCTCGAAGTGACGAATACCGAGCGACTGCAACACCTGCTGCGCGACCCGAACCTCTTCAGCCCGATCGCCGCCCGGCTTGGGCGTGAGTGACACCCGAATCGTGTCGCCGATGCCCTCGAGCAAGAGCGGCGCTAGTGCGGCGGTGGTGGCCACGATTCCCTTGGCACCCAAACCTGCCTCGGTGAGCCCAAGGTGCAGCGGATAGTCACCCTGCTTTGCCAGCATCCGGTAAACCGTGATCAAGTCCAAGACCGTCGAGACCTTGGTCGAAATCACGATCCGGTCATGGGCCAGCCCGATCTCCTCGGCCAGTGTCGCCGAGCGGATGGCGCTCTCCACGAGCGCTTCCAACAAAACTTCCTTGGCGCCCTTCGGCTCAGCACGAAGCGCATTCGCATCCATCAACTCTGTGAGCAGGCGCTGATCCAGAGAGCCCCAATTCACACCAATGCGGACCGGTTTGTCGTGCTCGAGCGCGACCTTGATGATCTCCGTGAAGTTCGCGTCGCGGTGCTTGGTCCCCACGTTGCCCGGATTGATCCGGAGTTTGGCCAGAGCCTCGGCCGCGGCGGGGTACTTCGTGAGGAGAATGTGGCCGTTGTAGTGGAAGTCGCCGACGATCGGGGTGCTGTAACCTTGGTCGGCCAGCTGTGACACGATGGCAGGAACCGCCTGCGCCGACGCGTCATTGTTCACCGTGACCCGCACCAGTTGACTGCCCGCGTCCGCGAGCAACCTGACCTGGGCCACGGTAGACGCCACATCCGCCGTGTCCGTGTTGGTCATCGACTGAACGACGATGGGAGCCGAGCCCCCGATGATCACGCCGCCAACATCGACGGGGACGGTCTGCCTGCGCTCTACCGATATCACGAACTACCTCGTGCAGTTTGCGGTGCGACCGGCTGTAGGTCGCGGCTCGGCTAATCTATTTGACGCTGTGCACCGGACCAAGCTGGAGGTGGCCGGTGAGCCCAACGCGACGCGGTGGCGCGAACGCGCCGCCCATCCCACCGGATGGACGCCCCCGCTTGAAGGCTAGCCCCCCCGCGGTGATCTTTTGGCCCCGAGCATTTCTCGGAGGAGAGGTGGCAGAGCGGTTCAATGCACCAGTCTTGAAAACTGGCGTCCGCAAGGACTCGTGGGTTCGAATCCCACCCTCTCCGTTGTAAAGAACAAATGGATAAAGACGACCAACTCTGGCTCTCTCATCCAAAATGTTCGAACCCACGCGCGTTTCGAAGAAACGCGCCAGTGGGTTTGAGCCGAGCGGGCATCCCCACGACCGCGAAGCGCCCCCCCCGGTCCTCCCGCGACGCGGCGGCGCACTGCGCCGCCCATCCCACCCTCTCCGTTCTAAGGGACAAGTGGATCAAGGAGACCAACTCAGGCTCTCTCATCCAAAAAGTTCGAACCCACGCGCGTTTCGCAGAAACGCTCCCGTGGGTTCGAGCCGAGCGGCCAGCCCGACAACCGCGAAGCGCCAACGAAGCGTCCCCGTGACGCGGCTGCGCAACGCGCCGCCCATCCCACCCTCTATCGGCCAACAAGTCCATACACCACGACGCGTTCCACGCCTAGCCCGTCGACCTGCCAGGGATCCGTCATTTCCATCACCCGCTCCCCTTCCCGATCACCCAAGTCGTCATGGCTCTCATCCCTTGCACGTTTGTGGTCTTCAACGGATCCAGCAGCCTTCCACCGAGTTCCGCCGTCAACCTCAGGAGATAGGCCTCATCAACCAGAAATCGATCTGTCCCATCTGGCAGGGTGAATCGGCGGCCCTCAGACCGTACGACTCGATCCTCGATACCAATGCTTGAGGCAAGGCGAGCGAATAGAACCCCTCCCGCCGAGACGACCCGCCACATTTCGCCAAGCATTGTCTCGAAATGGCGCTCGTGGTCGGCGAAGTGAAGTACCGCGCTGGAAATCACGAAGTCGAACGAGGCATCGGCGAATGGCAAGTTGGTCACGTCTGCGACCTGGAAGTTCGCCTCCGGGAGTGCCGGGGCGACCGCACGGGCCAGCGCCCGGATCTGCTCAACCTGTTGTGGGTCCGAATCAATACCGTGGACGTCGGCGCCGGCACGCATGAGGTAGTGCGCGTTCCTGCCCGGACCACACCCAGCGTCCAAGACCCTCATGTCCAGGGTCAATCGACCCCGCTGTAGTTGATCGAAGAGGTAGATGTCGATGTGGCCGAACTGGGCTGCTATTTCTTGCGGGCCGTGCATACCACCTCCACTCGGTCCAGTCACTCACCGCGGCACGCGGCCGCACAATGGCAAGCTAGTGTGGTGCCGTGGCCATCTGCTAGCCAAGCGACGGCCCCGCCCCATCTCTCGAAACCCGTTACGACCGTCGGGGATTACATTTCAGCACCAACGCCGCGTCTAGATCATTGCGAAAGCGCATGCCCGAACCCACGTCAGGACCGACTCCCACAAGTTCCAAACGCCTCCTCGTCTGGGGCGAACGCCTCCTCACGGTCGGACTCCTCGTGTTCGTGGCCTACCGACTGGGACCCCAGATGGGTGCGCTCGTCGGCGTGTCCAGCGACGAAGGGCGGGAGCCGGTCTACGAAGTCACCACTTTCGACGGGCACAGAGTCCGCTCAGCGGACCTTCTCGGCCAGGTCGTCGTGGTGAACTTCTGGGCGACATGGTGCGGACCCTGCAAGCTGGAGATGCCGTCGCTACAGTCCCTGCATGAAGACAAGGCCGACCTCGGCGTGGTCGTCCTTGGCCTATCGACTGATGTGGGCGGCCAGGCTGGGATCGAGTCCTTTCTCAGCGAGCGAGAGATCACCTATTCGGTGGGTCGGGCGACGCAGCAACACCGGCAGGCGTTCGGCGGTATCCACGGGACCCCGACCACGTTCATCATCGACAAGACAGGTGTCGTCCGACATCGGGTCGTCGGCTACTTCGCGCCCCCGGCGCTCCGCGTCGCGGTGAACCGACTCCTCAATGAGGAGCCGGTCCCCGCGACGCCAGATGGCGACTAGTGGCGGAACAGACGCCGCGAGGTGAACACCATCGCCATACCGTGCTCATTGGCGGCGGCAATCACTTCATCATCACGAATCGAGCCACCCGGCTGAATTACGGCTTTGACCCCGGCAGCGGCAGCAGCGTCGACGCCGTCACGGAACGGGAAAAACGCGTCTGACGCGAGTACCGAACCCATCAGGTCGAGTCCGGCATCGGCCGCCTTTCGCACGGCAATCTTCGATGAATCGACTCGGCTCATTTGCCCCGCACCTATGCCGAGGACCCCGCCGTTCCGGGCCATGAGAATCGCGTTCGACTTCACACCGAAGATCGCGGCCCAGGCGAACCTGAGGTCGTCCCACTCGGCCGCCGTCGGCTCGCGCGTAGTCGCGACGGACCAACTCGCGTCTTCAACGGCGTAGAATGGCGGAACAGGCGGCGTCTGCACGAGCATGCCGCCGTAGACCGAGCGCAGCATGCGCGCCTCAGGCAGCCTGCCCCAAGCGGCCAAGAAGCTCTGATCTTTCACCTGTGCGGTGGCGAGCGCCTGAGCTACCGGGTCACCCGTGGGCAACACTACCGGCCCTGCCGGGAAGGTCAGCAGGCGCAGGTTCTTTTTTTGCGTCAACGTGGCGAGAGCCTCATCCGAGTAGGCCGGGGCCACCACGCACTCAACGAACAACTGCGATATCAACTCCGCCGTCTCCGCATCAACCGGCCGATTCACCGAGATCACAGATCCGAACGCGCTGGTCGGGTCCGTAGCCAGGGCTTTTGTGTAGGCCTCGGCGAGCGTATCCCCGATGCCCAAACCACAGGGCGTCGTGTGCTTGATAATGCAGACAGCAGGTCTCGGAGAGAGCGCGAATGGAGAGAGGGACAGGAGTGCGCCGTCTAGGTCGAGCAGGTTGTTATACGAGAGGCTCTTCCCGTGGATCTGCTCCAACGCGGACACGCCCGCGGGTGCGTCCGGTCCATAGAATGCCGCTTCCTGATCTGGATTCTCGCCGTAGCGTAGGGGCTGGACCTGCTTGAGTGATACATCCAAACGCTCGGGAAAGGCCTCCCACTCCCCATCCTCGAGGAAGTCGGCCACCGCTTGATCGTACGCGCTGATATGCCGGAAGACCTTGGCGGCCAAACTTCTCCGTAGTGAAGCGTCCTGCTCACCATCCAGCGCAGCGATGACGGCCGCGTAGTCCTCCGGATCCACCACCACCCACACGTCTTTGTGTGACTTGGCCGCAGCCCGAATCATGGTCGGCCCACCAATGTCGACCTTTGCCATCGCTTGGCCCACAGTGACGTCGCCCTGCGCCACGGCCTCACGGAACGGATACAGGTTCACGGCAACGAGATCGATCGGCCCGTAGCCCTGCTCGACAAGCGCCGCCATGTCGTCCGGACGATCGCGTCGCGCGAGCAACCCCGCGTGAATGGCGGGGTGCAGCGTCTTCACCCGCCCCTCCATCATCTCCGGATGACCGGTGACCTCGGACACACCCGTGACCTCCAGGCCGGCCTCGCGCAACGTGTGCGCAGTCCCCCCTGTGGAGAGCAACTCCCAGCCACGCGCAATGAGCGCCTGGCCGAGTTCTACGATGCCGTCCTTATCGGATACGCTAAGCAGCGCCCGCTTCATGACCCTTCCTTGTGTTAAGTGTGTGTTTACAAACAATCTAGGCGCCGTAACCGCGGCCGGGCGGCACGACGAGCGGGCCGGGATCGACCCCGCGCCGCAAGGCGGCACAAACATGATCCACAGCGATCGGATAGAGGCGATGTTCGGCCTCGAGCACCCGCGCCGCCAGCGACTCCGGGGTGTCGTCTGGCCGCACTTGAACCGGCCACTGCCCTACGATGGCACCACGGTCGTAGACCTCATCCACGTAATGCACCGTCGGGCCCGAAGCCTTTGCGCCGGCCTCGATCGCAGCCCGATGAACGTGCATGCCGTACATGCCTTTCCCTCCAAACTCGGGCAGAAGCGCGGGGTGCACGTTGAGAATCCGATCGGGGAAGCGGGCAACGACCTGGGCCGGGATCAAGCGCATGTACCCGGCCAGGCAAATCAGGTCAGCGTCCGCGGCCTCAAGCCAGGCCAACGTTTCGGACGCGACCTCGGCCGTGTCCCGATCCTTGGTCCGTATCACCGTCGCCGCGATCCCCGCGCGGAGGGCCCGCTCAAGCACGCCCGCGTCCTCGCGGTTGCAGATCAGCCCCACGATCCGCCAATCGCCGTCCGCGGACACATGATCGACGAGCGCCTGAAAGTTGGTCCCGCTGCCAGACGCAAAGGCGACCACATTGAGCGGCTCCTTCACGCCATATCACCCCGGTAGTGCGGCACCAGAAACGGATTGCCGACCCGTTCATGCCCGACCGTGGTGGGCGGGCCGTGCCCGCTGTACAGCACGGTATCGTCCGGCAAAGTGAGGACTTCCTCTCGGATCGACTTCATGAGTGTCGAAAGACTCCCGCCGGGTAGGTCTGTTCGACCAATCGACCCCAAAAACACAACGTCGCCAGAAAGCGACAGCGCCTCGTCCACCCCCACAAAGATCACGTGTCCGGGTGCGTGCCCAGGCGTGAAGCGCACATCGAAGGCACAATCGCCAAATGTGAAGCGTTGCCCATGGATGAGTTCGTGGGTCGGGGTCGGCTGAGCCTTCGCGGTTAGGCCGAACATGGCCGCCTGGCTGGGAAGGGCCATGTAGAGCTCAAAGTCGTCCTTGTGCAGCCAGATCGGCACCTCTGGCGCCACGGCGCGGATCTGGTCGACACCCTCGATATGGTCGAGGTGCGCATGCGTCAGTAGAATCGCGTCGAGGACGAGCGTCGAGTCACGCAGTGCGGCGGCCATGCGACCCGCAGCTCCCCCAGGATCGACCACCACCGCATGGCTCGTCGCCGTGCAGACCACCAGGTAAGCGTTCTGACCGAACCCTCCGCCTGTGAAGGTCCGGACGTCCATCACGTCAGCTGAGTCCGAGCCAGGAAGGGGACTTCATGCCACCAAGAAAGCCAGAGCAAATCAAACCGTGAATGAGCTTCCACAACCACAACCGCCACTCGAGTTGGGATTCCGGAACGTGAAGCCCTGACCCATGAAGCTGGTGACATAGTCGATTTCCACGCCCTCGAGATACTGGGCAGAGAACGGGTCGATGAAGACCTTTACGCCCTGAATGTCCACGACTTCATCATCACTCTCAGGACCGTCCTCGACATTCAAGCCGTACTGGAAGCCAGAACACCCGCCGGGGAGCACTGCCACGCGCAAGCCTGCGTCTCCCTCTACCCCATGTTCTTGAATGAAGTCATGGACTTTTTCCGTCGCTGTAACCGTGAGCGTCACCATGGTCAGGACTTCTCCTACAAGGGGTGTGGTACCGTGCCGCGATTGATCTTTGCGACTCTACTACCCGCTTCGGTTATCGGGGTTTCGGACCGATCCGCAGAGGCGAACCCAAAACCTATTCAGGGTCGAAAAACCGGTCAACGGAGGGAGCGGCTGACGATCAGCCCCGCAGCCTCCTCCAGGTCGTCCACAACGTGCACGGCATCAGGGGCCTCGGCCTCCAATTCACGGCCATACCCGGTCCTTACAAGGACACCCAGCCCACCCAACTCCAGGGCCGGAAGAACGTCACTCAGCTTGTCGCCGATGTAAAACGACCGCCCAAGATCCAAGCCATGCGCCGCCGCCGATTGGCGGTACATGCCGGTCGCCGGCTTTCGGCAATCGCAGGGTCCTGTGACATCCGGATGATGAGGACAGAAGTAGGTGCCTTCCACCTGGACGCCCTCAGCCTCGAGCATCTCAGATAATCGGACCGCCACCGCCTCGTAGTCGTCGACGGTGTAATACCCGCGGGCTATTCCAGCTTGGTTCGTGACAAGAACTAGTGGAAAACCCGCGTCCAGAAGGGCCTTCATCCCCGCGATCGCGCCGGGCAGGATGAGCACCCCCGCGGGATCCGATAGGTACTCGGTCTCCTCGATCACCGTACCGTCTCGATCGATGAACACGGCTGCCCGGAGCGCCTTCAACGACGTCACTGCCCCTCTGGGCTTGGCCGCGAAGCTTCGGCAACGCGACGCGTGAGATCTTCCTCTTGCCCCGGAAGTACCGTCCTCGGGTCGATGACCACACAATCGTCCAGAATTCGGACAATGACAGGAGGATCGCCGGTTCGCAGTCGACCAGCCAACCCGTCGGCACCGCCGGCGCCGGGCCCGAGCACAACGGTCGCTCCGGCCAGGGTGGCACCTGGATAGGTTCCACCACCCACCGCACCCTGCCCCGGCCGGACAACGGCTTGGACCCCGACCGCAGCCAACGCGGCCACCATCTCCTGCGCGCGCGCCTCCAGTTCGGAAGGAGGGGCCGCGAGCATGCGCAGCGTGGGGATGTCAGTGACCGCCTGCGTGCCGTCGCGATACAACCTGAGTGTCGCCTCCACGCCCGCCAGCGTCACCTTGTCGACGCGCAGTGCCCTGCACAATGGGTTCTCTCTTAACGCCGCGACCATCTCACGACCGCCCAGGAGGATGCCCGCCTGTGGGCCACCCATGAGCTTGTCGCCGGACACGGCGACCAGATCTGTTCCCGCGGCCAAAGAGTCCTGGGGCCGTGGTTCTTCAGGCAGACCGAGCCGATCTGCCTCCACCAGCAGTCCCGACCCCAAATCGTGCAGGAGAGGAATCCCGCTCTCCTTCGCGAGCCCAGCGAGCTCCGACAGCGAGACCTCTTCGGTGAAGCCTGTCATGCGAAAATTCGACCGATGCACCTTCAGGATCGCAGCCACACCACCGACTTCAATCGCCGTGCGGTAGTCGGCGAGACGGGTTCGATTCGTGCTGCCGACTTCGACCAAGCGCGCGCCGGACCGCTCCAAGATATCGGGGATCCTAAAGCCGCCTCCGATCTCGACAAGCTCACCGCGAGACACCACGACACCTGCGCCCCTGGCCACCGTATTGAGCGCGAGCACCAGGGCGGCGGCGTTGTTGTTCACCACCAGCGCATCGTCCGCGCCGGTCAGCTCGCAGAGCAAGTCGACACAATGGTCGTAGCGGGAGCCGCGCGTCCCTTCATCGATGTCATACTCAAGGTTCGAGTATCCACGCGCGACGGCCGCCATCGCCTCCGCCGCCACAGCGGCGATTGGGGCGCGTCCGAGGTTGGTGTGGAGCACGACGCCGGTGGCATTAATCACGGCCCTGAGCGACGGCACGTCACCCCTAAGCAGCTCCCCCGCCGCCCACACCGCGTATAGGCCCACATCAGCGGCGCCCTCCACAGGATCTCCTCTGGCGACCTGGGCCCTCACGTACTCCACCGCGGCGCGCGCCGCACGTACAGCCCGCGGCCTTCCGTAGCACTCAATCAACTCCAAGAACGCGTCCGATGCGACGATCGCATCGACGGAGGGGATGCTCCGCCTGGGGTCAGTCATCGACGAGGACGAGGACGCGCGAAGAGTGTGTCGATCACCACTGTGGTGTCGACGACGTCGGTCGTGCCGCTCACGACCGTAGAGTCCACGGCGGCCGTCGCGGTGTCGCCGACCGTGGCCGAATCCCGCGAGGCCAGCGACTCCAAGACGATGGCCGCCTCGCCGCCTCCCAGAGGAATGCCGGAGATGTTACGGATCACGGTGACGCGCAGTTGATAGGCAACATTCCGTTCGAGCGGTTGAGACAAGACCGCCACGATGCTCTGAGACGGCAGCCGTTCTCCACCGGGTCCGGAGGGCCCCGACTCATTTCGGCCAGCAGTCGCAGACTGCGTGCGCGCGACGGGTCGACCATCAAGTCCCGGAGGCGCGGTTTGCCGCGCCGGTTGGACTTGAACCTCGCGCTCGACCGGTTGCGATTCCGCATCAACCTGGGGCGGTTGTCCCTCGCCACGACGCCCCCTTTCCGGAACCGCGCCACGTCCCGCCCCGCGCCCGGCCTGCGGCGGAGTCGACACTGCCGTATCTTGAGCAAAGGGGACGGAGGACGTGTCGGCGGCCCCGGCCGCTTCAGCCGCAGAGTCGGCGGCCGCCTGCGCGGCCCGCTCCACCTCGAGCGCGGCAGTCTCTATAGAGTCCAGCACAGCCAGAGAGTCCGCCACCGCGCGGGCGAACGCCAAATATTCGTGTTCGTGGAAGATCCGAGTCGCGCCCAGGGTCGTACTGTCGTCGAGTCGAGTCAGGGCCACCCCAGCGCCTAGCAACGGCAGGTCAGGGTCAAGGTAGTCATCGAATTCGATGAGCAACGTGACCGAGTCCAGTGGCTCCGCACTGGTCACTATTGCCTGAGTCGTGTCGGGCTGGAGCACAGCGATGTTGGCGTAGAGCGTGTCGCCCGCAGAGACCAACTGCCGGGCCGTACCCTGGACCTCGGTGACATCTACAACTGAATTTCGGTTGCGGTCCTCGTAAGCGGTCAGGGTGTAGCGGCCGGCAGGAATGAACCTGAAGGCGTAGACGCCACCGGTGTCCGTCCGCGCCACATGCTCGGTCGTGTCGACGCCTTCCATGTCCAAAGCCGTGCCCTGAGCAAGAACCTCATAGTCGGCAGCCCCACCGCCGCCGACGCGGTCCCACACGACGCCGGCTATGGTCGTCGCGACCGGTGTGGGTCCGGTCGAGAACACGAGCTCGAACGGGTCTCGCATGCGGTTGCTGAACAAGTCGCTTACGACTGGGAGCAGCGTAATCCGATAGACGACGCCGGGGCGGAAGCCACCCTCAAGCTCCACGAGGATGCTGCGCCGCTCACTCCGGACACGGACGGCGCCCGTCCGCGGGGAGATCAATACCGCGTTGTTGAGCGCGCCCCCTTCGACCCGCTCACTGATTCGTTCGTCGAAGTCGAACCGAACCGCGCCGGAAAAGTCCTGCACCAGAGCGAACGTGTCGGGCGTCGTCGCGACGACTACGGGCGGCCGGCGGTCTTCCGGGCCGCCCGGGGGCGTCCCCTGCTGGGCGCAGGCGCCCACCAGCCCAACCAGCCCCGCTAACACCACAGGGGGGATCCAGCGTCTGCCGCCCACGCGGTGCCCGAGTGGGGACACGCGCCTCAGGACGCCTCCCCTTCGAGCTCCGCAAGCTTCGCCCGCAATTGATCTGCTTGTCCTAGGAATAGAGCCAACTTATCGCGCTCTTTTTGGACGACATCGTCGGGCGCCCGCGACACGAAGTTCTCGTTACTGAGTTTCTTGGCGGTACCGTCAGCCTGCCCCTGCAGGCGAGCGATCTCTGCGCTCAGGCGTTCTCGCTCGCGACTAAGATCGATCACTCCCTCGAGCGGCAGAAAGAGCTCAGCTCCACCAGCCAGAACCGAATGTGCCCCTGCGCCGGATCCGGGATTGAAGTCAATGTGCCCAATGCGTGCCAAGCGCCCCAGCGCGGGCAACTGAGGCGCCAGCGTCGCCGCAAGCGCGTCGCTCCCGCCGGATAGATGGATCGTAACCCGTTGGCCTTCCGGCACACTGTATTCCTTACGAAGACGCCGTACCTCAACCACCAGTTCCTGAACGGCCTTCATGTCACGCTCAGCGGCCTCATCCGTGTGTCCGTCGGTCCCGGCGGGCCACGGCGCGACGATCAGATCCTCCGGACGTTCCGCTCCCTCGGGCCACGGCAGGCGTGACCAGAGTTCCGCCGTCACGAACGGCACGATGGGATGCAACAGCCGGTACGCTCGGTCCAGGACCTCCACGAGTGTAGCCCGCGCCGCTTCGCGAGAGGCATCGTCCGAAGAATCCGAGAGGCGAGCCTTCACGAGCTCGAGATACCAGTCGCAGATCTCACCCCAGAAGTGGTGATACAGCGTCTCGGCTACATCGTGAAGGCGGTATCGCTCCAGTCCATCGGTCGCGGTCTGAGCGGCGCGTTCGACTCGGGACAAGATCCACCTGTCTTCCAAAGCCAAGTCCGCTTCCACTTCTGAGAGTGGCTTCACGGGTCCATCGCCAAGGCTCAGGAGCGCGAACCGTCCGGCATTCCAGATCTTGTTGGCGAAATTCCGACCGTTCGCAAACGACGCCTCCACGTCTTCGTGGTCGAGGCTGATGTCGGTGCCAACTGCCGCTTGACTGATGAGCGTGTACCGCATCGCGTCTGCGCCGTAGTCACGAACGACGTCGAGCGGGTCGATCCCGTTGCCCAGAGACTTGGACATCTTTCGGCCCTTGGCATCACGCACAGTGCCGTGCAGGTAGACCTCCGTGAACGGGGGCTCGCCGAAGAACTCGTATCCCATCATGATCATGCGCGAGACCCAGAAGAACAGGATCTCGGGCGCAGTGACCAATGTGTGTCCCGGGTAGAACGCCTGCACGTCCTGCGTCTTCTCCGGCCAACCAAACACAGAGAACGGCCACAGCTGTGAGCTGAACCACGTGTCTAACACATCTGGGTCTTGCTCCAACTCCGAGGACCCACATTTCGGGCACTCCGTCGGGTCTTCGCGCGAGACGATCTCTTGGCCGCAAGGACAGTACCACACCGGGATACGGTGTCCCCACCAAAGCTGCCGCGAGATGCACCAGTCTCGGATGTTCTCCATCCAGTGTTCGTAGACCTTCTGCCAGTGCGGCGGAGTGAACTTCACGGTCCCGTTCCGCGACGCCTCAAGCGCTGGCTCAGCGAGCGGCCCCATCTTCACGAACCACTGCATGCTAAGTCTCGGCTCGACGATGGTGTCGCAGCGATAACAGTGAGGCACCGAGTGGGTGTGCTCCTGGTCCCCGGCCAGAAGACCAAGCTCCGACAGCGCTGCCAGAACGGCCTTCCTCGCGGCGAAGCGCTCCAACCCTCGGAACGGCTCCGGCACATCGTCATTGAGGTGCGCGGCGGGCGTCATCACGTCGATCACTTCGAGGCCGGTCCGGCCCGCGATATCGAAATCGTTCGGGTCATGCGCCGGCGTCACCTTCACCATGCCCGAGCCGAAGTCCGGGTCCACATGCGTGTCGGCCACGATCGGAATCGTACGGCCTGTGAGCGGCAGTTCGACGTGAGCTCCTACCAGCGCCGCATAACGCTCATCTTTGGGATGAACCGCGACACCGGTATCTCCCAACATCGTCTCCGGCCGGGTGGTCGAAACCGTGAGGTACCAAGACCCATCGGCTAAGCGCCCGATCGCCTCGGCACCAGCGGCCGACGCAGCCTTTGCGGCGGCAGACGCGCTGTCGGGCAAGCGATACCTAAGGTGCCACAACTTTCCCTGAGTATCCTGCCCCTCGGCCTCTTCGTTCGAAAGCGCGGTAAGACAGCGCGGACACCAATTGATGATGTATTCGCCTCGATAGATGAGGCCCTTCTCGTAGAGGTGGACGAACACCTCGCGCACCGCCCTGCTCAGCTCGTCGTCTAGCGTAAACCGCGTCCGCTCCCAATCACACGACGCACCAATCGCCTTGAGTTGATCGAGAATGGTGCTGCCCGTCTCATCAACGAACTTCCAGACCGCGTCGACAAATTTCTCGCGACCGAGATCGTCGCGATGGCACCCCTCAGCCGCCAACCGCCGCTCAACCACGTTCTGCGTGGCGATGCCGGCATGATCGGTCCCTGGAACCCAAAGGGAGGCCCGGCCTCTCATGCGCTGCCAGCGAATGAGCACGTCTTGAATGGTGTTGTTGAGTCCGTGCCCCATATGCAAAACAGCCGTTACGTTTGGCGGCGGAATCACGATGACATAGGGCTCAGCGCCGTCCTCCAAAACTCGGGACGCAGGGACGTGGAAGTGGCCGCCCTCTTGCCAGGCTTTATAGCGGGCAGGCTCGATCGCCTGCGGGTCCAATCGCGGGGCCAGCTCTTCCGACAACGTAAACTCCGATCGTGCGGGTACCGGGGGTCTTCTCGCGTGCGAACTGGTAAGATGGCAAGGCCGTCCAGGGTTCGGAACAGGCTATACGGATTGAGGCAACAGTACCTTCCCTTGTTCCCCGCGTTCAGGCCTACCAGTTACCCGGCTCGGGATGCCCGGGCAGTGTTACGAGTAGTTGGACTTCGGAACGACGGTACGTCTCGCTGAAACGGCTGAAGCTCATCGAAGGGCTCCGCGCGAACCTCCTCGAAAACGTCCACGGGAATGGACAAGAACGCCTCAGCGACCTGGGGTCCGAAGTGAACGCCCGAACAGCGACCCACTTCCGCGACCGCGTCGTCGTGTGCGTGATTCACGGTAGGCGCGCTTCGAGGTGATGGCGGCATAGGCATCGCTTACCGCCATGATCTGCGCCATGATCGGAATCCGGTCCCCTGACAGGCCCTCTGGATAACCGCCGCCGTCCCACCGCTCGTGGTGATAACGCGCGACAGTCGTCAGATGTCAGAGTGACGGAATACTCTCTAGAATTTCCGCGCCAGCGGACGGGTGTGCCTTGATATAGGCGAATTCCTCATCGTCCAAACGACCCCTCTTGGCCAACACCCGCAGCGGCACGCCCAGCTTGCCGAGGTCATGCAGATAACCGCCCGCCCAAAGCGTCGACTTCATGCGATCCTCAAGGCCGAGCTGGTCCGCGACGGCAACCGCCAGAGAAGCCACGCGACGAGAGTGCCCGCCCGTATAGGGATCCTTCGCATCGATCAGATTAGAGAGGATCACCAACAGCTGGTCTGCCGAAAGGGGCGACACGGCCTCGGGCAACAAGTATTCAGCAGCCCTAAGAATCTGGTGGCGGAACGCTGACGCTTCGTAGCTCGGGATGTCACCACCGCGCGCGAGCAGTAGCTACGTCTTGGCCACGTCCGGGCCGAACTCTGTCCCGGTACCTCGGGCAATGATCTCCGTAATTGCGTCCGCCCCGAGCGCAGGCCTGTGGGGCCTCTGCTGTCCCAGCGCCGTGACCGTGTCTGCCAGGCGAAGAATCTGCGCACCGAGCGGAATCGCTTCGCCCTCAAGCGCATCCGGGTATCCCGACCCATCCCACCATTCGTGGTGGTGGCGGACGAGCGGGGCCAACCCCTCCAGGTGAGGGATCTGCTCCACCCGTTCTTCAGATCTCTCAGGATGCAGTTCTACTCGCGCACGGACTTCGGGCGACAGTTCCGGAACCGGGTTTTCCCAAGCGTCCTCGGCTAGGCCGACCATACCCATGTCCGAGAGCACCGAGGCGAAGAACAGCCCTGCACAGTCCTTGCGGGAGAGCCCCATCTCGGTACCAAGTTGCGTCGAGAGCATCGCGACCATGGGGCCGTGATCTCGTAGGTACCCTTTCGCGGTGCCCATGACATGGGTCAGGGCTTCAAGGAGACCAGCGTAGAACTCTCTTCCGGATTTGCTACCGGTCATCGAGTACGGCTCACTTCATGGCAGTCACAGGAAACGCGACCGTCCACCCCAACTACGGTGTTCGGCCGAGCCTGCCGGGAACATCCGTTCCTCAATAATATGGCAGAGGGTCAAGGTACTACCGGGCACCTCTTCACCATCAGAGCCAAATGTTTACGGCTCCCTGCACCGAGTTCGCTAGCGCCCCCCGCGGATCGTGTCCGGGCGAGCTGCGCGTTCCCGATCGCGGCGCTCCCTAATCGCCGCCTGACGTTCCTTCCAGCTCTCCACGACCTCCATACGGGCGCCCTGGCGTTGGATCTCGTCCCACTGCCACATGCGCTCGGCATACTCATCCCGTTTGCCCACCGGAACCCCGAAAGTCATGCCTGGCAACACCATGTCCCCCAAATAGATCTTGCCGTCCGCGAACCCCCAACGTTTTCCGTCCGCGTCCGTGAAGGTCCAGTCAGTCAATGCCCTCTCGGCCTCGATCGCGATGGTCAACGAGTCGAACCACTCCACAATGCGGCCCGAGAGGAGCAACTCCTCACGCTGCTCAAGGCTCAGCTCCGCGATGGATGGATCCAGCGACCTCCATAGCCGAGCGTCCTTCAAGTCTGGCCGAATCAGATCGGCGCCACTGGGAGGAGGCGGACCTAGGTCAGCGCCCGGCTCGCGATCGATGAAGACCGCGGTCGGCGCCACTACCGGAACTTCGATCTCTTCAATGGCTTCGGGCTCGTCAGGTCGTGCCGGTTCGTCTTCCTCGGCGAACTCGATCAGTCGCAGCACTTCCATGCCCTCGGGGTCACGGTCGGTGATGGGGACCTGAAACTCAGGACTCTCTGGCCTCAACTCCAAGCCAAACACCCCATACAGGAGAATCATGACGACATGCAGCACGGCGGACAAACCAAACGAAACGGCAACGACCCGCTTCGAGCCGAGCCCCGACCGGCGCGCGTCGGTACCCCGGCCGGAGGGAGGTTCCGAGTCGCCGGGCCGTTGATTCATTCGCTTTCCTAACCCGAGCCCTGCCGGCTGTTCCTAACCGACCTGCGTCGCGGTGAACGAGTTACAGGAGCCGCCCTAGTCTCGTGGCTGCTTCTTTGAGTCGGTCTTCAGACACCGTGAGCGCGATTCGAAAGAAGCCCTCACCGCCCGCTCCGAGTGAACTGCCAGGAAGGACGACCACACCCTCCTGCTCCAAGGCCCTTGTCGCGAACGCTTCAGAAGGCTCACCCCTTGGGACCGGAACCCACAGGTACATGGTTGCCTGCGGTGACGAAGCGGAGTACCCAGCAGCGTTCAAAGCAGCCACCGCCGCATCCCGGCGCGCCTCGAACGCAGCCACGTTACCCGGAACCCACGACTCCCAGCTGTCCAGCGCCGCAACACCCGCCGCCTGCACACCTAGGAACTGCCCTGTGTCCATAAACGACTTGACCCGTGACAGCACGCCGATGATTTCGGCATTCCCGACGGCCCACCCAAGCCTCCAACCCGTCATGTTGTAGGTCTTCGACAACGAATGGAATTCGATGGCCACATCGGCGGCCCCCGCGAATTCCAGGATGCTCCGCGGGCGGTACCCGTCAAACGCGATCTCGGAATACGCATGATCCTGCAGGAGAATCGCCCCACGGCGGTGGCAGAAGTCCACGGCGTCGGCGTAGTGGCTGTCCGGCGCCACGGCCGTCGTGGGATTGTTTGGATAATTCAAATACAGCATCCGCGTGCGCTCGGCGATGGCAGTCGGCAATCCTTCTAACGGTATCAAGAAGTCATTCTCGGGCCGCAGCGGGACTTCATGCGCCACGCCGCCCGCGAGGGTGATCCCGCCCACATACGCCTGGTAGCCCGGATCCGGGACCACGCCCACGTCTCCTGCCTCAAGAAAACCGAGCGGCAGATGCGCGATGCCTTCCTTGGAGCCAATTAAGGGCAGCACCTCTTTCCAAGGGTCAACTTCGACCCCGAACCGTTTGGACATGAAGGCCGCCACCGCCTCCCGGAAAGCGGGTAACCCTGCCTGAAATCCGTAGCGCCCGTAGGCCTTGTCGCCTGCGACCTCGCGGAGCTTCTCTATTACGGCTGCAGGCGGCTCAAGATCGGAATCGCCTGCACCGAGGTCGATCACGTCTACCCCAGCGGCTTCCAGCACCCGCCGCTTTTCCTTGATGGCGAGCAGCGGGTACGGAGGCAGACTCCCAACCCTTGAGCTGACTCGCTTCACGACGCCTCCAGCACGACCGGATTAGACACGGATCCGACCCCTGCGACCGTGATCGTCACTTCGTCACCTTCGGCCAGCATGCCGACGCCTTCAGGCGTACCGGTCGAAATCAGGTCACCGGGCTCGAGCGTCATGAATCGACTGATGTGTTCGATGAGGACCGGGATGGTGAACACCATGTCACCGGCAGGCCCGTCCTGCCGCACTTCTCCGTTGACGACAGTGGTGACCCGCAGCGCCTCCAAATCCACGTCGCCGAGTGGCGTCATGGAGCCGACCGGGCAAAACGTGTCGAAGCCCTTGGCCCGACTCCACTGTCCGTCGGAGGACTGTAGATCGCGCGCTGTCACATCGTTCACCGGCACCAAACCGGCCACGTAGTCCCAGGCCGATGCGGCGGACACCTTCCGCGCCTTCGTCCCGATCACGACGCCGATCTCACCTTCGAAGCTGATATTACCCGCCCATCCCGGCAGCACGATTGCCTCACCGCCGCGAATGATCGACGAGGGGGGCTTAAGAAAGATGAGCGGCTCGGCGGGAACGTCATTCCCGAGTTCCGCCGCATGTTTGGCATAATTCCGGCCCACACACACGATCTTGGACGGAAACGGAAGGGACATGTGGCACTCCAGGTGAGTCTGAGTTGAGCCGAGAGCTTACGAATAACCCTATCAAACGAAAAAAGGCCGCCCGACGCTAGGTTCGGGCGGCCCGCAATCCTCAAGATCGACCCCGGTTCAGGCGCCCGACGGCCGGGTGTGCAGCCAGGTACCGATCAGTGCACCACAGGCGGCAATGGTGAGCACCCCCGCGATAACTCCCCACCAGACGCCGAGGTCTGAGTGGCCAGCG
The DNA here is from genome assembly GCA_937919655.1 of uncultured Gemmatimonadales bacterium. Classification (GTDB taxonomy): domain Bacteria; phylum Gemmatimonadota; class Gemmatimonadetes; order Longimicrobiales; family Gaopeijiaceae; genus CALFPJ01. Next base: position 65,478 of record CALFPJ010000023.1, read on the forward strand.
GCCCATCCCGCGCTGCTGTTGCGGAACGCAAGGGAGGCCATGCCGAGCCAAACGATGCCAACACCCATTCCGAAAATGCGTTTCATGGAAGCCAGTCATGTTGTGGGTAAACACGCTGAGCCCCGAGGCTCAGCGACGCAGAAATGTACGTCCCGACCGGGGCCTGACCAAGAGGCTTGCAGCGGCCTGATGTCGGTCGGGTCCCCGAATGTGATGGCCCGATTAGTGCCCGGAGTAGAACGCTTCCAGGTGTCGGCGAACGTCGGTCCAGGCTCCTTTGACGAATGGTGCGTCGGGGAGCGAGTCGCGCAGATACCGGCCGTAACGTTTTGTCACGAGCCGATCGTCTAAAACCAACACGGCTCCGCGGTCGGTTCGTGACCGAATGAGCCGCCCGAACCCCTGTTTGAGCCGGAGCGCAGCATGGGGAAGCATGAAATCATGGAAGGAGTCGCCTCCCAGCCTTTCGACAGCCTCCATCCGGGCGGCCGTGATGGGCTCGGTGGGAACACGGAAGGGCAATTTCTGAATGACGAGCCCGCGCAGCGCCTCGCCCGGCACGTCGACGCCCTCCCAGAATGACGTGGTCCCCAGCAGGATCCCGCGCCCATCATCCTTGAATCTCGACAGAAGCCGGTCGCGTGAGTCTTCCCCTTGGACGAATAGGGGCCACTGCCTGTCCACCCCCCTTGCTCTTAGTCGTTCTGCCACCAGCCGCAGCGCCGAGTGGGCCGTGAACAGAACGAAGAGCCCACCGTCACTCATCTCAGCAAACTGGAAAACCACTTCTGCTGTGGCGGACTGGAAGTCGCTGGCACCCCCGGGCGGCTCCGGCAGGTCGGTTGGCACAAGCAACAGGGTTTGCTCACCGAACTCAAACGGCGACAACAAGATATGCTCGCTCACCTCAGGCATATTCTCGGTCATTTCCAGCCGCTTTGTATCGAGACCGAGCCTCCCACGCAGGAAATTGAAGCTCTTGCGCGTGGTCAGGGTCGCGGACGTGAGGACCGTCGTTTTCGCTCGGGTGAAGAGTCCATCGACCAGCAGGTCCCCAAGGTCCACAGGAGCCGCTGCCAGGACCAGGTTGGTGCGCTTCCCGTGCCCGCGTGCTTCCAGCCAGCGCACAAAATTCTCCGACTCCTCATCCGGGGCCAGGACCAGACGCAGACCGTGCGTAGACGCCGCGATGCGACGCTCCACTGACCGAAGATCTAAGACCCGCCCCTGGAGGGCATCTGACAGGTCATCATGGACGTCGATCCGGGAACGAAGTTCAGCCAATTCGCGCTCAAGTGCGCCCAGAGAGGACACAGTCGCAGCGAGTCCCTCAGCGACGTCTTCTCGGTCCGCTGGCTCCCCGATCCCCGAGGGCCCCAGTCGCACCGTGCTTTCACCGGGGGGCAGGAAGAACTCCATCGTCTCCACGAAGCCCTCAACCGTCGCCCTGGCCCGCGACAACGCGGGCCGAACCCGACTTTCAACCCTCTCGCGGAGTTCAGGCCCCGACTCGAAGTCCGCGAGCGCATCATGCACCGCAGTCAGGATGCCGCGCCCTCGACGGTCCAGCCTCGACAACATGCGATAGAACCCACGTCGGGTGAGTTCGACCCCCAGGTGGGACGTGGCGGCGTCTTCAATGTTGTGGGCTTCATCAAGGATCACGCGGCTATACGCGGGTAAGACCGCGGCCTGGGTGTAATTCAGCGTAGCTCGGCGTACCGCGAGATCTGTGAACAACAAGTGGTGGTTCACCACCAATAATTCGGCAGAAGCTGCCTTGCGGCGGGAGTTCTGATAGAAACATTGATGGAAGTGGGGGCACCGAGCCCGTAGGCACATGTCTGGGTCACTCCGAACCTCCTCCCATGTGTCGTTCTCAGGGCTGAACGTGAGGTCGGCCAACGACCCATCCTCCGTCGTCTCAATCCATTCCAGCAGACTTCTAAACTCCGCGCCACGGTCTTCTTCGAAGAGCGATGCCTGGCCCTCCGCCGCGAGCAGAGCGCGGCGAATAGAGACATAGTTGCCCCGTCCCTTCACAAGAGCCCAACGCACGCTGCCTAGGATCGACTGGACCAGGGGCAGGTCCTTGCCGATGAGCTGCTCCTGAAGATTGATGGTATTGGTCGAGATCACGGTCTTTTCGTTGTTATTGAGCGCCCATTGCACGGCAGGCAGCAGATAGGCCAACGATTTTCCGGTCCCCGTACCGGCTTCAACGATCTCCACACCACCTTCATTAAACCTGGCCACGATGTTTCGCAGCATCTCCCTCTGGCCCGGCCGGTCCTCATACCCGTCGAACCGTTTGGAAAGAGGGCCACCGGGTGCCAACACGGCCTCCAGAGTATCCGATTCGATCGGCACGATGACGCGCGGTACCGGGGGTTCCACCACTACGTACAGTCGCTCGGCCGCGTTGTCGACGATCGCGGTGCCGAGCCCTAGTTCGTATAGATGCGCCGCGACGTTCATGTCCGCGTCTGACGGTTCTAGGGTCCCGCTCGGATGATTGTGGAGCATCACGCCGCCCTGGTCCGCATCGCGCGCCGCCACCAGCACAGCATCGAAGTTGCCTCTCGCGACCGCCCGGGGCTCCCGAATCACTCGGTCACCGTCCACGCGTGCGAGGAAGCAGACCTCGCGGCCGCCGGCCCGCTCGATTTCGGCCCGAATTCGGGCACCGGACTCGGTGGACATGGTGAGCGGAGCCTGAGGGGGAGCCGCCCGCTTGGGTTCATCGTCCTCAGGGTCAAGACCGTCCAGTCCCGCTAGGGCCACCAGCGGGAAGCGCATAGGAAACCCGGCCGGAACATCGCTGGCGGTCAAGTCTTCAGCTTCTTCTTCTTAGCAGCCGGGAAGAGGACGTTATTGAGAATCAGCCGATAACCAGGTGAGTTCGCATGAAGAGCCAAGTCGGTCTGCGGGTCGCCGATCTGATGCTCCGGATCTTCCGGGTCATGGCCACCGAAATACGTCCAAGTCCCTTCGCCGAGATTGCCGTGCACGTATTTGGCCCACCCGGCCTCCTGCCCTAGTACGATCGTCGCGGACTTGAGCCTGTCTATCCGAAACGAGGTCGTGAGACCGTAAAAGTCAGGAAGGACCGCGACATGATTCTGCGTCAGCATCGCGGGGACAGGATCGAACTTCGCCGAGAAGTCGAAAAGTGTGTAAACCCCAAGTTCTTTCCGCCACGGCGTGTTCACTTGATGCCCGTCGATGTCGGAGAACGCGCTCACTGACGGGGCGGTCTGGACCTGCCCACCCTCGAAGGCGAGCGTCTGACTCCAGTCCATCTTCGAAGATGCATTCGCGTCGGGCGGTGTGCCGTCCGAGTACGCCGCAGCGATATCGACGGACCCTGCCGCCAAAGCAAGTTCAAGCGTCTCGGTAGCAGAGCACATCGCGAACAGGAACCCTCCTTTCTCTACGAAGTCGCGGATCTTCACCGCGACCGCCTTCTTCAACTCAGGGACATTCGCGAAGCCACTCCTCCTGGCCACCTCTTGATTTCGAGCCACCTCGTCTTGTAACCACGGCGCGCCAGCATACGTCAAATAGAACTTCGAGTACTGACCTGTGAAGTCTTCGTGATGGAGATGAATCCACTCGTAGTCATTGAGATCCTTATTGATGACGTCGTCGTCCCAAATCTTCTCGTACTCGATGCCAGCATAATCCAGCACCATCGTGACCGCATCGTCCCACGGCGTGGCATTCGGCGGCGTATAGATCGCAATCTTAGGCGCACGCTCAAGCGGGACCGCCTCCATATTTCCCCCGGCAATCGTGGCCCGGATTCGGGCCTCCGCAGGTGGGTCTACCGGACTGATCGTCACGCCACGGAAGGCCGCCTCCCGGCGGACCCCAGGAAGGTCTGGCAGCAAGAACGACCCACCCCGGTAGTTAAGTAGCCACTCGCCTTTTTCCTCTTGGTTCAGCACCCAATAGGTGAGCCCGTAGGCACGTAGATGATTCTGCTGCGCACCATCCATCGGCACCAGAATCCATTGAGCTGCGACCGAGGTCGGAGCGGCAGTCGCGGCACCCAGAGCACAGAGGAGTAGCACCTGCCAGCGTCGTTTCATCGAGTTCTTTTCCTTAAGCGCTCGAGTTCGAGTCGGGCGACTGGAACGACCGCGGCGTTGGGGCGCGATGTGATGAGGTCCTCCAAAATGGAGATGGCCTCGGAGAGACCCTCCGGTGTCCGGCTCTCATAACGCGCAAGCGAGAGCGCTGCCTCCCCGAATTCCAGGGTATCCGAAAAATCGCTGACGAGTCGAGCCCTGATCGAAGCCGCCACGGCGCGCGATCCTGCTCGTTCCGCCATGCGTGCGACCTCAGCCAAGACCGAAGCCCGGTCTTCTTCTGGCAGGTCGTCGATCGCCGCCGCCACCTCGGCCGCGACTTGGGCACCCTGCCCTCTGTGGGCCTCTACCCCCGCCATCGCCAAGACCGCCGCAGCGTCAGGCGAGAGCCGCTTCAGGAGGGCCGCGAATTGAATGACTTCAGTGGCCTCCTCTGGCGGCAATCCACCGATGGACCCTAAGAGGGACTGCCTCCCTTCCTCGAGGTCGCCTACGCCCATCAGTAGGTAGGCCCGCTCCAGGCCACTTCGCGGTCCTTCGATGCCGTCCAGGACCAAGGTCGCGCCATCCGAGTCCCCGCGAGCCTGCAGGCCGCGTGCAACCGTCGCGGCCAAATCGTCGAGCTCCGGCGCGTTGGGAAATTCCTGGCGGAAATCGCGTAACAGCTCGCCCAAACGATCTGGGTCTGAGCCGGCACTCTCGAGTCGAATGACCTGGGCCGTCGCACGGCGTCGATCCACAGAGCCGGGAGAAAACGACTCGGCGACCCTGCGTTGGGCGTCCAAGGCGGTCGCTGTATCTCCCGCTGCAAGTGCCACATCCAGAATGCGCTGATCGAATTGACGCCTTTCGGCCGGAGTGGATGCCCCCTGACCGAGTTCGTCGTACGCCCAAGACGCGGTCTTTGCGAGATCACCCTCTCGGGCACGTCGAGCTACGTCTGCGAGGAAGCTCGCCCGCTGGCGTTCGCTTAGGTCCGCGACAACACGCCGTGAAATGTCGAGAGCCTCATCCTCCAATCGAAGGTCGAGCGCGATCCGGGCCCCGGCACGTCGACGCTGGAGAACATCAGAATCGGCTAGGATGAGGACCAACCGTTTGCCGGCCGCTTCCACCCCCTCCGGCAAGCCCTGAACCCGACGCGCGATGGCAGCGGCCTGAGCCCCATCATCACCCACCGCCAACGCCCATTCGTCCACCGCTTTGTCTCGGTCACCTGCAGCGGCATACAGGTCCCCGATCTCAAGGGCGAGAGCATCGTCTCGCTTCATCGCCCGGCGACCCGCTAGGAGCGTGCGCAAAGCACGGTCTGAGCCGAAAGCCCGCTCATAGACACGTGCTACTTCGCGGTAGGGCACCTCACTGGCGTCGTCGAGGTCAAACCAAATTTCAGCCTCTCGTTCAAGCGCCTGGAGAGAATCCAATTCAGAGAGCACCCGCAGCTTCAGATACCGAACCCCGGAGGAAGTCGGCTCCTTCTCAAGGAAGGCATCTACCGTCAGCAGAATCCGAGCTGTTTGACCCTTCGCTCGCAGCACCCGCTCCAATGCAAAAAGCCCCCCAGACGACGCGGGGTCCGCCTCGAGGAGTTGCAGAAGCACAACCTCCGCCGCGTCAAAATCTCCCTGCGACTCGCGGGACGCCGCCTCCCGCAGCAAGCGACCCTCGTCGGTGCCCCGGCGCACCTGCGCTGAAGCAGGAAGCGCGCTGACCAGACAGAGGACCAGGACCAGCCAGGCCACGTGCGACTTCATTAAGATGCTCATGATCCGCTCCCGGCACCGCCCCGATTGAGCCGCTCAAAGTACTGAATGACCAGTTGGCGGACCGCCGGACTCAGACGCTGAAGTTGCTCGGCATCCGGCAACCTGTAGCGGAGCGCGCCCAATTGATCCGCGGTCAACGGAATGACCTGCCCACGCTCGAAGGCGGTGGCATCTTCGGACTCCCGCTCATCAGAAAACTCCTCACGCTCCAGTGAGCGTCCGGCGTCGAGAAGGCGGTGAAAGAGACGCTCCTGTCGCTGTGCCATTTCAGGGGTAAGGCGACCCTGAGCCAACTGCTGCGCGATCGCAGCAGCCTCGTCGGCCAGTTCCTGTAGGTCACCCAACGACTCCTCTGAGCCCGGCTCCTCCGCCAGTTCACCGAGATCGTCGGCGACCGATTCCTGTTCCTGGGACATTTGCTGCATCTGCTCGGACATCGCTTCTTGGCCAAGCTGCATCGGCATGAGTTGGCTCGCCTGATTCATAAGCTCGCCCTGCTGCTGGGCGAGCTGCTCGAGTTGTTCAGCGACCTCATCGCCGCTTTGTCCCTCCCCCTGCTCGCCCATCTGCTCGGCTCCCGCCATGGCCATGAGCGCGAGTTGGTTTAAGTCACCGACCGCGGTTTCCGCCTGCGCGTACGGCGACGGCGTGGCACCCCGGCGGCTCTCCATGGACTCAATGGTCTTCTGCAGCGACTCCATGGTGCGGCCCATTTGGGCAGACAACTCTCTCTGACCTTCAAGCTGTCCCTGTCCGGCCAGCTGGAGGTTCTGGGTCATGTTCTGGACGCCCTGAAGGAGGGACGCCTCGTCGGCCCGCATCTCCGCAACCCGCTCCTGGCTCGCGCCGCGCATCTGCTCACGCAGTTCACTCTGACGGCGAGCGAGCGATAGAGCGTCATCAGCGGCCTGGCGCAGGGCCGCCTGAGCTGCCTCAGCCTGCTGCTGCGCTTGGTCTTGTTGGGCTTCCTGGAGTTCTTGGGCAACCTCATCCAGCTGTTCGGCAGCGTCGTCCGCCTCTTCACCGGCTTGCTGACTGTCACCCTGGTCTGCTTGCTCTTGCGCCTTCTGCATCTGCTGTCTGGCCTGCTCGAGCGTCTCGCGCGCTTCTTTGACCCTCGCCTGGGCGTCCTTTTCGTCAATCTGGCCGAGACGCTCCTCTAGGCGTTCCATTTGTTGCTCTAGCTGGTCCGCACGTTCCGACAGCTGATCTTGTTGTTCCGCACGCAACGTCGGGTCGTCCTCCTCGCGCATGGCATCCGCGAGCGCCTCTTCCTGACGAGCAAGGTCTTCGGCTTCGCTGGTGGTCGCTCGGAAGTCTTGCTCGACAGCCGCCCGGCGGAAGCGTTCCAGCGACTCCTCGAGACGCTCGCGAAAATCTTCCTGTTCCTCTGCGAGCTCCCCCAGGGACTCATTCGCTTCCTGTAGGTCGTCTTTGTCGAGCGCTTCAGCGAGCTCGTCCATCCGCTGCTGTAGTTCTGACCCGTTGAGCTGCTCGAGAAGCTCCTGGAGTTCCTTCATGTCTGCGGACAAACCCGGATCGGCCTGTCCCGCGTCCTCCATCATCCGCTCCATCTCTTCTAACTCTGCCCGCATCGAATCAACTTCGTTCGCCATCGCCTCTTGATTCGCGAGCGCCTTCTCAAGCTCTTCGCGTTCCTCGAATCCCGGCGTGCCCTCTTCGCTCGCGCTTTGGGAACCCTGCCTCGCAGCGGCCTCCATAGCCTGATCACGGTTTTCTTCCGCTTGTCTGGCTGCCTCAGCGGCGAGTTCCTCCAACCGATCCGCGGCAGACTCCAGCTGCTCTTCCGCCGCACGCTGCATTTCCGCCGCCTGCGGCATTCGCAGGAAGTACTCGCGGGTGACCGAAATCTGAGCGCCTGGAGCATTATCGATGGCGCGCGCGAAGTAGCGCACGGTGTCACCGGGTAGAAGACCCCACGTCCGCAGGTCGAGCAGAGGCCGGGCGAGTGCCGCACGAGATCCACCCAGGTCCAGCCCCTGCACCGTCGGTTCCAGTCGATCGCCAAACGAGGTCACGCGGTAGGCCACCAACTCTAGGCGACGTAGACCGTAGTCATCCGTGGCCTCAAGAATCAAAGGCTGCTGCAAATTGAGCGGCAGGATCGTGTCTCGACCCGGTAAGGGAATCCCAACGTGTGGCGCCGAGTCCTGAACCACACTCAACCTAAGAGGCTCTGGCTGGATCTCAGCCGGGTCCCCCTGTTCGTCGAGGAAGTGCCACTGGAAGACACCATCGTGGGTGGGCGTCCACGCGCCCTGAAAGGCTGTCCCGAGGACGTCTAAGGAAACCTCTGGTTGCCCCAGAGAATCCACCAACTCGGCTAGGACGAGCACGCGGCTCGCAACGCCCTCCAAGGTCACACGGGTTCCGGCCGGCACCCGCATGGGCGGCGGATCTCCCCGATATTCGTCGGGGGCCAGTCCAGTATGTGGCGGATATGCCACGCCCACGACCAGATCACTCACAAACAGCGGGTCGATCGGCACAATCATAAAGCGGTCCGACTCGCTACCGTCGTCACCCACCACCCTGTACTCGGTCGGCGCGCCCACAGACCTGAAGGTGTAAGACGCACGATCGCCAGAGAGTACCAGGCGCTCTGAGCGGACGACGTCCCCCTCTGCCTGCCAGGACAACACTGTCGCGAGTCGGCCCGGGGCCTGTATGCCGACCTGGACATCCGTGCCGCGGAGGACCTCTACGGTACCTGGCGTCACTAGGATGGCGGGAAGAACCGGGTCTCTCATGGTCCCGAGGGGGCTCGACAACGGAGACCAAGCCCTAAGGGCCCGCGACGGCGATGCCGCGGACAGTCCGATCACGGCCACGGAAAACACCGCCAGCGCGCTCAGCCCACGCGTGGTCCACACCGAGACAACGTCACCTAATCGACCGGAGAGATCTGCCGGGCTTCGGCCTCCCATGTCCTCAACAGTGCGCTCGGCAGCCCGGCCGACCAGGGCCGCCGACACACCGGGCGGGATCACCCGCGAGAGCTCCAAAGAGCCTCGAACAACCCCTGCCCGTAGCCCTGCCGACCGCTCAATCGCCTCCGAAAGCGGAGCCTCGCCGAACCACCGCGGGACTCTGCCGCGATAGACGAACAGCGCGACGGAAACGCCCACCAGCAGGAGCGCATCCAAGATCGCGGGAACGTCGCTTCCCTGCCTCCATCCGTCAGGGCCCGCCAACCACCACGCGAGTACCAACATCAACCCAACCGAAGCACCCACCCACACCGAGAATGCTGCTGCGGTGCGTCTTCGCAGGTAGTTGCGGACGGCGGCTACCCGTCCGTCGAGCTGTCGGGCTGCAGGAGTCACGACACGCCCTGACCGAGCACGAAAAGAAAGAGATTCACGCCCATGCGAATCGCACGTTCGCGCACGTCACCCGGGTCTTCGTGCACGGACTCATCTTCCCATCCATCTCCGAGGTCAGACTCATAGGAGTAGAACACCACAAGGCGGCCTTCGTAGAAAATTCCGAACGCTTGTGGGGGCCCTCCATCGTGCTCATGAATCTTGGGGAGCCCTTCCGGAAAGTCGTAGAAGGTGTGGAAGACCGGATGGTCGGCAGGGATCTCAGTCAGTTCTGCGTCCGGGAATAGGCCAGCGATCTCCTCACGAAACGACTTATCCAATCCGTAGTTATCGTCGGCGTGCAGGAAGCCACCCGAAATCAGGTACTCGCGCAGGGCAGCCCGCTCCGCGACTGAAAACCGCACATCGCCATGCCCTGTCATGTAGAGATAGGGATGGTCGTGGAGGCCAGGATCCAGCGGCTTGAGATTGATCTCCTGCCGCGCCACGGACACGCCCGTCCGCTCACGAATTGCAGCCAACAGGTTCGGCAGAGACGACGGATTCGCATACCAGTCCCCGCCCCCCTCGTATTGCAGCCGAGCGATCGTAATCGAGTCGGCTGAGGGGAGTGTAGGCACCGCCATCGGTGGCGCCAAAAACGTCGCGAGGAGCATCAAGGTCATACGTCTTCCGTGTCTTCTCTGAGATCCTGGACGATACGGTACGCGTCATTCCTCGATAGGTCGAGGCGACCGGCCAATTCTTTTGCCGCGGCCGACGGTTTCATGCCCGCATCAATTAGTTCTTGGCCCAGGTGGAGGCCCTCCAATCGGCGCGCTTCACGAACTTCCGGGGTCGGCTCCGAAAGCTCCGGCCCCACCACGACGGTGACCTCCCCACGTGGCTCGTGTTCTCGATAATAGGCAAGCACTTCGGCAAGAGTTCCCCGGCGGAATTCTTCGTGGATCTTCGTCAATTCTCTCGCGACCGACGCGCGACGCGCTTCGCCGCAGGCGACGACAAGGTCCTCAAGCAAGCGCACGGTGCGCTGGGGAGATTCGAACAGCACAAGCGTCTCCTTCGACCCCCGCACGCGCTCGATCAACTCTTGACGGGCCCGCCCCTTTTTTTCGGGGAAGCCAAGAAAGGAGAAACGCTCCGTCGGCAGCCCCGAGGCGACAAGCGCGGCCATCACCGCTGAGGGTCCCGGAATAGGAACGACATCGTGCCCGGCATCGGCGACAGCGCTCACTAGCGCGGCGCCCGGATCGGATACAAGCGGCGTTCCCGCGTCCGAAACCAGCGCAAGGTTCTCACCGGCGGCGAGCCACCCGAGGACACGATCCACGCGTTGGCGCTCGTTGTGCGCATGCAGCGACACAAGTGGTGCCTTCGCCCCGACACGCTCAGTAATGGTGCGGGTGTGACGTGTGTCTTCCGCGAGAATTCGGTCTACCGCGCACAACGTCTCCTGCGCCCGGGCGGAGAGATCGCCCAGGTTTCCGATGGGAGTGCTTACGAGGTAGAGCGTCGACATCTCGGAAGATAAACCTAGGGAAGCTCTGCATAAGTATGGGACCCCGCGCGCAGGGGGCTTACGCCGCTCAGAGTAGGCACGACGACGAGTCGCAGCAGGGCGGACTGGGATCCCCTAGAGGCCGACCGGGTCGGGCCCAGTCGGCCTCTCGTGTCTACGGACGTGAGGTCGTCAAAACCCCTCGCTCCCCCAAAACCCAGCTTAAAGGTGCTGGAGGATCTTGTCTTCCAGCTGCGATTTTGGCACCGCACCGATGACCTTATCGACCAATTCCCCATTCTTAAAGAACAGGATGCTGGGAATGGACGTCACACGGAATCGTGTTGTCACGCTCGGGTTCGAATCGACGTCCAGCTTGCCGACCTTCAGTCCTTTTTCGCCGTACTCTGCCGCCAACTGTTCGACGAGCGGAGCTACCATCTTGCACGGACCACACCAGGTGGCCCAAAAGTCGATCATCTGCAGCCCCTCGCCACCTTCAATCTTGTCCGCGAAGTTTGCATCCGTCACTTCCAGAATCGCGTCACTCGTTGCCATTTAGGCTCTCCTTGTAACCTTCGGGTCAGACCGACCTCGTGCCTGCCGAACCCAGGCCCCGTCACCGCACTGCCGGTACAGGACTCATGTCATCATTTCAAAAGACGGCCAGACCGCTCGATCATGTTGCGATCGCCGTCCACTCCCTCGAAGACGCCACGCCTGCCTTCGAACTCCTCTCAGGGGAAGTGAGTTCCCCACCGGTAACCCTAGAAGCCCAGGGAGTTCGTGTTGCCTTCATTGGCACCATTGAACTCCTCGAACCTCTGGGCCCGGAAACTACGGTCGGCCGCTTCCTCGAGCGCCGGGGTCCGGGCCTGCATCACATCGCATACCGGACCGACGACATCGTCGGGGAACTCGCCCGCCTCCAAGCCGAAGGACTCAGGGTCATCGACTCCGAACCACGTCCTGGAGCCCATGGCCTGGTGGCCTTCCTACACCCGTCTTGCACCGGTGGCGTGCTCGTCGAGCTGGTCCAACGGGCCGAGTAAAGACGACCCTCTGCGTGACTACCTAATCTCCGAGGGTTCCCAGGGCGTTACCGTGACCCCCCGTTCATTACCCGCTGGAGGTTGACGTTCTGAACCATCCAACGACCATTGCTCGCCTGTACCACGTCAAACGGCACATCGGTCACCGACTTTCCGCCAATCGTGAGTGTCACCAGGACACGCGTGGTCGAATGTTCCTGCCCGGCGACCATCTCTTCCCGGACAATTCGATAGTCCTCGTGCTTCAGAATGGATGCGATGGCGTCCATCTGAATCTCGACGTCCTCTCGGCTTCTGCATGATGCTCCGCCAAACCAGGATCCGATCTTCTTGAACATGCAGCCGACCGTGGAGCCCGTGTCCATCATCGCGCCGTCTGCTGTCCCGAATATGCGGCCCATCCCATGGAGATCCCGCGCATTCGCCGCCTGGAGGAAGCGCTCCACAGAGAGTTGAGGGGCCACATCCGCGACCGACCCCGCTTGTACGACCTGCTGGGTGCACGCGGCAGAAACGATCACGATCAAAACGGCGAGACCCCAGCGGGGGCCCAGTCCTAGAACGTGCTTTGACTGATTCATATGCAACCCCATGGCGGGTTGGAGAAGACCCTCCCAATCTCGACAAATCCGTCGAAGTGAGAAAGGGACCCTAGACAGATGGCGGGGTGCCGAC
>CALFPJ010000024.1 GCA_937919655.1 uncultured Gemmatimonadales bacterium
GGGGAGCAGTTAATCACACTCTCATAACCCCTGGTACTGAGAACGGGGGCAGGCCAGCTGACCGCCTACTCCTGATCGGCCCGACTTCGATGGGTGGGCTCAAGGCTCTCGACTTCGGTGTGCGTGGCTCGTTCACTGCGCGTACTACGGGGGACTCGGTTCTTGTCCAGTACGCGCGCACGGCCATCGTTGAAGATGCTATTGGTTTGGCGCTCAAGGCGTTGGGCGTCCTCTCGATCGCTCGGGCGGTGATTCGGTAGCGCTCGTAGGACGAAACACAATGTTACGCTCCGCAATAATTGGACGGCCGACCCGAGCTTCGGGCCAGCCGTCCAAACATGCCAGCCTTACACGCTAGGCGGCCGGAGTTACTTCTTCGCGGACCCATCCCTCACGTGAAGCGATCCAGCCCAGTCGCTCCTTGGCGGTCGTGTCGACGACCTCGTCCCCGGTGAACAGAACCCTGAGCCGGTTCAGGCCCAGCTCGCCGGTTCTGTCGCCCAGGAGTCCGACTGCCGTATACGCATCCATCATGTTCTCTGAGACAGCAATTCGGCTCAAATACTCGACCGACCGGCCATGGTCCGGTAACTCTGCGATCAGGGACAAGGTGGCATACTTCGTGCCATTTGGATCAGAGTCCTCGAAAATTCGAACAAGCGCCTCAAACGCGCCGCGATACGGCCTGCTGCGCTCCGCCTTCCCTGAGTACGCCAAGGCCAATCGAGCGGCCATGGCCACGTTCCGCCCGTCTGGATAGTCGTCCGAGCTGGCCGACACAGCGATCACGACCAGACTATCCGCCAAGGCATCGAGCGCTCGTTGCGACCGCTGGCCACCCTCCTGAGCGAGCATCGAGCGTACCGCCAAGGAGTTCCCGCGATTTCGGACCCCCTCCAAAGCCGAGCGAATGTCGGGGTCGAAGGCCTGCCCGTGAACTGCCGCCGGACAAACGCACAGCAGAAGCACCAAAGCTAGTGTTCTAAATCTCATGGTAGTCCCCCTAGTGCGGAGTAGTGACAGTGGACAGCGTCCACTGGTTTACAGTCGGCAGCGCAAAAGGCGTATAGTACCAAAACAACCAGTTCTGGGAGTTGCCGTTATGGTTTCCTAATGCTGCGGCCCGAACATCGGCCAGGATGTCATCCTTTCGCGTTTCGGCCGCGGCATCGAGAGCGCCTTCGGTTGTCTCGACCAACTTTCCCCACTCCTTATACAGATCGTGGGCGGAGTTCGTCGCCACAGGCTGAAGCAGGGAGATGTGCTGTGCTTCGTGACTCCACGCATACGAGTAGAATGCGCCAAATTGCGTGGTAGCGTCGCAGATCGTGTTGATCCCATAGTTGTTCATTTGGGGCACAGCATTCGGTGAATAGGCCGCAGCACAGGCCCCGGAGATGGGCGGAACCGCCGGGACGGTGTTCTTCCATCCATCTGGCCGATATTTCTTGTTCACCTGGCTTCGAATATTCATTTTCGTCGTGGGGTTCGAGACGTACCAGAGGCCCGCATTGGGACCCGTGGCCGCCGCCGCCGCCGTCCACCCTTGGTTGTAGGCATCGTCGACCAAGCGGGTATTGTCGATTGAGCACCCGTCCTTGTCCGCCACGAGGCCTACACCACCCCCGACCGAGCCCCCTGCGCAATTGTCAAGAACTCCGGGTCCCCCTGCGCTAAACGACTGGTTCGTGCTCCACGATCGAGTCGGGTCCCCAACGAAAATTTCTCCAAAGACGGTGTGGGTTGTCGGCCCCTCGGACACGACGACGGTCGCTTGCATGCCCGACGTACGCGCCATCTTTCCGCCCCAGGATAACGCGCCACTGGGGCCCGGTACTGACTGCGGAATATCTGGCACGCTGGCCAACCATTCAAATCCCGTAATATTAGTCCCAACCGCTGCGACCGTACACGTAGCCGGCCCCCCCCCGCTCCACAGCGTCACACACCAAGCCCACGGTGTATTCCTTCCTGGTGATGTCATGAGGATCGTTGCTCCCTCCCCCTGGCCCCGTTGGATCTCCACTTCCCCCCGACTGTGACTCCTCAACGTAACAGTCAAGCCCTTCGCCGTTGTTGTCGCAGTGGCAGCCACCCCCACCATCGAAATGCATGGCCGTGGGGCAGCTGCAGCCGAACGAAAAATTGTAGAGGCCACCGTCACAATCAGGAATTTGGGTATCGACATTCATAGACCCGCCGGTGGCCAGTTCCCAGCTAGCCGCCACTGGTTTCGCGGATTCTTCGGTAGCCTCCGGAGCGATTGGCGCCTCACAGCCGAAGCTAATGAGTATCACCATCCCCGTCATTGACCACTTTGTTATCCTATTTCGAGCCGAACTAGTCGGTTTCAGTGCTGCACCCACTGTACTCCTCCGGTATGAATGTGGTCCGATCCTCTGGGCGAGGTCAGCCAGCAAAGGAGCTACTGGTCGACTCCTGTCGTCATGCAAAACTGGACGGACTGGCGGCTCCCATCCGTGTCAAAACGGGACAGATTTCGCGCAGCGTGAGGTGCATGTGGGGTGGGGAGGATCTCCGGCGCAAGTAAGACGCCAACCCGTTTCCTCAGCTCTCACGGCACCCCATCGTGCGTGACCCAGCATATGCGGAGTTACGCACAGATTGGACCCATCTGACGCTGAGTTAGTACCGCATTGATAGGAGTCGAAAGAAGTCCGGGTATGGCGCCTTCTGCTGCCAGCAGGTTGGCCTTCCTCGGCCGACTACCCCGACTCGGTGAGTCTCTTCAGTGCTTCTAACGCCGCATCCTGCAGCCTTAGAGCCTTACCAGTGTCTCCGTCTGCCAGGTACTGGACGGTGCTCCCCAGCGCTCGGGCGAGACGAGCTCGGTGGCGCTTCGTTGGTGCGTGTCGATCACGTTCCCAAGCCATGATCGAGCCTCGCTCCACATCGAGGACCCGAGCCAAGTCGGATTGGCTCATATGCTGACGTCGTCTGAGTCGCAGCACTCTCTCGCCGAAGGTCTCCTTCAAGCTCGGCCCCGGTTCTTGATAGCAGCCATCACCCTCTCCACACTCTACTCCCCCACTTTTGAAGGCGCCCAACTCAGCTCATCGGCTGCTGCCCGCGCGTATCCAGTGTATAAGACGCGCTAGGGCACGGAAACCGTGCAAACCAGGATAGCGGTGGCCGCTGCTCACGATGGTCTTCAGACAGGCCGGACGCTGGTCCAACCGCCCACCAATCCACGACTCCCACGGTACCTCCTAGAACGAAGAAACGGGCCGACCCCTGAATGATGGGTCGGCCCCAACCCGACCTACGCTTTCGTCGCCTCGAAATGTGCACCCGAAATCGAACCCGCGAACTCGGTCAAAGAGGCAGCCTGGTCGGGGTGCTCCTTCACAAAACCCTGAACGCCGGGGTCCTCGAGGATGAAGCTCACCGGGTAGGGTCGCTCGTCCGTGATTCGAACATTGGTGAAGCCCGCGTCACGAAACTGGCCCATGTACTCCGCCCGGTAGGTCGGCAAGCACGCGGCAACAGCATCCAGATTGCCGCTTAGGATCTCAGGCACCGGCAGGTCCGAAACCATGTCGGAGACCACGACGCGCCCGCCTGGTTTGAGAACCCGGTAGGCTTCCGCGAGGACTTTGTGCTTCTTGGGGCTCAGGTTGAGCACACAATTCGAGATGATCACGTCCACGCTGGCGTCCGCGACCGGGAGCGCCTCGATCTCGCCTAGTCGAAACTCGACGTTCGCGTAGTTGCCGTTCGCTGCATTCGTTCGTGCCTTCTCGATCATCTCAGGGGTCATGTCCACCCCGATGACGCGCCCGGACTCGCCCACGTGCTTCGACGCAAGAAAGCAGTCGATTCCCGCCCCCGACCCCAGGTCGAGCACGGTTTGGCCCTCCGTGAGCGAGGCGATTGCCGTCGGGTTTCCGCAGCCGAGCCCTAGGTTGGCGTCTTCAGGGAGGTCGGCCAGGTCTTGCTTCGAATAACCGATGGTCTCGCTGATCGCGGCGGCAGTGGATCCGGTCTCATCGCCGCAACAGGAAGGCTCGCAACATCCTGTGCCTTCGGTGGCTACCCGTGCATATCGGTCGCGGACGGCGCGAGTCTGATCGATCTTATCCTGTGTCGTGCTCATATAGCTCCCATAAGTTGGCGTTGACAACTATTTGTCTACGAAGAAAAGAACCACGAGCTGTTCAGCTAGCCACAGAACAACTGCCTCCGGCGGTTTCCACCCGGGCCGCAAACGAATGAGCCAGTCGAGCCACCAACTTCGTGATGGCAGACCGGATCTCAGGGTCGAAGTCCGACAACAACTCCGCGTATTCGACTTCCAGGTCTTCTTCGATCCGGGCGCAGATCGATGTGCCTTCCAAGGTCGGAATAAGCTGTACGACCCGTCCGTCCTCGTGATCCCGCTTTCTCGCCAGGAGTCCCTTATCCACAAGCCCGTTCGCGATGCGGCTGGCCGTGCTCTTGTCCAAATAGAGCTGTCCCGCCAATTCGTTCACGGTCATCGCGCCGGCCTCCACCACACCCTTGAGTGCATAACACTGGCTGACGCTGATGCCATAACAACAGGCGCGGTCCCGGTCCCGGAACTGGAGGACCCGAATCAGCTCGGAAAGTGCGCCGGACAGATGCTGCGCATCCTCACGCAGCGCCGGATCTGCGGCGGGTTCCAAGATGGGAAGGGTTGTGGAGAAACCCTCGCGGCCTACAATAGTAGTTGGCATATACAACTATTAATAGATCGGTCGTGGGAGGGCAAGTCCATGAATGACGCCAGCGAGGTCCGGGCCGGCCTCCTAGCGTAGCGCGGCGGCCTTCCGCTCCTGTACACATCGCTTGAACCGGAAAGCGTTCTCCGGCAGCGCGAAGTCCATCCCGTAGTTGTCTGGCCCCACGGCCTTCACCTTCGCCACGATCACGCTCAGGTCCTCGCGTTCGAGCGCCGCGATGGCGGCTTCCCCGAACGCCATCGCCGAATCGACTCGGGCCACATGCTCGATGCCCGCCCCGCGTGCGATCGCCGCGAGGTCCGTGACCCCGGAGGTCGTGTGCGAATCAAAGCCACCGGTCGATAGCAGACTGCCGTTGTCGAAGATGATGTGGACCATGTTCTTCGGCCTATACCGGGCCAGTGTCGCGAGCCCGCCCAGGTTCATCAGCACCGAGCCATCCCCGTCCAGCACCACAACACGTTCGTCCGGCCGCTGCAGCGCCAGCCCGAGCCCAATAGAAGACGCGAGTCCCATCGCATACTGCAGGTAAAAAAATTCTCCCGATGCCCCACGTCGTAGAGCTCTTGAGCGCAGGCACCCATGATGGTCACGACCAGTTTGTCTTCGAGCTCCGGGTAGAGCATGGCGATGCACTCGGCGCGTTCCATCAGTCTTCTTCCATCAGATCACGGGTGAGGATGAGCGCCACCGGAGAGAGCGAACTCTGCGAGAACGTCCACGCCTCCCGGATCTGCTTGCCGACCGTGCGCTCGATGCGGTATTTACCGTCTAGGGCGGTTTCTGGGCGTTCGGTGTGGCCTTCGGACAAGGTACAGGGCCGGGGCTGGGGGCGGAGAGGGTTCCGGACCGACCAAGATCCGCGACTAACCCCAGAAACCGCAAGCTGAAAAGGAATCTTGATAACGCACCTGAACATGAATACGGTTACTCGAATGCCACCGTATTTATGTTCAGATGCGCTCGGGGTCCCAGTAGCCAGCGCCCACCTGCCGGGCGGCCGCTGCCAGCGCTCTGTCGAGCGTGGCTAGCGGGGCGCCGATCCGTTTTGCGAGTTCGAGGTAGGCCGCGTCGTAGGTGGTCAGCCCGTGCTCCCGCGCTGTCTTCACCGTCGTGGTGAGATCGCGCTCGCGCGCCACCGGCTCAGGGACGATGGGCAGGGAAAGCAGCATCGCGACCAGCGCTGGACTTTCCTCTGCTGTCAAGCGGCCACGGCGTTCGGCTGCGAGCAGCCCGTTGGCCACCTCGGGGGCCCAGTGGTGGGGCACGACTGCGTCCTCTACGTCTAGTTTTGAGAGGACGCTGTCCGCGTACCCGCTGGTTTCGTCGTCTAGGCACCAGGCGAGGGCGACAGAGGCGTCCAAGACGATGGTCAAAAGCGGCGGCCCTCATCGATCAATTGTTTGATGGAGACGTCTGGCCCCAGTGGATGCCGACTCCTGAAGTCCCGCAGTCCCGCGATCGCCTCCTGAACCGTCATCTGAGGCGCCCCCTCGGGCGGGAGCAGCTCGGCCACGACCGACGTGGCGCGTGAGCGTGATCCGCTCCCCTCGCTCCACCTGATCCAGAAGTTGAGCCAGATAGGTCTTGGTATGATGTGCGCCATTCTAACCCTCTATACGGTTATGAACCGTTATTCGTATCGCAGGGGGCTCGATGGATTCACCCGCGCAGCCCGGAATCATGTCCGACTACACGGACGAGACCGTTTTCCTCACACCTGACGGCGCGGTCCGGGACCTCGAGACGATTCGAGAGATCTTTGTGGTCTTCTTTACGCTCTTCCCGTCGCGGGGGTTATACCCCGGCGGCCCCAGTTCCCGGAAGCGACAGGTGGGCCCTCACCGCTAACAACCGACCCCCTCCGTAGGCTACGTGAGCTTGCTGGCGATCGTGGCGACTGAGGGCACACCATCGGATCGGCACGCCATCGCCGCATTCGCGGGACCGTCCCCGGTGACGTCCCTTCCGTCCACTAAGACGGTCGGAGAGCCGTAGCGCCGGAACACTTCAGGGGTCGACTCCGCCATAAGGTCCCACTCAGTGCACGCGACAGAGTGTCCCGAGGCTTCGACGGCAGCCTTGATATTTTCTCGCGCCTGGAGCGCGTTGGGGCAGCCCTCGAAGTAGACCAGTTCGATTTGTGGCGACCTAGTCACTCTCTCCTCAGCCTCCATCAGACGGCCGCCTTGTTGCACTGAAGTCGGTGAGCCGCTCCAACTCCGCGACGATCGCCGCCACGGACGTCATGGTGCTGTCGAAGGTCACGAAGCCTTCAGCGCGGTCGTAAGAAAAGCTCGCTTCGCTCACGCCATCTACTCGTTGCACGGCCACACGGGCCGCCGTGGCACAACCGTCTCAGGTCATGCCGGTGACGTCGAGCGCCACCGTCGTGTATGGGCCCTGCGCCTCAGCCATGTCGACCGGTATATCGCTCTGCCCTATGGTCGCGTGATCCATTTCCGCGTCAACATGGTTGGGGATCTGGAGGAGGATGCCGCCCCCGATCACCACCGCCACGGCGGACCATTGTTTCCACCCCATACGAAGTCTCCTTTCTAGAAAAGCAGCGTTTGCCAACGCGGGAACGTCGCGAAGATCACGGACAGAACCGTTGCGCTCCAGAGCATGACCTGCATCCGCCGGCGCACCGCCGGATCAGCACACGGTTTGCCAGGAACACAAGCCGCCCGTTCTTCTTGATCGAGCATCATGAAGCCGAGAATCAGGAAAAAGGCGGTCGCTCCAAGGAAGTACGGCCGGTACGGCTCGAACGCCGATAGCCCGGCGCTTGATACGCCCAGCATCACGGCAATCACCGGCCCGCCGCAACACAGGGCAGAGCCGATCGCCGCCAGAACGCCGCTCGCCCCCGGTATTGCTGTCTTCATGGAATCTTTCATCTCAACCTCATCTCCGACTTCGACCGGACCGGAACCCAAAAGCGGTCCGAATCAAACCTCCATTCGTATGATAAGCCCTGTGCCAAGGTAGAGGGACCAGGCCCTAAACCATTGAGGCGAGGTCGTATGCGTGGCTCGGGTGCTGCGCCGGCCGTGGGGCCCGCTAAAGCCCCGGCAGCTGACAGCGCATGAAGGTCATCCCCGCCGGCCCTCCAGCGGCCCCCCCCTCAGACGTCAATACGACCATGCCATCAAGACCCAGCCCGACGGCTTCGTCCTGGGACTCCTGGAACGTACGGAGGTTCACGAGTCCGCTGTCCATGGGCGCGAGGGTGTCTCCAGTCATCAGGTAGAATTGGAGCGGCTCATACGTCCGTAGCGCCACGACACCACCCCGCGGAGACGGCTCCACCCGTGACCTGACGCGGCAGGATACGGGCCCGTTGTGTCAGTCGCTGGACTTCCTCAAGCACCACCGTATCAGCCCTCAGCGGGGGAGGATAACGATAGACCGTGACCGGGTGATTGCGACCCTTGGTTACGGCGTAGACCCGCTCACCCGGAAGGACGAGGAGCGCCTCGATGTCCCGCTCGCCGTCCGGGAGGCGAATCGGGAACGACTCAGTGACCAGTGTTTCGCCGTTCGCTTTGGCCCGCGGATCTGGCTCGGATGCCCGTAGGAGCCGGACGGGTACGTTTTGGGTTTCGCGCTCCTCGTAGTTGTCTCCGAGGTCTGCCATGTACAGGCAGGAGTCACCCTCCCCGCACATGGACACCGCGATGTCTTCCCAGTCGTACATGCGGCGGTCCAGGGGATACCGGGCGAGCAACTCGCCCTCTCCGTCGAGGGCGAAGACAACCAACCCGGCGTCGTTGTGAGTCCAGAACACCCCGGGGTAGCGCAGGCTCACGGCCACGCCGCTCGACTCCTGAACTCGTTGGGCAGAACGAGCCCCGTTCTGACCGGCACACAGGCCGGCCCTGCCGTTGCCATCGGGCCGCAGGCAGTGGCCACAACGACGAGTGAAAATATCGAGGAACCGCGAAGAGCAACGTCGAAGGCACAAGACGGGCCGGAGCGAGGGCGTTCTCGCCACCACGCCCACTGGCGCACGTTGTGCGACTTAACTGCGACAGACTCAGTTGCCGCCGCCGGTGGCTTCAGCGTACACCGTATTGAGGATCTCCTGGAACGCGTCCGTGGGCAGCGCCCCTTGTAGCGGAGGGTAGCCTACAACAAAGAAGGTTGGCGTTCCCCGAACGCCGAGCTGTTGCGCGAGAGCCGTCGCAGAGGCGATGCGATCATGACGGCGATCTTGGGCCACACAGCCGTCCCATGCCGCCATGTCTACACCTGCCTCGGTCGCCATCGTGCGCACAACGGCATCTGGGTTGTCGCTCTTTTTCCAATCGGCCTGGTCGGTCCACAGTCGTTCGTTCAATACGAGGAAGAGGTCCGAACTCTGCTCAAGAGCACACTCGGCCCCCTCTGTCGCGGACAGGGAGTTCTCGAACATTCCGGTAATAAACGGCATGAACTTCCACTGGACCTTGCCGCTCTCCATAAAATCCGTGAGCAGCGTGGGGAAGGTCTCCATATGGAACTGCCGGCAATATCCGCAACCGTAATCCGACAGTTCAACAACGCGGACGAGGGCGTCCTCGGGGCCCCTATTGAAGCCGAGCAACGATACGTCGATAGACGGGCCCTGCTGTTCGAGGCCTCCGGGCAGGGACGTCGTCGCGGTTTGCGTGAGGAGGTTCTGGGTGGTCGCCGCGGTGTCTGATGACCCCTGTGCGCCAGGGTCGCAGGCGGCCAGGCCAAGAGTGGTCGCTACGATTAGACCCAACACATTCACATGCCTCATGGCATCTCCAAATCAATGAGCTGACCCATTCCCGCCAGGAAGGCGGTCAGCGTAGCAAAACGTCCAGTCACCATCAAGAGGCCGATCAAGACCAAAACCGTTCCGGCGATCCGCTCAAGCGGGACCATCCACTGCTTCACTTTGTCGACCCCGGCCAAGAACCAGTTAAACGCCACAGCCGCGACCACGAAAGGGATCCCAAGACCTATCGCGTACGCCGCCAGTAGAAGCGTTCCCTGAGCCATCGTCGACTCTAGGCTCGCATAAAGCAGGATCGAGCCCAAAATCGGTCCGATGCACGGAGTCCACCCGGCGCCGAACGCGACCCCCACGAACAACGATCCCAAGGGGCCCGCCGGTCGTGAGGAGAGGTGTACACGCATTTCGCGGGCGAGTGCCGGAATTCGTAGCACGCCCGACAGATACAAACCGAATACGATCATCACGACCCCGCCGGCTCGGTTGAGCCACGGGAGTGCTTGGCTGACGGCATGCCCCGCTGCGGTAGCGACCCAGCCCATGGTCATGAAGACGGCGCTGAAGCCTGCCACGAACAACACGGAGTTGATCAGCGCAGCCCTGCGCGCGTCGTGCGCGTTACCGTCTCTGAGCTCATCGAGGCTGAGCCCCGAGATGAATGCGAGGTAGCTGGGTACGACGGGGAGGATGCACGGCGACAAGAACGATACGAGGCCGGCCAAGAACGCGAGCGGTAGAGAGACCTGGATTTCCATGGATGGCTTACAGCCGGCCTAGCCTACAGTCGAAAGTCGGTGAGGAGCCTGCGTTCTTCCTCGCC
The DNA here is from genome assembly GCA_937919655.1 of uncultured Gemmatimonadales bacterium. GTDB lineage: Bacteria > Gemmatimonadota > Gemmatimonadetes > Longimicrobiales > Gaopeijiaceae > CALFPJ01. Next base: position 10,295 of record CALFPJ010000024.1, read on the forward strand.
GACCGTCGCCTGAATTTCCAGATAGGGCTCGAGCCCGCTGCCGTTGAGCTTGTCCCGCAGGAGTTGGTCGAGCTGGAAGAGCCCGGCGGAATTCGACAACTCGACCGTGATCCGAATCGGCTTCTCTTCACCAGGGTCGATCGACACACTGTCTACGGCTGCAGCGGATACCGAGTGGATGGAGAGTGAACCAGCGGCGAAGGGAATACGCGAACGGCCCTTTGCCATGTCTAGAGCGTCCGCGATCCTGACGACGCCAGCTTCAAGCGTGAGCGGCTTTCCACCGGAGCGATGCGAGATGATCGCGTGGAGAATTTCAGAGCGAATCAGGCTCTCGTGCCGCTTGTCGTAGATCTCGGGCAAGATCTCTTTGAGCTTGTCGCGCGCAATAAAAAGGCTGAACGCCTCGTGATCTTGGCGGTGGATCGACATGCCTACGTCGTGCAAGAGTGCCGCTAGCGCGACCACGACCTCTGCGTCTTTGTTCGACATCTCGTAGTTGCGGACGACGCCGGTCTCGACGCCGGCTTCCACGAGGAGTCTGAGCATCCGCACTGCCATATTCATCACGATCTTCACGTGAACCGGACCGTGGTCGGTCATGCCGAGCCGTTCGACGGCGTTGACGTTGGCAGCCAGCCAAAGTCCGTATAGGTCGTCGTCTGCGTTCACCAACTCCATGACCCGATGGAGTTTCGGATTGCGCTTGTCCGGGACCGTCATGACGATCCGTGGTTCGAACCGTTCGTCCACCGAACGCGCGATGTCCTTCGGGTCGGGTATCACCTCCCCGTCGAAATGGCTATCGCTCAAAGTGCGGACTCCCAGTCGGTGACTTTTTCGGCACCCTCGATGACAACTACCGTGCCGACAATACGGTCGTGAATCGCTTGGCGGTTCGCGTCCCAATACACCTGAGCGAACCCGAGTAGGCCAGTCGCGACACCTGCGGCGTAGCCTCCTGCCCGCTCAAACGCGGTCCACCACGTGATCGGTTCCCCATCGAGGCGCACCACCCGAATTCCCATCGCCCTTTTCCCGACCGTTTGGCCGTTCCACCAAGACAAGAAGATCGTCAGGTACAACCCTGCCCACCCGAATCCGAATCCGAGCTCGTCTGCAAACGACCTCAGCGTGTCGACAATGCCACCCGGCGCGGCTTCGCCGAGCTGGGCCTCCGCGATCGAAGCTCGACGCCGTTCGGCGCTTTGGGAAGTCTCGAGGTCTTCGATGTGACGTTCGAGGGCGCGTAGGGTGTCCGCAGCGATATCGTCAATCAGTCGGGTTTGCAGGGCCGCGATGCGCATCATTGACTCGTCGTCGTCCGCTTCAGAGGCGAGTATCGCCGAGTACGAGTTGAGCGCGGCGGTCAGGGAGAGACCTGCGACATCGTCCGCGATTTCGGCGGCCCGCAATGCGTCCACAGGACCGGGCGCCTCCTCTGCGCCGACCAGGCTTCGGAACCGATCTTCCGCCGCCTCAGCCCAGGAGGCGTCATCCGGGATGGCCGCCAGTACGATGTTGAGCACCTGATCTCGCTCGATGCCGAGTTCTTCTCCGGCCCGGATGAATTCCGCGACGGCCTCTTCGGCCTCATCGAGGGAACCCGCTTCCGTCAGCGTCGCTTCCAGCGCGTTGGTGGCGAGCGCACCGATCGCGGCGGTGAACGGATTGTCGCCAAGACTCGAGAGTACCGCCGCCGGAGTGATTCGCTCCTCCGAGTCGTCGTCGCGCGAAAGGTCCGGGCCGAAATTCGTCCAAAGAGCCGCGGTGACGAGCGCGATGAAGAAGCCGAAACACCCCACGGAAAGTCGCATCGCCCGGTTGAAGACGCTGCCTTTCACCGGGGTGCGCTTGAAGCCGGCCCGCACGAAGAAGATCGCGGCAATGACACCCAAGATCAGCGAGAAGCTTTTGGTGACCAGGGTGAGCACGCCGATGACGGCGAAGTCTATTCCGAGGGCGACGGCCCGCCTTCTCGGAGTCGCCAGAGGCATTCCAAGAAGCGCCGGAGAAACATCGAAAGCATCTGGCGTGATGATGCTTCGAGGATCTCGGTGTGTTGAATGACTGCTCTGGGCCAAGCTTTACCTGCGTCTCGCCCAGATCACCAGCGCCAGGCCAGCCGCCGCCCCGAGAAGGGCGCCTCCAGCAATCGCTCGTGTCCTGACCGGATTCGTTGGCGCGGGTGCCACCACATCGACCTCGTCGAAAGAGGGGATGGTGACCGAACCCTCGCCGCCGTAGGGAATGGCATCGTCCTCATCACCTTCCCAAGCGCAGGAGGAGCAGCCCAGGATACCCTTCTCGCGTGCGGTGCGGTTCGGGGACATCACCTCGTCTCCACACAACGGACATCCGAAGCCAGAAGGGAGCGGCCGGATCAAGCCGTAGAGCGCGCCCTTGGAGAGATCGAGCTCTTCGGCGATCTGGTTGACGCTCTTCGCCGAGCCCCAATACAACTCATTGGCGGCCAGCGCAGCCGCGCGCGTCTCTGTGGAGATGTCCATGTGCCTTCCCGGCGTTGCCTTGACCCTTTCGGGCGGTCCCATGAACATAGCTACGCATTGTCCGTCCTGCACAGCGAAGTTGGCTGGCGCGCGGGCCCTTTTTTGTTGTAAGGAGCGCCTTTCCGTCCATGCAAATACCCGCTGATCACGGCCATCTTGAGGCCCTTCTGAAGGAGCCCGACGGCGTACACCGCGGCGCAGCGGTGATCTGCCATCCCCACCCCCTACACGGGGGGACGATGCACACCAAGGCGGTCTACCGGGCGGCTCAGGCTTGCAACGATGCGGGACTGGTCACGTTGCGCTTCAATTTTCGGGGTGTGGGGACGAGTACGGGGAGCCACGACGATGGCGTTGGTGAGCGAGACGACCTGAGGGCTGTGCTGGACTGGATGGAAGCGCGTTTCCCCCATTTGCCGCTCGTGGTAGGGGGTTTTTCCTTCGGGTCCATGGTCGGTTTGTCCGTGGGCGGCGAGGATCCCCGAGTGGCGGCGCTGCTCGGCTTGGGGCTTCCCGTTGATCTGGAGCGCTACGACTACTCGTACCTCTCGGCCAGTGACAAACCCATTCTCGTGATTCAGGGCGAGAATGACGAATTCGGGTCAGGAGATCGCGCCGCCGAGCTGCTCACGGGGCTTGGCCCGCACATTACGCTGGTGCGGATCCCAGGCGCAGACCATTACTTCACTGATAGCCTCGACGAGTTGAGGGCCGCAGTGAGAGGCTATTATGAGTCGGGACCGGGATCCCGGTACCTCATCGCCGTGTGACCAAGGAGACCGCCATGCGAAGTCGAGACCGAGTGCTGCAGAGCCTCGAGAACGTGTATCGCTCGGCGTTCTCGGCGGCCGAAGAGGCTGAAGACAAGGCCGCCATGGCGAGGCTCGACCTCGAATATCAGCGCGACCAACTCCAGCTCGAAGTCCTGCTGGACGTCCGAGAACTACTCAGACCCCGCGAGCCCGATACCGTGGATAAAACCACATCGCTTCTTGAGAAGGCTCAGCAGATTCGCAAACTGACCAAACTTCGGTGACCCCGTGAAGATCTATACGAAGACCGGTGATGGCGGCGAGACCTCGCTCTTCGGCGCGGGGCGTGTGTCGAAGGCTTCCGCGAGAGTAGGCGCCTATGGTGACGTCGACGAACTCAACGCCACCCTCGGCTGGGCGGTCACGCAGGTGAAAGACGCGTCCATTCGTGAGCACCTAGAACGGATCCAGCACGACCTCTTCACCTTGGGGTCAGACCTGGCCACTCCTCCTGCCGCGGAGGGCCGCCGCAAGCCAGAGACGCCTCCGCTTCCTGAGCATCGCATTACGGAGATGGAAGGTTGGATGGACGCAGCAGATGCTGAACTGCCCGAGCTCAAGGCCTTTGTTTTGCCAGGAGGGACGCCCGGGGGTGCAGCCCTTCATCTCTCGCGTACGGTGTGTCGACGCGCAGAGCGGAACGTGGTGGCCCTCTCGAGCGTGGAGCCGGTAAGTGAGGTTGTTGTCCGATATTTGAACCGGCTGTCTGACCTACTCTTCACGCTCGCGCGGCTGGAGGGTCACCGTGCGGGGGCCGGCGACGTGGAGTGGCGCAAGGACGACTGAGCGGCAGATGACGGATACCGATCGCGCCAACGCCATGGCCGTGTCTGTGGCGAAAGCGGCTCGACGGATTGGGGTCCCTGAGGCCTCACTCGATGTTCTGAGCCGGGCGCATGCTCTGGCCATGGCCTCGCGGCTCGAACGTCTGGATGACGATCATCATCCCGCGTATCTACACCCGGGTCGGTCCGTGCTTATCCTGATTCGTGATGCCAGCGTTGACGACGCCCTGACACTCTGCGGTGCGGCGGTGCTCGAGACCCGAGACGCCGAGCTACGAATCGACCACGCGACGTTGGAGCGGCTCGGTGATGCTGTCGTCGCCCTAGTGGCTTCCGTGCCCCACCCCGGGGACGAGCGTCTGGCCGAGCGGCTGGTGACGCTGCCCCACGCAGCGCGCATGGCGGCGCTCTCCGAACGCCTGGATCATCTTCGTCATGAGCATCTTCGCGAAGAGGACGCGGTCGGGATCACGTCCGGGTGGCCGGAGCTTCATGCCGAGGTCGGCGCGGTGTGGTTGCCGGTGGCCGAGCGAAGCGATCCGCGTCTAGCCCAACGTTACGCCCACTGGCACCGGACGTTCGCGAAGCGGTTGAGTCGAGAAGGTCGCTGACGAGTGCCGCGGCCTAATAGTTACTCGCCAGGTACCCGAAGTGGTTTGACCTTCCGGCCCGCCGCGCACGCTTCGATCAAGCTGGCTAGGCGGCGATCACGTGTCGCCTGTCGCTTTGCGCTCATGACCCAGAACGAGGCTGTTCGGCGGTAACCGGGTGGGCGGCCCTCCCAACTTGCCCACGCCGCCGGATTCGCCCTCATGAGCATTTCGTATTCATGCGAGAGGGCAAGGGGTTTCTTCTGCTCAAATGCGTAGACGCCTGACTTGTCTTCTGTCCTTGCCTTGTGCGCTGCTTCCCCTGGCGCCGCTACGCGCCCACTCTCCCGCAGAGCACGAAAGCGCTCGATGTTTCGTTGGCTCCAGATGCTCGTGGCCCTTCGGGGCGTGAAACGAATCGTATAGCGCTCATCGTCCACACGCTTGCGAATGCCGTCGATCCACCCGAAGCAGAGTGCCTCGTCGACCGACTCCTCCCATGTCATGCTTGGCCGCCCTGTTGCCTTCTTCAGATAGCCGACCCACAAGACGTCTCGACCTGCATGGTGCGCCTGTAGCCAGGCCCGGAAAAGCTCAGGGGTGTCGAAGTAGGTGACGTCGGTGGGGTCCATCAGCGTCAGCGCTTGCGTACTCCGTTGACCGTCTCAATCAGAATTAGGCCGTACCTGCCGAGCTCCCCGTATACGAGTCGGGATTCCATGCGTGTGACATAACGGATGGTGGAGATGAACTCAGGGTTGAGTTGCGCGACCTGAACCGGGTCCGCCTGCAGGCCGTCGATCATCATCATCGCGCAACCGTCGTTGCCCTCCGAAGGGGACGACGAGCCGCGCGTGCTCACCACGCAGAGGCCCGAGGTGGGACCGTTGTTGTCGTAGACTCGAACGCCGGGGAAGCGGGCGCGCAGCATATCAGTAATGCGACCGTACTTCTCTCGGTAATCCACCATGAGGTCGCCGCCAATAAAATCGTATCGGGTACCAAAAGATCGATACGCTTCTGTGCTGTTTGAGAGCACGGAGACCTCAATCCCCTCCAGCTGCAGCGGGGCCAAGTCCAGCGTGATGGCCAGGATCTCTTCAGGAACAAGTTCGAGGTATTGCTCCAACGTGAGATAGCCCAGGCCGTAGACACCCAGTTCGTGCGCGCCGACCGGAACGTCCTCGAACTGAAAGTATCCGAGCTCATCAGTGCGGGTCAGCTTCCACAGGTCGTGCAGTGCGACGAGAACCCCCACGAGGGGTCGACCGTTTAAAGCATCGAGGACCTCTCCGCGCACGACCATCGAGTCAACGGAGGTGCTGTCCTGCGCGGTCAGCGGCACACCGAGTCCGAGCGCCAGGATGGCAGCAATAGCAAGCGGCACTCTACGGCCCATTAGTTGCCCTTGGTGTAGATCATGAAGACTCCGTTCCCGCCGCCCAAGCCAAATAATAGGCCTGCCTCGATCGGCTTGTAGACCACCATGCGATCAACGGCGTCAGGCGGCAGGTTGAGCGCCAGGTCAGTGCTGGCGCGAGCGTCGTTCAAGAAGACCATCATGGGGACACACCCACTGTTGAACATCATCCGCACCTGTCCCGTCGAAAAGCCGACGCACAGCGACCCGTCGTCCCTTCTCCGAACGATCACGTCAGGAATATGCTGCGAGCGCATAAGGTCAGCGGCATCTCGGGCAACCTGTCGGACTTTCGTGATGGCGGCAGCGGTGATTTTGATACCTCCCATGGCTCGTTCAGAAATCGAAGTCGCGTCGACGATAACCGTAAGTGGGGCGATGTCGATGGCGCGCGTGTCGATCATCATTTCGAGCGAAAGGGTTTGGCCTGAAGGCACGGCTAGCGTGTCCATCTTTGTACCATAGGCGAGGTGGTCGCTAATGAGCATGTAGTCCCCCGGTGGGACATCCTTCATCTGGAAGCGCCCATTGTTGTCCGTCAGCGCACGGAATGACGTTCCCCGCAGCCATACGACGGCTTCGGTCACCGGAACTCCGGACGCGGCGTCCAGGAGGCGCCCAAACAGTTGCGTGGGCTCAAGTTCATACAAGAGAAAGCCGGCCTCCGAACTCTGGTTGTCAACGACGCTCACTTCCCAAAGCCGGCCTTGCCGGTCCATGAATCGGGTCGCGATCGAGATCGGCATCGTTGCCGGAGCATCGCAGGTGAGATACCACCCGTTCGAATTGGTCCGCAGGTGCAGTCTCTCCGGATTCGGTTCGCCCTCCACGTCCCACGACAGTGTCACTTGTGCACCCGGGAGGCCCATCCCAGATGAGCCGTCGTCGACCCGCCCGGCGATGACGCCGGTGCCAGGTGAGCCCGGTTCCAGGAGACATTCTGATGAGACCAGCGTGAACGTCGACGGGGTGCCGAGGTCGACGCGAAGGCGGTCAGTCGGTGCCAGACGGATCGGGTGGGGCCCCACGGAAGCCCCCATCTCGCCCAAGCGCTCATGGAAGAAGAGCAGGGAGTAATCGCCCGCTGGAAATCCCTCTATGCGGTAACCGCCCGCTGGAAATCCCTCTATGCGGTAACCGCACGCTGAATCGGTCACCGCCCGATACGGACTGTCCCAGAGGAACACCGCCGCGTTTGCCAGAGGTGCGTCCATGATCGAGTCGTATACGGTCCCGTAGACGACCGCGCTTTGAGCCCGAATGCCACCCACTGCCCCCGCCATCAAGGCGAGGCCAACAAGGAGGGCCCGGCGGACTCTGGATGCCAACATGTGCGCTCACTTCAGGTGAGGCGGTCGCAGTGGTGCGGATGCGTCTCCTCCACCATACGTCGTCTACGCCCATTTAGTACACTAGGCGTGTTGTCTTGCCCCTGTATCGGGCTTTGATTAGAAATTCGGCGCTGTGTTTCCCGACTGACATGAACGGACACTCCGAGTTATGACCTATATCATTGCAGAGCCGTGCATCGAGACCAAAGACGCGAGTTGTGTCGAGGTATGTCCGGTCGACTGTATTTACGAAGCCGATGACCAGTACTACATCCACCCGGACGAGTGCATCGACTGCGGTGCGTGCGAGCCCGAGTGTCCGGTCCAGGCGATCTTCCCCGACACCGACGTCCCGCCCGAGTGGACGAGCTACATTGAAAAGAACAAGGTTCACTTCTAGTAGCCCTTTGCGGGGAAGTGCAATAAAAGCGGCGGAGGGGCTCTGAGGCTCCTCCGCCGCTTTTTTGTCTCCGAGATTCGGAGTGCCCTCAACCAATAGGGGTATTGGAGACCTAGAGGCCGAGCTCCCTCATGCGATCTATGGACAGCGTTGCCGGGGTGTTCTCTCCGGCGGGGACGAGCCGAGGACGTTCGTGCTCCTCCACTTGCTTCTGCTGACGCACGAGGAGGACAGTCGTCGTGACTGCCATGGCGCCGAGTATTCCGAACAGGACTTTCTTCATGACGCTCCTCTCTGGCGTGGTACTGGTTCACGAACGAGACTAGCAGGAACCGTGCCGGGGTTACTCACAAAGCTGCCCGCATGTATCTCGTGTACTGTCATGTATTTACGATGCTCTCACCCCCGCGTTACCGCGCCGACGATGGTCAGATTTCAGAGCCTTTCGAAAATTTCGCCTAGTAGGGGCCGATGCCTAACCCAATGAATGACGAGGTTCTTGCTGCCGCGCGGGCCGGTGACGCGGTAGCGTTGGCTCAGGTGATGGTGGCTACACCCTCCGTGAATCCAGTGCTCGCCGAGGGTGGCGCTGGAGAATCGGAGATGGCTGACCTGACGGCGGGGTGGTTACGGCATTGGGGTTTCGAAACCGTGATCGTCACGGCGGCGCCAGGACGTCTCAACGTGGTGGGCTCCCTCGCGGGCGACGGCCCCACGCTGCTACTCAACGGCCATCTCGACACGGTCGGGGTGGATGGGATGTCGATCCCACCTTTCTCCGGTGAGATCGTGGACGGCCGCTTACTCGGGCGTGGCTCCTGCGACATGAAAGGCGGGGTTGCAGCGATCCTGGCGGCCGCATCCCGACTGGCCTCCACTGGCCGCCGCCCGAATTTGATCGTGGCCCTGACCGCAGACGAAGAGCACGCGAGCCTGGGCATGGCTCATTTGGTCGGGTCGGGCGTGAAGGCCGATCTCGCGATCGTTTGCGAACCCACCTCTCTCGCCGTAATGCCCGCCCACAAGGGATTCGTTTGGATTGCCGCCGACTTCCAGGGACGGGCGGCGCACGGATCTCGCCCCGAAATTGGCATCGACGCGATTCGACACGCTGGCCTCTACTTGGCTGCCCTCGACAGCTACGCTTCGAGTCTTCGCGCTCGTCCGGCTCACCCGCTTCTGCAATACGGGTCGCTGCATGCTGGGACGATCACGGGAGGATCGGCGGAGTCCGTGTATCCGGAGTCTTGTTCGCTGCTGCTTGAGCGGCGCACGATGCCGGGGGAAGATCCCACGCAGATTGTGAGGGAGTTCCAGTCCGTCCTCGATGCTCTGCTTGAGCGGGAGCCTGCACTCTCCGCCACTCTGGAGATGACCCTGGAGCGCCCCGGCACGGACGTGCCAGAGTCGTCGCCTTTGGTCCGAGGCCTAGTGGAAGCTGCCGTTGTCCATGGGCTCCAGGGCAAGATCGAGGGTATGACGGCATGGGTCGATGCCGCGTTCCTGAACCAGGCCGGCATTCCCGCAGTCTGCTTTGGACCTGGAGACATTGCGCAGGCCCACACGAAAGACGAATGGATCGACGTGGGTGAGATTCGAGCGTGTGCGGACGTTCTTGAGACCTTCGCGCGCGCTTTGTGAGCAAGAAGAAGCGCCGGGCCACTTGAGTGACCCGGCGCTGTCCCACGACGCTGTGGTGACTTCGCGCGCTACCGTTTACTTGCGATCAGAATGACGCCGCCCTCATGACCGGTCCCGTAGCGTGTCGTCGCGTCTGAGGCGCTCAGGAAACGAATGTCGCTTATGTCTGCGACCGGCAGACCCTTTAGCGCTTCGAGGCCGCCCTGGCGCTCAGAGCCGTCGATGAAAACGTTCGCGAAAATCGTACCGCGTGACTGCAGCCAACGAGGCCGGAGCCGCTGGATCGCCTGGTACGCATCGAGCTGCACGACCGTCTCCAGTCCTGCGGCGTTGATCCGATTGGGTCCGCCCGTTCCACTTACGCCCGTTCCGCCACCGTCGCCACCGCCACCGCCACCGCCACCGCTCGCACAGCCGGCCAGGCCGATGGCCAGGGCAAACGAAGCGACCATCAGCCGCCTTGGCAATTTGAGTCGCATCTCCTGGCTCCTTCTTAGTCGGGTGAATATCCTGCGTTCAACATAATGACGAGCGTCGCTCGCTTTCGCCACCTGGTTTGGAGGATGACGTGGCCGATCTGGTACTTCGTGATGGTGTGATATGGACCGGTGTGGCGGGTGCCGGCGTCGCACAGGCAGTCGCTGTGAGCGCGGGGCGGATCGCTGCCGTGGGCTCGAATGCCGATATCGATGCTCTGGTGGGGAGTGCGACCGAGCTGATCTCCCTCAACGGCCGCGTTGTCACCCCAGGCTTTATTGATGCCCATACCCACTTCATTGCGGGTGGCTTCCAGCTTTCCAGCGTCGATCTGCGTGATGCGAACTCTCCCGAAGAGTTCGCGCGTCGCATTGCGGCGTTCGCGCAGACGGTGGCCCCCGGCACGTGGATCACGGGTGGTGACTGGGATCATGAGATGTGGGGAGGGGAGCTTCCTACCCGTGAGTGGATCGACTCCGTAACAGCTGAGAATCCCGTGTTTGTCCAGCGCCTCGACGGCCACATGGCGCTCGGAAATTCGCTAGCGCTCGCCGCCGCCGGCGTGACCGCTGCGACGATGGACCCACCCGGTGGGGCGGTCGCACGCACCGAAGCTGGTGAGCCAGCTGGCGTCCTCAAGGATGAGGCGATGAACCTCGTTTACGCGGTCATTCCGGCCTCCTCCGAAGATGAATTGGATCGAGCTCTGGCTGCCGCCGCTGCACACGCACTGTCTCTCGGCGTGACCCAGATTCACGACATGGCGTATTCGTGGACGAACCTCGAGACGTACCAGCGAGCCCACGCCGCCGACCGACTCCCGTTGCGGATCTACTCCGTTGTCCCGATGGTGACATGGCAGCGCATGCGCGATTACGTGAAGGAGCACGGTCGGGGCGACGATCGTCTTTGGTGGGGTGGCCTCAAAGCCTTCGTAGATGGATCGCTCGGGTCGACTACGGCTTGGTTCCACACCCCATATGACGACGAGCCTGAGACCGCCGGTCTGATGACGACGGATACGACCGAGCTTCGAAGCTGGATCGAAGCGGGGGATGCCGCGGGGCTGCATGTCATTGTGCATGCGATTGGGGACAGAGCGAACGACTGGCTGCTCGACGTCTTTGACGGTGCCGCGCGGGCCAATGGGGATCGCGATCGGCGCTTCAGAATCGAGCACGCTCAGCACCTGAGCGTTGGCGCGATCGACCGGTTCGCCAGACAGGGGGTCATTGCGTCCATGCAACCGTTTCACGCGGCCGACGATGGCCGGTGGGCGGAGAAACGAATCGGCGCGGAACGCATCAAGACGACCTATGCGTTTCGTTCCTTACTCGACGCGGGTGCGACACTTGCGTTCGGCTCGGACTGGACGGTCGCCCCCCTTGACCCTATGCGTGGAATCGATGCCGCCGTTACGCGTCGGACCCTCGACGGCGCGAACCCAGATGGTTGGATGCCCCAGGAGCGCATCTCCCTGGAAGAGACGCTTACCGCCTACACGTCGGGCGCAGCGCGAGCCGGCTTCATGGACGACCGCGTGGGAACGGTAGAGGTTGGAAAGCTGGCGGATCTTGTGGTTCTTTCTGGAAACGTGTTCGATATGGACGTGGAGGAGCTGGGGAGTGCACACGTAGATGTGACGCTGGTGGAAGGTGAGGTTGTCTATAGGCGCCCGGTGGGCGGGGAGTAGGGATCGGATGTCGGAGGCACGGGACGGGGCGCCGGGCGGAATCACACGCCAAGTCACCATTGATGCGCTCTGCGAACACTTCGCCAACGACATCATGAGCGTGGAAGAATTCGAGCGTCGTATTGACGCCGCCCACGCGGCCCAAAGCGCCGACGAGCTGAAGGACCTGTTAAGGGACCTGCCGGGCGGCGACGTGCCGACTGTGTTTCAGCCCGGGTCGGTGCCGGCTCCAGAGTCCCACTTCACCGTCACTTCCGCGGCGAACGTGAAAGAGAAGAAATTCGTCGTCGTGGTCTTGGGCGGCAGTTCGCGCCGAGGCCGGTGGAGTCCAGCCAGGAACAACTACGCGATCTCGGTGATGGGCGGCGCGGAACTGGACTTTAGCGAAGCGGTGATGGGTCCGGGTGTGACGGACCTCAAGATCTTCACGCTGTTTGGCGGCGTAGAGGTTGTGGCGCCACCGGGCCTCAATGTCGAGAGCCACGGGATCGCTCTGATGGGCGGGTTCGATCACTCCGGGGACAACGTGTTTACACCCGACCCTCATGCTCCTACCCTGCGGATCACCGGTTTGGCATGCATGGGCGGGGTCACAGTGACCGTACGACATCCAGGCGAGACTGCCGGGGATGCGCGCCGCCGCAGGAAGTTGGAGAGGCAGGATCAACGGCGAATCACTCGGGGCGAAGACTAGAAGGCGCGCCCACTCGGGAACCCAGCGGGGCCGATGACGCCTTTCGCACCTCCTAGCCGACGACCCAGTTGGGTCTCCGTATGCTTCAGAGGAGCGACCCGTGCCGAAGGCGATGCTGAAGAATGCGGTCCGCGCGGAAAGTGACGACACGATTGTGTTGGAGGGAAATCACTACTTCCCCACGTCGCCTCTGAACTCCGAAGGTTTCAAGGCCTCAAGTCAAAGCACGCACTGCTTCTGGAGGGGTGAGGCATCTTACGATGATGTCGCGGTGGAAGGGGAGGTGAACCCGGGCGCGGCATGGTATTATCCAGATCCGAAAGAACGCGCGGCCCGTATCAAGGACCATGTCTCCTTTTGGACGGGAGTGCACGTCGAGAGTTGACCAACTTAGAAGGCGACGAGAATGAGTGAAGTGGTGCCGCGGGATATCGCGCTAATCTCAGTTTCCATCGATCTCGGGGCGGGTCGCAGGGGCGTCGACATGGGCCCATCGGCACTCCGAATCGCGGGAATTACCGAGACCATCGAGTCCATTGGGCATCGGGTTCATGAGATCGGGACGGTGACGGCCGGGGGCTTTGAAACGACCGACACCGGCGAAAGCTCACTGCGATTCTTGGCCGAAATCTTGGCCGTGGTGACGCAGACCGCGGACATGGTGAAACAAAGCCTCGCCAACGGGTGCCTTCCCCTCATTTTGGGGGGCGACCATTCGCTTTCGATCGGGTCGGTCGCTGCCGTTGCGGACCATTTCCGATCTCGGAATGACTCGCTGGGTTTGATTTGGGTCGATGCCCACGCGGACATGAACCGACCGCACACGACCCCGAGCGGCAACATCCATGGCATGAGCCTCGCCGTTCTTTTGGGTCAAGGGGACGAGCGGCTGATGGGGATCGGAGGCAGTCAGCCCAGCGTCCGCGCAGAGAATGTCAGCGTGCTCGGCGCACGGAGCCTAGACCAGGGTGAAAAGGAACTGATTGCCGAGCTTGGCGTGCGGGTCTTCACCATGAGCGAGATCGACGACCGTGGTGTCGGCGTTTGTATGGAGGAGGCGCTTGAGCGCGCCAACGCAGGCACCGCCGGTTTTCATCTGTCCTTCGACCTCGATGTACTGGATCCGAGACTCGCCCCTGGAGTCGGGACCCCGATTCAGGGGGGACTGACGTACCGCGAGGGACATCTCGTCTGTGAAAAGGCCGCCCGATCGGGCCGGCTCGTGAGCCTGGAGATCGTTGAACTGAATCCGGTGCTAGACGACCGGAACCATACCGCCGTATTGGCTGTGGGCCTCGCGGCTTCTGCTCTGGGGCAGGCGATTCTATAGCCCGCGGCACACGCCAGGCTACATCTCAACACCGTGCCACTGCCGACTGTCTCTATAATCGTTGACGGATCATTTATCTAGGATGCTTCATGACCAGTGAGGGTGCTCGTTCCGGGATTCCGCACTTCTTTCTCAACGCGCTACGCATTGTGGTTGCTCTGATGTTCATGCAGCACGGGGCGACCAAACTCCTGATGATGTTTGGAGCTGAAAGCGCGGCGGAGTTCCTCACGCAAAGGTGGTTTGCTGGCGTGCTCGAGCTCTACGGAGGAGGCCTGTTGGTCGTCGGACTCTTCACGCGTCCGGTGGCCTTCCTTCTCGCTGGCGAAATGGCGTTCGCCTACTTCATGGCCCACTTCCCTAGGGGTTGGGTACCAGTCATGAACGGCGGCGAACTCTCGGTACTGTTTTGTTGGACATTTCTGTTCCTGGCAGCGAACGGTGGCGGTTCGTTCAGTTTGGACGGACTTCTGGCGGCCCGCAGGGCGGCAAAGACCGCGGGGTAACGCCCGCGGCCTTGCCGCTGCTGCTTCAGTCTCTGAGCGTGCGATCCAAGTAGGCCTTTAGGCGCTCCCAAGCGTCGAGCGCCGGAGCGGTCCTTACGTCGGGCTCGCCATCGACACGTAACCAAAATCCGTGGCCTACCGCGTCGTAAACGTGGATGTCGTTCGCGACCCCCGCTGAGCGGAGCGCGGCCTCGAAGGTTGCGACTTGCTCAGGCGGAAGCCCTTCGTCTAGAGCGCCGAAAGTCCCGTACACCTCATGGTCCATGTCTGCGAGCACCTCTGGATCCTGGATCATCGCCCCGTAGAACATGGCTGTCGCGTCGTGGGCATCTCCGTCCAGGCCGAAGGACAGGGCGATGCCGCCCCCGAAGCACCAGCCCATGGCACCCACCTGGCCAGAGACGTCGGTGCGCGCCTTCAGTAACGCAGTGGCCGCGTTAAGGTTCGCGATGACCGTTGGCATATCTGCGGTGGTTTCCTGCATCAGCGCGACGTTCTCGTCTCCGGTGCTTCCCGTTCTTCCGCGGTACAGATCTGCCGCCAAGGTCACGTATCCTTCGGCGGCGAAGTCGTCGGCGAGCTGTCGTACACGGTCGGAGAGGCCGTTCCACTCGTGGATAATCACCAAAGCCGGGAAGGGGCCGGCTCCTTCCGGCACCGCGAGGTACCCCACCGTCTCGGAGTCGCCCGTGACGTAGCGCAGGTCCTGGCCCTGGAGTTCTCCGCCTTCACCCATGATGGCGGGAGGAAGTTGCCCAGCCCCGGTGGGGGCGATGGCTACCCTCGACTCGGCGGGCGCTTCGCCGGCGGATTCGGCGGCCTGGTCGGCGGGTTCCGACCCCGCGCAGGCGGCGAGGAGCATTATGGAGAGGACAATCGTGTAGGGACGCAGGGATGCCATGCCGGAGGGTCTCCTTAGGAGCCTTAAATGAAGGCTGTTATATGCAACTTTCTTCAAGGACAGGAGACGATTCTGGCCTCGGACGCAAGCCGGCGATAGTGTAGGTCTCCCAAACCCTGGTGTGGGGACGAGCTTTCGAGGGTCGTTACGCCGCAACGTTCTTATATGAGGAGACCCTCCATGTCCCAGAGCCGATCCCCGGGCCGCGGCCGTATCTACGACGATTTTGCAGCGACGACGGGTGATACACCCCTCGTGCGGATACCGCGGCTCAAGGAGAAATACGGGGTAGGCGCCGACATTCTGCTGAAATGTGAGTTTTTCAACCCTCTTAGTTCGGTGAAAGACCGTATCGGTGTCGCCATGATCCAGGCGATGGAAGAGCAGGGGATCCTGAAGAAGGGAAGCACCATTGTCGAGCCTACATCTGGCAACACGGGGATCGCCTTGGCCTTCGTGGCCGCCTCCAAGGGGTATCGGTGTATTTTGACCATGCCGGAGTCGATGTCAGCGGAGCGGGTGCACATGATGCGGCATCTTGGGGCCGAGATCGTTCTGACTCCCAAAGAAGATGGAATCGGCGGGGCTTTTGCTGCCGCGGACCGTTTGACGGAAGAGATCGACGGTGCGGTTCAGGCCGGACAGTTCGTGAATCCGGCGAATCCAGAAATCCACCGCCGCACGACGGCCCTCGAGATCTGGAACGACACGGACGGCAAGGTTGACGTCTTCGTGTCCGGTGTCGGAACCGGAGGAACGGTCACGGGAGTGTCTGAGGTGCTCAAGCAGAAGAACCCGAACATTTACTGCGTCGCGCTCGAACCCGCGACGAGCCCCGTTCTCTCGGGGGGTGCACCGGGACCCGGCAACATGATCCAAGGAATCGGTGCCGGCTTCATTCCAGAGATTCTGAACACCGATATCATCGACGAGGTGATGACGATCCTCAACGACGATGCGTTCGCCGTGGCAAGGGAAGTCGCGCGCGTTGAGGGCCTCCCCTGTGGCATCAGTTCGGGTGCCGCGATTTGGGCTGCGCTACAGATCGCCAAGCGGGACGGAATGAACGACAAAACCATCGTCGCGATCCTCCCTTCGTTTGCCGAGCGTTACGTGTCGACCGACCTGTTTCCGAAGTAACTCCACCTAGGTGGCCCCGCCTCGGACAACCGAAAGCGGGGTCACCTCGGCGACCCGATTGAAGGAGAGGTCCGTGGTGAGCAGCGTCAGTTCGTGGCGGAGGCATAGCTGCGCGAGGAGCGCGTCGATGGTGCCGAGGCGGATTCCCTCCACCCCCAGACGACTACGAAGGGCCGCAGCCTCGATGTAGTCGCGTGCGTCTGGCACGACGTGAGGCAGCGCCTGGAATCGGACGCGAATCGCGTCGCGTGCCTCTGGCTCAGAGAAGCCTTGGAGTAGCTCTTGAAGTATGAGGCCGGTCGTGTAGACCTGCTCGCCGTCCCTCAGAGCCTGCGCTAGGCGACGGATTTTTGGAAGCGTTGAGGGCGCATTCTTCCGGAAGGCCAGAGACCAGACGCTTGTGTCGACCAGAAGCCTCAAAGCCGCGAGCGCTTCGTCTTGTAGTCGTACGGATCCCAGTCGAGCGCGTCAAAGAGATCCAGTAATTCGACCTGCCGTCGCCGGGCGATGAACTCCTCGAGGGCCTTTGTTACCGCAGCCTTTTTGGTCTTCTCACCGCTGATCTCAAAGGCCTGGTCAAGCAGCGCTGGGTCGATTGCGAGGTTCGTCGCCATGTGGTCTCCGTGATGTGTGAATCTCGACACATCTATCTACACATTGGAGACTCGAACGTCAACTCTCTATATGTACCAGCGGTTCCTGCTGGCGTCGGCTTAGCCCCCATCCCCGTGCAGGGCGAGCACCGGGTCCAGATGGGCGGTGCGCCGGGCAGGAATGTAAGCGGCGGTAAGCGCGACCACGGACAGCACGAGAGCGACACTAAAGTAGGTGAGCGGGTCGGTACCACTGACCCCGTATAGCTGGCTGGCCATCACTCTGCTGAGGAGTGCCGACAAAACCAACCCAAGCCCCACCCCTGCAAACGTGAGGCGCGCTCCATCGGCCAAAACCAGACGGAGGACATCCCGCGGTTCAGCGCCCATGGCGATGCGGACGCCCAATTCACTGGTCCTCTGCGGCACCCCATACGAGATCACGCCGTACACCCCAATGGCCGCCAGCACGAGAGCAACTCCCGCAAAAAGGAGGAGTAGCACCGTACTGAATTGCTGGCGTGCGACAGACGCAGACAGGATTCGGTCCATCGTCGACATCTGAGAAACCGCTACCGTGGGATCCACAGTTTGGACCGTGCGACGCACTGCCGCAATGAGTGCATCTGGAGGCCCCGCGGTCCGCACCGCGTAGCTCATCCTGCGGAAGGGAGCCTGGGCGACCGGAAGGTAAAGCGACGGCTCTGACGGCTGGGCCAAGCCGAAGTACTTCACGTCACGCACGATGCCGACGATCTCAAAATGATCGGTGAGGAAGCCACCGAGCGCGACATGCGGCGGCAAGCCTTCGATCACTTTTCCGATCGGATCCTCGCCTGGAAAATACCGTGCGGCGAGCGACTCGTTGACCACGGCAACACCGGTCGAACCGCGGTCGTCCAGGGCGTCGAACTCACGCCCCTCTACGAGCTCGATTCCCATGGTCGCGAAGTAAGCTGGAGATACCTGCCGGTAGTGCGCGTGGGGCTCCTCTCCCTGCTCGGGAACGGGACGCTCTCGAACCAGGAAGTTGCCGAGAAATGGGATGTCGCGATCAAACGGGAGCGTCGCCGTCGCCGCGACCGCGTTCACGCCAGGCAGGGCCGTCAGCCCTCCGACCATGTCCCGGTGAAAGTCAGCCACGCGGCCGAGATCACGGTAGGCTCCGCTGGGCAGGTCTACGCGCAACGTAAGAACGTTGTCCGCTGAGAACCCTGGGTCCGTATCGAGGAGTTGGATGAAGCTACGCGACAGGAGTCCCGCACCCACGACAATCATCACAGCCAGTGCCACCTGAGCGACGACAAGCGCGCTCCGCACCCGCTCGCGGCCTCGGCCACTCGTGGCGCCCCTCGCACCATCCTGGAGCTGCGATCGGACGTCCGTGTGTCCGAGCCGAAGTACCGGAGCCAGGCCGAACAGGAGGCCGGTGATACTGGTGGCGACGAAAGTGACCAGAAGAACTCCGCCGTCCATCCGAACTTCGTCCAGACGCGGCAGGTTTTCAGGCCCAAAGGAGACAAGAAGGTCCATACCGACCGCGGCCAAGAACGTACCAAACAGCGCTCCAAGCCCCGCCAATAACAAGCTTTCGGTCAAAAGTTGACGCGCAAGGCGCGCCCGACCGGCACCGAGGGCCGTCCTCAGGGCGATTTCCTGGCCGCGATCTGCCATGCGGGACAGAAGCAGGTTGATCACATTGACGCAGGCGACCAGCAGCAGCCCCGAGGCCCCCAAGAGGACGAGGAGCGTCGAGCGAGCATCGCCAACGACGGCGTCGTGGAGGGGAAGCACCGTCGTCGCATATCCCGGTTCACCTGGGGAAACTCTTCCTCAAGCTGCCGGGCTACAGCCCCCACGTCCTCGCGCGCTGCGTTCAGGTCGCCGTCAGGGGCCAACCGCGCCACCACATCCATCCAGCGAGCGTACCGCCCGGGGTAGGACATGAGGTAACGATTGAGCCAAAAACTGGAGTTCCCGGGGAAGTCGAATCCCTGCGGCATGACGCCTACTACGGTGTATTGGTTCTCCTCAACCGAGAGTGAGGTCCCCAGTACGCCAGGATCGCCGCCAAACCGACTTGTCCAGAAGTCATGCCCCAGAACCATGACCTTCGCCGCGTCGGGGTCGCCGTCCGCTGCAGTGAGGGCCCGTCCTAGGACCGCCGTGCTACCCAACACGTCGAACAGATTCCCAGCCGCCCAGGTGCCAACGACCTTTACCGCCGCTCCATCGAGCCCGATGAGCGCGAGTTCCGCCTCCGAATAACCCGCCATGCCACTTAGGCTTCGGTTGCGGGCCTGAATGTCCTCGATATCAGGGGGGGACATGAAGCCGCGCTCCACGCCCCGCTCCGTATTGGTGGACCAGATGCGTACCAGATCCTGCGGGGCCAGGTACGGCAGCTCCTGAAGCAAGACCGCATCCACGACGCTGTAAATGGCAGTGACCGAGCCAATTCCCAGCGCAATCGTCAGAACCGCGACTGCCGTGAAAGTCGGGTTCTTTGAGAGGCTCCGGACCGCATAGCGGACGTCTTTCACAGGGATACTCCTGCGGTGCCTACCCTTGGATGCTCACGGCGTACGGTGTGGGGTGCGGGGGGGTTCGCGCAACGAGTAGGTGATCTACGCCGGGCCCGCTGGCGGCGCACTCCACGGTGTCGCCCTAAGTGCCGAGCTTGCAACGAGATTACTCGGGGCGGCATGTTCCCGGGCCGCTCGCGTCCCTCTCATGTGGAGTCCCGACATGTTCGGAGCTCGTTTGTTCGCGCTTGCCTTTCTCTTTGTACCGACCGCTGACACAGCCTCTTCACCGGATCCGTATCCGCGCCGGATCGGGATCGACGTCGAGCACTATCGCTTTGAGTTGATGCTCAGCGACGACACGGATGAGATCGTCGGCAATGCGACGGTCCTTGTTCGATTCACCAGTAGTGGTGTGGTCGAGCTGCCATTGGACCTGACGAGTCGGGGCATGGCGGGTCGAGGGATGGAGGTGCGACGCGTCTCCGCGCGCGGGGACGATCTCGCCTACACGCATGAGGGGGATCTACTCACCGTGCGGCTGCCCGAAACAGGGCGAGCCGGGGCCCGGTTGGCTGTCACCATCGACTATCGAGGCATTCCCGCCGCCGGACTCCAGATCGGGGCCAATAAGCATGGCGACCGCACGTTCTTTAGCGACAACTGGCCGAATCGTGTGCACAACTGGTTGCCTACGATCGATCACGTGGCAGAGAAAGCCACCAGCGAGTTCGTGGTCACGGCGCCGTCAGATTACCAGGTGGTATCCAACGGTCTGGTCGTCGAGGAAGTCGATCACCCAGACGGGACGAGACTGACGCATTGGAAGCAGTCGGTGCCCACGTCACCCTGGCTCTACGTGCTCGGTGTTGCCCGTTTTGCGGTGCAGAACGTCGGCGACTTCCAAGGCAAGCCGATCCAGACCTGGGTCTATTGGCAGGATCGCGACGCGGGGTTCTACGACTTTGCGTCGCCCACCAAACAGGTCCTCGAATTCTATGATGAGTACGTGGGCCCGTTCGCGTACGAGAAGCTGGCGAATATCACGTCCCCGGCGACGGGTGGGGGGATGGAAGCCGCCAGCGCCATTATGTACAGCGAGAGTATGATCACGGGCACACGGACGGATCGTGTGCGGAACGTGGTCATCCATGAGATCGCCCACCAATGGTTCGGGAATGCGGTCAGCGAGTCCGACTGGGACGACGTATGGCTCAGTGAGGGCTTCGCGACCTATTTCACGCTCCTGTTCCGAGAGCACGCGTACGGCCGGGACGATTTCGTGACAGGTCTAGAGGAGGCCGCGGCCGCGATCTGGCCGCTCTACGAGGCGAGCCCCGACTACCGCATCATCCATGATGACCTTGATGACATGGCGGATGTGACCACTCGCATCATCTATCAAAAAGGGGCTTGGGTGCTCCACATGCTCCGCAAGCGGATGGGTGATGCAGCGTTCTGGAGTGGTATTCGCGCCTATTATGCGGCGCATATGAACGGCACCGCATCCACGGACGACTTCATGCGCGCCATGGAAGAAGCGTCGGGCATGGATCATCAGTCGTTCTTCGATCAGTGGCTTCGCCGGGGCGGCAACCCTGAGTTCCAGGGTTGGTGGAGCTACGATGCCTCAGCGCAGGCAGTGCGCATCGAACTGAATCAGGTGCAGGCGGGTGCCCCGTTCGTGATGCCGCTAGAGGTTGGCGTGTATGTGGACGGAGATCTGACGCCGAGCCTGATCGAGACGGTGGAGGTCACCGCAGGATTCCATCGATTCGTGATCTCCGTCCCGGGTGAGCCCGACGATGTCCGCTTGGATCCCAACACGTGGTCGCTCTTTCTGGCTGATTTCGACAGGAGGGGACGGTGATCCGGCGCGGAGTGGCTGTTTCAGCCCGCGTGCTGGTGCCCGCGCTAATCGCGCTCGGGGTGGTCGCGTGTGTGGCTCCGGAGGCTGAGGGACCGGTAGGCACCGTCATTACCGGTGCTCGCGCCTACGATGGTTTCGGCCAGCCGCTGACGCCGGCTGTGGTCCATGTGGTTGGGGATCGTATCGTCGCTGTGGGCGCCGACGTAGACGCACCCGAGGGGGCCATACGGATCGATCTGGGCGACGTCACGCTTTTGCCCGGACTCATCGACGCCCACGTGCATATCACGAACTCGTTTTCCGGAGAGCCTGACCGGGATGCGGCGACGGGGATCGTCGGAGCGAGCACGGCAGAGACCCTGTTAATGAGCGGCTTCACGACGGTGCGCTCCTTGGGCAGTCGCAACTTCGAAGACGTCGCCCTGAGGGATGCGATCGCCGCTGGCACCGTGCCGGGGCCTCGCTTGGTGGTGTCGAGCCAGGGACTTACCGACGGCCTGGCCGCGGCTGCGGACGGGGACCGGGTTGGGGAGGGTGAAGCACCGGCCACGGAGGAGGAGATCCGGGCCTTTGTGCGGCGCCGAGTTGAGGGTCGAGTGGACTGGCTCAAGATCTTTGCAAGCCGGAGCAGTCGAGCGGGTGGCACACCCACCTATTCGCTTCAGCAGCTCGAGTGGGCCATCGACGAAGCGAACAAGGCCGACATCCCAACCTCCGTGCACGCACATGCTGCCGAGGCTGCGCGCCGTGCGATCGAGGCGGGGGCGCGCACTGTCGAACACGGAGCGTTGGTCGACGACTCGGTCTTGGACCTGATGGTCGAGCGCGGCACCTACTTCATGCCGAACCTCTATTTGTCTGAGTACTACCTGGAGAACGGAGATCGGTTTGGGTACACCGAAGAACAACTCGGATGGACCGCCCGACTTCTGCCCCCGCGCACCGAGGTGTTCACGCGGGCTGCACAGAAAGGGGTAGCGATCGTCTTTAGTACTGACGCGAACTCCGGATGGGTGTGGTCAGGCGACACCGCAATAGAATTCGACAGACGGGTTGCTGCGGGTCAGTCGACCCGAGACGCGATCGCTAGTGCGACCAGTCGGGCCGCAAAAGCGTTGCTGCTTGCTGACCTGGGGAATCTCTATGGCGGATATGTAGCCGACATCATCGCAGTCGAGGGCGATCCTCTCCAGGATATCAATGCGCTGAGAAAAGCCGTATTCGTGATGAAGAACGGAACCATTTATCGGAGGCCTGAAGGATGAAGTTACAGACCCTGGTGGGAATGATGTTCGCGGGTGTGATGCTCGTCGCGTGTGGCGGAGACGCTGCTGATGATTTCGATCTGGTGGTCGCAAACGGTCGGGTGATCGACCCGGAGTCGGGCCTAGACGGCGTGCGCTCGATCGGCATCCGCGACGGACGCATTGCCGCGATCGTCGAGGGGGAGCTGACGGGTGAACGGACGATCGACGCGACCGGTCATGTTGTCTCCCCTGGCTTCATCGACCTGCACGAACACGGGCAGAGCGAGGAGGCCTACTCGTACATGGTCCGGGACGGGGTCACTACGGCTCTGGAGTTGGAGGTTGGTACGCCCGACATCCAGGGCTTCTATGCGGAGCGTGAGGGTGGCCAGATCGTCAATTACGGCGCGAGCATTGGACATATCGGCGTGCGCATGGAGCTTCTTGGAGATCCCGGAGAGGGGATTCTGCCCGCTGGCATCGGCGGCTCAGGGAGCATCAATGCGGAACAGCTCGACGAAATGGAGCGCCGGATTCGTGAGGGTCTGGATCAGGGCGCGGTGGCGGTTGGCTTCGGAAGCGCCTACACCCCCGGAGCTGACATGTCAGAGATCGAGCGCATGTTCGGCGTGGCAGCGGAGTACGGCACCAGCGCACACATCCACATGCGCGGGGGAATCTCCGGCTTTGACTCTACCGTTGCGGCAGCAAGACGGGCTGGGGTGTCGCTCCACTTTGTACATATCAATTCGAGCGCCGGCGAGGATATCGACGCCTTCCTAGCAGGCGTGCAAGCTGCGGTCGATGCCGGTCAGGACGTCACGACAGAGACGTATCCTTACGGCGCTGGCATGACCGAGATCCAGTCCGCGCTCTTCGACGACTGGGAGAGTTGGCCCGACGAGAAGTTCGGACTCCACCAACTCGTCTCCACCGGAGAACGGTCCACTCGCGAGACGTTCGCTCAGGCCCGGGAAGAGGGAGGGGCAGTCATCATTCATGGCCGCACCGAAGAGATGACCCGCAAGGCGGTTGCGAGCCTTCTCACGATGATCGCGAGCGATGGCTTTATCGTGGACGGCCGTGGCCATCCACGTACCTCGGGCTCCTACGCGAAGGTGCTGGGGCTTTATGTCCGGGAAGAGGGCGTTTTGTCGCTGCCCGAGGCGATCCGCAAGATGACCATCCAGCCAGCCCGTCGGCTCGAGGCCACGGTGCCGTCTATGACCAATAAGGGACGTCTGCAGGTCGGGGCCGACGCAGACATTACGATTTTCGATCCCGCGGCCGTGATCGATCACGCGACGTACATGGATGCGACGATCCCGTCAGGCGGCATCCCGTGGGTGATCATCGCTGGCGAGGTTGTGGTCGAGGCGGGGGCAGTGACCGCTGCGCGTCCCGGTAGGGCGGTGCGGGCGCCCGTCCGATGACCGCGGCGGCGCCTCAGCCCAGGAGGCCCTCGGCCGATGGGTCCATCTCTTCGTATGCGTCACCGAGTAGAACGGCGAGCAGAATGAGCTCGGCGACCATGGTCAGCCAAGCACCGATGTAGACCGGCACCGCGGCCCACGGGCCAAGGACGGAAACGGTTCGCAGGACGATCGTACCGCTCACGACGGCCGGCGCGATGAGGCCGACAACCACGAAGACGCCCGTCGTGAGCACGGTGACCATGACGGTGCCCATTTGGTCGATGCCTTGCGACTGGGTGGGGCCGAACTTCACCCACCCGGGAAATACAACGGCGAGCGCGTTGTGCGCTCCCGCCACGATCCCTGATATGAGTGGCAGCATGCCCAGTACGGCGACGAGCGTCAGCCACATCCGCCAGTCGGTTGGCGGCTTTAGAGTCGCCACAGAGAAGAACACGAATGCGATCAACGAGAAGAAGGCGGCAATGAGCGTGAGGGCGGTCGCGGTCGAGGCGATTTCAGCGGCCACGAGGTCGCGTCCAGGAATCGGGAGCGTGCGGACGATCTCCTGACGTTGCAGGTCAGAGCGGAGGTCGTGACGGAGGAATACCGGGCCGAGGAACAGCGTGAAGGCGACGCACATCGAGGGCATGGTGGCGGCGGCCTGGCTCCGGCTGCAAGTGCTCCTGCAGCGATGCCGCCCAAGAACTTGCGTCGAGACTGTGATGGTCGGGGGTCAGTCATGGTTAGCCCTGCTGTGAGTGCGATCGGGAAGAATGGGCGCCGTCGCACCCGATTGCCAGCCACCGGCTTCCGGAGTCATGTTGCGCGCTCACTCCGAACCGATGGACTCCAGATGCTCAGAAGAATGACTCCGATCCGGTCTCTGCCCACCTGTGCCGTTCTTGCCGTGCTGTTGGCGACGTCGCCCGCGATGCTCTCGGCTCAAGTCGACATGGAAGCGCTCCAGGACGAAGCCGTTGCGTGGCTGCAGGAATACATCCAAATCAACACGATCAACCCTCCTGGAAACGAGTCTCGAGGGGCTGCCTTTTTCGCGGCCATTTTCGACGCAGAAGGCATTGCATACGAGACGGCCGAGTCGGCACCCGGCAGGGGGAATATCTGGGCGCGCCTGGAGGGTGGCGACGAAGCTGGCCTAATGCTCATCCACCACATGGACGTCGTGCCTGCGGACGAGCGCTTTTGGACGACTGATCCCCTCTCCGGCGAGCTACGTGACGGATATGTGTACGGACGGGGTGCGCTCGACACGAAAACAAGCGGAATCCTGCACCTTGCTACGTTCCTCGCGTTGCACCGCTCAGGCATCCCGTTGAAGCGCGATGTGCTATTTCTGGCAACGGCGGACGAAGAGGCCGGAGGCTTCTTTGGCGCCGGATGGTTGGTCGAAAACCGACGCGAGATTTTCGATGGCATCGACTTCCTGCTCAACGAAGGCGGCGGTGGCGGAGTGGTGGGTGGCAGGGTGCAGTTCGGTGTCGAGGTCACTCAAAAGGTGCCCTACTGGCTGAGACTTTCCACCGTGGCCACGCCGGGTCACGGGTCGAGTCCCCAGGTGACTTATGCCGCGGTGGAGTTGATTGCGGCGCTCGAGCGCCTGCGGCTCCATGAGTTTGATGCCCGCATCATTCCTGCGGTCGACGCCCACTTCAAGGGGAACGCGGCCGACCATCCTGAGCCATGGCGCACACGCTTTCAGGATATCGCCGCCGCGGTCGCGACGCCCGGCGTGTTGCGTGAGCTCCAAGAGTACGCTCCCTCTCTTCACACGTTAACGCGCAATACGTGCTCGATCACTCGGTTCGAAGGGAGTGGGAAGATCAACGTGGTTTCGCCTGAGGTGTGGGCTGAGATCGATTGCCGCCTGCTTCCGGACCAGGACCCGGACGAATGGCTGGCCGAGATGCAACAGGTTTTCGGACCGGAGGTCGACATTGAAGTCCTCATGGGCTTCAGCCCTGCGGTATCGAGCATCGACACCGAGTTGTATCGGACCGTCCAGGAAGTGACGCTCGAGACGTTTCCTGGCGCGAACTTCGTTCCCCAGGTGTCGGGTGGATTCACCGACAGCCACTTCTTCCGGGATCTTGGGATGGTGGCTTATGGGTATGAGGCCACGGCCACACCCGAAGAGGATCAGCGGGGCGTTCACGGCAACGATGAACGCGTCACCGAAGAGAACGTGCGACGAGGCGTCGCGATGACGCTCCAAATTCTAGAGCGCTTCGTTGCTACACGACCCATCATGGAACAGGAGTAGAACGATGGCCAAGATCGACATCTGGGCGACGGAGCCCCGAGAGATCGTGGAGGGCTTCAACGGGCGCTTCGTGCACACCGAGAGGACCACCCACGTCTACTGGGACATCTCGCCTGGGCTGCCGCTTCCGGAGCACAGTCATCCACATGAGCAGATCGTGAACATGCTGGAAGGCACATTCGAGATCGTTGTGGCCGGGACGCCGCATGTGTTGAATGCGGGGGATGTTCTGGTGATCGCACCCAATGTGCCGCACTCAGGTGTCGCCCACACGCCGTGCAAGATCTTAGATGTATTTTCACCGGTCCGAGAGGAGTACAGATAGGCATGCCAGCCACCCAAGTCGACGTGTGGGCAACTCCGGCCCGTGAGATCGCGCCGGGATTTCGAGCTCGCTTCATCCACAGCGAGCGAACGACCCACGCCTACTGGGAGATCGACCCAGGCATTCTCATGCCCGAGCATAGCCATCATCACGAGCAAACCGTGAACGTGCTTGAGGGTTCGATCGAATTCGTGGTCGAGGGTAGGTCTCACATGCTCGAGGCTGGGCACGTGTTGGTGATCCCGAGCCATGTGCCGCACTCGGCTGAAGCTCTCGCGCCGTGCAAGATGCTGGTGGTGTTCTCTCCTGTCCGAGAGGAGTATCTGTGAGAATGCGTATAGCCTGCCTGGGACTGATGGTCGCCCTTTTGTCGGCGCTGGCCAGCCCAGCCTCGGCCCAAGACGCGGCGGCACGGCGTGCCACAGACGACGAGGTGGAACGCTGGCCTCCGGTGGCCACGTTTTCGGTGCTCGGCTACGACCCGGAAACGGGTGAGGTGGGTGGCGCCGTCCAGTCTCGCGTATTCTCTGTCGGCAATGGCGTTCTGTGGGCGGAGGCGAACGTGGGGGTGGTTGCAACCCAGGCGATCGTTGATGTCAGCTACGGACCCCAAGGGATTGAGCTGCTGCGGCAGGGCACGGCCCCCGCGGATGTGGTGTCGATGATCTTGGCCAACGACCCTGATCCCCGACCGGACGGATGGACCAAGTTGGGTCGACAATTCTCGGTGATGGATGCCGTCGGCAATGTCGCGACCCACACGGGACCCAGCGCTTCGGAGTGGGCGGGCCACCGCATAGGGCGATACGTGTCGGCCCAGGGCAATATTCTGGCCGGCCCCGATGTCGTGAATGCCATGGTTGAGGCCTTTGAATCCACGGAGGGCCATCTCTCTTTCCGCCTGTTAGCCGCCCTGGAGGCGGGTCAGGTTGCCGGGGGAGACCGACGCGGTATGCAGTCGGCGGCGATGATCATCGTGAAGGAAGACGGTGGGGTGTGGCTGAACAACGACGTGGTCCTGCGCCTGCAGGTGGACGACTCGGAGCAGCCGATCGCAGAACTCCGCCGGCTCGTGGAGATCGCGGGGCAGCAGCGGGACCGGGTCAGGGGTAGGTGACAGGTGCCGCGGAAGGATGGCTAGGCGCTGCTCTAACCTTGGAGTGCGGGACGGACGGAAACCGCCGAATAACGGCAGGTCCTGGCGCCAAGCCAAGCTATTTCCCTGGAAAAGATGGCCCGGTTAGCGCCATACTGAATTCAGTACGATCTTAGTCTGGAGGCCGCAAATGCACCGAACGCAGGACACTTATCCGCTCAGTCACTTCCGGCAGAAGACCGGCGAGCACCTAGCGCGTCTGGCCGATGGCGCAATCGAGACCATCACACAGAACGGCGAAGCCGTCATGATCGTGATGAGCCCCGCGCGTTATGATGCGCTGATCCACGAAGTTGAGCGTGGTCACCTTTGGGACCGATCCCTAGCCCGGATCGAGGCTGGCGAGGACGGCGTTTCGAGCGCCCACCTGAAACAAGCCCTACGCGATGAGATCGGACGGATGCCTTGATCCTGTTTCGGGTCAGATATCTGACCGAAGCCGATGACGCGATTCCCCTCATCTACCACTACATCGCACGAGAGGAAGGTCGGGGCCGCGCCGATGGCTGGCTCGATCAGTTCACGGAGAGCGCGGACGAGCTGGCCCATGAAGCTCTGATCTGGCCTGTGGTCACGACCCGGGGGGGCGAGAAATTCGCTCAAAGCCGTCCCTGGTCCACCGCATCTACTACCGCGTCATTGAGGAAGCCAAGACGGTTTGGATCATCGACGCCGTACACACCGCCCGCCAAAGCAAGCTCGACGAATACCGCGACGAGTAGGGGAGGCCCTGTGACGAGGAGTCACGTGCCCTGGGGGCAGGCGTCCAAGCGGTCGAACGGAGGCCGGCCTCGGTTTGATGGACGGCAGCCTTAACCCCCCGACTCCATCTGCTTCTTGAGCCTGGAAAGCGCGGCGTTCAGCTCTTCCCGATACGCGATCTCAAGCAGGGCTGACGGGACGAAACGCAGGACACCCTTGGGCGTGCCCGTGATCGACATGGTGACCTTCGTTCCGTCGACGGCGGCTTCGCAGAGGATCTCGCTACGTGCGTCCACCGCCGAACCCTTCGCGGTTTCATACACCACACGACGACCGGGCTCGAGGAGCGTGACCACGTATGTGTTCTCCACGTCTCGGCCCATGAACTGGTTCGTGTAGCTCTTGCGCGTCCCCACTCGTGTCGGGCCGGCCGGGTCCTGTTCGGCGGACTTCAAGTTTGGCTGCCATTCGTGCTCGCGCGCTGTGTCGTCCATGTAGGCGAACACATCGTCTGGAGAACGAGCGATTATGATGCTGGCTGACTGCTGGCTCACGGTTTTCTCCCCCTGGTTTCACCGGAAGATCCCGCACAGGTCAGCGCGGCGGTAGTGGCGTGTCGACCGGTCCCGCGCTGAGGGCAAGAAAATGGCCGCGAGGGCAAACATCGCCCCCGCGGCCACCGCTCATCCTGCTATCGGTCGAATCAGCCTATCTCGACCTGGATCATCGACTGCTTGAGATCTGACTCTAGATACATATTGACCGATTGGCCGTCTTGGATCCAAAGATTGTTGGTGCGAATACCGTCGGCGCTGTCGATCAGCGACTGCGTCGGCACCGTCGGGAAGACCTTCAGTTGAACGAGGCCTAAATCGGCGATCTCGTTCGGAAGCTCCAAAACCTTAAACTCGCCGCGCGTAACCCGGCCGAGTTGGTGTAGACGTCCGTTGGCGTCCTGTGCATAAACGAGCACAGGTGACTGATAGTTGTTCACGACACGGATCTCATGCGTCGTCTTGTCAGCCGGCCCGTCGATCTCGACGGCCCCGGAGGCGGTTGCCGTGAACGCAGCCATGCCAAGCAGAAGCGCCACTCGTTGCACCCCTTTCATCGTCATCATCC
Source organism: uncultured Gemmatimonadales bacterium (assembly GCA_937919655.1). Taxonomy (GTDB): domain Bacteria; phylum Gemmatimonadota; class Gemmatimonadetes; order Longimicrobiales; family Gaopeijiaceae; genus CALFPJ01. The sequence continues at coordinate 39,764 of CALFPJ010000024.1, forward strand.
TCCCCAAGAGTGGTCGTGAGCCCCTGGCTCACGGACGGCTGCCGAACAAGGTGTGTTCGGCCCCGTCGTGTCCCCGCGTTCTATATGACGAGAACGGAGAACGTTTGGTTGCAATGCGAGCGGTGTTGCTGCCCGTGTACCTACCTACGGAAGAGAGGGCCCCGGTCTTTCACCGGGACCCTCTCTATTTTCTTTTCTGCCTGCCGACGGCAATTGTAAAACGGCCTAGCAGTGCTCCACGTAGGCGGCCTGCAAGTCGCCCGCGATGTCTTCCGGATGACGTCCTTCGATCTGGTGGCGCTGCATGAAGTATGCGAGCTCACCGTCCTTGAAGAGCGCGATCGACGGGGACGACGGCGGGAATCCGGTGATGTAGTCACGGGACCGATCGGTGGCGTCCATATCCTGGCCAGCGAAAACCGTGGTCAGGACCTCTGGCTTCTTCTCGCCCTGGAGGGAGAGGTAAACCGCCGGGCGCATCATCGCCGCGGCGCAGCCGCACACCGAGTTCACGACGAGAAGCGTGGTGCGCTTTTCCGCGCCGAGCACCGCGTCGACATCTGCAGGCGTCCGCATTTCGGTAAACCCCACCCGCACGAGGTCCTCGCGCATCGGGGCGACCATCATTTCTGGGTATGGCATTGGTTCTCCTGATGTCCTGCTTATGGAAGGTCAGCCTCCGACGAGCGGGGACCGAACGAAATCTACCCCAACTCGAACAGGTGTTCCAAGAGTTGGACGAGATGCGTGACGTTGCAGCCCCCTGCCGGTCTGGCGACCTTGTCCGCCATGTCTTCGACCTCCGAAATCGTCCGCCTGACGGTGAATGGGGACAACCACGCGGTGGGCGTCCCTACGCATTTCACCCTCTTGGAGACCCTCCGCTATGTGCTGGGCCTGACTGGCTCCAAGCAAGGATGCGACAAGGGAGACTGCGGGGCATGCACGGTTCTGGTAGACGGGCAGCCGACGCTTGCCTGCTTGACGCCCGTTTGGGAAGCCGAAGGCAAGCAGGTGCTTACGGTGGAGGGGCTCGCGACGGTAGACGGTCCCCATCCTCTGCAGGACGCCTTCGACGTGCACGGAGCGGCTCAGTGTGGCTTCTGTACCCCGGGGATCCTGTGCTCGGCGGCGGCGCTGCTCCAACGTTCGCCCCGGCCCACCCGAGTGGAGATCCAGGAAGCGCTGGCCGGAAACCTGTGTCGCTGCACGGGCTACACGAAGATCTACGATGCCATTGAAGCGGCGGCGGTGGCCCAAGCCGGTGACGGATCGTCACAGGCGGCTGGATGAGCGTCAATGAACGTAAGTCTCAGTCGGACTTGAAGTTAATCGGCACGTCGAGACGAAAAATCGAAGGGCTCGACAAGTCCACAGGGCGTGCTGTCTATACCGACGACATCGTGTTGCCCGGCATGCTGCATGGAAAGATTCTACGGAGTCCGCACCCGCATGCCCGGATATTGTCGATCGACACGTCGGAGGCTGCAGCGCTCCCAGGCGTCCATGGCGTAATCACAGGACGGGACATGCCGAGGGTTTACGGCATTATCCCTTGGACGCCGGACGAGTACCCGCTGTGTGTGGACCGCGTCCGGTATGTGGGCGACGGGGTCGCCGCCGTGGCTGCCATTGATGAGGACACGGCCATCCGTGCGCTCGCGTTGATTCGGGTGGAGTACGAGGAACTTCCTGCCTTCTTGGATCCGCATGCCGCGTTGGCGGCGGATGGCTCATCGCCTTATGTGCATGACGCAAAGAAGGACGGCTGGAACGGCAACATCACCAAGAGGGTCCATCTCGAGTTCGGGGAAGTGGACGGGTTGATGGACGCCTCAGATGTGCTTGTTGAGGACAACTACTTCTTTGAGGGCACGACCCACACCCCAATCGAACCCCACTGCGCGATCGGTCTTTGGCAAGCAGGCGGGGGCTTTCAGGACGCGGACGGCGCCACCACGGGCAAGCTCACGGTGTGGTCATCGACCCAGGTGCCCCACTATCTGCATAGAGAGCTGTCGCAGGTTCTGGGCGTCGATCAGGCACACGTCAGGGTGCTCCAGCCGCTGGTCGGGGGCGCGTTTGGTGGGAAGAGTGAGCCGTTCGACCTTGAGTTCTGCGTCGCGAAGCTGTCGATGGTGACGGGTCGGCCGGTGAAGATTCTCTACACCAGGGAAGAGGTCTTCTACGCCCACCGTGGGCGTCACCCCTTCCACATGCACTACCGGACGGGAGCCACCACGGACGGCAAGCTCACGTCGGTCGATGCAAAGATTCTCCTGGACGGTGGCGCCTACGCGTCTTTCGGCCTCGTGACCGCCTACTACTCTGGGCAGCTCCTGTGTGCGCCGTACGCCATGCCGGCATATCGCTTCGACTCGACGCGGGTCTACACCAATAAGCCGGCGTGCGGCCCGAAGCGTGGGCATGGGTCCGTGCAGCCGCGTTTCGCTTTTGAAGTCCAGATGGATCGGTTGGCGGAGAAGCTGGACCTAGACCCCATCGAGTTCCGTCGTCGGAACTTCATTGGCTCCGACACCCGTACCATCAACGAACTCCGGATTACGTCGAACGGCTTCCTGGAGTGCCTGGATGCGGTGGAACGCGCGAGTGGTTGGCGCGATCGCTTCAGGAAGCTCCCGTTTGGGCGTGGTCTGGGCATTGCCGGGTCGACTTACATCTCAGGAACGAACTACCCGATCTATCCAAACGAGATGCCTCAGTCTGCGGTCCAAATGCAGATTGACCGGTCGGGCCGAGTCGCGGTCTTTAGCGGGGCCAGCGAGATCGGCCAGGGGTGCGACTCCCTGGTGGCGTCCATCGCGGCCGAAGAACTCGGCGTACCGCTGGACTATGTGCGGGTCATGCGTGGCGACACAGACTTCACGCCCGTCGACCTCGGAGCCTATTCCAGTCGGGTCACGTTCATGCTGGGGAACGCCGCCATTGATGCCGCGACCAAGCTGCGCAAGATGGTGCAGGAGGCGGTCGCGGCGAAGTGGGAAGTGAATCCTACGGAGGTCCTGCTCGCCGGAGGGATGGCGATGTGGTCGTCTGACACCGAACGCCAGATGCCGATCAAAGATGCGTTCAACATCGCCGAGTCGATGTTCGGCGCACTCGGTTCAATGGGCTCATACAACACCCCAAAGGATGTGCACGGCGAGTACCGTGGCGCGACGATTGGAGCGTCGCCGGCCTACTCGTTCACCGCACACGTGGCTGAGGTCGAGGTCGACGTGGAATCCGGCATGGTCGAGGTAAAGAAAATCTGGGTCGCTCACGATTGTGGCCGAGCCCTGAATCCCATCCTCGTCGAAGGGCAGATGGAGGGATCCGCATACATGGGCTTCGGTGAGGCGCTCATGGAGGAACAGGTCTATAAGGACGCAGATCATGGCCGGGCCGGGCTGCTCAACGCACCCTCGTTGCTCGACTATCGAATTCCGACCAGCCTCGATACGCCGGAGTTGGAAGCACTCATTGTGGAATCCATCGATCCCGAGGGGCCTTACGGAGCCAAGGAGGCTGGCGAGGGTCCGCTGCACCCCTCGATTCCAGCGATTGCCAACGCGATCTACGACGCGATTGGGGTGAGAATGACACGGTTGCCCTTCTCTGCGCCAAGTGTGTGGAAGAAGATCGCGGAGGCCCGTACGGCGGATACTCTGCGTAAGCCGTTGGTGCCCGCAGGCGATGGCACCCTGACCGACAACCCGGCGCGTACCGCACCCGCAGGGGCCCGCTGATGCTCAAGTATCGCGCCCTTCTCGGACCTGTGATTCTTGTGCTGCTTGTCGGTGTCGCCGCGTTATGGTCGCCTTTTGCGCCGCATGGCGAGCCGGTGGATGTCCGCTACGACGAGCCTGAGCCGACCCCCGAAGACGTAGTGGGCGCATCTTGGGAAGCTGAGGATTGGGTCGCGTTCGATGAAAAGGTGCGGTGGGCGCTCGACCAGCGACTCGACACACTTCCACTTGGTGCGGCGATGGCCGCGATGGGTCAGTCCTTCGTGGGGACCGCTTATGTCGCGGGCACCTTAGAGGTGGACGGGCCTGAGCGTGTGGTGATCAATTTCCGTGGGCTCGACTGCGTGACCTTTGTCGAGAACGTCTACGCACTGTCGCAGTTCGTGCGGGCGACAGGGAATGCGTACGGCGCGAAAGCCGACGTCATACTCGCGAACCGCGCCGGCGTGGAAGATCGCTACGAGACGCTACTGGGTAGCCTCCGGTATCGCGACGGAACTCCGGGCGCGTATTCCAGTCGCCTGCACTACTTCACGGACTGGATTGCGGACAACGACAGGCGCGGGCGAGTCATAAACGTGACAGCCGGGCTCGGCGGCGTCCTGGACATGGAGCCGATCAATTTCATGACCACACATGCCGGTGCCTATCGTCAGCTTGTGGATCCGGCTCTAGTGGAGGAAGTCCGCAGCGCCGAGGAACGCCTGAGTGCATACGGTCGATATTTTGTGCCCCAAGACCGAATTGCGGCCGTCGCAGACCAGATTCAGGACGGCGACATCATTGCGGCCACGAGCACAGTCGGGGGCCTCGACGTCGCTCATACCGGATTGGCGCTTTGGGTCGATGGCTCGCTTCGTCTCATGCATGCACCACTGGTCGGCTCCGTGGTGCAGATCAGTGAGGTGTCGCTGGCTGAACGGGTTCAGGGTATCGGCGGGCAGGACGGGATCATGGTGGCTCGGCCGAATGATACCCGTGGAGGCGGAGCCTGACGTGTTAAGACTCCCGCCGTTCCGGTATCACCGGCCCGGAACCGTGGCCGAAGCGGTCGCGCTCATGGGCGAGCACGCCGGCAACGCGATGTTCGTCGCGGGCGGCACCGACCTCATTCCGAACATGAAGCATCGGTTGTTCGAGCCTGGTCATTTGGTGGCTCTCAAGGGCATCGGGGAGCTGCGCGGGATTCGGGAAGACGCCGGACACCTCCGCATTGGGGCCAGCGAGACGTTGACCTCGGTCGCGACCCACCTGGACGTTTTGCGGTCTTTCCCGGCGCTCGCCGATGCCGCTTCGCACGTGGCCGGCCCACAGCTCCGCAACGCGGGCACGATTGGTGGCAATCTCTGCCTGGACACCCGCTGCACGTATTACAACCAGACAGAGTTCTGGCGTGAGGCGCTGGGCTACTGCCTCAAGAAGGACGGCACCGTCTGCCACGTGACCAAGGTCGGGAAGAAGTGTGTCGCGGCGCATTCGGCTGACACACCTCCGGTGCTCATGACGTTGGACGCGGTCGCAACGTTGGTCGGCCCCGAGGGCGTACGCGAGGTGCCCGTGCGGGATTTCTTCGTGACCGATGGCATACTGAACACGCTCCGAGGCCCGGGAGAGATCGTCACGGAAGTCCGCATCCCGTTGGTGTCCGCCCAGAAGAAACAGGCATACGCGAAGCTGCGGCAGCGGAAGTCCATCGACTTCCCCTTGCTGACCGTCGCGATTGCTGCGGACATCGAGGGGGACGGGACCGTTCGATCGATTGAAGGTGTCGTGACCGCGCTGGGTTCACGCCCTCGTGTCCTGTCAGGATGGGGAGATACCGCGGAGGGTCACAAGCTCGATGACGGCATCATCAATGAGTTGGCCCAGCGCGCCCACAAGCAGTGTCACCCGCTCGAGAACATCACGGTCGACCCCGAGTGGCGTCGGGCGATGGTGCCGGTTTACGTACGCCGTGCGCTGGAGAAGTTGGGCGCCGCGTGACGGTCACCGTCGTGGTTGTGGTGCTGGTGGTGATGGGACTCCTTGGCATGGATCGTCTCGCGCTTCACGTACTCACGACGAGCCCGCGCGCTCCGGACAAGACGGTTCCCGATACCGGGGTCGATCACGAGGACCTGGTGATTCGGTCGGGTGACCACCAGTTGGGCGCGTGGCTGCTGAAGCCCCAGGGTGAGCCAAGGACACCGCTGATTTTGCTCGCCCACGGGTGGGGCGCGAACTACTCCCTGTTCCTGCAGCTTGCCGAGCCGCTGGTCGCCGACGGTTACGAGGTACTTCTGTTCGACATCCGTGGCCACGGGCGCAACGAGGCCGTGCCCTTCGTGACGGTGCGCCATTTCCGCGACGACGTCATGGCGGTGGTGGCCTATGCGAAGCGTCGGTTCCCTGACCGACCGCTTGTGGTGATTGGGCACTCGCTGGGCGGGGCGGCGTCCACGCTCGCGGCAGCGGAAGGGGCCCCCATGCAGGGTCTGGTGCTGATCGCGGCGCCGTCCGATCCGATTCGCGCCACCGCAGAGTTCCTAACCCAGCAGAAGCTCCCGGGTAACCTGATGGTGAGGCTGCTCGTGCCGTTTTGGTGGAGGAGAGCAGGGAGTCGTTTCGGGCCACTCACGCCGACGAAGCGATTGACTGAGGTGAGGATCCCCGTGCTGATTATCCATCCTGAGAACGATCAGCGCGTACCGATCGACCATGCGGAGCGTCTCTCAGCCGCGGCGGGCTGTGGCTACGAATTGGTGGCTGGTGCGGGTCACAACGACGTACTTGGGCACGACGAGACGCATCGGCTGGTGAAAGCCTACTTGGAGCGCTTCTAGCTCCCGCTGCCTACCCGCGTTTTCACTTCCTGTACGAAATTCCTGACGATGACCAAGCCACTTTCGGACTCATCGCAGGAGGCGGTGCGTAGCATGAGGAAGCGCCCCTGGTTGTCGACGTCGTATTGGGTGGTCCGGTCTCCGACGAGTATCCCCGGCGAGAGCTCGAACAACTCAGGTCGATCACTCACTCGGAATTCGCCTCCCGAAACCGAGACCGCTGCCGCCATCATCTCACGGTTCCCGCTGAGAAAGAAAAGTTCAGAGCCGTCCTTCGCCCAACGAGGGGCCAGGCCTCCGCCTACCGAAACCTGAACTCTTGCATTGTCGGTCTCGGGGTAGGGCCGCACGTAGACCTCATCTCGCCCCGATTCGTTGGATTGATACGCCAGCCAACGACCGTCAGGGGACAATTGAGGGGCGCTCTCGTCGAAAGGTGTCATGAGGAGTGGAGTCGCGGTGGGCTCCCCAGCTAGGGACAGCATGAAGATATCTCGACCTCCCTCGACGCCCGAAACCCCAGTCGACCGAATGACGGCCGACTTCCCGTCTGGAGCGACGGCGGCCTCCGATATCGACACCTCGTGGTCGAACAAGAGCTCAGCAGGGCGCGATCCGTCTGCAACCTGTCGCCACAGGTTCAGGTCCCCTGGGGGGTCGCCGTCGGGCTCGAATGGCATGGCCGAGAGGAAGGTCACTGTCCGAGAATCGGGGAGCCATTTGGGATCGCGATCTTCTCCTCCCCAAAAGGAAAGGCGTGTCAGAGGGCCGTTGTCCAGCTCCTTGATCCAGATGTCATTGCCGGCGTCTGTCGCGATGCGAATCTCGACCTTGGAACCATCGGGAGAGAGAGACCACCCTCGGTTTCCGGCCCCCGGGTTGAACGTCCAATTGGGGTCCACGTGTGTGGCAGCCCCATCACGGGTCACCCAAACGAGCTCCGTGCCGGTGTTACCCTCGCCCTCCCAATAAGCGAGCGTTCCTTGTTCGTTGAGGGAAAACCGCGGCGTCCCATCACCTGCTACAAAGACGCCTGCAACCAACGGAACGGGTGCTCCCGTGAGACGCATGGGTGACTCGGCATACGGAGCGGCCAGCAGTTCACCGGCCGGTGATGCGAATACGAGATGTCCGTTGCCGGTAACTCGCGCGCCAAGACCCTCGCTCAGAACCGTGCGCTCGCCTGACTCAAGTTCGACGCCTTGGACCACGGTCGGGTTGCCGAAACTCGTAAACACGGCGCTGCGTCCGCTCGGAGTGACCCTAAAGAAGGCGACGTTAGGCTCCCCGGTTGCGTCCAGCACCAGCTCTCTGGCTCCTCCGTCGGTAGGGACTCGAACGACTTTGTTGCCTGCCTGAGTGTAGAAGATCGACTGGCCATCGGGATTCCAGGACGCGCAACAGAACACCGAATCCACGACAGTGCGGGGTACGCCTCCACCCAGGGGAACGACGCGAAGCTCAGATCCGACTTGGAAGACGACCTCGCTCCCGTCCGGCGAAATCGCCGGGTCGGCACCGCCAGCCGCATTGGCGATCGGCGCTGCTTGAAGGTCGTCGTAGCGTCGGAACCACAACTGAAAGCCACCCGTGGACTCACGTTGCCCGTAGTAGACCATACCCGTCCCCGCCGGCCCGACTTCGATCGGCGTGAGCGCGAGTTGCTCTGGCGTCACGGCGGTGAAGCTGTAGCGCTCGATCAGTGGCTCGGGCGTGGGCCGGGTCAGCGATCATCCGAGGCCCGAGAGCGGGAGATGAGGTGGACACGTGGCGGATCGACCCTAGCCATTCCAAAGCAGCATGACCGACGAAAGGACCACTTATCGAGACGTGAGCCCATGGCCCGGGCTCGCTGACGCCCTTTTCTGGGGCTCGATTGCCGTATGCTGCTACCCGTTGCTGGCTGGCTGGGGAACCGACCTGCCCCTCGTTACGCGGCTCCTGGCCGCGGGCTCGATCATGTTCGTGGCGGTTGGCTTAAAACTCCTCATGGGCGGCCTCACGGTGTTGGTGAAAGAGACCCACGTGCTCGTTCACCTGGGCTCAATCCCCATCGTCAAGAAGGTGATTCCGTTCTCTGAGATTTATGACCTCGAGAGTATTCGCTACCGCCCATTCGTCGAATTTGGGGGATGGGGTCTGAGCGGCACGGGGAAGAAGCGCGCCTGGACGTCCCGAGGGGATCAAGCGGTGGTCCTCACGCTGAGCGAAGAACGACGGCTCTATTACAGGTAGCGATCACCCGCGCCGACTAGAAGAACGCATTCGTGCGGCGGCGGGCGATCGGCTCGGGACGGCGTCCTAGCGGAGTCGAGAAACCGGCGCGCGAGATCAGGGTACGCCTGTCTAATGACGAACTCAGATGTGACCCCAAAGAAGCCATCCCTCTCCAGGACGGTCTTCACCGAACTCATGATGCCCCACCAGGTAAACAACCTTGGGCACGTTTTCGGTGGTGAAGTTCTCTCTATGGTGGACCGGGCGGCGGCCGTGGCAGCGATGCGGCATGCGGGTCGCGCGTGCGTCACAGTTTCCATTGATCGTGTCGACTTCAAGGAGCCCATCTACACGGGCGAGCTTGTAACGTGCGTGGCTCGGGTTAACTTCGTGGGTAGGAGTTCGATGGAGATCGGCGTGCGCGTCGAGGCTGAGAACCTCCTGTCCGGAGTAAAACGACATACCAACACTTGTCTGTTGACGTTTGTGGCGATTGACGAGTCACACCGTCCGTGCAGTGTGCCGCCGCTCGATGTCTCGGACCCCCAAGACGAGCGGCTCTCCCACGACGGCCGGCGACGGCGCGAAGTGCGAGAGGCGCTGGACCGAGAGCTTGAAGCGGAGGACAGCTGACATGCTAAAAAGTGGTGCTCAGGCGCCTGACTTTTCGTTGGCCCCCGGACCCGGACCCGATAGGGTCAGGCTCTCGGACTTCCGGGGATCACCGGTGGTGATCATGTTCGTTCCGTTGGCGTTCTCCGGTACCTGTACGGCCGAGTTCTGCCACATTGCCGAGAACTGGGCGGTGTGGGGCGATTTGAACGCGGAGATCCTGGGCATCAGCATCGATTCGCCCTTTGTGAACGCGAAGTGGCGCGAAGAGATGGGTGTGCCGTTCCCGATTCTCTCGGATTTCAACCGAGACGCCTCTCGGGCGTATGGCGTTCTGTACGATGAGTTCTACGGCCTAAAAGGTGTTGCGAAGCGCTCGGCTTTCGTGATCGACGCGGCCGGGCTCGTCGTGTATGGTTGGGTCAGTGACGACGCGGACGTGATGCCTCCGTACGACGAAATCATTCAGGCGGTGGCGACGGGCTGAGGCTCGCACGAATGATGGGATACCGCTGGTGGGATTCCACACTTCATTCGCCGGCCAGCGCATGGTGGGTGTGAGTCTGTTCCCAGCGCACTCGGATGTCGGCGGCGTTTCTGGTGACACGGGACAGCTGTGGAAGAACGCGGTTGGGTTCGCAGGGGCTGCGGGTGGCCCCGCGCGTGTAGGGGTCGTCGCCGGAGGTAACTGACCGGTCTTGGGCAGGCGTGGGCCCGACTGCTAGCGGCGTTCCAGCACCATGGCGAAGCCCATGCCACCGGCAGCGCACACCGTGATGAGGCCGAATTCGACGTCGCGCCGGGCCATCTCGTTGAGCAGCGTGATGGTGAGCCGTCCACCGGTGGCGCCGAATGGGTGCCCAATAGATAGAGAGCCCCCCATGACGTTGATGAGATCGACGTCCGGATGCCCGACCGCATCGCTCCTGCCCAGTTCTTTCTCCGCAAAAGTCTTCGACGACAGCGCCTGCAGGTTCGAGAGCACCTGAGCCGCGAAGGCCTCGTGCATCTCCATGAGGCCGATGTCCTTCATGGTGAGGCCGGCCCGATCGAGGGCGATCGGCGCGGCGTAGGCTGGCCCCTGAAGGAGCTGCATGGCGGGGTCGAGCGCCGTCCACGCCCAACTACGCACGTACCCCATCGGCTCGATGCCTTCCGCCTTGGCTTTGTCTTCGTTCATCAGAACCACTGCGGAGGCGCCGTCGGTGAGCGGGGATGAGTTCCCGGCCGTCACCGAGCCGTGGCGGCGGTCAAAGGCCGGCCGGAGCCGGGCAAGAGACTCCATAGATGAGTCCGAGCGGATCCCATTGTCCCGGACGATCACCTTCTCGAAGTCGGGTGGCACGTAAACCGGTGTCAGTTCAGCGGTCAGCCTGCCGTCCTGCGTGCCAGCGGCGGCGAACTCGTGAGACCGGAGCGCCCATGCGTCCTGATCCACGCGGTTGATGCCGTTTTCCTTGGCCATGCGCTCCGCCGATCCCCCCATCGTCTCACCCGTGGTGGGTTCGGCGATGGCTGGAGTGACGGGAATGAGGTCCTTGGGGCGCATGCGTGTGAACGGAGCGAGTCTCTGTCCGAGCGTCTTTCCTTTCGAGGCCGTCACGAGCGACTTGCTGAGCCGATCGCTGACCGTGATAGGGATGTGAGAGAGGGATTCCGATCCGCCCGCGATGACAACCTCTGCCTGGCCCACCTCAATGAGTTGGGTCGCGTCGGTGATGGCTTGGTTCGCGGACGCGCAGGCTCGCGAGACCGTGCAGGCCGGCACCGTTTTTGGGAGAACCGCCAACCCGACCTCGCGGGCAATGTTGGGGGCCTGCGTGTCATGGACGACGGTGCCGAAGACGAGGTGATCGACATCCTCACCTCGCAGACCACTCCGGGCCAGCACGTCTCGTACCGCGAGCTTGCCGAGCTCAATGGCGTCTAGGTCCGCAAATACCGTGCTGGAGCGCGCGAACGGCGTTCGGCATCCTGCAATGATGGCGGTCTTGATATGTGCTCCTACCCGTCTGTGCCGCTCGAGATCGATGTGGCCCAGTCTGGTACGACGGACGGATCGATGTCGAAGACGACCGTTCCCACCGTATATACCAATGCTGCGATGACCACTGCGCCAATCAGGTTGAGTACGAGCCCGACGCGGGCCATCTCCCCGACAGAGATGCGGTCACTACCGAATACGATTGCGTTCGGTGGCGTTGCCACCGGCATCATGAATGCACAGGACGCCGACAGGGTCGCTGGGATCATCAAGATGAGCGGATTCATCTCTGTGGTGACCGCGACCGCTGCGAGAATCGGCAAGATCATTTCCGTGGTCGCGAGGTTGCTCGTCAGCTCAGTGAGGAAGGTGATCGCGAGGCAGACCAACAGGATCAGCACGAAGGTCGGTAGAATCGAGAAGATCTCGAACTGGTTGCCGATGATCTGCGCGAGCCCGGTCTGTTGAAACCCAGCCGCGAGCGCGAATCCACCGCCAAACAGCAGGACGATGTTCCAGGGGAGCCTCGGAATGACGTCCCGCTCCATGATACGCTCGGCGCCACTCTCGCGATTCCGAGTCGGGATAAAAAAGAGCAGTGAGGCCATCGTGATGGCGATCGTGCCGTCGTCGATCATCCCCTGGAACGGAAGCAGGCGAGACCAACCGGGAAGTGTGAAGAAGCCCAGCTGGAGATCGACGCGGAAGACCCATAGCATCGCGGTCGTCGCAAACACCGTGAGGATCACACTCTCCTCGTATGAGATCGAACCGAGCTTCGATCGCTCGACCTCCACCACTGCGCGATCCACCGTGATGTCGTCAGAAGTGCGGTAGAACACTCGGGTGATCAGAAACCAGGCAATGGTGAGCAGGGTCAGGCCGATCGGGAGCGCGAGCACGAGCCACGGCCCGAACGCGATCGGTGGCGCTTCGGGAAATAGGATCGCGAAGATCCTGATGAACGAGAGATTGGGAGGAGTGCCCACCAGCGTGGTCAGGCCTCCGACTGAGCACCCGTAAGCGATGCCCAGCATCAGCCCGACAGTGAACGTGTGCGTGCGTTCCTTCCCGAAGTCGTCCTCGAGCTGAAGGACCATGGCCAGCCCGATGGGGACCATCATCACCGCGGTGGCGGTGTTCGAGATCCACATGGAGAGGAACGCCGCCGCGAGCATGAAGCCAAGAACGATGCGCGACGGTCCGCCTCCTACCGCGTGAATGATGTTGAGCGCGATGCGCCGGTGCAGATTCCACTTCTCCATGGTGAGGGCGATCATGAAGCCCCCAAGGAAGAGCACGATGGTGCTGTTGAAGTAGATCGGAGCGGTGGCGGCGCCGCGCATGATGCCCAGGAGCGGGTAGAGGGCCAACGGGAGAAGCGCGGTCGCGAAGAGAGGAATCGCGTCGGTGACCCACCAGACCGCCATCAGCACCGCGACCGCCGCAAGGCGGCTCGCAGCGCTGTTGTCCGCGTCCACAGGGAAGATCATGAGCAGCGTGAAGAACACGATGCCCAGCCAGAAGCCGATTTGACGGCTCTTCCCTCCGGTTTTTCGTTCGATGGCCATGTGATTCGTGTAGGAGTCGTGGGCAGGGGAAACTGCGGTGGGCGGGCGGTTGAGGCTAGATGCTAGTCTGTGTGGGCCTGAGGTCCGGCCGGAGACCATTGACGGGAAAACGAATGGTTTCACACATTGCGGCGGCTTCCCATGGCGTGCCCCCAAGTGTGGTACCACTTCCTATGTTAGACCTTGAGCCATCGGTG
>CALFPJ010000025.1 GCA_937919655.1 uncultured Gemmatimonadales bacterium
CGTAACAAGGTAGCCGTAGGGGAACCTGCGGCTGGATCACCTCCTTTCTAAGGAAGATTGGAAGCAATTCCGGTCTTTACTTAACACAACTACGGAGCCGCGGTTTTGAAGCCGTGGTCGCCGCCGCCGTCGCATCCCTTTCCTTTGATGGTACTTGGCGAGACGGAGTCTCTCGACTCTGTCGTTTCGTCTGCCCGAACCGGGCTAGTAGCTCAGCTGGTTAGAGCGCGCGCTTGATAAGCGTGAGGTCGGAGGTTCAAATCCTCCCTGGCCCACCAAGTCGCGTGGTCGGCTCGACCCCAATGCGGGCTGGCCGGCACGCACCTTAGGGTGAGTGGGGCTCGACGAAACGAGATCACGCCGACCGAAAGCTCAAACGGGGGCATAGCTCAGTTGGGAGAGCGCCTGCTTTGCAAGCAGGAGGTCGTCGGTTCGATCCCGTCTGCCTCCACCATCAGCATAGAACACGAGCGCCGCTATTGGCGCAGAGTTCGTTCTTTGACATCGTTTATCGGAAGAGGTCTGAAAGTCTAAAATTCCTTGCTCTGCATCTCTCAAAGGCAGAGTGGAGGAAAGGGTAAACAAGGCCGTTATCGTTGTGGGGGTCGTCCCCTGCACGGAACGAGCCGAAGAGGGCAATCGCAAGATTGTCATTTTCGCTGATAAAACGTGAGATCAAGCACAATAAGGGCGTTTGGCGGATGCCTTGGCACTGAGAGGCGATGAAGGACGTGGCAGGCTGCGATAAGCTTCGGGGAGTTGCCAGCACACTTTGATCCGAAGATTTCCGAATGGGGAAACCCCATCCATCAGGATGATCGTTGACTGAATACATAGGTCAACGAGGCGAACCCAGGGAACTGAAACATCTCAGTACCTGGAGGAAAGGACATCAATAGAGACTCCGTTAGTAGTGGCGAGCGAACGCGGACTAGGCCAGTGGCACGATCGTAAGAACCGGAACACTCTGGAAAGGGTGGCCATAGCGGGTGATAGCCCCGTACGGGTAGAAAGCGGTCGGGTCCTTGAGTAGGGCGGGACACGTGTAATCCTGTCTGAACATGGGGGGATCA
>CALFPJ010000026.1 GCA_937919655.1 uncultured Gemmatimonadales bacterium
GTAACGGCGCTCCCACGCTCGAAGCGTGGCTGGAGTGAGGCCCGTGCGTTGGGCGACCACACGAATGGGGTGTCGGGGGGTTGTGTCGGTGTCATTCATGACAAAGACGATAGCATCCTGTACAGCCCGTGTCAAACAAATATCCACAGACTGTTCGACGTTGCCTTGACAACGACGACGACTGCCGTGATAATCTTGGACACTCGTTGTACAAGGGTCGTTATTGGGTCCTCTTTCCAGGAAGAAACACATGATACGCCAGATCACCCTCGCCGCGGCCGCCGCGGCGCTTATCGCGGCCCCGGTCGCGATCGAAGCTCAGTCCAGTAAGGACATCGTCGCCACCGCCATCGAAGCGGGCACCTTCAACACGCTCGTAGCGGCGCTGCAAGCAGCCGACCTCGTGGGTGCACTTCAGGGAGAAGGTCCGTTCACGGTCTTCGCCCCCACGGACGCGGCGTTCGCCAAGCTCCCGGCCGGCACGGTGGAGGCACTTCTCGCCGACAAGGATAAGTTGATCGCGATCCTGACCTACCACGTCGTCTCGGGCAAAGTGATGTCTGACGCGGTGGTGGGCCTCAAATCGGCCATGACCCTGTCCGGGGTCGCCGCGCCGATCGAGGTCCGGATGGGCAGCGTATACGTCGGTGGCTCGAAGGTCACAACGGCGGACGTGACCGCCTCCAACGGCGTCATTCACATCATCGACACGGTGATGCTCCCGGCAGGGATGCAGTAGGAGCTTGAGGGGGACTTCCACCTCGCTTGGGGATTCGTGGCGGCCGGCGCACGCGCCGGCCGCCGCACCCCTTGCGGCTGTAAGAACCACTTCCCTTGAGACGCATCAGGATGAACGACTTCGTCAAGAAACCGGTTCCGTGGATTGTCGCCTCAGCTGAGGATGTCATCACGATGACGGACAACAAGACAGTCGACCGGCAGCCCCCACTCCCCCTCCGGGAGCCGAGCTGATCATGCGCGTCGCCATTGTCGGGAGCGGCGTGTCGGGACTCGTGGCGGCGCATTTGCTGCACCCAAGGCACGACATCACCGTCTTCGAGGCCCGCGACAGGATCGGCGGGCACGTGAACACGATTCCGGTCGAGACCGAGGGGGGCGCGTGGCATGTCGACACGGGCTTCATCGTCTACAACGAAGCCAACTACCCCAACTTCACCCGCCTGTTGAAGAAGCTCTCCGTAGGCACACAACCTTCGGACATGAGCTTCAGCGTCAGGTGTGACCGCACCGGACTCGAATACAACGGTTCGACGCTGCGCCAACTCTTCGTGCAGAAGAGGAATCTGATCCGCCCGGGCTTCTACCGGATGATCCGTGACATCCTCCGCTTCAACGCGGAAGCGCCCGGCGCCATCGCCAACGGCTCGGCCGGAATGTCCATGGCCGAATACTTGGAGCACGGAAAGTACTCTTCCCGGCTGGCCGACCACTACCTCGTCCCCATGGCCTCTGCGCTTTGGTCGATGCCCCGCGGCAAGGTCCTGGAGATGCCCGCCGAGTTCTTCGTGCGCTTCTTCGACAACCATGGCATGCTCGAGGTCGACAACCGCCCGAAGTGGCGCGTGGTGGAGGGAGGATCGGCGAGTTACCTAGGCCCGCTCGTGGCACCGTTCAAGGAACGCATCCGAAGCTCGACCCCCGTCCAGAGCATCCGCCGCCATAACGACGAAGTGACCGTAAACGGGGAGCGCTTCGACGAAGTGATTCTGGCGTGCCACGCGGACCAAGCCCTGGGCATGTTGGCCGACCCGAGCGCGTCCGAGCGCGAGATCCTGGGCGCCCTGCCCTTTCAAGAGAACCAGGTCGTCCTGCACACAGACACGAACGTGCTTCCCCACCGGCAAAAGGCATGGGGTGCCTGGAACTACCACATCCGCCGTGAGGAGCATGAGCCCGTTACGGTCACGTACGACATGAACATCCTGCAGTCCCTCGCTGCACCCGAAACGTTTTGCGTGACGTTGAACCCGCCGGAGTGGATCGACCCGTCTCGTATTCTCTACGAGACCACGTTCGACCACCCGGTGTTCACCGCTGCGGGGACTTTGGCGCAGGCCCGCCGCGGCGAGATCAGCGGCGTAAACCGCACCCATTATTGCGGCGCCTATTGGGGCTTTGGCTTCCACGAAGACGGGGTCAGAAGCGCCGTCGACGTCGGCCGGACCTTCCGAGCAGAGCTTTGAACAGCTGCCTCTACTTCGGAACCGTTCAGCATCGACGGTTCGCTCCCAGAGCACACTCGTTCTCGTACTCGATCTTCCAGATGTACCTGGACCTCGACGAAGTGCCGGAGCTGTTCGACGGACGCCTGCTCTGGTCGGCCCGCAGGCCGGCGCCAGCCTGGTTCCGACGCTCCGACTACCTGGGGGACCCGGACGAGACGCTCGATGAAGCGGTGCGCCGCGAAGCCCAACGCCAAACCGGGACCCGACCCGAAGGTCCCATCCGGGTGCTGACGCATCTTCGCTACCTGGGCTTGGTCATGAACCCCGTGACCTTCTACTACTGCTTCGACCGCACCGGTGAGCACGTCGAGGTCATTCTCGCTGAGATCACCAACACCCCCTGGAAGGAATGCCACGTGTACGCGCTCGCGGCGGGCCCGGACCGGCAGGAAGCCACGGGGCACCGACATCGCTTTGGAAAGCAGTTCCACGTGTCTCCCTTCTTCGCAATGGACCACGCCTACGACTGGCGCTTCGGCGAACCCGGTGACCGGCTCCACGTGCACATGGAGAACTACGCGGAAGGCTCTCGCGTCTTCGACGCCACGCTCTCGCTGCGTCGGCAGGAGATCACGGGCGGTTCGCTCGCCATGGCACTCGCGCGCTTCCCTTGGATGACCGCCAAGGTCGCCGGCGGCATTTACTGGCAAGCCGCCCGGTTGTGGGCGAAGCGCACCCCATTTTTCACCCATCCGGAAAGGCAATCCGCATGACCCTCATCGATGGTATGGCCCGCCGCGCGGTGGAGGCCCGACTGCGTCGCCTAAGCGAAGGTCGACTCACCATACGAGAAGGAGGCAACATTACGGTTTACGGATCGGGTGATGGCCCCTCAGCCACACTCACGATCCACGATTCGGGCTTCTACGCCGCACTCGCGTTCGGTGGCCACCTGGGCGCGGCCGAGTCCTACATCTCAGGCGGATGGGACACGGACGACCTGACCGCCCTCGTCCAACTTCTCGTCCGCAATCGTGACGTGCTGGATTCACTCGAAACTGGCCTGGCGCGACTCGTCCAACCGGCGAGGGCGCTGCTGCACGCCATCAACCGAAACACCAAACGCGGCAGCAAGCGCAACATCGTCGCGCACTACGATCTGGGTAACGCACTCTTCGAGGCGTTTCTAGACGAAACCATGACGTACTCGGCCGGGATCTTCCCCACGCCTGAGGCATCCATGCGCGACGCCTCCATCGAGAAGTACGATCGTCTGTGTCGCAAACTCGAGCTCACGTCGGCGGATCACGTACTGGAGATCGGCACCGGCTGGGGCGGCTTCGCGATCCACGCGGCGTCCACCTACGGATGCCGGGTCACGACGACGACCATCTCCAACGAGCAGTACGCGCTCGCCCAGTCGCGGGTCGAAGCGGCCGGATTGAGTCATCTGATCACGCTCCTTCAGGATGACTACCGCGACCTCGAGGGCACCTACGACAAGCTGGTATCCATCGAGATGATCGAGGCAGTAGGGCACCAGTACTTCGATGAGTACTTCCGCCAGTGTGCCCGGCTCCTCTCCGCCGATGGTCTCGCGGCGATCCAGGCCATCACGATCCAGGACCGCATGTACGAATCGGCACGAAAGGAAGTCGACTTCATCAAGAAGTACATCTTCCCTGGCAGCTGTATTCCCGCGGTGTCCGTGCTGGCCTCGGCTGCGGCCCCGACCGACCTCCGGCTCGTGCATCTTGAGGACATCACACCCCACTACGCCGAAACATTACGCCGGTGGAAGTCCCGTTTCCACGCCAACTGGGGGGAGATCGCCGCCCACGGATACGGCGAAGATTTCAGGCGGATGTGGGACTTCTACTTGTCTTACTGTGAAGGCGGTTTCAACGAGGCCGTCATCGGAAGCGTTCAGTTGGTGTTCGCGAAACCGAGGGCGTCCGCCGCCCTGGCCGGCGGAGTCGTTCGGCGCCTGGAGACCATCGCATCATGATCGCATCGACTGGCATCGCTCTAGCCGAGCGCGGCTTCGTGCCCCTATCGGGGCTTCGGCTCGGCATTCGGAACCTCCTCAAGCAACGCCTCCGCGACAGCGCCTCCGCCCCGAGCATCGAGGCGTTCACGCGTGAGTTGGCTGAGAGCCCTATCGCTCTGGCCACCGATAAGGCGAACGAACAGCACTACGAGCTTCCGCCGGAATTCTTCGCCCTGGTATTGGGCCCGCACCTGAAGTACAGCGGTGCATTCTGGCCGGACGGCACGAAGGACCTCGACGGGGCCGAGATCCGCATGCTCGAGCTCACCTGTGCGCGGGCCGAACTCGAGGATGGGCAAGATATCTTGGAGTTGGGCTGCGGGTGGGGCTCGCTCACCCTGCACATGGCGCGCACGTATCCGAACAGCCGCATCACGGCGGTCTCGAACTCCGCGCCTCAGCGGCGCTATATCGAAGCCAATGCACCGAAGAACGTCCGTGTCGTGACTGCGGATATGAACGACTTCACGCCGGAAGGAGTCTTCGACCGCGTCGTCAGCGTCGAGATGTTCGAGCATATGCGAAACTACGAGGAGCTACTGCGTCGGATCCGCAGCTGGCTCCAACCGGACGGGAAGCTCTTCGTTCACATTTTCTGCCATCGTGAGCACGCCTATCCGTTCGAGGTCGAAGGCGAGCACAACTGGATGGGTCGGTACTTCTTCACCGGTGGAATCATGCCCTCCTTCGATCTGTTGCCGCGTTTCGATCGGGACATGGTGGTCGAGGAGCAGTGGGCGGTGGACGGGACCCACTACAGCAAAACCGCCCGAGCTTGGCGTGAGAATCTCGAGAGCAAGCGCCCGGAGGTGGCCAAGGTCCTGCGCCCGACGTACGGCCACGAGGCGGGGACATGGTACCATCGCTGGCGCCTCTTCTTCCTGTCGTGCGAAGAGCTTTTCGGATACCGAGGCGGCTCGGAGTGGCTGGTCGGGCACTATCGCTTCTCGGCGAGGCCCGCAGAATGACCAGGCACGTCCTAGAGCGCCGGCAGATCGTGCCCGCCGACTTGCACACGGTCTTCAGCTTCTTCGAGGATCCATGGAATCTCGAGAGGCTGACCCCTCCATGGCTCAACTTCAACGTGCGCGCCACCACGGACCGCAAGGTTCGCCTCGGCACGGAGATCGAGTACCGACTTCGCTGGCAGATCTTCCCCATGACATGGCGGTCTCGGATTTCTGAGTACGTCCCAGGCGTACGCTTCGCGGATGAAATGCTCGAAGGGCCCTACAAGCGTTGGTACCATCGTCATCTCTTCAATGAAGTCAGTGCCGGGGTCGAGATCGTGGACATCGTGGAGTATGAACTGCCCCTCGGCCCACTAGGCCGTATTGTGCACGCGGCGGTCATCCGCAGCCAACTCGAAAGCATCTTCGACTACCGACGCAGGGCCGCGACCAGACTCTTCGAGGAAGCGCGTTTGGTGATCGGTCGATGAGCGGCGAGCTCCAGACCCTCGAGGTCGATCGTCCTGCGGGCGCTGTCGAAGGCCATCCCGTCGCAGACCGCGTCCGCGCCCGGCTGATCGCGGCGGGTCAGCGTTTCCACGCGAACGACAACATCAGCGCGTTCTTGGAGACTGGAGAGCTTGACGAGATCCAGGCTGAGGTCGCCGTGCAGCTCCAGGGAGTCCTGGAAGCGCTCGTGATCGACACCGACAGCGACCATAACACGCACGACACGGCCCGCCGCGTCGCGAAGATGTTCATCAGAGAGGTGTTCGGGGGCCGTTATGCCCCGGCGCCCCCGGTGACGGAGTTCCCGAACATCGCTGGGCTGAGCGAGTTAATGATTGTCGGCCCCATCACAGTGCGCAGCGCGTGCTCACACCACCTGTGCCCGATCATCGGCCAGGTGTGGGTCGGGGTCATGCCGAACGAAAGCTCGGACCTGATCGGCCTGTCGAAGTACGCGCGCCTCGTGGAGTGGGTGATGTCGCGCCCCCAGATCCAAGAGGAGGCGATCGCCCAGCTCGCCGACCTTCTTCAAGAGAAGATGCGCCCGGACGGCCTGGCCGTGGTAATGACCGCGGATCACTTCTGCATGCAGTGGCGCGGAGTGAGAGACATGGATTCGAAGATGACGAACAGCGTTATGCGTGGGTCATTCCTCAAAAACGGCGGCCTGCGGCGGGAATTCCTTGCGCTCCTGGCCAGCCAACAATCGGGAGGTCGTTAGAGATGCTGGTACGTCTGCTTTATGCCAGCCGGGGGGTCGAGCCCATCAACCAGTCCGTGCTCGACTCGATTCTGCAGCAGTCACGGGCCCAGAACGCGGAAATGGGCATCACGGGCGTCTTATGCGCCTACGAGGACGGGAACGGATTCCTGCAGGCCCTCGAGGGTGGTCGCTCCGAGGTGAACCGGCTGTACAACAAGATCGTCTGCGACGACCGCCACACCGACGTCGTCCTGCTCGATTACGCCGAAATTCACGAACGCCGCTTCGCGAATTGGCGCATGGGGCGTATCGACCTGGGTCGCGTGAACCCGAGTGTGCTCTTGCGCTACTGTGAGCACCCCCGGCTGGACCCGACCTCGCTCACCGCGCGTGCGGCGATGGCGATGCTCGAGGAGCTCACGAGTACCTTGTCGAGCGCCTAAGCAGCTCCGCACGCACCTCGGCGTGCCGCTCACGCGTGATCGGGAATCCATACAGGAATAGCGCCCCGATCCCCATGAGCAGGGCCGGCACGCCACCGTACACCCACATGAGGCGACCCTGAATGACGGCAGAGATCATCGGGTCGGCAGGGTCGTAGCCGAGCACACTGGGCAGCGTGGTGCCGAGCACCACACCGAACGCGAGCGAGAGCTTGATGGTCATTCCCCATGCGGCAAAGAAGAGCCCCGAACGCTGCTCACCGCTCTCGAGCGTATCGACATCGATCACGTCCGCGGCAATGGAATTCGCGAGGAACAGAATCGACGCGAAGCTCGACCCCCGAACCACGATAATCGCGATTAGGGCCGCGGTGTGACCTTCTCGTAGGAACACCAGGGGCAGGCTCCAGACCGCAATCCACATCGCGGCCGCCAGCAGTGCCCGATGTTTGCCGATCCGAACCGAAATCGCCAACCACAACGGGATTCCGGCGAGCGTGGCGACGTTCTCCAGCAAGATCATGGTGGGAAAGCGACGCTCGTCCGCCATGACGTCCGCGAGGACGAGCCGGTGCAGCGTCCCCTGAATCGCCACGCCGGACACGAAGAACAGGACGCAGCCGACCATCCGCAGGAACGCCGGGTTCCTTGCCACGATCTTTAGGCCGACCAGGGTGCTGCGCCGCTCATGCCGGAAACCCTCGGGCGCCCCTTCGGGAACGCCCATGACACAGACGGCCAGCAGGATCGGCAGACCGATGACGACGGCGGTCGCGATGCCGCGCAGTTGGTCGGCCGCGTCCTCGACGCCTCGCACCGCCAGCCACACAACCGCAGCCAGCAGCCCAACCTGCCCCACCGTCGCGATCGCCTCGCGCCACCCGGTGACGCGCGAGCGCTCGTCGTAGTCCGTGGACAGCTCGGCGCCCCACGCCTTGTGGGGCAGGTCGATCATGGTGAAGCCCAGGTACAGGATCGCAGACCAGACAGCCAGATGAGTGGCAGACGCGGCGTCTCCCGGGACGAAGACCTTCCACAGGCCGAGCAGGAAGAGAGGAGCTCCCAGCAGCATCCAAGGCTTCCGACGCCCGAGCGGCAGGCGCAGCCGGTCGCTAAGCGCCCCGATGAGCGGATCGGTGACGACGTCCAGCAACCGGGAAAGAGCGATCGCGCCTCCGACGGCCGCCAATGACACGCCCAGATCATCGGCGTAGAACGCTGGCACGAAGAGCGCCAACGGCAGCGCCGCCACGGCCGTCACAAGCGACGGCGCCGAGTATGCGAGGAGCCGCCCGCGGCTCAGGCGCTGAAGTGCGCGGGTCGGCTTATCACCGTGGTCGTCCGGCACTACCGGGGACGCCGCATGACCAGCTCCGGCGTCCGATTCCGATACGCCTGGTACTCAGGGTCCTCCCCCCATTTCGCTTGGGCTCTTTCCTCAAGCAGCGGAATCCCGCTCACGCGCGTGAGCAGGAGATACACGAAGAGGGGTGAGACCAGCGTGACGTATTGCCACCCGGCAAGCTCCGGATAAGCGATGATCGCCACACCGACCCACAGCACGATTTCGCCGAAGTAGTTGGGGTGGCGCGACCATGCCCACAGCCCGCTCTGGATGAAGCGACCTCGGTTTTCGGGATCGGTACGGAAGCGCCGCTTCTGGCGATCCGCGACGACCTCAATGGCGAAGCCGACGGCCCAGATCAGTGCGCCGACCAGCGCGGCTCCCCCCAGTGGGCGCACCCCTTCGCTGGTGATCGCGGCCAAAGCGCACGCCAGGGTGAGAAAGACCCATAAACCCTGGAGCGTCCAGGCGCCCAGAAAGCGCGAAAAGCTCGTCTTCAACTCATCAAAGCGGCCATCTTTGCCCTCCCGGTTGATCCGAGAGAACAAGAAGGTCCCCAACCGGATGGCCCAGACCAGAACCAGAGCAGCCAGCAGGAGCGAGCGCGGATCCGTGGCGGCTGTCGCCAAGAGCGCGGTCCCGATAACCGTGACGTAGGTGAGGCTCCCAGCCAGGTCGAAGAAGCGCTCTGTCTGGGCGAGGTACGAAGGCACGAAGACGACCCAGTTGATGACGAATGCGAGAAGTCCGCACAGGGCGAAAACCGGCACGCCACCTGCGCTGACCCCGCCCTGGCTTCCCGCCCAGGCGACGGCGGCGCCCACCGCTATGATCGCGGGGACGGCCATCAAGGCGCGTTGTCCGGGCTGGTTCATGGTCGTCCCCTCGGATCATATGCAGCGTGCGCACCGGGCCGCCGATCGGCCCATTTCGCCAGGTACTGTTCCAAATCGACCTTCCGTCGGGTCGACTTCGATGTCATGGAGCGAACCTTCCCAAAGACGGGTCGCTCCGGCCATCCGCGGTCGAATCGACCCATGACCCAGAAGATACCGCTGTCTGAGTTCGGATCTCGCCCATCGATGGCATAGCGGTTGTTCAGTTCGATCATCACGTCCAGAGCCTCACGGGGATGCTCCGTCCACTCCAGGATCTTCTTGCCCCACAACATCCGCAGGTAGTTGTGGATGCGTCCCTCCTGCACCAGCTGCCTTTGCGCGGCGTTCCACAGGTCGTCGTGGGTCTCAGCGCCGGCGAATTTCCCTAGGGAGTACGTATACTCTCGGCGGTCCGCGACGTGATCTTCGAGTGTGTTTCGGGCCCATTCCGGTAGCGCCTCATAGCGCGCACCGTCCGGTTGATGCGCGCTGTATCCGTAACCCAACTCGCGCCATGTGATCAGCTGGTCCAGGAAGGCCTCGGCCGGTTCGCTCATGCCCCACCATCCATTCCGGCGACCGTCGGCCTTTTCGGAAAGCCTGAGCGGGCTCCATCCCTCCGCGTCTATGACCGCCTGGAAGACCTCGTGGCTCGACAGGTGCCCGTAGTGCAGCCATGGGGACAGCCCACTGGCCCCGTCTCGATCCGGATGGTTACGGTCCTCGAAATACCGGGGGAGTCGGTCACGCACGAAACCGTTCAGCGCGGCCCGGCCTGCCGCGGCGCCGCCGACCCAGGACGTCGCCGCCACGGAGTGATCGATGGGCAGGGTGCTGACGAAGTCTCTCGACTCGAGTTCGGCCGCGCTCGCGGGCGACCACCGGTCGAGGATCGGCTCCGGGAGCGAGGCGAGCTTCAGTAGGTCGAGTTGGCTCAGCGGGGCACGCGACGGTGCGTCCCCAAGGTGTTCCGGCAACGACTTGTGCAAAAATCGGCGAAAATGATACGCCGCCGTAAATGTGCGCTCCGCGGCACGGAGAGGCAGTAGCCCACAGCTGTCGACGGCTTGAACGCCCACACCTTCCAGGCGCCCCGCTGCCTGGAGGAGCCGCCCGTTCAAAAAGACCGGGGAATCGTCGGTGACCACGAAACACGCCGATGCCGCCAACGAAGAAAGGAGCCCACGCCCGGAGCCGCGTCGCCGCTCAACGTACGGGTAGTAAGCGACCGACGTGTGAGAGAGCGCTTCCCGATGCTCGCCCATCCCGTCCAGGAGCGCCTGGTGGTGGCGGTCCGAGGCCCATGGGTACGCGACAGACACGGCTTCGAAGATGAGGAGCGGCTTTCCCAGGCTCTTGGCCAGGTGCAACGCGTGGTCGAGCGCAAAATTCCACTCGAGGCGGCGCGTCGCCGTCATCCAATACAGGACGAACGACCCCTCCGCGCGCGGAGGCGCGTCGACCAGCTGTCGAATGCGGATCGCGGGCACCTTCCTCATGAGGCGCCCTGGTCTGACGTCAACGCATCCCGTGCGATGGCGTTCACGAGGTCACTGAAGATACGGGCGTGCAGCGGGTAGATGCCGTACCAATAGAGCCACCCGAAGAATCCGGTGGGGGCGAAGAACGCCGTTTGGACGAGTCGCGTCTGGTCGCCTTCCGGGATCGCCTCGAACTGCAGCCAGGCCCGACCTGGGACCTTCATCTCAGCGCGCAAACGCAGAAGGGAGGAGGGCTGATACTCCTCCACGCGCCAGAAGTCCAAAGCCTCTCCGGGATAGAGCACCAGCGGGTCGCGCCTGCCACGCCGGAGCCCCGGACCGCCCACGATCTGGTCGATGACGCCCCGCACCTTCCACGCCCAATTCCACACCAGCCAACCGCGCGCTCCGCCGAGACTGGAGAACGCCGCGAACACGGCGGCGGCGGGCGCATCCACGAGCTTGGAGCGGATCTCGCGCACCACACCTTCTTTGTCTTCGAGGCGGACCTTCGGGCTGTTCGGGCCGCCGGCGACGCTCCAGCGCGTCGCGACCTCGCCGGCCTCGGTGTGGGCCAGCGCACTCGACACCGCGGCGACGTACGACTCCGGCTCGATCTCGGGGAAGAGCGCGCGGGCACGGGTCGTGTCGCCGACCACGGGCTGAACGACCCCCTGGACGAGGGGCACTGCCAGACAGTTGGGGATCGGTGTGACCAGGCCCACCCAGAGCGCAGCGAGCGACGGCGCCAGCACGGGGACCGGGATGATCAACCGGGGCAGGCCACGCACCTCCGCGTACCGCTCCATCATGGCTTTGAAGGTCAGGCGATCCGACCCGATATCGATTACACCGAGCGAGTCGGCACGCCCCACCGCCGCCACGAGGTACGACAGCGCGTCTCGAATCGCGATCGGCTGCACTTCGTTGAGAATCCACTTGGGCGCGATCATCGCCGGGAGGCGTTCGGTCAGATACCGGACCATCTCGAAGGAGGCCGAGCCGCCGCCAATGATCGGGCCGGCGCGGAACTCGGTGACCGGCAGCCCGGCATGGAGAATCGAGCCGATTTCAGCTCGGCTGCGCAGGTGCTCGGATGTCGTCTGCGACGCCTCGGTCTCGGGCAGAATCCCGCCGAGATAGATGAGCTGATCCAGTGCCACGCCGGCCGCGACGAAATTGCGCGCGGCTCGGCGATCGGTCTCGGCGAAGTCGTCTCCGGAACACATCGAGTGCACCAGGTAGTAGGCCACCGAGACGCCGTCCAACGCTGCAGCGAGTGACCCTATATCCATCAGGTCGGCCTCTACGATTTCCACGCTCGGCCCCCAAGATCTCGCGCTCGCCCGTTTCGCATCCCGGGCCATCACTCGCACCGCGTGCCCCGCGTCCAGCAGCTCTTGCACGAGTCGGCCTCCCACGTACCCGGTAGCGCCGGTGACCAATACCGGACGCCTGGACTTGAATAGGCCGTCTTGAGTCCTATGCTCGCGGGGCATCATTCGTCACTTGTCTAAGGACTGCACAAAGTTCGCATCCAAAAATATTATAAGTTGGCGGGATGTACAAGCATTGTTAAGCTTTTGTCTAACAAATTGTTTAATCCACGGTACGGGCGCCTTCTATGACGAACACAGAGACCCTTCTCGCTCTCGCGGAGATCTGCGCCGCGTTCGCGGGCTTCGCCGCCCTTGTAAGCGCCTTGCGCCGCGACCGCGGAGCCATCGCTGAAGCCGTGCACGATCTCCTGAGGCTGCGACTCGTCATTGCCAGCAGCGTCGCAGGGGTGGCTGCGGCGCTGATCCCCGTGGGCCTCGCGGGGTATGGCCTGGACATCGACCTGACGTGGAGGCTCGCGGCGCTGGTCTTCCTGATCTTCGACAACGGGATCATCGTCTCCTTCCTGGGCGCCTACGGCCCCGTGAAGGCAATCGTGAAGCCGGACCGCCTGGCCATCGCCGTCGTGTCTTCACTCGAGGTGGTGGAACAGTCGAGCCTCGCGCTCGTCCTCTTTGGATTGTGGACCGAGAATGCTCCTGCGCTCTATGTCACGGCCCTGATCGCGAACATCTGTCAGGCCGGTTTCATCTTCGTGCGTTTCGTAGGCTCGGCGTTGCACCACGAAAACCAACTCTTTGAAGGCTGACCCGCAGACACTCGCGCCGAAGCCACCCCTGGCCCGAGAGGTATGCTTTCCTGGGGCGCTTGTTCCGAAGGTCGATTGAGATATGTTTGTCTAAGAAAATACCTATACAACACTTGGACCTATAAAGAAATGGTCAAGATCGTCCTTGCGTTCGCGCTCTCCATCCAGATGCAAGTCCCTCCCGATGGGTCCGAGGTACCGCCCGCGGCCGCGAGCGGTCCGCACGCCGCCGCGAGCGGTCCGCACGCCGCCGGCATGTCCTACGACGGGTCCGCGCGACAGCTCGATATCGAGGCGCCGCGCATCATGGACCCCCGCATCGCCATCGACGGGCGACTGGACGACGCAGCGTGGGCCGATGCCGCCGTCCTGACCGGCTTCACGCAGTTCGATCCGATCGAAGGTGCCCCAGCCTCGGAGCGCACCGAGGTGCGAGTGATCGTCGCAGCGGACGCGGTCTACTTCTCCGTGCGGGCCCTCGACTCGAGCGGCGGCGTGCGCGCAACGTTGACGGACCGTGACGGTTACGGTCGCTCCGATGACTACGTGCGCTTCATCCTGGACACCTTCAACGACCAGCGACGCGCCTACGTGTTCATGGTGAACCCACTCGGCGTGCAGGGCGACGGCCTCTGGGTGGAAGGACGGGGAGGCCGAGGCGGACCTATCGATTGGTCGCCGGACTTTCTTTGGGAGTCCGCCGGACGCGTGGACGCCCATGGGTACTCAGCCGAGCTGAAGATTCCCTTCAAATCGATGCGTTTTCCGGACGCCGACGTGCAGGACTGGGGCCTACAGATCCAACGGTCGATTCGCCGTACCGGGTACGAGCAGTCGTGGGCCCCCATCACGCGGGACGAGGCCAACGGCCTGGCGCAGTCCGGATCGATCCGGGCCCTAGAAGGCATCGATCCGGGGATGTTCCTCGAGTTCAACCCAACCATGGTGGGATCGAAGTCAGGCCGATGGGACGACAACCTGGGTCAGTTCGCGAGGGGATCGTCCAATGGAGAGTTCGGGCTCAACGTCGCGTACGGCCTGACGTCGAACCTCACTCTGGACGGCACGCTCAACCCGGACTTCAGTCAGGTCGAGGCCGATGCGGGCCAGATCGTGGTTAACGAACGATTCGCACTGTTCCTTCGTGAGCAGCGGCCCTTCTTCTTGGAAGGAGCCGACATCTTCTCGATGCCCAAGCAGATCGTCTACACGCGCTCGATCGTGAATCCTGTCGGAGCCGCGAAGCTCTCCGGCAAAATCGGCGCGTTCAACGTCGCCTACCTCGGCGCTGTGGACGAACTGAACGGTGGCGCCTCCAGCCCCGTGGTGAACCTCCTGCGGGTGAAGCGGGACCTGGGCCGCACTTCGACCATGGGCGCGGTCTACACGGACCGCACCGAGTCCGGGGACGGGTTCAACCGCGTGCTGGGCGCGGATGCCCGACTCGTGCTGGGCGGGCGCTATACCGTGGAGATGATGGCGGCCGGAAGCGCGGATGGCGCAGGCGGGGCGCCCACCAACTGGGGCTCGCTCTTCACTGCGAGCGTCAACCGTGCGAGCCGCTCCCTCTCCATGAGCGCCTCGTTCGAAGACGTCGGAGCAGGCTTCCGCGCGGGGAGCGGCTTCATTCGCCGCACCGGCGTTACGCAGTTCGAGGCGCGAACGGGTTACACATTCCGCGGCAAGCGCGGCGCACTGTTGGAGCAGTTGAGTCCGTCCATCGAGGTGCAGGGCTACTGGGATCGAGACGACTTCTGGGCCGGCAGGGGAACGCAAGAGCGCGAAGTGAACGCCTCCCTGAACGCGTCGCTGCGCGACAACATCGGGGGCTACCTGAACTACCGCCGGAGTGACTTCGACTTCGCTCCGTCCTACTATGCCGGCTTCGGGAGTGGCTCGAACCCCGACAACCTCGCCCCGATCTCTTCGGATCGATCGCTCTACTCGGGCCTCGAGTCGTTCAGTGTGCGCTCGTGGATCAGCAGCTGGGAGCGGGTGCGCCCCTCCTTCGGAGCCTCCGTGTCGGACACCCCCATCTTCTCCAGCGGTGTTCCGGTGGATCTGGGGCGCACCTGGAGTGCCGACGCATCGTTGACGCTGGTTCCCAACGGACAGTTCCAGGCCACACTCGGGGCGCGGCATGTGAAGATCTTCCGGCAGCGAGACGACTCGGAGTACTCGTCGGCAACGATCCCGCGCCTACAGCTGCGCTACCAGCTGTCCCGGGCCCTGTTCATTCGTGGGGTCGGGGAGTATTCCAGCCAGGTCCGCGGCAACGTGCTGGACCCGGTCACGGGACAACAGGTCTATAGTTGCTCGGCCAATACGTGTTCGGCTCGCACAGGCTCCGATGCGCACGACTTCGGGATCGAGACGCTGCTCGCCTATGAACCGTCTCCGGGCACCGTCTTTTTCCTAGGCTACACTCGCCAGTGGGACGACACGTCCGGCTTCCGCTTCCAGGATGTCCGCGCCGACGCCGACGGCCTCTTCGTGAAGCTCAGCTACCGGTTCCGGATGTAGGCGGGGCGTGGGGCGAAGTACAGCGGCAGCGCTGCCTGCCCCGCGCCAGCCGTACCCGTCTTGGCGAAGCTCGGGATCAAGTTGTCCGACTCGGTCCAACTGCTGATCAGCCCGCAGGGGGACATCGCCTTCTCCGACGAGGCCGCGCTCGGCACGAACAACTCCTGGGTCTGGCCACTCGCTGCAGGCTTCAGGATCTTGCCGTAAGGTTCTGATTCGAGAGCAGCTGGGTCGGGGAAAACCGATCCGGCGGCATCGAGGGAGGGCGCGGAAGCGCTCTTCCGCGATGTTTTTTCGGAAACCCGTGACTCGAAGGGGGTACGCGGGGCCCCCTCCTGAAACACATGGCTATGCATCAAACCCCCAGCCTAGAGATTCGCGACCTCCACAAGAGTTACCTGGAGGGCGGGCGCACACATGTGGTTCTGGATGGTGTGGCGTTGACCGTGCAACCCGGCGAACGCGTCGCCGTGTTGGGCCCATCGGGCTCCGGGAAGAGCACGGTCCTCAACCTGGTGTCCGGCATCGACCGCGCGGACCGGGGCCGAATCAGCGTGGGCGGCGTGCGTGTCGACACCATGTCAGAGCACGAGCGCACGGTCTTTCGCCGCGAGCAGATCGGGTTCGTCTTCCAGGCCTTCAACCTGATCCCCACGCTGACGGTGCTCGAGAACCTCCTGCTGCCGCTGGAGCTCAAGGGCTCGCTGGCACATGAGCATAGGGAACGAGCCCAGTCGCTGCTCGACGAGGTGGGCCTCCTGGACCGCGCCGACGCCTTCCCGGATCGGCTCTCCGGAGGTGAGCGTCAGCGCATCGCCGTGGCTCGGTCGTTGGTACACCACCCCACGCTGGTGCTGGCCGACGAACCGACCGGCAGCCTGGACGAGGACCGTGGGGCGCGCATCGTGGACCTGCTCGAGCGCATGACGCAGACCGGCGACGGCAGCCTGCTTCTGGTCACCCACAGCAACGAGCTCGCGGCCCGCATGGATCGCATCGTTCGGCTCACGCACGGGCGCCTGGTCGAGGACTCGGCTTGAGGCTGGCCCGGGCCGCGAGTGCGCGGCACCTGCTCACCCACCCCGGGCAACTCGCCCTGTGCGTAATCGGCGTCGCCATGGGGGTAGCGGTCGTGGTCTCGATCGACCTCGCGGTGCAGGCGTCGCAAACCGCGTTCCGCGTGTCCACGGAGACGGTGGCGGGTCGCGCGACGCATCAGGTGGTGGCCGGCCCCGGTGGAATCCCCGACGAGGTCTTCGCGGCAATCCGGATCGACCTGGGCGTGCGCGAGTCGGCTCCGGTGGTGGAGGGCTTCGCGCGCGCCGACGCCTTCCCCGGCGTCGCCATGAGGATCCTGGGTGTGGACCCGATTTCCGAGGGGCCTTTCCGCGGCTTTTCCGTCGCTGGGGACGGCGTGGATGCGTCACGGATGCTCACGCTGCCGGGCGCGGTGCTGTTGCTGGACGAGACTGCGCTCGCAGCCGGCCTGACGGAGTTGGACACCTTGCTCATTCGTGTGGCCGGCGCACCCGTCCGCCTCACGGTGGCCGGGCTGATCACTCCCGCGGACGAGACCGCGAGGGCGGGGCTCCGGGATGTGCTCCTCACCGACATCGCGGTGGCACAGGTCGCCCTCGGTCGGGTCGGGGTGCTGGACCGCATCGACCTCATCCTGCCGGACGGCCGCGCCGGAGACAGTCTAGCGGCCGGGATCGCGGCCTTGATCCCGGCGTCGGCCACGCTCGAGACCGCCGGTACGCGCACCGCGGCCATGTCAGGCATGCTCGCCTCGTTCGACCTGAATTTGCGGGCGTTGAGCCTACTGGCGATGGTCTTCGGGATGTTCTTGATATACAACGCGCTGAACTTCTCGGTCATTCAGCGCAGGGAGCTCTTCGGGCGGCTGCGAACGCTCGGCGTCGCCCGGTCCCAGATCTTCTCGAACGTGCTGGTCGAGGCGGCCGCGATCGCGCTACTGGGGACGGTGCTCGGCCTGGGCCTGGGCGTGCTTCTGGGCCGGGGACTGGTCGGCATGGTGACCCAGACCATCAACGACCTCTACTTGGTGGTCGCGGTCCAGGGCGTCGCGGTAGACCCTTGGGTGCTGCTCAAGGGCGCCGCGATCGGGTTGGGCGCAACGGTGCTGGCGGCTCTCCCGGCCGCGCGCAGTGCCGCCAACGCCCCACCCCGGCTGGCGCAGACACGCTCCGTCCTGGAGGAAAGCGCCCGGGAGTTTGTGCCGCTGGCGGCATGGACCGGGGTGGCGCTCCTCGCACTAGGAGGCGCTGTACTGGCGCTTTCGACCCGCAGCGTGTTGGTGAGTCTTTTCGGGCTCTTCTTCTTGATGATCGGGTTCGCGCTCCTCACTCCGCTCGGCATGCTGCTCGGACTCCGCCTCGCCTTCCCTGCACTGCAACGACTCGGGGGTATCCTCGGCGTTCTCGCCGTCCGGTCGGTGCGAAGCTCCCTGAGTCGAACCGCACCGGCCGTGGCTTCGTTGGTCGTGGCAGTTTCGGTGACGGTCGGGCTGGGCATCATGATCCAGAGCTTCAGAGGCACGCTCGTGCGCTGGCTGGACAACACCCTCCAAGCCGACATCTACGTCTCTCTTCCCTCTACCGTCGCGTCCCGTGCCGACGGCACGCTATCGCCCGAACTCATTGCCGACTTCGTAGCGCACCCGCGGGTGGTGGGACACAGCACCTACCGGGGCACGACAGCCACCGCGGAGTGGGGCACGCTTCGCCTCGTGGCGCTCGAACTCGATCCGCGGGGCGAGCGGTCTTTCGATTTCCTAGAGGGCGAAAGAGCGCAAGCCATGGACGCGTTTCGGGACGACGAAGCTGTCATCGTCTCGGAGCCTCTCGCCTTTCGACACGGGCTGGAAGTGGGCTCGCCCGTGTCGCTACGAACGGAGGTCGGACCACGAGACTTCGTCGTCGCCGGCGTGTTTTACGACTACGGTTCGGACCAAGGCGTGCTGATGATGAGCCGCGCCACGTTCGATCGGTATTGGACCGACCCCGGGGTCACCTCGTTGGGCCTCTTCCTGGACGACGCCGCAGATGTAGACGCAACGACCCGGGAGCTTCAATCGTCGGTGCGGCCGGAAGACCTCATCTTGAGCGTGCGCTCGAACCGCGCACTGAGAGAGGGTTCGCTCGAGATCTTCGACCGCACGTTCGAGGTCACCGCGGTGCTCCGGCTGCTGGCGTTCCTCGTGGCCTTCATTGGCGTGCTCGGAGCCCTCATGGCGCTGCAGCTCGAACGGGGGCGAGAACTCGCGGTGCTGCGTGCGAACGGTCTGACGCCGGGTCAGGTCTGGCGACTCGTCACCGGCCAGACCGGGCTCTTGGGACTGATTTCCGGAGTGCTCGCGGTCCCCATGGGGGCGCTGCTCGCGGTCGTCATGATCTACATCGTGAATCGGCGATCGTTTGGATGGACGCTTCAGATGGAAGTGGGCCCCGACGTGGCCTTCCAGGCCATCGCGCTGGCGCTCTCTGGAGCGCTCCTGGCAGGCCTCTACCCGGCGTGGAAAATGTCGCGCACACCACCGGCCC
The DNA here is from genome assembly GCA_937919655.1 of uncultured Gemmatimonadales bacterium. Classification (GTDB taxonomy): domain Bacteria; phylum Gemmatimonadota; class Gemmatimonadetes; order Longimicrobiales; family Gaopeijiaceae; genus CALFPJ01. The sequence goes on from CALFPJ010000026.1 coordinate 18,779, forward strand.
TCGGGCTCAGAGAGGAATGACGATGCGGGCGCACGCATGGTCGGCTATGGCCGCACTGCTAGGACTCATGGGGTGCAGCCCCGTCCAAGAGGCGGACACCGAAGGCCTCTCCCTGGCCGTGACCCTGGGAGGGACGGACACTGCGGGCTATGCCCGCGCCCTGGAGGCTCGGGACTTCCGTTTTCCCGCGGACCACGGCCCCCACCCGGACTTCAAGACCGAGTGGTGGTATGTCACGGGACACCTCACCTCCGAGTCCGGGAGGCGCTTCGGGTATCAACTCACGCTGTTTCGCAGCGCGCTTGCGCCCTCGGCCGCAGCCTCCGAATCCGTGTGGTCCACGCGACAGGCCTACATGGGGCACTTCGCAGTCTCGGACATCGACGGCGGCGCGTTCTACGCACGCGAGCGCTTCGCGCGGGGCGCCGCAGGACTGGCAGGCGCCACGGGTGATCCCCTAAGGGTTTGGCTGGAGGGATGGAGTCTCGAGGGCACCGGCGTTGGAGACGCCTTCCCCTTGCGGCTCACGGCGAGCGACGACTCGGTCGCTCTCGAACTCACGCTCGAGCCGGGAAAGGGCATCGTGCTCAATGGCGAAGACGGCTTGAGTCAGAAGAGCGCCGAGCCCGGCAACGCGTCCTACTACTACTCCCTGCCCCGCATGCCCACCGTGGGAAGCCTCCGCGTGGGCTCGGAGACGTTCGACGTGAACGGATCGTCTTGGCTCGACCGCGAGTGGAGCACATCCGTGCTCGGCAAAGGCCAAGTCGGCTGGGACTGGTTCGCGCTCCAACTGGACGACGACCGCGAGGTCATGGTGTACCGCATTCGCCAGGCCGACGGTTCTGCGGCGCCCGAGAGTGAGGGTGCCCTCGTCGCACAAGACGGGACGAAGACCCGACTCGCATGGGAAAGCGAGATCCAGGTCGAAGATCTGGGTTCATGGACGTCACCAGACGGCCGCGCTGCGTACCCAGAACGCTGGCTGATCCGGATTCCGTCGGAAGGGCTGGAACTCGAACTCGAGCCCCTCCTGTCTGATCAGGAACTGCGGCTCACGTTCCGCTACTGGGAGGGTGCCGTCAGTGTACGAGGCACGTCACCGGGCGGCCTCATCAAGGGGCTTGGCTACGTCGAGCTGACGGGGTACGGAGAAACGGGCCGTAGCACGGGCGTCTGGTCCCGTTAGCGGCGCAACGCCTCACCACCCACTGGACCCTGGATCACCCTTGAACGGCCCGACCAGGCCGGAGGTGATCCAGCCGGCATAGAACCCGCCCTCCTGCGCGCGTACCGTTTCCCCACCCAGGACGCAGTCGACCCGTTGGGGATAGAACGCCACATAGTCGCGCAGCTCCGCGAAGTCCGGGAACGGCTCCGGATAGCTCCACGCCACCTGCTCGACGCGCTCCCCCTCCTGCGTACGCACGGACCAATACCGAGCTTCACCCTTCCACTCACATCGCGACATTCCTGGCGAGGGGCGCAGAAGCTCCATCCGCACGTCGGACGGAGGGAGATAGAACGTGGGCGGACTGGCCGTCTCCAACACCCGAAGAGCGGCCGTCGTGTCGGCGATCACGGTACCGCCTAGGCGGACGACGACTTGGCGCGCATCGGCTTCGACGCGAGGTGGGCGCGGGAAATCCCATACGGACTCCTGACCCGGACCGGGAGTCTCAGCGAAGGACGGCCGCTCCGCACCCGTCCAGCGCCAACCGCCGCGCCCCCGCATGGCCCATTCTGGTAATTGCATGCGTGCCTCCTCGACGCGGATGCATGTCCCGCGACTTGTTGATGAGCGTGAAGCTAGAACTAGAACTCAAGGCTGAACCCGAACGTCGGCAACAACCCCGACCCATCGATGGGCATGATCCTATTCGGGTAGATGGGATTCTCCGTATAGGCGAACCCGACCGCGTTCTTCCGGTTCAGTACGTTTTGAACATCCAGATAGACCACCCCGTTCCATCCCGAATAGCTGAGCCGGCGCTCGGCGCGCACGTCCAGTCGGACGTAAGACGGCGTGCGAATCTCTCCGATCCGGCTCCAGTCGGGCGTACCCCTGCCGGTGATCGCGTAGGAGGCGGCCGATGCCTCCACGTCCCAGGGTGTTGTGGCGAGCCCCGACAGCCATCTGAGCTTGGTTCCGAACTCCCATGAGCCGCTGGGTCGGAGCCCTGCCGTCAGGTCCATCGCGTGACGTCGGTCCCATGCCGAGGCCCTCAAGACACCGTCCAATCCCGCGAATTCGCTCCACGACAACGTGTACGCTCCGAGCAAATAGACCTTCTGCAACAGCTTCTGCTGAACGAGGAGCTCCATGCCTCGGGCCCTCCCTGTTCCCTCGTCCGTGAGCGGCTCGGCACCGACGAATCCATAGTCCCCGCCCAAGTTGGACAGCGCGATGCGCGGGTCGTCGCGAAGGAGCGGCACACGATCGTACTCCTTTACGAAGGCCTCCGCCGAGACGCGCAGGCCGGGCGTGGCCACCCAGGAGACGCCCCCCGCCGCCTGGACGTTGCGTTGCTGCCGCAGCCCCAGGTTGGCCGGTCGGCCAGCCTCTTCCACGGAAAGCGAAAGAAGGCTCGGCGATTGATGGAATACACCCGCCGCGATCTGGAGCGACACGTCGTTCGTGACCTGCACCTTAAGCGAGCCACGCGGGGAGACCGAGAGCCCGCGATCGAGCGCGGTGACCTCGTCGGCTCGGGCTCCGACGCTCAACGAAGTCCGACTCCAGACGTCACCCGTGAACTGCGCGTAGGCGGCGACTTTCCACAGTGATGTCCTGCGATTCCATGCGAGGTCGGTCGGTAATGAGCCACCCGGCACGGCCCTTTGGAACAGCGCCACATCGAGCGAAATCTGTGTGACATCGACCCCGCCGTCGAAGGTCAGGCGATCGCCCAGAGCGAGGTCTGCCCGGCCCGAAAGACGGCTGTCGTTCTCGAGGCTCTCGTTGCTGAGAACCGGAAAACCGTCCGCACCCGGATCCTTGAAATCATAGTCGCTGGTGGAGTGACTCAGCGTCGTCGTGAGGAATCCCCCCGAAATCAGCCTCCGCCAACTCGCACCGAGCGTGTAGCTCCTTTGGTCGTTGTCGATCACCCGCTCGAAGATCTCGAAGTTCTCGTAGTCGTCGCCAGGGGCAGGAGCCACGATCCCGAAGTTGTCGACCGCGCCGAGACCCACGAACAAGACGCGGTCCTTCGTGGTCGGCTCGAGCTCGACTCTGAACTGGGCGTCCCAATAGTCGGGCCGAATCGGCAGCCCGATCGCGGCGAACAGGAACTGCAGGTAGGACCGGCGTACGCTGAAGAGCCAGTTCCCATTCTGGCCCGCCGGACCGTCCAGCGTGAGCGCCGCTTCGGTGGCCCCGAGCGTGAAATCGCCCCGAACGCCTTCGGGACTTCCTGGACGGTTCTCGATGCTCAGCACCGAACTGAGGGCGTCCCCGTAGCGGACAGGAAACGCGCCACTGAAGAATTCGGCCTCACGAATGAAGTCGACGTTGACCAATCCGAGGGCACCGCCCGACGCGCCCTGCGTCGCAAAGTGGTTGATCTGGGGCACACGAATTCCGTCGAGGTAGTAGGCGTTCTCACCCGGCCCGCCACCTCGGACTAGGAGGTCATTGCGGTTGTCGACGCCGCCCAGCACGCCGGGCAACGACAAGAGTGTTCGGGAAATGTCCAGGAATCCCCCCGGCGTCCTGCGGAGCTCCTCGTTGGACAATCGTTGCACCGAGGTCGGAGCCGCCGCAGGCACTCGGAACGCGGGAGCGCCGACCACGATCCCCTCGAGCACGATGGCACGCCGCTCGAGCCGGAATTCCACATACGTGGAGCGGCTGGCCTGAAGCACGACCTCGGCTCGCCGCTCAGACCGGTAACCGATCATCTCCACTACGACGGAGACCAATCCCGGGGGCAGGCGGTCGATCCCAAAACGGCCATCGTCCGCGGTGAGCGTCTGCGCACCGGTCTCGACTACCGTAACGAGCGCACCCTGGACCGGTCGCATGTTCGCGCCGTCAAAGACCCGTCCGCGTAGCTCTGCCTCCTGGCCCGCCACGCTCACGGCCGAGAACAGCATGAGCGCCGAGGCTACCGTGGCCCCGCGACGAGCGGCCGCCCCCCAGCGCGACATGACGAGCGACACGATGCCCACCCCCACCATCGACCACCCCGTCAGTGCCAGGAGCGGCGTCTCGGAGTAGCGCGCCGCGATCCCGGCAAGCGCCCACGCCACAACCAGCGGGGTCACCCAGGCGCGCCTGCGCCAGGCCATGAAGGCCCCGAGGCCCGTGGTCACGATCATCATGAGCGCAGACGCTACGAGCGCGACTGTATCGAGGCCGTCCCATCCAAGGGATGAGACGTACTGGAAGGTATTGGCGACCACGGCCACGAAGATCCACGAGAGGTAGGTATTAAAGGGCAGGGCCACGAAGAGTCGATCACCCAGCGACCGTTCGTCTTCGATCCCGATCTCGACGTGAATAGCGAGGAGGGACGCCAATAGAAGCAGCATGATGATCATGGCCGCGCCAAATCGGCTGAACGAGAAGGTCACGATCCATGCGACGTTCAGCACTCCGTTCACCGGCCACCACCACCCGAGGCGCCGCAGCAACGGGTTGGCACCCTGCCCCGGCAGCGCCTGATATAGGGTGAAGCCGAACAGCGCTAGGTAAATGACACCCCAGATGCCGAAGACGTAGTCGGCGGGCAGGAAGGCCGAGACGTAGCGATTGGCGATGACCCCGATCGAGTCGCCGCTCAGAGTTCCGGCTCCCGCCAGGCCGTTCAGCCACAGCACGAAGCCGAAGGTCGCTACACTCGCCGCCTGACGGGTGCGATCGACCAGGGTCACGCCCTTCTGGTTCATGCTAGCCCCAGCCGCCGACCCATGCCGTACCCCGCGGCGGAGACGGTGCCGGTCACGAACGTGCCCCAGGCGATGTCCGTGAGCGCGAGCCGAAGCGGAAAGTCCCTGAAGACCGCCATAGACGTCAGATCGAAGGTCGAATAAGCGAGTAGCCCCAAAAAGCCACCCAAGGCTACGGCCCTATGGAGCCGGCGCGCCCTCAGTCCCGGCAACACAGCAAAGACGAGAATGCCCGCGATGTAGATGACGTAAAAGGCGACCGCTGGCGCGGGCAGAAAGGTCTCGCGCACCAGGTGCCCGACCTCGTTCTGGAAGAGGGGGCCAGCCACCAGCCCGAGCCAGGCCGCTTCAGCGGCCAGGAGGACACCGCCGGTCATCATGTAGAGCTTCACGTATGCCACGGGAGCTTCATCCGGTAGAGCCGATTCCATCGGCATTTTGTTGGACATTAATATAACAATGATTCTACATTAGCTCCACTCGGCGCACTGCAGCGCGCTTTTATTAGACATCGCTCCGACCGGGGGCGAGGCCGACCGTTCATGTCCCAGACGCCCGCTGAGCGTGGGCGGTGCCGGCCCCAACACCCCCAGCGTACCTGGGCCGACCCACAGCAACACCTAGATGAGGCGACACACGCCGAGCGTCACCCAACCTCAAATTGGAACAAACACCCCGACTGCAACCGTAGTGAACCATGCGACGTCTCAACAACTGAGATCTCCAACTCAGCCAGGCACACAACAGACACATGACAGACACACCGAACAGAAAGCTGAAGTTCGTGCTGGGCTTCGCGGTATTCTTCGCGGCGCTTTGGTTCATGTGGGACACGTCTGTCGTGTATCCGTTGAAGATCTTCGTCGTGCTGCTACACGAGACCAGCCACGCGATCGCCTCAGTGGCGACGGGTGGAGGCATTGATAAGATCACGCTGGATCCGCGCCAGGGTGGCGCGTGTTACTGCTTCGGCGGCAACGCGTTCATCACCCTGACGGCCGGCTACCTGGGCAGCCTCCTTTGGGGCGCGGCCATGGTCGAGGGGGCCCGGTCGAAGAAAGTGAGAACGGATTGGGTGAACGGGTTCATTGGCGTGATGGTGGTACTGCTGACGGCGTTTTTTGTCCGAAGCGGGTTCGGCCTCCTTTTTGGGATCGCATTCGGACTCACGATGGTCATGGCGGCCAAGAAGATGGGGCCGACCATGAACCGTGGCCTGCTCTTCACGCTCGGGCTCACGAGCGTCCTTTACGCGATCCTCGACATCAAGAGCGACGTGCTCGACCGGCCTCACCTCCAGTCGGATGCAGCGATGCTCGGTGAGCTGACCCACGTCCCGACGCTGGTCTACGGCGTACTGTGGATTGCCATCGCGCTCGGTGTCGCTTTTCTGCTTCTGAAGCGGGCCTACAAGGACGCCTAGCCGCCCCTGGGACGCCTCGGGCGGACAGGCCGCCCCGGAATACAGGCGGGTCGCGCCCCGGTTAGACCCCCGCCCGCCGCACTCCCTCAAGGCGTCTCGTAGAGCCTACCCCGCGCTGAACAGCCGCTAGAAGAAGCCCACCCACTGGGGCGCGAACGTCCCCTCTGCGCGTGCCGCCGTCTCCTTGATCGGGAGGCCCTCCTCCAGCGCCTGACGTACGAGCGCCATGCAGGCTCGCGACACCGCAATCTGGGCCCGCACTTCGGCCAGCCCGACCACACCCTCAGGCCACGATGGTCTCAGGGTGCATTGCCCCCAGGGCGGCCTCCATGCGGTCCAGGAATGCATCTGGATCGGTCGTGCCCGGGAACATCATGGGGTTCGCCCCAAGATAAATGACACGCGCGTCCGTGCCGAACGCCGCGGCCGACCCCATGTGATCCTCATGCGGGTGGGTGATGAGCAGTCGCCGCACCGGGTGACGGGAGATCGACGCGAGCGTCCGCCGGAGCGCAGGCAATGCGGGGAGGTATCCCGTGTCGACCAGAAACACCCCGTCGGAGCCAACGTGGGCCAGGACGTTGGAGCCGCTACCGGAAATGAGGGACACAGCACCCGCGAGATTCTGGACGGTTAACTCCATGTCCGCGGCGAGTGCCATAACGCGTACAAACTCCGGCGACTCGGCGATCGATTCAAACGCAGGGTCGTACGCCGCGAACGAGATCATCAGTGATTCGATGTTCTCCTCCCAAGCCTGTTCGAGCCACGCGACGGCCTCGTCCGTGTTCCCGAGCAGGGCGGCAGCACGGGCGGCGTGTACTGGATGAAGGGCCGGTTGAGCTGCCCTGCCGGCAGCGCACGCACCGCTTGGACCATCTGCTCCGCATACCCGACATGATCTTCAGCTTGGCGGGCCTGCTCGCCCGCCGCGAAGAAGCCTCGCCACGCGTTGGCTTCTTGAGCACCCACCGTTGAGGAATCCACAAAAAACAGCGCCAACACCGCATAGGGTATCCCGCCCCGAACCCACCCACAGCCCATCGCACCCAACATGCTTGCACTCCCGAATGTCGTGACTTATAGTGGCATTGATCGGTTACAAATCGTTTCCGACCTGGGCCTTGGCCGACGACTCAGAGTAGTCGACGACCAATGGACTGCGGGCCTTGAGCCCGTCGGCGCTCCGCCCGATGTCAAACTGAAATAGGAGGTGATCTCTTGTCTTATCCGAGTACACTGTGCAGCCTGGCATGGGCAAGCGATCGCAGGTGCGGCTTCTAGCTTCTGAACCGCTGTAAAACATCGCCGTTCGCGCCGTACCCGGCTTTCGCTGCCGGGCTGCGACAGTTGAGACGCCACCGGATATTACGCCGGTGGCGTCTCTTTTTTTACCTACCTGCCGCGGGCCGCGATCCCCATGACCTCGAAACGCGCCCCGAATAGCAGCGTGCCGGCACCAATGAAGGCACGCGCCGGATACGTCTGGGTGAAGAACGTCCGGTATACGGCATTGAATGCGTCGTAGTCCGCGACATCAGACGAGAACACCTGCACGCTCACGAGGTCATCCATGGTGAGACCCGCGGCCTCCAACGTCCCCTTCACGTTATTGAGGACATTTCGGGCCTCTTCCTCTGCGGTGACCGGAACCCCTTGATCTGCCGTGAGGCCGATCGTGCCCGACAGGTAGAGGGTTTGGCCAACCCAAGCGGCACCACTGAACGGCAGAACGGTCGCATCTGAAGCCGACGCCGGATTGACGTAGTCGCGATCCTGGGCAGCCGCGGGGGTGGCCACGGCGAGGCCGAGTAGAACGAGAAGAGAGAGACGGGCGCGCATGACAACTCCGGATACAGGGGCAGCCCCCCGGTACATTCCGGAGGTCGAGCCCCGAGCCTAGGCGAGGGCTGGATCATCAGCAAGGCCACTCGCTCAGGCGAGCTGCTGGCGCCCATTGAGCCGCGGATCGCCATCTCACGAGCTCGCCCAGCACCCCGTGCAAGCAGCAGATTGGCGATGTTCGCACACGCGATGACCAGCACGAGTCCGGTCACACCTAGGAGAAATGAGAGTGGGGCCCCGGCAGAGCTCTGGATGCTACTCTGGCCACGGAAGCCGTCTTCAAGGACGATCTGCCTGGCCTTAAAGCGCTCCAACCCATTGTCGCTCATGCCCTCTTGGAGCGGTGCCTCCACTTCATTGAGAATGCTAGAATAGACAAGGTTGATGGCCAGTCCAGCCTGCTCGATCGACACACCGTCCGGCAACCGACCCATCAGATAAAATCGGTAATTCCGCCGATTGTCGAAGTCGTCCCAACCGGGAGTGAGCGCGGCACGCATGGTGACGGGAACGAAAACGTCTGGCCGGAAGCCCAGCGTGGTCCCATCAAAGTCACTGGTCGCAACGCCGATCACGGTGAGCGGCTGTCCGTTGACCACGATCGTGGAGTTGAGCACCGACGGATCCTGTCCGAGCTGGCGCTCCCAATAGCGATAGCTCAGGACCGCGACGGGGTGTCCGCCGAACTGCTCGTCGTCAGTAGGCCCCAATAGGCGGCCCAGCTCCGGTTGAACGCCCAGCAGCGAGAAATAGTTGCCGGAAACCAAGAGGCCCGCACCGCTCGTGGTTGACTCGGTGGTCGCCAAGTTGGCCCCGAACGTCCGGTGTAGCGCGATACCGGACAGTCCGGTTTCCGCCCCTTGGAGGTCCTTGAACATCGCGTAACTGAAGATGTCCTCGCACGACCCCTCCGAAGTACACGACGTGCTGCCCGACTTCGGCCCCGGCGCCGACAGATTGACCAGCTGTTGCGGTTCGGTAACAGGAAGCGGCCTAAGCAGGATCTGGTCGAAGAGCGAAAAAATCGCTCCGTTGGCACCGATACCCAGGCCCAGTGACAGGACAGCAAGACCCGTGAGGAATGGAGTCTTGGCGAGCGTACGGAAGGCGAACCTCAGGACGTTCATGGTGGGTAGGTCCGGGTCAAAGCGGTCAGGCGCAGGTCAGTCTTGGAGCACCCCTCCACAGACCACCCACGAGCATATAGACGGACCCAGCCACGCCTAGGTTGCAAAGCCCACTCTAGGTCCCGGTCACGGACCCCTCCGGTCGAGGCTCAGCCGAACGAGTGTGGCGCGTTGCCCGCCTTCCACTTGATGTTGCACCCGACGCTGGGCACCTGAGGCTCTGCCGTTGCTCGGCCAGCCAAGACGGCATCGACGGCCGTGCTCAGGTCTGACCCCGTGACCGGAGTGTCGAGCGAGGGTCGGCTCGCGTCGTATTGGCCCCGGTAAACGAGCTTCCGGTCCGCATCGAAGAGGAAAAAGTCTGGGGTGCAGGCCGCGTGATAGGCCTTGGCCACCTCCTGGGACTCGTCGAAGAGATACGGGAAGGTGTAGCCCCGACGCGCGACCTCCTCCTTCATCCTCTCAGGCGCGTCATCCGGGTAACTGGCCACGTCGTTGGCCATGACGCCCACCACGGCGAGACCACGCTGTTGGTAGGCGGTCGCGAAGCCCGCCAGATGGTCTGCCAAGTGCTTCACGAACGGGCAATGATTGGACAGGAAGACAACGAGCAGCGCCTCGGCGTCCGAGAAGTCGGCGAGCGTTTTATGGCCACCGGTGGAAGGCTCGGGGAGGGAGAAGTCGGGGGCGGGAGTCCCGAGCGCCTGCATGGTGGAGGGAGTGTTGGACATCTTGGTCTCTTAGGTATCTCAGACTGGATTCCGAAAACTACTGGGTGTGTGTGGACGCGCCACAAGAACGCAGCCGGCTAAGGCGGGTAACGAACCCCATGCGCATCGTCTCTCTGGCTTGCTCGAACACGGAAATCGTCTGTGCGCTTGGTTGCGCGCACATGCTGGTAGGGGTCGACGACCATTCTGATTTCCCCGTGGATGTCGTGGCAGGCCTTCCCAAGGTCGGGCCGGATTTGGATATCGACGTGGCTAAGGTGGCCGAGCTGAAGCCGGACCTCGTTTTGGCCACCCTCACGGTGCCCGGGCACGAACAGGTGGTAGAGCGACTCGAGGCGGCGGGCCTCCCTTTGGTCGCCCCCGAGCCGGTTTCGGTCGAGGACGTCTACCGGGATATCGCCCTAATCGGAGACCGACTGGGCGTTCCTGACAAGGCGCTTGGTCTGATCGCCGACATGCGGTCGGTCCTCGATGTCCCTCCTGGGGAAGAGCCCGGCGAACAGGCTCCGTTGATCCTCGTGCAATGGTGGCCCAAGCCAGTCATCACGCCCGGACGTCAATCGTGGGTCATCGATGTCCTTCGTGCCGCAGGGGCCCGAGCCGTCCTTGGGGAGGAAGAGGTCAAGAGCCGACCCATGACTGACGATGAGGTCGCCGAGCACGCGCCCGACGCCGTGGTGCTCTCGTGGTGCGGGGTGCATCCGGACAAATATCGACCGGATGTGGTGCTCCGAAACGAGGCCTGGGCGCAGCAACGTTTTGTGACCGAGGGACGGGTGTTTTGTATTGGCGAACCGTACCTGGGCCGTCCTGGACCTCGTCTGATCGAGGGCGTTCTGCGCATGCGTGAAGTCGTAGCCGCCATCTCCGCGCCGCCGTGTGGAGCGACGAAGCTGCCCCGATCGTCGTAGGGCAGACGACCTGATGGGTACTTCCCTCTTGCCTCATACTTGCGCCTTCATTATTCATACGAACGTATGAATCATTCACCGAAACACCGACGACGCACTCGCTGATGCCGAACGCTCTTGCTGGAGGCGGGGCGACGAGCCCCGAGTCGCCCGGCTCCGACGGCGGGACGGCCACGAGATCCATATTGATCAAGGCCGGCCGCGCGCTCTTCGCGAAACGCGGCTTTGATGGAGCATCCGTGCGGGCAATCACCACCGGAGCCGGCACCAATCTAGGGGCGATCACGTATCACTTCGGATCCAAGCGGGGGCTCTATTCGGCGGCCCTTGAAGAATGCCTCCGCCCCATCGAAGCCCGGGTTCTCCAGGCGGCGGAGGCTGAGGGCAGCGGCTTGGATCGGATGCTGCGCGTTGTCGAGGCCTACTTCGATCATTTCCAGGAGCATCCAGACCTCCCGCACCTGCTCCTGCAAGAAGTTGCCGCAGGCAAGAGACCTCCAGACGTCGTCCTCGAGATCTTGATGAATGTGAAGGACACGATCTCGAGCCTCCACGAGCAGGGCGTCCGCGACGGCTCTGTCCGCCCGGGAAGCGCGCTGCTCTCCGCGCTTAGTGTGGTGTCCCAACCGGTCTATTTGACCCTGGTCGCGCCCCTGCTCCGTCAGGTCGGCGGTGTCGACCTCAACGATCCACACGTCCGCGAGGGCGTGCTGGACCATATCCGCACCTTCGTGCGCGCGGGCCTCGAGTCGCGCGCTGAGGCATGAGTACCATGAACCAACCGAGTCACAGCACGGTCACCCTGTTGTTCCTGGCCGCGGCCGTAACACTGACGGCACCGCAGGCACTGCAAGGGCAATCGCTGACGCTGGCCGCGGCGGCGGAGTCAGCCCTGGGGAGCCATCCGACGGTGCAGAGCGCCGCTGCACACGTGAACGCTGCAGACGAGACCCTGGCCGCCGCCCGCGCCGCTCGCATTCCCAGCCTTGGTGCCACCGTAAACCTGACGCGTTTTCAGGAACCGATGGTCGTCGCACCGTTTCACTCATTTGATCCGGTGAATCCGCCGGGCTTCGATCGTACACTCCTGCAGGGGCAGGTGGGCGTCGCCTACACCGTGTTCGACGCGGGCGCCCGATCTGCACGAATCGAAGGTGCGGGGGCGATAGCCGAGGCGACCCGGCTCGGTTCCGAGGCCACCGAGATGGTCCTTATCGAGCAGGTCGCCTCGACCTATGTCGGGGTACTGTCCGCACGCGCGGTTCTCGACGCTGCGACTAGGCTGGTGGCGGCGGTTGACGCGGAGGGGGCTCGCGCCCAGCGACACTTTGATGCTGGAACCGCCGCTGAAGTGGCAGTCCTGCGCGCTAGTGCCGCCCTGCAGGACGCCCGCGCCCAACTCGCCACGGCTGAGGCCCGCGTCGGACTCGCGGAACGTAGCCTCGCGCGGGTGATGGGCGTCCCAGCCGACGTCGTCACTGGTCGAGACCTGGCAGACGTGGCTGTGACAGGCGCAGATGCAGCGATTTCGATTGCCGGCAGTCCGATTCTGCGTCAGGCCGGACGGGTGGTGGAAGCGTCGGAGGCCGTGCTCGCGGAGCAGCGGGCTGGGCGCCTCCCCAAACTCGACATGAAGGCAGGCATCGCGGACTTCGCGACACTCACCGGTGACCACGTGACGGAGTGGCAAGCGGGCCTTCAGATGACCCTGCCCTTCTTCACCGGTGGCACACGCCGGGCGGCAATCCGGCGAGCGCAGGCGGGGGTCGTTGCGGCGCGGAGCGACATGGCGGCTACCGAATTGGCACTCCTGAGCGCCGTCGACGTTGCTGAAACCGCGGTCACCGAGACTCAGGGTCGCGCCCTAGCGCTAGAGGCAGCGGTGGCCCAGTGGACGGAGGTCGCGCGGATTGAAGCGCTCGCGCTCGATGCCGGCTCGGGTCTGCAAAGCGATTTACTGCGAGCCCAAGCAGGTCTTTACCAGTCACGCTCAGGGCACGCACGCGCGCGCTACGACAACGTGCTGGCCAGGGTGTCCATGGCTCGCACCCGCGGCACCCTCGATATGAACTGGCTAAACGAAGTGTTGGAGATCCGGCCATGATCAAACGCATCAGAATCGCCGTCCCCGTCCTCCTCGTCATCCTGGCCGCCGGATGGTGGTACACCTCTCGCGATACGGGGCTCGCGGATGGGACACTCTTCGCCTCTGGCACCATCGAGGCGACGACGGCGGATCTCGGCTTCCAGTTGCCGGGGCGGATCGAGTCCATCGGTGTTGAAGAGGGCGACGCGGTGGAAGAGGGTCAGGAACTGGCACACCTGGATACCCGGGAACTGAGTGCCGCCCTCGATGCAGCCCAAGCTCAGGCCGAGGCCGCGACGGCGCGGCTCACCGAACTGCGTCGTGGTGCCCGCCCCCAGGAGATCGCGAGCGCGGAGGCTGCGGTCCGCTCTGCGACCATGAGGGCCGAAAACGCCAGCCGTGACGTAGAACGCGCGGAAGGGCTTTTCGCGGGTGGAGCGATTAGCCGCCAGTCTCTCGACGCAGTCCAGACCGGCCGCGAGGTCGCGCTCGCCACTCAGGACCAGGCGCAGCAGATGCTCATCTTGGTTAAGGCGGGTCCTCGTACCGAGACCGTCAACGCGCAGCGCGCGATGGTGGGTCAGGCCGAGGCCAACGTCGCGCGCACCGCCGTGACGCTCTCCAATGCGACGGTTGTGGCGCCCTTCGCTGGCGTCATCACGGTCAAGCATCGGCAACCGGGAGAGATCGTCGGAGCCGGCACACCGGTCGTGACGCTGCTCGATCGCGACAGTCGCTGGGTCCGCATCTACGTCCGCGAAGATGAGATCGGCCGTGTCCAGATCGGCCAGCGCGCCGAGATCTCTTCGGACACCTACCCGGACCGGACCTACGAGGGCGAGGTGATGTTCATTGGCAGTGAAGCCGAGTTCACGCCGCGCAACGTCCAGACCGCGGAGGAGCGCACCAAGCTCGTCTACCCCGTGAAGGTCCGGATTACCGGAGACCCGAACTACGAACTGAAGCCCGGCGTACCCGCAGACGTGACCCTGGTGAGCGAATCCCTGTGAGCGACCCGTCGGTCTCTCTCCGCGGCCTAAGTCGTGACTTCGGAACGCTGACCGCGGTCGACGACCTCACGTTCGATGTCGGTCGGGGTGAACTCTTCGGCATCGTCGGTCCTGACGGCGCCGGAAAAACAACCACGCTGCGAATGCTCGCCGGCGTTCTCCGGCCTACGCGCGGGACGGCACTCATCGAGGGCGTCGACGTTGCCCAGGATCCCGAGGGGGCGAAGCCCCACCTGGCCTATATGGCCCAACGTTTCGGGCTGTATGAAGACCTCACGGTTTCTGAGAATCTCGCCTTCTACGCGGACATGTACTCCGTGCCCAAGGCGGAGCGACCGGAGCGTCTTAAGCGCCTCTTCAAGTTCAGCCGACTCGACGAGTTCACAGATCGCCTGGCCGGCAAACTTTCCGGCGGAATGAAGCAGAAGCTTTCCCTCTCGTGCTGTCTAATTCACACACCGAAGGTACTGCTCCTCGACGAGCCTACGTTCGGCGTGGATCCCATCTCGAGGCGGGAGTTGTGGCTGATCTTGCATGAGATGGTGGAGCAAGGCGTGACCGTGATCGTGTCTACGTCCTACCTGGATGAGGCCGAACGTTGCGACCGAGTGGTCCTTCTCAACGAAGGCCGCGCGATCGCGCTGGACACGCCGAGCCACCTTCAGGCTGGGTTAGACGGGACGATGCTGGCGCTGCGCACGACGACGCCACGCGACGCCAGAGACTTCCTCAAGAGCCTGCCCAGCGTCAGCAGCGCGGCCCTTTTTGGAGACGCGATCCACGCGCTCCTGACACCCGGCACCGACGTCGACCAACTGACCAGCGCGTTAGCTGCGCGTCATATCGACATCCTTGGCCTGGAGAAGATCGAGCCATCTCTCGAAGACGTCTTCATCCACCTCGTGCGGGTCGCCAATGACTAAGCCTCACCCTGTGGTCGTGCGTGATCTCACACGCACCTTCGGGGACTTCACAGCCGTGGATTCCGTGACCTTCGACGTCGAGCCAGGTGAGATCTTCGGATTCCTGGGGCCGAACGGCGCGGGCAAGACGACCACGATCAAGATGCTGACGGGCCTGCTCGCCCCCTCCGACGGCGACGGCCACGTGGCGGGCTTCGACATTCGGACCGAGCGGGTACAGATCAAGCGCAACATCGGCTACATGTCCCAGCGTTTCTCGCTCTACACGGACCTCACGGTCAATGAGAACATTGAACTCTTTGCGGGGCTTTACGGCGTACTTGGCGCCCGGCTCGCGGAGCGACGCGCATGGATTTTGGCTCTATCCGAACTTGAGGACATGGGTGACAAGCTCACCCAAGACCTCCCCCTCGGCTGGAAGCAGCGACTGGCGCTCGGCTGTGCGATGGTTCACGAGCCGCCCATCCTCTTTTTGGATGAGCCTACGTCAGGCGTGGACCCGGTGGCACGGCGGCGCTTTTGGGATCTCATTGACGATCTATCCCGGTCCGGCACGACGATCTTCGTCTCTACGCACTACATGGAGGAGGCGGAGTACTGCCATCGCCTGGCCCTCCTCAACCGCGGGCGTTTGATCGCGATGGACCGGCCGCGGGGACTGCGAAGCCGCGTGGTAGAGCCCATCATCGAGGTGAAGACAGACCACGCTGCCCTCGCCGTGGAGGCCCTCACCGGCACCCCTGGCGTGCTGGACGCGGCGATGTTCGGACGCGAGTTGCACGTGACTGTGAGCGACGAAACCCAAGGCACGGAGATCATCCGGCGCACGCTGGCCGCCGCAGGCCGCGAGATCGAGCGCATGACCTCCATAGAGCCGTCTCTCGAAGACGTCTTCGTTTCACTCGTGCGCGCCGAGGGCGGCGCTGTGGTCGGCTAAGACGATGAAAATGGGCCGCCTACTCGCGATGGCACGCAAGGAATGGATTCAGCTCAAGCGAGATTCCCGCAGCATGATCCTGGCCTTCGCGCTGCCGACGTTCATGGTGGTGTTTTTCGGGTACGCGATCTCGTTCGACATCAACGACATCGGGCTGGCCGTACTCGACAACGACCGGACCCAGGAGAGCCGCGAACTGGTCGAAGCGTTCGTGTCGAGTGGGTACTTCAACGTGAGCGAAAGGCTCGAGTCGTCCGCCCAGATTGAAGATCGTCTCACCCGCCGCACCGTGCTCGGGGTTCTCACGATCCCACCCGGATACTCCGCCGACCTCGCCGCCCCGGGGCGAAGCGCGCAGATCCAGCTGCTCTTCGATGGGAGCGACGCCAACACGACAACAATCGCGATGAACTATGCCGACGCGATCGTCTCTAGGCACAGCGCCACCCGAATCACCGGCGGCCGGAGTCTGCGGCTCCCGGTCACGCTCGAACCACGCATCTGGTACAATCCCACCCTCGAAAGCCGACACATGATCGTGCCGGGGCTGATCGCGGTCATCATGTCGATCATCGCCGCAATGCTGACAGCGCTCACGATCGCGCGCGAGTGGGAACGGGGCACGATGGAACAGTTGGCCGCGACGCCCGTCGGACGACTCGAGGTGGTGCTCGGCAAACTCCTTCCGTACCTCGCGATCGGTTTCTTCGACGTCGTCACGATCGTCGTGACGGGAATGCTGATCTTCGGGACGCCGTTTAACGGAAGTGTCGTCCTACTGGGCGTCCTCACCATGCTCTTTCTGGTCGGTGCCCTGGGGTTGGGGATGTTCATTTCCGCCGCGGTGAAGTCGCAAGTGCTTGCCACGCAGGTGGCGATGGTCGCCACGTACCTTCCTGCCGTGCTGCTCTCCGGCTTCATCTTCGACATCGCGTCGATGCCTACTTTTTTGCGGGGTGTCACGTATTTGATCCCGGCCCGGTACTTCATCACAGTGACGCGGGGGATCCTGCTCAAAGGCGTGGGCGCTGATGTTCTTTGGGTTCAAGCGATCCTGATGGTCGTCTACGCTGTGGTCGGGCTGGGTCTCGCGACGATGACCTTCAAGAAGGAGCTGGAGGCATGAGCGAGTGGCGGTTGAAAGTGCACCGAATCCACCGGATGGTGGTCAAGGAGATTCGCCAACTTTTCCGCGATCCAAAAACGAAGCGCATCATTTTCGCGGCACCTGTCGTTCAGTTGATCCTCCTCGGCTACGCGGTCAACACGGACGTTCGCAACGTCCCCACCGCCGTGGTCGACCACGACGGGACCGTCGCCTCCCGTGAGTTCCTGGCGGCCTTCACGGGCTCGGGATATTTCGACGTGGTCTCGACATCTGACCGCTCGGCAGATCTGGGGATCGCGCTTGACGAGGGCCGCGCCGTCGTGGCGCTCGAGATCCCCGCCGGATACCAAGCGGATCTCCTGGCTGGTCGAAGCCCCGTCGTGCAGCTCCTCGCCGACGGCACGAACTCAAACACAGCGACCATCGCGCAGGGTTACGCGGCGAAGATCGTTCAGGAGTTAGGACTCCGAATCGCGTCCGAGGCGAGGGGTGGACTCACCCTTCCGGTGGATGTGCGCACCAGGGCGTGGTTCAACCCGGCCCTGGAGTCGCAGGTCTACAACGTACCCGCCGTGATCGGCGTGATCGTGCTTCTCATGTGTCTGCTCCTGACCTCCATGGCCATCGTGAGGGAGCGGGAAGTCGGCACGCTTGAGCAACTCTTGGTTTCACCGCTGTCGGCGGGCGAGCTGATTCTCGGCAAGACGATACCCGTGGCAGGGATCGCGATGTTGCAGTTGGGGATCGTGACGGCCGTCGCTTTGGTCTGGTTCGACATCCCTCTGCGGGGATCTGCTTTCGTCCTGATTTTTGCCGCAGCCTTATTCATCTTGGCCGGCCTGTCAGTCGGACTGTTCATCAGCACGATCAGCTCCACCCAGCAGGAAGCCTTCCTCACGATGTACCTGTTCCTGCTGCCCGCCATCATCCTCTCTGGCTTCTTCTATCCTATCGAGACGATGCCGCCGGGCTTCCGGGAACTCACCGTCATCAATCCGCTACGGCACTTCCTGGAGATCGTGCGTGCGGTCTTCTTGAAGGGCGCGAGTATTGGCGACCTGTGGACTCAGTTCGTGACGCTGGCCGTGATGGCTGTGGCCGGGCTGGTTTTGGCCACAAGCCGGTTCAAGCGCACGCTGTAGGGGCGGGGGCGGGGCACTGAGTGAGGCAAGGCGGCGTTGACACTATTTCAAGTCTGAAGTATCATCTTTGCGATGACTCGTGCCACCTCGAATGCCGGCGTATTTGCTAGCAGTTGCACCAGGACAACGATGACCACCCGACTCACAACCCGCGGCTTCCACCACATCACGATGGTGTCGAGCAGCGCGACTCGGACCCTGTCGTTTTACCGAGATCTACTCGGGCTCTCTCTCACCAAGAAGACCGTCAACTTCGACGACCCAAGCGCGTACCACCTCTACTTCGGAAGTGAAGGAGGTCAGCCCGGCACGATCCTGACCTTCTTCGAGTGGCCCCACGCCCGTAAGGGACAGTGGGGCGCTGGCGGCGTGCATCACCTGGCCCTCGGCGTGTCGACACTCGACGGCCTCCTCAAATGGAAGCGTCGCCTGGCGGACGCTGGCGTCCCGTCGAACGGCCCGATTGATCGCGGCTACTTTTTTTCGCTGTACTTCGCCGACCCAGACGGTCAGATCTTGGAGATCGCGACCGCTGGCCCCGGCTACGCGATCGACGAGCCCGCTGACGCCCTCGGGCAGCAGCTCCTGATCCCACCAAAAGAGCGTTTGTCCGGCGGACGCGACGAGCAGGGCTTTGCAGCCTCGACCTACCCAGAGCCTGTCCCCCTGATCACGCCAGACATGCACTTGGACGGCATCCACCACATCTCGGCGATAACCGACCAGCTGGAGCGCGCCGGAGACTTCTACGAAGCTGCCCTGGGGCTCAAGCTGGTGAAAAAGACCTACAATCAGGACGACGGCAAAACGAAGCATTACTTCTGGGCCGACTACGATGGCGCAGAGGTGAGCCCACACTCGTCGCTCACGCTCTTCGACTGGAGTGCGTCGACCCTTCGCGAGCGCCCGGGGGTGGGACAAACACATCACATCGCCTTCCGAGCCGAAAACGCCGAGCAGCAGCTCGAATGGCGCGAGCATATTCTTGAGTTGGGCGTGGACGTGAGCCCGGTCATGGAGCGCACATACTTCAAGAGCATCTACTTCCGCTCGCCCGATGGCCTGCTCTTGGAGATCGCGACAGACGGGCCAGGCTTCGCCGTGGACGAGCCCGCAGCCACCCTCGGCACAACGCTAAAACTCCCGCCTTGGCTGGAGGCCGAACGCGAAGACATCGAGAAGACACTCACACCGCTTCCGTGACGGACCTGGAGCGCGTAGACTCAGCTTACCCCCAGGTTGATCTCCTGACCCATACCACATTGCTCCAATACGACATTCGCCGACCGGCTGAGAACGCCGACGGAGGTACCGTCGCGGTGCTCCTGCACGGACGGGGTAGCCACCGTGGGGACCTGCAGGCGCTGCACCCGGCCCTCCCGGAGAGTTGGGCGCTCATTACGCCGCAAGCACCCTACCCAGGGCATCCCTGGGGATACGGGTCGGGGTGGGCGTGGTACCGATATGTCGAAGACGATCGCGTGATGGAGGACACGCTGACGCAAAGCCTCGCTTCGCTGCACGCCTTCCTCCTAGAGGTGCCGCGGATCGTGGGGTTTCAGCCCGGTCGGATCGTGCTGGGAGGCTTCTCACAGGGCGGCACCATGAGTATGGCGTACGCGCTCACGCGCCCCGGGAAGATCATGGCAGCGCTCAACTTCTCCGGCTTCATCCCTGCCTCCCTTGAGGTGCCGTTCTCGGCTATGTCACCGGGGACCGCACCCATCTTCTGGGGCCACGGTCTACGCGATCCGGCGATTCCATTCGAGCTCGCGGTGCGCGGACGGGCCAAGTTCGATGCAGCGAGTGTTCAGTATCACGCTGCAGACTATGACATCGGCCATTGGATCGTGCCGGAAGAGGTCAGGGACGCGGTGGACTTCGTGGAGTCGCTCTAGAAGGGCTGGTCGCGCACCGCTCGACTGCCGCCGTGCTGATGCTTCGGGGGCACGCGACGCGATTACTCCTTCTTCGCCCCCATCTGCTGTGGCAAGGTCAGGAGTTCGAGGACCTTGTAATTCCGGTCTCCGGCCGGCAGCCGCAGCGTGACCTCATCACCCTCCGATGCACCCAAGAGCCCCTGACCGATGGGCGAGGCAAGCGATACCTGGCCGGCGTCCAGATCGATGAAGTCCCCGGCGGTAATGGTGAAGTTGAAGTCATCACCCGTATCGAGATCACGGATCACGACCTTTGACCCGAAGCCGACCTTGTCGAAGACCATGTCCGTGATGTTGATCTTGGACAGTTCTGTCATTCGGGTGGTCAGGTGATTCAGGCGAGCCTCGATGAAGCCTTGGCGCTCCTTGGCCGCCTTGAACTCCGAGTTCTCCCGCAGGTCGCCGTGCTCGAGAGCGATCTTGATCCGCTTCGGGAGGTCGACGTTCAGCTCCGTGCTCAACGACACGATCTCGTTTTCGATCTTGTTGCGGATTTCCTCAAGCATCGGATTACCTCGCGCTAGGTCGGGAGAATGGCGAACCCAACGGCGGCACAGCTGGGTGAAAAGGGAGCGCCGCCCCGGCCTGAGCCGAAGCGGCGTCACACCCATAGAATACGAACGGCTGCCTCGTCGGGGAAGCGTCCGTGAGCTGGCGCCGCTTATTCGGCCCGCAACCCCTCGACCGGATCGACGCGGCTCGCCCTGCGCGCGGGAATCCAACTCGCCAAAGTGGCCACCGCGGTAAGCAGGAGCGCCGTGGCTCCGAACGTCATGGGATCCGTCGCGGTCACACCGAACAGCAGGGATGCGAGCACCCGACTCATCGCCCAGGCACCGACGAGCCCGGCAGCGACTCCTAGCCCGGTCAAGCGCAGCCCCTCGCCCACGACACCCCTGAGCACCGTCTGCGCCGGCGCCCCGAGCGCCATGCGCACGCCAATCTCCTGCGTCCTGCGACCCACGATGTATGCGATGACCCCGTAGATCCCCACGGTGCCAAGCAAGAGCGCGATGCCGGCCGCGATGCCGAGCAAAAGCACCGTGAACGACGTCGCAGCCATCGAGTCCTCGACCAATATCCGTGACCAAGCACCACCACCGGGTGTGCGCCCCTCGCGATGTGATCCTGGTCAGTGAACAGACGCCCCACCTCGGGCTTCACGCCGAGGAGTGAGAAGTAATTTCCGGTGACGGCTTCCGCTGGAAGTACTTCGACGCCTGCGTCGGAGCCGGCTTGTAAAAGGATGAGCTGGGAGCCCGCAACACCCGTGAACACGTCCTCCGAGGCCAGCCGCAGGTCTTCGCAGTCAGGATAGGACAGGGTGCCATGAAAGAAACCCTCCTGCGCTTCGGACACATCGACGAGTGACTCGGGATCCTCGTACGGCAGGTCCCGAATGATCACCGCGTTGACCAAGCTGTCCACAAACCCCTCCCATCGTCCCAGCTTGTCGGTCACGAGACCTGCCCGTTTCCGATCGTATTTTCTCGATTGTCCCGCGTAACGCAGGCAGATGCCGAGCGACGTCCGCACATACCACGTCCGGGCACTCCAGACCCCCGAAGTCGCTCGCTCCGCGAACTCCTCTTGCAGGTCGCCAAGAATGGCTTGGGCGCGGGGCGTGGGTGGGAGCACCGCCTCAAGAAGGCGGCTGACCCAACGCGGCGGGTTCGTCTTCACGACGGATCCAGGGCCTCTTCCAAGCCGTCCCACAGATTAAGCAGGGCCGCACGTGATTTCTGGAGTTCCGCCAGTCCATCAGGCGTCAGGCGAACCACGCGCCGAGGGCGCCCACCTCGCTCCGGACTCGCGTCGGAGAGTTCGGACTCGATCCACCCCTTCCCTTCCAGGCGGTCGAGCGTGACATAGACGGATCCCCTTGAGACCCTGCGGCCGACGGTGGTGTCCAGCTCCTTCATGAGCTGCATCCCGTACGCGTCGTCGCCAAGCCGCATCGCGGCCAGAAGAAGCATCTGCTCGAACTCGCCGAGGTATCCATCTCTGCCCATAACAGCCCCGCCCATACAAAGGTCTTCGGATCTATTCCGACTTTGTATGACAAATACGGAACGCGGCCGGCGCAGGTTTCGAACTTCGTCTCCGCGACCAGGGTCGGGCGAAACTGTGGCATAGCACGCCGCCATCTGCGTCCATGCCCCAGAAAGGGACAGGAGACCCACTTCGGGCGGCCTCGAGCGCGCTCCTAATGGCCTGTTCTATAAGCGGCAGGACACCAACTTCGTCCGGCCAAACGCCCGCGCTTAGTCTCGCGGGTCCCCTTCAGCGAGTACCGCCTGACGTCGGGCTTCGCGGTCGGCCTCCACAGCCTCGCGAATCGACTCGTTCTTACGAGCGAGAATCTGGCCGGCAAACAGCGCGGCATTGACGGCCCCGGCCTTGCCGATGGCAAAGGTCGCAACGGGAACACCGCGCGGCATTTGCACCGTAGACAGCAAAGAGTCCAGCCCGTCGAGCGACCAGGCCTTCATAGGGATTCCCAGAACTGGAAGCATCGTCAGCGACGCGAGGACGCCCGCCAAGTGTGCGGCGCCGCCGGCGGCCGCGATCAACACCTCCAGGCCCCGAGCCTCAGCCGTCTGCGCGAACTCCGCGGCTTCGTGCGGCGTACGATGGGCAGACAGGACGCGCACTTCACATGGAATTCCCAACGCCTCAAGCGTGGAAACACACGACGCCATGGTATCCCAGTCCGACTTGGAGCCCATGACGACACCGACCATCGCTTCGGCCATCGTATTTCGCCTCATTCGCGAGTAGTGTTGACAACGACCAACCAGGAAGGCAGGCACGATGCACATACGGAACATGAGGGTCAAGACCCTGCCACATTTTCGCCAAGAGGTCCTTTGACGCCGTGACGATTCCTCATCACGAGCAGTGGCGCTGGGCGGTCCACGAGCCAGAACTGACACCCCTCCTCCCATTCGTGTACGTCGTGTGGGCTGACGGAGTACTTTCTCCCACCGAACTCGGGGCATTCGGCGCTCATGTCGATGACCTGACCGCGCTGTCGGCGAAGGCCCGCGAGCAGCTGGGGCGCTGGCTCGACCCGGCGGCACCACCCACGCCGGCTCAGTTCGAAGCGCTCCAGGCTCAGCTTCGCATTGCCCCCCTCGACGACGAAGAGCGGGCGCTACGTTCCCTGACGGATCTCGGCTTGGCGCTGTGGGAGGCTGAGGACCCCCGTGACGGTGGTCCTTGGCGCGAGGGTACAGCCATTGCTGAGCTTCGCGCCCTTGAGCGGGCACTAGGTCTCCCCGGGGCCGAGGCGGCCCGGCGTGCGTTCGGTGCTCTGATGCCACCCTCAAAGGGCGCTGCCACCACGCCCACCTTCGACGCCGCTGCGCTGAACACCTATCTCGATCGCGATCACTCGCAGACGCGAGAAGTCGCGCGCACAGCGCTCCGGGACCCCGCGTTGTCGATCCCGTTGGGGCTGGCCAAGGACGACTACCGCGAACGGGTGCTCGAGGCGGTCAGGGTGTTGGCGAAGCTCGGCCTTGGTTCCCTCGCCTACCCTGAGGCGTACGGTGGCAAGAACGACCATGGGGCCTCGATCGCCGCGTTCGAAACGCTGGCTTTCGGAGACCTCAGCGTCGTGATCAAGTTTGGCGTTCAGTTCGGACTCTTCGGAGGAAGCATTCTTCAGTTGGGTACTGAGCGGCACCACAGGCAGTACCTCCGCGCCATCGGAACGCTGGCGCTGCCCGGTTGTTACGCGATGACGGAGACCGGGCACGGCTCGAACGTCCGCGACCTCGAGACCACCGCGACGCACGACCCCAGCACCGATGACCTCGTCGTGCAGACACCGCACGAAGGCGCCGGAAAAGACTGGATCGGCAACGCCGCCTGCCACGGCCAACTCGCGACCGTCTTCGCACGGCTCGTGGTCGCCGGCGTCGATCATGGTGTACACGCCGTTCTGGTGCCCATTCGTGACCCGAGTGGGCATGTGGTCGACGGCGTTCGTATTGAGGACCGCGGCCTCAAAGTGGGCCTCAACGGCGTCGACAACGGCCGCATCTGGTTCGACGGGGTGCGCGTGCCACGCGCCAACCTTCTGGACCGCTTTGCGACGATTGACGATGCCGGGACCTATCACAGCCCGATACCGAGTTCCGGCCGCCGCTTCTTTACCATGCTGGGGACTCTGGTAGCCGGCCGCGTGAGCATCGCGGCCGCTTCGGTAAGTGCGGCTAAGGTCGGACTCTCCATCGCGATCCCCTACACTGATCAGCGCCGCCAATTCGGCGCGCACGATGCCCCAGAGCAGCCGCTCTTGGACTACCTCTCGGTGCAGCGGGCGCTGCTGCCACGGTTGGCCACCGCCTACGCGGCGCACTTCGCCATTCGCCGGCTCGAGTCTGACTACGCGGCATCAGTCGGAGTGGAGAACCAGGAGGTCGAAGTCGCCGCCGCCGCACTCAAGGCTTACGCCTCAGAGTCGACCGTCGAAACCCTGCAGGCCTGTCGCGAAGCATGCGGCGGCCAGGGGTATTTGGCCGAGAACCGCTTTGCCGCCTTGAAGGCCGACACGGACGTCTTCACCACCTTTGAAGGCGCCAACGGGGTCCTTTACCAGTTGGTCGCCAAAGGGCTCCTGTCTCGCTTCCGAGAGGAAATGACCGACCTCACGTTGTGGCGTGTCGTGCGCCATCTCGCTGAGCGAGCAGAGACGGGTATCACTGAATTGAACCCGGTCATTACACGCCGCACGGATGCTGCACACCTTCTTGACCCTCATTTCCATATGGCGGCGTTCAAGTACAGGGAGGAGCGACTGCTACGCTCGGTCGCCAGTCGGCTCCGGTCGAGGCTCGGCCGCGGCATCGACTCGTTCCACGCCCTCAACGAGGTTCAGGATCACGCGATCGAACTCGCGCGCGCGCACGCTGAGCGCCTACTCCTGGAGCGCTTTCAGGACGGCATCGCCCATGCTCCCACGCCAGGAATATCAGAGGCGCTGGCGTCGATGTGTGCCCTTTTCGCCCTTTCACGAATCGAGTCGCACCGAGGGTGGTACCTCGAGAGCGGTTACCTGGAAGCGCCGAAATCCAAGGCAGTCCGACCCGCAATCAACGTGTTATGTCATGATATTCGGGAGCATGCGTGCCTGTATGTGGAGGCACTCGGCGTGCCCAGTTGGCTGCTCCCGAGTCCGTCACAACTACCTTCGTAAGTAGCGACCTTTAGGAAACACTTGTTTCTTTCGCCTGTTTCGGGGCATTCTCTAAGCAAATCCCCGTGGGGCCGTATTGACCCGCCACGGTGTCGGAGGGACATCCCAATGGTTCGTAAGAGCCTTATCGTTGTTGCGCTGCTTGCAATGTCTTCTCCAATCGCCGCGCAAGAAGAGTACGTTTGGACATCGAAGCGCCCTGACGGCCACGCGCCGATTGGCGTTACCGCGGATCGCACGCTCGACAGAGGTATCGTCGAGTTCAGCTATCGTTTCACCCAGCTCAATTCTAAGGGTGTGTGGTTCGTGAACGACTCGCTGCCCCTCGAGACCACGCTTGAGTCGTATCAGGTGGCGCCGCTCACACTGTCCAACCGGACGCACAACTTTTCAGTTGCTGTCGGCGCCACGGACGACCTGACGTTCGTCGCGAACATGGACTATTCCTCGCGCTCGCGTGAGCAGTTGACCGACGGAGGAGTCTTCTACGTGAATGAGATTCAGGAACTCGGAGACCTCTCTCTTACGGGGCTCTACAGTTTCATGAACTCGGGTCCGTACCGTGCCCATGTGCAGCTCGGCGCTTCGGTTCCCACTGGAAAAGAAGACGTGTTCGGAGAGACGCCGTTCAGTTCACCGGACGCTGAGGCCCTGCCCTACGACATGCGCCCGGGCTCCGGCACGTTCGCGCTGCTCCCAGGCATAACGGTGTCGGTCCAGAACGAATTCGGATCGGTCGGCGCTCAGGTGGGCGCCAACATGCCGTTCGGTACCAACGACCGCGGCTTCGCTTTGGGTTCGATGGTGCAGGCGTCCGGCTGGGCCTCCTACAGGATCAACGACTACTTCTCGATGTCTGGCCGGGTGCGTTGGCAGCACTGGAGCGGGATCAACGGCGCTGATCCAGATCTCGATCCGACCCGCGATCCCGGAAACGACGGGTTCTTCTTGGAAGGCGAGCGCGTCGACCTCCCCTTGGGGATCAACTTCTATCTGCCGGAAGGATCGAAGTTCGGGGGCCACCGGCTATCGCTCGAAGCCATCTTCCCTATCGCACACGAATACGCGGGGCCCCAACTCGCTTTGGACTGGGGCGTGGTGATGGGCTGGCAGGTGGTCTTCTAGCAGCCGAAGACAAGATCCGACACGGCGACGGGGCCGGTGGGTCGAAAGACCTACCGGCCCCGTTTCTGTTGAGGGATAGTCCCGCGCCCGACGCTCCCCTTACTGATGCCGCCGACTTCGTGAAGTGTTTCTAGGGTAGGACGGCCACCAAATGATAGCTCCGCTTGCCCTTTCGAATCACAAGGAAACGGCCCTCAAGGGCGTCGGCCATCGTGACCCGCCGCTCAATGCCTTCAACGCGAACATTGTTGAGGTAGACACCTCCGCCCTCCACAGCACGACGCGCATCTCCCTTGGAAGAGGCCACGCCTGACTCCGAAAGAAAGTCGACGATGGACATACCCTCCCCACCGAGCTTCTCTCGCGTCACCTCGGAAGACGGCACGTCCGAAAAAACATCGGCGACGTCGTCTGCGCTCAGGCCGGACAGGTCACCACCGAAGAGTGCCCCCGTCGCCTGAACCGCCTTCGCCAAGCCCGTCTCTCCGTGCACCCGCCGTGTGACGTCTTCCGCGAGCGCCTTCTGGGCGGATCGCAGATGCGGCTCAGTCTGCGTCGCAGCGTCCAGCAACCCGATGTCGTCCTGCGACAAAAGCGAGAAGTACTTCAAGTAACGAACGGTATCCGTGTCTTCGGTATTGATCCAGAACTGATAGAACTGGAACGGCGACGTGAGCTCGGCATCGAGCCAGATGTTACCGGCCTCCGACTTGCCAAATTTCTTGCCCGCGCTGTTGGTCACTAGCGGAGACACCACACCGAACGCCCTGCCCCCCTCCACGCGCCTAATCAGATCTGTGCCAGCCGTGATATTCCCCCACTGATCACTGCCGCCCATCTGGATCGTGCACCCCTCACGTCGATACAACTCAAGGAAGTCGTACGACTGGAGCAAGGCGTAGGAGAACTCCGTGTACGAGAGCCCAGAGGTCTCATCGGCCAAGCGACGCTTCACCGACTCCCGTGCCATCATCTGGTTCACAGAGAAGTGCTTGCCGATGTCGCGAAGGAAATCGACCAAAGCCAAACCCCCGAGCCAGTCGAGGTTGTTGCGCATCACAGCCGCGTTTGACTTGGCTTCGAAGTCCAAAAAGTGCGCGAGTTGAGCGCGAATTCCCTCTGCGTTCTCACCGACCTGTTCCTTGGTGAGGAGCTGCCGCTCGGTCTCCTTCCCCGATGGATCGCCGATGAGGCCCGTTCCTCCGCCGACAAGCGCGATCGGCGTATGGCCGTGCCGTTGCATGTGGACGAGGTCCATGATCACCAGCAGACTCCCCACGTGCAGGCTACGGGCCGTGGGGTCGAATCCGATGTAGGCCGAACGGGGCGCCTCTGCCAAGTGTTCGGCGGCACCCTCGGTTGCGTCCTGTAGCAGTCCGCGCCAGCGGAGTTCTTCAATAAGAGCACTCATGGCCGAAGGGTAGCCGGGGGACACCGCCGGTCAAGTGCCTGCGTGGCCAGTGCTCCACGTTGCCGTGCCCGCAAAGAAAGACAGCAGCATCGAAGGCCGGTGCAGGCGCCAGTGCACGGACCTCAGTTCAACCTTGAGATTCCGCAATGCATCCCATAACGTGGCAACCCGCACCCGACGGGGAGGCCCCCGCCCAGGCTCACTCAGATTGGAGGATGTGATATGTCTTACGTAGACCCGTGCGAAGTCTCACCGGACTACTACAAGAAGCTTTTCGAGAACGAGACGCTGCGCGTCGTCGAAATGACACTGCCGCCGGGGCACAAGGACACCCAGCACTCCCACCCCGACGAGACCGTGTATTTCATCAAGGGCGGGAAGGCGCGCATCTACGTCGGCGACGACTCGATGGAAGCCGATATCCCGGACGGGCACGTAATGCACCATGAGTCTTGGACGCATACGGTGGAAAATATCGGAGAGACCACGATTCATGCGGTCATCTTCGAGCCGCACATGGATACGTCCCACTTGTAGAAGCGACGACGCACATCGCGCGTTGCTGCGGGAACAGCGACGGCCCTCCAGGAGTCTCTCCTGGAGGGCCGTTTCTTGTTACATCGGCCTGCCTGTAAAGCCTACGGCATCCGTCTCGACCCAGTCGCGGTCACCAACCCATGCGGTCCCGCAGAGCGGTGACATGGGCCACGTGGTGTGGACAGTGCCACCCGTAAATTTCCAGCAACGCGTCGCCGGTCATATCCCCGACCTCTGGGTGCTCCATCACCCGCATGAATTGCTCCGACGTGATGGCCCGGAGCGCCATCACCCACCGAGTGTGCAGCGCCTCCAGCAACACGAGCGAGACCTCTACAGGCGCAGATTTGGCCTCGGGCAGTTCTGCCCACGCACTCTCTTCGTAGGTGCCGATGGTGGGCTTGTCCTCCGTCAGCAACAACTTGAATCGCACATAAGAGTTGAGGTGCGAGTCCACGACGTGGTGCACCACCTGGCGCGCCGTCCACCCGCCGTCCCGGTAGGGTGTATCCAGCTGCTCATCGTTGAGACCCGTTACGGCTGCGCGCATTCGGGCCGGATGCGCTTCAATGACGTCGATGAGTGATACCCGCTCGTCGTCGGTGAGAGGGCGTCCCTTGAAGTCGAGCCGGCCAATTGGGTAACGAAGATCTTCCATGAGTGGACTCCTTATCGGTCAGCGCCTGTCAGTAGACGCGTGATGCTCGCCAGGTGATGGTCGTCGTGTTCGGCGACGAAGAAGAAAAGATCGACCGTGGACATCGGTTGTTCCAGTCGGGGATGAAGCGCCGTGCGAGCGAGGTCACCCTCCTCGAGTCCCTCCAGGAGGCGCACCAGATCCGCGCGCAAGCGTCGGAACCGAAGCAGCAAAACGCACATCTCGACGTCATCATGACCCGCCGACTGGGTCGCCTCGTTCTTTAGGTCTGCCGCCCCGAGGCGCTCCGCTCCGATCAAAAGGTCATTGAGGCGACCTGTCCAAAGCGTCTCCAAGTCGCATAGGTGACCGACCTGCTGATGAATGGACCATGCCTCGTCGATGCGACGAGTGCCCACGGTGCTCCCCACATGCGCGACTCGCTCTTCAAGGCGGGCCGGTGTACCACGGAGCCGCTCTAGGATTTCAGGGAACGCATCGACGGGATGCCCCAGAGAGAACACGCGGTCGAACCATGTTCGCTGTTTCATCATCGTCCCGTCCGCCCGTTGCGGATCCCGCTGGAGTACGCCAGCCTCCCGATCCCATGTCCTACTATCAAGCCTACTACGCTGTGGCCCGACGCGTACCCCGCGGACGCGTCACTACCTACGGCGCCGTCGCGGCCGAGGCAGGAATGCCTGGCCGGGCGCGCCAAGTCGGGTACTCGATGGCCGCGTTGCCGGACGATCACGACGTGCCTTGGCATCGGGTGATCAACGCTAAAGGTGAGGTCAGCAAACGTAGTGGCGGCAACATGTTTGAGAACATTCAGCGGATTTTGCTGGAGGCGGAAGGGGTCACATTCGACCCACGCGGCCGTGTTGATCTCGACCGCTTCGGCTGGCCCTGACATAGAAGGCGTCGCTCAAGATCCACCCCGTAGGAGGAACGTCGCCAACGCCGCAATGAAGTAAGGACGGGGTGTCTCCAGGAAGGCAGCATGATCACCTCCTGGGACAACCACCCAGCTCTTGTCCATGGTACCGAGTCCGGTGAACAGCTTGGCTTGTTCGGCCGCCGGCGCGAGGGGATCGAACTCACCGTGAATCACGAGCGTCGGCACCGTCACAGCTGCCGGATCCAGATCGTTCCACTGATGACTCATCGTCCAGTCCGAGCGTACCGGGTCAGCCGCCAGCGCCGCCGCAACGTATGCACGCACCGCGCTCTCACTGATCGCCCCCTCTAAAATGAAGTCGCTGGCGGCCGCCTCGGCGGTGGTCGCGCGCGCCGGCGGTGGTCCGTCCGGCTCCTGGAGCGGGCGTTCCATCCCGAAACGGTTCGGGTAGCCGAACAGAACCAGGCGGTCGATCAGTTCCGGATGGCGCTGCGCCGTGAGCTGCGAGACCAAAGACCCGTTCGACCACCCGAATAGATGTACAGGCTGACCTGGATGGCGCGTTCTGATCCATCGCAGCACTGCGGCGACATCGGCAGCAGCACGGCTCGGGGTGTTCCAGCCTGTGTCGTCCCGGGGGGTCGCGCCGTACCCCCGGAGATCCACTCCGTATGTCGTGATCCCCTTCTCCCCGAGGCCGTCCATGAGGGAAAGTTCCTCTCCAGGAGGCCGGAGATCGAAGTCAGGAAGGGTACTCCAGGTGCGCCCGTGGACGAGCAGGAGGACCGCATTGGCGCCTGGAGCAGATTTCTCCCATACGGCCAACGGATGGTCATCGGCATCGACGGTGTGCCGCGTCGGGGCTTGAGCCAGCACCGGGGCCACCGTTGTCAAAGCCCCAGCCGCCAAAATCAAGACATTTTGGCATAAACGGGTGGCGAAGCCCGCCCGCGAACGTCTACTGCTCATCATCCTGCCCTCCTGAAACGGAATACCGAGGGGCGAATACCGCACTGAAACCCGCCCATGCATGATGGCACGTCGCCAGCGAGAGCGCGAGGGGAGGTCCGACCGGGGCCAGCGAGCTTGCTGCGGTCAGCCTCCGCCCTGCTTTTTCGGAACAATTCAGTGAATAACCAAGATTCTATGCTCCATAATTACCTGTCTATTCCGTTATAGCCGGATATATTGACCGTTCAACCGTCTTTTCATATCTTTAAAGGTTATGATTGACCAAGCCGACTCAATTCGATTCGAGGCCGGAGATCTGGCGTTGAACTTCCTCAACACGCTGGGGATCCGGAGAGGACGTCCGGTTGACGTCATGGCGTCGTCAATCCAACTGCAGCAGTGGCTGGGTGCCGCTGGCTTGGGCTGGCCGCCGGCTTGCGGTCTCGCAACCTCGTTGCCGGCCGCGCGCGAAGCGTTGCATGAAGCCCGAGTGCTTCGCGAGGAAATCGGCCACGCCGTTCAAGCGGTCATCGCGGGCGACCCTGTCCCCGTAACGAGTAGTTACGCGATCAACCGGGTGTTGGCCTCAAGTCGCATCTCACTCAGGTTGGAGCCCGGTGAGGACGGATTGCGAATAGACGAACGGGAGACCGGATCAGGCGTTCTGACCGCCCTCGCTCCCATCGCTCTCGCCGCCGCCGAGCTCTTGGCAGACGCGAACCCTAGCCGCATTCGCCAATGTGGGTCCGCCGGCTGCATGCAGTGGTTTCTAGATACCAGCAAGAACGGTCGGCGCCGATGGTGTTCCATGGCACGCTGCGGAAATCGGGAAAAAGCTAACAAACACTATGCAAAAACAGCGCAGCTAGGCGTCTCCGCCACCACCCCGGTTCTCGGTGACTTCGTTCAAGAAGCGACTGGCGACCTCAGCGAAGACGTCCGGCGCCTCCATCTGTGGAAAGTGCCCGACACCCGGCAGGACGACGAGTTCTGACCGTGACAACACGGCCGCCAGGCGCTCATGCGCGGCCAAAGGGAAGACACTCTGGTCGCCTGTGACGATCAGTGTCCGTACGTCTAGGCCAGCGAGTTCGTCAAAAATATCCCAGTCGCCCAATGAAGCCTGCATGGCCAGGGCTGTCTTCGGAAAGTTGCCGTAGACGCCCTGCGCGAGCCCTAGGCGGAGTCGGACCGCGGCCTCCCTCCTGCCGAAGTACGCCTGGAAACGGGCGAGGTAGTAGTTCTCGGCGGTCACCGGGTCGGCTTCCCAGTTCTCCCCTGAAGAAATGGCGGTCATGATCATCCGGTCTTCATCGGTCAGGCGCGCCTCGATGATGGAATCGTGTTGGGCCCACAGCTCCCGACTTGCCGGATCCGGATCGAGCAAGATCATGGCAGCGACATGCTCGGGGTACCGGATGGCGTAGTGCAGGGCCAACAGCCCGCCGAATGCATGGCCAAACAGGGCCATTCGCTCCTGCCCGGTGGCCTGACGGACCACCTCCAGGTCTTCGACGAAACGATCCATCGTGATCTGAGAGAGATCCTCCGCGCCGGTAGAACGTCCACTCCCACGCTGATCGTAGGCCACCCATTGGAGCCCGTCGGGTGGGAAGCCCGGCGCATCCAACTCACTCAAGAGGTACGCGGCCCCAATGCCAGGGCCTCCGTGGAGAATCACAACCGGAGGTCCAGAACCCGCAACCCAATAGTGGAGTTGGGCTCCTGCCACTGCGAGGGCGCCTTCGGATTGCAGCCTCACGGGGATCTCTCCCCCCGTGCAGCTCCCTAACAGGGCGCTCGCCGCCACAGAAGCGGCCACAGACGATAGCTTCATTCGATGCATGGCGAAAAAGGTAACCGGAGGCTCCGCGAAGCGCCGCGCTCCATCCGACGTTCTGATTTTCAGACTTGCATTGGCCGGCCCCCGACCCCAATGTGACTTGACTGTTCGTCGCATGGGCCGCACATATGCGCCGCCGATTGGACCAAGCTGGTCCGGCGCCCTCAAAGGGCAAGCGGATTCGCGGTGTGGCATGAGATGGGCAGCGCGGTTTTGGGCGTCCGCCCACAAGCGGGCAGAGGACGGTGGGTCGACCCCGTGCCAACTCCGCAGCAACCGGTCGACGACTGCTTCGGGAGAAAGAGCATGCCACCCGTTCACATAAGGCCCGGGGCGGCCGATAGCCGCCCTGGGCCGTTTTGCGTCCAGGCACGCTTCCAAGCCTCGTCCCACTTCCTCATGGACCCTCTGGCTCCTGAGTTTTGACCGCACGTCCGCCGATGCCTGCCTAGCGAAAACGGCTCTCTTTGCGCCCAAGCTGCTGGCGCGGGCTCTCCCTTCCTCTTCCTTGGATCGCCCGAGCGAGACGAGGGCCACTACCACGGCGGAGCGCTTCGTTCCACACGCCCGCTAGCGCATAAGGTCCGCGTGTGTGCTTCCTGCCCGCACAGCCGGTGGCTTCCAACCCCACCCGTGACCCTTAAGGAGACTGACCCGTCTCTCTTTTTGTTCTTCAGGGCCGCGCCTTTGATGCGGCTGTGCCACCTCATCATGAGACGGCCAGTGGGCCGCGTTAGCACGGCCGCGCCTCACGCGCGTCATGGGGCTTTTGGCTTGGACCCCCCTGTGGAGGCCTAGTGATCGAGGACGGCGCCGGCGATCCGATGACCTACGCGACCCGCGTTCGCGACGCCATTTGGTCTGTCGATTCATCGAGGCCTGTCATGGAGATCGAAGCCATGGCCACCCTGGTCAACAGCTGCGTGGCCATTCCCAAGGCGACTCGGGCGTTGGTCCTCGGCATGGCCTTGCTCGCCTGGCTGCTCTCTGCGGTCGGAGTATTCGGCGTGGTCGCATACGCGGTGAGAATGCGAAGATCAGAGTTGGGCATAAGACTGGCGTTGGGGGCATCGCCCAACCGGCTTGAACGTGATCAACTGAAGGACATCTCGCCGGTCGTCGTCTTGGGAATTGGTGCAGGTGTGATGCTCGGACTCCTGGCCGCGCGGGCGGCGGGATCTGTCCTCTACGGGGTGAGCCCGTCTGACCCGCTCTCTCTTCCTGGCGGCTGTTGGCGTGATGGCCGCAGCCGCCTTCGCCGCGACCTACCTGCCCGCACGGCGGGCCGCCCGCATCGATCCGAGCGAGGTGATGCGACCGGAGTAGTCCGACTAGGTGGCGGACAGGCCAGGGCATGCTCCTCGTCGCGCTTGGGGTGGTCATCAGCCTCGGTATCTCATGCGATTCATTGCCACCTCAATCTCCCCGCCCGCTTTGCGTCCCGGCCTCGGGTGTTCTAAGGTGCGCGAATGAAAACCCACCGCATTCTCCGAACCCTCGTGCTGCTGTGTCTTGTGGCGCCGTCGTCCCTTCCTGCCCAAGTCGTCGCCTATGTCGGCGCGACAGTCTGGGACGGGACGGGAGCCCCCGCTTCCGCCAACACGATCCTCGTCGTTGAGGGAGGTCGCATTACGGCAGTATCGGCCGAGGGGCAGATCCCTCCGGGGGCGGAAATCGTCTTCTTAGAAGGCAAGTATGTGATCCCCGGGCTGGTGAACACACATGGGCACGTCAGCGGACTCTGGGCGCCCGACGATGTGTCCGGAGAAGCCGACCGCATTCGCGGTGATCTCGAGCTCTTCGCCAAGTACGGCGTCACGACCGTAAATAGCCTCGGCGACACTCAGGCCGCGCTCGACGTGCGAAACGAAGCCAAACCGACGGATGCGAGGGCTCGTCTCTTGGCGGCCGGACCTGTGATTGCCGCCACGACCGCCGCGGAGGCTCGCGCCGCCGCGACCCTGAACGCAGACGCGGGGGTGAATTGGCTGAAGGTCCGAGTGGACGACAACCTCGGCACCGCGGCCAAGATGCCGTGGGAGGCCGTCCAGGCCGTCATGGACGTGGCGCAGGAACGCGGACTCCGAGTCGCGACCCACCTGTACTATCTCGAGGACGCAAAGAGGCTTCTTGAGATGGGGACCGGCATGGTCGCCCACTCGGTGCGGGACGTCCCGGTGGACGACGCTTTTATTGAGGCGCTAGCGGAGCGCGGTGTGTGCTATGTCCCAACGCTCACCCGAGAAGTCAGCACGTTCGTCTACAGTCAGCGTCCGGGCTTCCTAGACGACGACTTCTTCACCGAGTACGCGGACGAGAGCGAGGTCGCACGGGTCAGCGAACCGGCATTCATGGAGCAGACACGTCAGAGCCCTGCCGCGCGAGGCTACCGCGTGGCGCTTATTCAGGCACTCGCGAACCTGAAGCTTCTTGTCGACGCGGGGGCGGCGGTCACATTCGGTACCGACGCCGGCCCGGCAGGACGTTTCCCGGGCTACTTCGAGCATATGGAACTCGCCCTGATGGTGGGTGCAGGCATCACGCCAGAACAGGCCCTTCGCGCTGCCACGGGCGTTGCCGCCGGCTGCCTTGGGCTCGACGACGTAGGCACGTTGGAGGCTGGCAATTGGGCTGACTTCATTGTCCTTGAGGCCGACCCCCTCAAGGACATCACCAACAGTCAGACCATCGAGCAGGTCTACGTGGCCGGGCGACCGATGCGTAGCGGTGGCTCGGAGTAGCGCGAAGGCCCGCGAGTCGCGCACATCTCTCCATCCTACCCAAACAAAGAGGGCGCCAGCCATAGCGGCTGACGCCCTCCGACCCTTTTTCGGCACCGCCCGCTATGTCACGTCGTCGGGAGGTTGTAGCGCTCGAGGTAGTTCAGATCGAACTCATCGAAGGCGACCACGTATACGGACGACGCACCGAATCCGACAATGCGCTTGCCGTGCCCGAGCGTGAAAGTGGCGACGCGCTGGCCCTGCTGATCAAAGACGTCATACGTGGAAGGCTCCCCTGCGTCCACGTGGCGACGAACCCAAACACGGCTCTGGTTGTCGATGTTGAGTCTCTCGCCGTACACGGGGGGCTTCCGGTCAGGCCACTCGTATTGATCGATCTCTCGCTGGCCGCCGCCCCCACCACGCGAGAAGTTCATCTGCACCGCGCCATTGTCGATCCCGATCGAAATTCCCACTCCACCGCCGGACCTGCCTGACTCTCCGACGAACTCCTCTTTTTCAGCGTTTCCGATTCGCTCCGCGGTAAAAGGGATGGCCGGGCCACGAACCACGGAACCGTCCAGACGATGCCATTCCACGTGGTAGTCCCCGGCTCGGGCGATCGCAATCGCACCATTCGGGCCCACGCCCCATGCGTCCTCTGGAGAGAGAGGGATCGGGGACATGGAAACGTTCCGGTTATTTGCTCCGCCGCTCTCCGTGATCTTGCGATCCTGCATCTTGAACATGGCGACGGTATCGACCGCTTTCGTGCTGCGGTTGATCCGCAGAATCGCGGCCGAATCGCTCTGCTGGCCCATCTGCCCCATCGCCCGAGCGTACACATTCCCGCGACCGTCTATCCCTTGCGGAAGTGCGACCACCATACCCTGGCGAGGATCGCCGAAACCGATGGGCGAGGTGGGCCCGAAGCCCATGTTTGGGCCCAGTGCTACGAGCCTGCCATTGCCTAGGTCTACCAACAAAGTCGAGTCGCCCGGCAAGGGCCAAACCGCATCGGGCTGTCCGTATTCCTCGGGTCCCTCGCCTTCTGAACCGATCACAGTGCGCGTCCCACGGTCCAGGTCGACGGCGTAGAGCGTCTTGCCAAGAGGGTCGGCAACGAGGACGCGGCCGTCAGGGAGTTCTCGCACCGTCTGAATGGTCCCGAAGTCCTCGGGGAACGTCGCCGTCGGTGTACCCAGGGGGGTTTGAGCGCTCAGTGGCTGCTGAAGAGGAAGGACGAGAGACGCGAAAATGAGCGCCGTCCCGAGGCGCGCGCTTGTCTGAGCAGATACCATGCTTGTGACGCTCCGAACGAGGGGCGGAAAATTGCTAACTACACCTGTAGATCCCACGAAGGCCAACCACGGTTGCCTAATGGTCTTGTGAAATCTATTCGCTGATCGCACTACAACACACTGCAGGGAGCCGCAGACCATGTCCCGTTACCTCACGGAGCTGATTGGCACGTTTTTCTTGGTGTTTACGATCGGGATGACCGCCGTTTCCGGCAGCGCCGCCGCACCGATCGCGATTGGATCGGCGTTGATGGTGATGGTCTACATGGGGAGGCACGTCTCAGGCGCCCACTACAATCCCTCTGTCAGCATCGCCCTTTACTTGCGCGGAGCCCTCGTGGGAAAGGACCTAGCCCCCTACATCGCCGCCCAACTCCTGGGCGCCTGGCTCGCGGCGGGTACCGTCCTCGTCATCACCGGAGCAACGTTCGCCCCCGCACCCGGTGAGGGCTACGGAACGATCGCCATACTACTATCCGAAGGCTTGGCCACCTTTGCACTGGCCCTGGTCATCATGAATGTGGCGACGTCCAAAGGGACGGAAGGGAACTCGCACTACGGACTCGCGATCGGCCTTACGGTGCTCGCGGGTGTATACGCGGTGGGTGGGGTCTCCGGCGGAGCGTTTAATCCGGCGGTCGGCTTCGGGCCGATCCTCGTCGACACCCTGGCAGGAGACGGGACCTTCCAGAACCTCTGGTACTATGTGGTTGGACCTATCGTCGGGGCTGCCGCCGCCGTGCCAGTATTCAAGATGCAGAACCCCGAGGGCGACGCAGCTTAGTAGGGATGTCCAGTTCTGACTCAGGACACTAGGACTCGGGTCGGGCCAGTCGATCGACTCCGGCCCGCGTCAGCGCCCTGGGCGACGGCCCTCGTAGCGCGCTACGACGCCCTTGTCCCCGAGAAGCTCCAGGGCTTGGCCGATGATCCGGAATGAGCCTGTGACCCGAAACGCCTCCAAGACGTCAGATTCCAGTTGATCCAATTCGCCCGCGCACGCCATTCGCGTAAGGCCCACCGAGTTGAGACGAAGCAATGTACCGGTCACACGGTATTCGCCCGCGAAGGCATTGCAGCCGGTATCTCCCGTCACGCGGCCGAGTTCTTGATCGAACTGCAAAACGGCCTCCGACCCGGCCGGCACGGAGTGGTCCAGCACCGATTCGAGGATCCACTCGGTGCCATCGAGCGGCAGGTCGACTGACGCCGGGTCGAACGGAACCGTGTCAGATAGCTCAAGCGGCGCCTCGGACGCTTCGTCAACTACGACCGAGGCCGCTGAGGTGACATCCTCAGTTTCAGCCGCCCCCTCGTGATCTGAGGCCGCGCACGCCACGCCGGTGATCACGCAAAACAGAAGCGCCAGCGGCGAACGCACCCACGGCACTAGGCGCTGATCTCGTGTGCTTCACCGGCGCCCCGCGGTACACGGATGAGATCGACGAGCACCTGTACATGCGCCGGAGGCTCAGGCGTAAAGCGAGACACGACGATGGCCACTGTAAAATTGAGGAGCATTCCGAGTGTGCCGATGCCCTCTGGGCTGATACCAAACCACCAATTCGCCGCGGTGTTCAGCTCCGGGTGCAGGAGCTTGAACCACGAGATGTAAGCGGCAGTAAAGGTGATCCCGAGAATCATGCCCAGGATCGCGCCTTCTCGGGTCGTGCGTTTTGTGAAGATCCCCAGGACGATGGCCGGGAAGAAGGACGAAGCCGCGAGCCCGAACGCGAAGGCGACCACTTCTGCCACAAAACCAGGTGGATTGACACCCAAATAACCGGCGACCACCACCGCGGCCCCTGCGGCCACCCGCGCGGCAATTAATTCTCCCCGCTCCGTGATCTCCGGCATCAGCGACCTCTTCAGGAGATCATGACTGATCGCAGAAGAGACCACGAGTAAGAGGCCCGCGGCCGTCGACAGTGCCGCCGCCAAGCCGCCGGCCGCCACCAGTCCGACGACCCAGGCAGGCAGTCCCGAAATTTCAGGGTTGGCCAACACCATGATGTCGCGGTCGACCGTCAGTTCGTTCTCAACATCCGCGTTGGGTCCAACGAACTGAATGAGGCCGTCTCCATTCTTGTCATCGAACGAAAGCAGGCCCGTCGCCTCCCAATTGTTGAACCACTCCGGAACCTCAGAGTACGGTGTCTCGGAAACGCTGTTGATCAGATTCGTGCGTGCAAAGACGGCGATCGCCGGTGCGGTCGTGTAGAGCAACGCGATGAAGATGAGCGCCCAGCCGACCGAGATCCGGGCATCGCGCACGCGCGGAACCGTATAGAACCGGACAATGACGTGGGGGAGGCCCGCCGTGCCCACCATCAAGGCCGCGGTGATGAAGAAGACATCCAGCGTCGATTTCGTCCCCGACGTGTAGGCTGCGAAGCCAAGCTGCTCGTGCAGCCCGTTCAGGCTCTCGAAGAGCGACAGGCCCGTGGAGGGGTCCACGTGGCCGAGGCCCATCTGTGGAATCGGATTCCCAGTGATCATCATGGACAAGAAAATCGCCGGCACCATATAGGCGAAAATCAGCACACAATATTGAGCGACTTGTGTGTACGTGATGCCCTTCATTCCGCCAAGAACGGCATAGAAGAACACGATCGCCATGCCGATTATGACGCCGGTGGTGATGTCGACTTCCAAGAACCGAGAGAAGACGATCCCCACACCCCGCATCTGGCCCGCGACGTACGTAAACGACACAAAGATGGCGCAGATCACGGCCACGATTCGGGCGGTCTGTGAGTAGTACCTGTCTCCAACGAAGTCCGGTACGGTGAACGCGCCGAACTTGCGGAGGTAGGGCGCCAGGAGCAGCGCCAAGAGCACGTACCCCCCCGTCCAACCCATGAGGTACACCGAACCGTCGTATCCCATGAACGAAATCAGCCCCGCCATCGAGATGAACGACGCGGCACTCATCCAATCCGCCGCGGTCGCCATGCCGTTGGCCAGCGGCGACACACCTCCGCCGGCGACGTAGAACTCCTGCGTCGATCCGGCCCGCTGCCAAATCGCGATGCCGATATACAGCGCGAAGGACGCGGCGACCAATAGGAACGTCCACGATTGAACGGTCACGACTCACCGCCTTCGTCTACACCAAACTCCACATCGAGGCCGTTCATCAGTTTCACATAGACGAAGATCAGAATGACGAACGCATAGATGGATCCCTGCTGCGCGAACCAGAAGCCGAGGGGAAAACCCGTGCCCGGCAGGTTGAACGCGTTCAGGGGTTCGGCCAAGATGATCCCAAAGCCGAAGGAGACCACGAACCACACCACAAGCAGTCCGACCAAGTAGCGGATATTTCGCCGCCAATATTCGGCATGGCGGGCGCGCGTTTCGGGGTCGGTCACCGACTCGCGTTTGGGGGCGCTACCGTATGGTGGTTCCGCGTCGGCCATGGATTCTCTCTGTGAAGTTCGACTCGACCAAGCGTCGTCGCCGTGGTCTGGCGACCTGGTGCGACGAAGCAGGCGGTGGTCTTATCACTCAGGCGGGTCAGGGGGCAGAAAACGTCGCCACAGAATGGGGCCTAACCGACGGTAGTGAAAGGCGAAGGTGTTAGATCCGTGCCGAGTCGCCGGGGGGATCCACCCTTTCTCGACTGGCCGCGTCCGGCCGCGATGCCTGACGAAACACAGCATCTTCGTCGTCCCACGCCGATCCGGAGACAAGGTTGTGGAGGACCTCGCCGAGATAACCACCAAGAAGCGCGATCAAGCACGCCCCCACAGCCCCTATGATCACCACTGGAGTGGGAATGGAGCGCTAAAGCCGAATAACGCCAGACCGGTGTCGATGACAATGATGAGAATCGCCGCCAAGGCGGGCTCGAGAATGGTCACGCCGGGTGAAAAATAGGCGACAAAAAAGGCGACGATAAAAAAGCTGGCGGAAAAGAACAACAGGATTCCCAGCGCCCCAACATCCCCAAACGCCCAGGGAACAAAGACAGAGTAGACGCTCAGCATGACACCCAACAACGTCCCCACCCCGATCCAAGGCCACTGGAGTTTCTGGCTTGCGTCTACCTTGTACGTGCCCTGCAGTACCTCCCCAGCCCATCCCCCGATGGCGGAGAGCGCGGCCGCTGTGACGAACCCCACGGTCATGTTCACGAGCGAGGGCTCGACGCCCTCAATGAGACGAATTTCAGCAAAGGTCAGAGCCGCAAGCAGCACTCCGGCGACGGACGCCTCCGCCACCGTCGCTCCGGGCGATTTGTACCCAACGAGAACGCCCACCAGCCCGAATGTGAGCGTTCCGACCAGAATCGCTACATCAGGACGGGGTGGGAGTGGAACGAGCGTGGCTAGAAGTAACCCACCCAGACAGACACCAAGGAGCACCCAAGTCCACGATACCGATCGAAAAAATGAAGTCGCCAAAGGCCTTGGTCCTTGATCCATCACTCCCCCCCGATAGGATAAATGCACGCCCATAAGGCGTGAGGCAGGGAGGATCGACCTTAGAATGCGGCCGGCCGAGGGGTCAGGCACGTGGGGAGAGATCCCCGTAACGCTGTGGGGATTGTCGTCCGCTTATTGGCCGTGGCAGGCCGCTAGTGCGCCCAATTTTTCTCGCCCGCTTCGACAGAAATCGCGAGGCGATTGTCCCGTGAGGGCAGCGGGCAGGTCGCGAAGGCCGTCCATACACATGGCGGGTTGTACGCCAAGTTGAAATCAAGCACTACGCGGCCCTCGGTGTCCGGCTGAGAGATCCACACGTAGCGGCCACCACCGTAGGTGGCGCGCCCACTCGTCTCATCTGCAAATACAAGCATGAAACGTTCGTCA
Source organism: uncultured Gemmatimonadales bacterium (assembly GCA_937919655.1). Taxonomy (GTDB): domain Bacteria; phylum Gemmatimonadota; class Gemmatimonadetes; order Longimicrobiales; family Gaopeijiaceae; genus CALFPJ01. The sequence continues at coordinate 60,307 of CALFPJ010000026.1, forward strand.
TCGGGATCGCCGGTCACGTCGAGTGTGTGCTTCACCCCGTCGATCCAGAAGGCGACGTGCGCGGGGGAGGCCGTCTCAGAAACGGTCCCCAACACATTCGGGATCGCCACGGTCTTCTCGTGCGGGACCCATTTCGCCGTCATCCGCCAATTGGTCGTGATGGGGTATAGGTCAATGCCGTAAAAGGCATCGTACACCTCACTGCTGTTGTCCCGAACTCGAAGCGCGAAGCGGTCTCCGCGTCGGACCTGAATCCAGTTCACGTCTCCGTTTCGGAGCACGATCGACTTGCCAGGCCCGGCTGACCCCAATTCGGCCTCCGTGACCACCGGGTCGCCGGACACATCAGGTGGGAACGCACCAGAGCCGGCAGGCAGGCTCAATGTCGAGTCGACGCCCTGCGTAACCCGAGCCCCCTCTGCCGCCGTAAAGGTCACTGTGCCGTCAGCAAGCGTGACGTGCCCGACGAACGGGTCCGCCTTCCCGGCTGGCAGCACGAGGTCGTTCGACGCGTCTGAGCCGAGCGTGGTCTTTCCCTCCTGCACCCAGTGGAGGGCGATCAGGGATAACCACGAGTCCGGCGCTTCGAGCTCCGCCACCCTCTCGTCGTGGAACGCCTGGATCTGCGCACGGTGCTGGTCGGCATCGACCGCAATAGGCTCAGGGGGGCCATCACAGCCACCCAAGCTCAGCAACGCGAGACCCGTGAAGATCCTGTTCCTGCCGGAAGCCAACGTCATGCGCCTACCCGCCTGGTGAAGAGCCCCAGCGCGATGTACTTATCGCAGACGGCTTCTGCGTAGCGCGGAGAAAAGAAACGTCCAGCGGAAAATACCGTCCCGCCGCGGGCCACCTTGGCCCCAACGCCGCGCAGCAAAGACCTCACCGCACCGAGCTGTTCATCATTCTGGGGAACGATCACAACCTCGAACATGCCCCGATCGCCCGTCGTGCCATCCACGTAATGTGTGATCATTCCAGTGAGCTCCTCCAACACGAGTTCCTCTTCAGCAGATACGTGCCCATCGGCTTGCTCGAACAGGTGCAAGACGTCCAGCAACTCCTCTGCCTGCTCCTTCGGAGGCGCAATCCCCAAGTATTCATCAACCCTGACCCGCAGCGCGATCACGTCGCCATGGATCTCAGTCTCGCCCTCCTTGAGAGGTGGGGGTTCGACGTTCCAACGGCGAGCAAACTCCTCGATCATCGCGATCTCGCGCGCATCGATGTGCTTGTCGATGGAGGCCATCGCTTCGAATACCCGAATAAGTTCCTGGGCCCCGGTCGGTTGGACGAGGGACCTTACTAGGTCTGCCGACTCCAACCGCTCAAGGTTCAAGGCTCGTGCGAACAAGCGGAAAAGCTCTGTCCGCGGAATTCCATGACCCAGAGTCCAGTCCCGATCAGAACAAATACGACGCCAGTCACGATCCCAACCGCCGCCTTACCCGCCGCCGCCCAACTCGGATGAACGAACGCATACTCAATGAAGAACGGCAGGCCAGTCGCTAACCCCAAGAGCGCAGCCGAGATGGAGAGGCTCTCCGTCACGTCCTTCTTCATGCGCCGGGACCAGAGCTTGTTGATGATGAGGTAGTCGCTGACGGCGGCGATAGCCACGCTCAGCCCGAGCAACATCTCGTTCAGGGCGAGGAATCTTTTCATTTAGCCCACACCCAGCATGCGGGGACGGCGCGGCTCAATTGCCCCACGGCTTCTTGGTGATGCCCTGGATGGGCCGCCCTTGAGCCCCGGTCGTGCCCTGACGGGTGGCCAAGTTGTAGTGATCGCCGGGGGCCAGGAAATAGAATTTTCCGTTTTCGCCGGTCGTCGTCTGATTGTCGAAGATCAGAACTCGCGAGGAGCCGATCACTTCAAAGGTGTCGCCGGTCACCACGATCCCGGTGTCTTCATCTAGCCCGATCCCAAGCAGCTCAGGGTGCGCCTCGATCACGGCGATCATGTCGAACTGTCTGTTGCGTCGGAGTACGTGTTGATCAATGCCCACATTGCGCAGGTAGGCGAAGCCGCGCTCGTGATCCCCCATCATCACCTCGCTGCCGCTCGTGTCACCGCGAATCAGGTACGAACCCTGAATGGAAGCGCCTGCGGATGAACCGGCGATGACGCCCCCCCGTTCAAGGACCCTGCGAAGTTCGACTTCGGTTTTCGTGCCACCGTAGGCGTCCACGAGGTGCCACTGCCTGCCACCAAAAAAGTAGACCGCCGTCGCGGTTTTGAGCGGCTCCACGAAGGCATCCGTATTGGCCTCGGCCGGATCCGTCGTGTGGAGGACTGTCAGGTTGTTTGCGCCGTGATCCCGAAACGCCTGCAGCCCTGGGAAAGAGTCGTCATACGCCTCCCCACCACCGGCGGTCGGGATCATTACGATATGCGCGTCCGGCCCACCGGCGAGTTCGATGAAGCGCTCGTAGATCTCATCTGACCGCAGTGCCCCACCAATGATCAGCAAGGATCCATTGGCTGGGCCCACTTGGGTGGGAGCTGCACCCGCACGTGCCTGTGCGGCCACCGGCGCAGTCCAAGCCGTAGCGCCGATCGCAAGTACCATGGCACCCCTGCAGATGAGCTTCGACAACATGTTCACTCTCCAGTTCCATAGACGAATTTTTCGATTTCCCCATGCACCCGATCGATGGTCTCTCGGGACGGCTTTTCCGTGAATATCGACACCCCGATCGCGACGGCCGTATTCACGAGCAGACCCCACAGCCCGCCGTGCATCCCCAACGGATGTGGCGTCAGCCAGAGCGTGACATACAGCGTGACGAGGCCTGCAACGATGCCCCACACCACACCCGAGCGACTAAGCGTGTGACCTCCCGGGAAACAGACCCCAAGAATTGCCGGCATCAACTGCAATGCCCCAGCCCCGGACAAAGTCACCAAGACGACTAGAAAATTAAGCTTGACCACAGACAGGAAATATCCCACGACGAGCAGGCCCATCACGATCCCGCGTCCCACCCAGACATAGTGGCTCTGACTCTCCTCAGGTGCGATATAGCGTTGGTACACGTCGCGCGTGAGCACAGTCATGTTTGCGTGCAATATGGAGTCGAGCGTGGACATGGCGGCAGCTGTTGCGCCGGCCAGAATCACGCCTGTCAGCCAAGGGTTGGCGTACTCAAAGAGCAAGAGCGGGAAAATTCGATCGGCTTCGGCACCGACTAGGCCCGGCATGACGATCGCGCCGCCCAGTCCGACCAAGGCGGCGGGGATGTAGAGGCTCATCAGATAGATCGGAGTTGTGGCCCCGAGAAGCTTGATGGTCTTGGCGTCCACCGCCGTGTAAAAACGGATCATCATGTGCGGCTGCAGGATGATTCCGAAAGACAGCATGATCGACATACCCACCCACATCCCGGGCGTGAAGAAGCCCTTCGGCCCGGGCAGCGTTAACAGGTCCGGCCGTTGGGCCACCACCTGACGCCACAGTTCCAGCGGACCGCCGAACAACTCATAAGACAGTACGATCGCGCCGACCCAGACAGCGATGTACATCCAAATTCCCTGCAGCACATCCGTCCAATAGACCGCCCGTAGGCCGCCCGCCATCAGGTAGATCGCCGCGACCACAAGCAAAACGAGCGTGCCGAGGTTCTGCGTCACGCGACCGTCGGACGCGACATTGATGATGTAGCCGAGTCCCTGAGCCTGCACCTGGATGTATAGGATCGTGAACACCACGGACACCACTGCCACAGCCACGCGCACGGCCTCGGACTCGTAGAAATCTGCGAGCATGTCGGCCGGGGTGATGTAGCCGAATGCCTTCCCCAGCGCCCATATCCGGGTCCCCAGCACATAGGTGATCGCCCCGACGAGAAGGGTCCAAGCACCCGCGGCCCAGAAGCCGATTCCGTGCGTGTAGAAGAAGCCGCCGGACCCTAAGAACGCGAACGCCGAGTGAAACGACGCGACCACCGTAAGATAGAGAACGACGAATCCCGCCTGACGGCCATAAAGAAGGAAGTCCTCCATGTCGACCGTCATGTGCCGGTTCGCTATAAAGCCGAGCACGATGGTAAAGACCAGGTAGAGCCCAATCAGGCTGGTCGCGATGACCCACGTCTCCACTAGACGCCCCTCCGTAGAGCCCACACGAGGACGCCAATCAGCGAGCAATAAATGGCGAGCAGGGCGACATACAGGAATGGCACCCCGAGAACCGTGGGTTCGATTCTGTTCAGCACCGCGTGGGTGACCGGGGGCATCGCAAGCAGAAACAACGCGAGGAAAGCCCCGATCGCGATTTTGCCGTCACGGGTGCGCGGCAAGAAGTGGGAACGTCTGTAGGTGGGTTCATCCATGCCGGCGAACATGCGCCGGGCGCCCTTGCCGTAGCAAGGGCACGCGACCGACTACTCGACCCGCAGTGCCACGACGGGATCGACTTTGGTGGCGCGCCGCGCCCGGATATGGCCCGCCCACAAGGGCACGTCCATGAGCATGCGTGTGGAACGGGTCGCCCACGGAAACGGCGGCCGGCCATGACTGTACCTAAGTGTCCTGTCCCAGACAGGACACTAGCTGTGGACCTCAGCTGGGGCTTCGACACCACAGGAGTCGGGAACGGGGACGGGGACGAAGCGATCGACATTCTGGTCACCTCGGAGTCGTGCGCCATCAGCGGTGGACACTCCGGGCGCCTGTTTGCCCTCGCCGGCGAGACCGGACGAGAGTAGCTGGACTGTCGCGCCTAAATGTTGACCCTGAGCGCACGAGAAACATTTTCATTTTCGCCAGGGCGCGGCGCCTTGCAACTTTGAAGGCTAGGACTACCTAGACGAGTCCTCGCCTTCCCTCGATCCGGAGTGCCCTGTACCCGTGTCCTCCTTGGGTGACATTCATCCTGACCACGTGCTGCTAAAGGGGCCGAGAGGCCGCGCCAACTCATTATAGCCCAACATCTTACGTGCGTTGATAGTTTTGGGCATACCTCGTGCATCTCCTCAGACGTAAGACCACTAACGCCGGGAGTCGATCATGCGCCGAGGTTCGGGGTTTGGGACGACTCGGGATTCCGCGCCACGGCGGTCGGGACTGAAACGTGGTTGTGGGTGGGGGCAGTTCCTTGTTCCGGACCGGTCACCAACCCTTGGGGCTGGTTCCTGCCCGCAACCGCATTCAGTCGCCGTCTAGAAGATCCCGCACCAGTCGGCGATCCACCTTTCCGTTCGTGTTACGAGGCAGCTCGTTTCTAATTAGCCAACGCCGAGGTCTCTTCGCGGTCGCGAGCCTCTCGTGAGCCCACCCTTTGACCGCCGCGAGATCGAAGCGGCCCTCCACTGGAACGAGGAGCACCGCGACGCACTCGCCCCACTCATCATCTGGCACGCCAACCACACACGCATCATATACGCCTGGGTGGCCCCTCAGCACCTCTTCGATCTCGATCGCATCGATCGTCACGCCGCCCGACACGATTCGCTCAATGTGACGACCCGTAATCCAAAGGTCGCCGTCTTCGTCAAGGCGGCCCATGTCGCCGGTGTGATACCAGCCCGCCTCGTCAGCCAAGGAAGCGGCCCCCTGCCCCAGGTATCCCAGCGCTCGGGTCGCCCCACGGACCCACACCTCACCGTTGTCAGCAACCCTGACCTCGACGCCTTCGATGGGAGCGCCTACGGTGCCGGGTTTGACCCGCACGAGTTCCGGAAGGGCCGTAGCGACCTGGGACGTCATTTCGGTCATCCCGTACGTGACTGCGAGCGGCCACCCGTCGGCCTGGGCTCGCTCGATCAGCCGGGCGGGCGCGTGGGCCCCGCCGATCAACGCGTAGCGGAAGGTCTCAGGCGGAGGACTTCCCGCGCGATGGTCCAGAAGCCTTAGCAGCTGAGTCGGCACCAGTGACACGTGGGTGACGGGGCTGTCATAACCGATCGGAAGGCCCAATCCATCAATGAGCCCGGAGACGACTGCTGCGTCGAAGCCGCCCCAAGCCAGCAGGTCGGCACCCAAGATTAGGGCCCGCGTGATCAACGCCAGTCCGCCAACGTGCGCAGGCGATAACGTGGCAAGCCATACGTCGGACCGGGCAGGCCGCATGCGGGTGGCGGAGCCGTGTGCGCTGGCCACGAGGTTTTCATAAGAGATCTCGACACCGCGAGGGTGACCCGAGGTGCCTGACGTCCACAGCACAGCTTGGGCATGGCTGCGCACGTCACTCAGTTGGTCTCGTGCGCGGCGCAGCTCGATATCGGTCAACCGCGGACTTAGTGGCGCGACCGTGGCCCCCAACCTCCAATGCGCCAGCAGGTCGATGACTCCGGGCGCCGTGGCCTCCGCGACCAGGGTCTGCACCTGGCCGGCGGCTACTCCTTCCCCCGCAAGCGCCCCAGAGCGGGCATCCACCTCGTCGTCGAGTTCGGCCAGCGTCCAACTTCCCTCAGGCGAAACCAGCATCGGCCGGTGGGCTGATGCTGCGCGGTTCAGCACATCTTGAAGCAGATCGACGACCATCAGCCGTACGCCAGAGCGAGTCCAAGGAAGAGCGCAAACACGGCAACGACTCGGGCGGTCTCACCGAGAGCCGGAAGAAGTTCAACCGGCTCCGCGAACCCGAAGACCTTCTTTAGTGGCGGCACGCAGAGCGGCAAGACGATCAGCACAGAGAGTACCGCAACCGGCCATTGATACACCCGCCATCCCACGAGAGGCACGGTGAAGGCTACCACCAACATCAGCAGGTACTCGACCCGAGTGCCTGTCACGCCGAGTCGCACCGCGAGCGTCCGTTTCCCAGCCACCGTGTCAGTGCCTATGTCGCGCAGATTATTCACGACAAGGATCGACGTGTTCAACGCGCCCAAGGCAGCACCAGCCAGGAAGGCGTCAGGAGGCCAACTGAGTCCCTGCACGTAGTACGTGCCCGCCACCGCGACGAGGCCAAAGAAGACAAACACGAACACGTCTCCGAGCCCATGGTAAGCAAGCGGGAACGGGCCCCCCGTATAGAGCACAGCACACGCCACGGAGCTCACCCCAATCCACACAATCGGCCAGCCTGCAACCCAAACGAGGTATATGCCGACAACCACGGCAGCGCTCAAAGCGACCACCATGCCTCGCTTGACTGTGGCTGGCGGCAGAAGGCCCGCCTGCGTGACACGCACCGGGCCGACCCGTGCGGCGGTATCCCCCCCGCGGACGAAGTCGTAGTAGTCGTTCGCCAGATTCGTCCCGATCTGGATCAGTACTGCCCCAAGAAGTGCGGCTACGGCTGGCAACAGCGAGAGCACCCCGTGGTGCGCGGCCAGTCCGGTGCCGACCAGTACGGGTGCGATCGCAGCCGGCAAGGTCTTGGATCGCGCCGCGAGGACCCAGGCCCGAGTGGGCGAGATGTCTGGCGAGATCACAGGACGCGCGTCACCCCTACCAGGGCAACCATGGGTACTTTCGGAACTCGGGTTTTCTTTTTTCCAAATACGCTCGTTTCCCTTCCTGGCCTTGCTCGGTCATGTAGTAGAGCAACGTGGCATTCCCGGCGAGTTCCTGAATGCCCGCCTGCCCGTCTAGATCAGCGTTGAAGGCACTCTTGAGCAGACGGATCGCGAGCGGGCTCATGTCCATGATCTCCTGGGCCCAATTCCATCCCTCCTGCTCCAACTGTTCAAGCGGCACGACCTTGTTCACCATGCCCATGTCAAAGGCCTCTTGCGCCGAGTACTGACGGCACAAATACCAGATCTCCCGCGCGCGCTTCTGGCCGACCATTCGCGCCAGGAAGGACGAGCCGAAGCCTCCATCGAAAGACCCGACGATGGGGCCGGTCTGTCCGAAGACACCATTCTCTGCCGCGATCGTCAGGTCGCAGACGATGTGGAGCACGTGTCCTCCCCCGATCGCATAACCCGCGACCAGAGCAATCACCGGCTTCGGCATGGACCGCATGTAGCGCTGAAGCTCAAGGACGTTGAGGCGAGGAACTCCGCTCTTGCCGACGTAGCCGCCCTCGCCGCGGACCTTCTGGTCACCGCCGGCACAGAAGGCCCACTTCCCGTCTTTGGACGGACCATTACCGGTCAAGAGCACCACTCCCACGGACGGGTCTTCTCCGGCGTCACGAAACGCTTCCTGCATTTCGAGCAGTGTGTCAGGCCGAAACGCGTTCCTGACCTCTGGACGATTGAAGGCGATACGGGCGACACCATCACATTTGTGATAGGTGATGTCCTCGTAGGATTTGACCTCTTTCCAGTCCGGTTTGCTCATTTCATCAAGATGGGTTTTGTGTGAAGGTCGAGTGATCGAGCTAGTGCCTCGCGCACGCTGCGCGATACCGCGTCGGTAACCTCGCGGCGGTGGCGAGTGTTTTCTTCCCGGCTTGTACGGATTCTCAGAACGCAGCTTCTCCGTAATGCGATCGCCTCGTCGAGATGCTGCGAGAAGCTTTCCACCTCAGCGTCCTGGAACGGAACGTCGTGCATCTCGGCAACATGCCGGAAATCCAAGCCATGCGGGGTGGCGAAGAAGCGTGTGAAGCCCGGTTCGTGTGCCGCGATCGGTAGCATGTGGAAGATGCCACCGCCGTCGTTGTCGATCAGCACAAAGATCACGGCGGCGTCCTTCTCACGGCTCCAGAGCAATCCGTTCTGGTCGTGAAAGAACGCCACATCCCCGAGCAGACAAACGGTTGGACCGTCACTCGCGGCGGCGACCCCGAACGCGGTAGAGACGATTCCATCGATTCCACTCGCCCCACGATTGCCCAGCACCGTGATCCCCTCAGCGTGGGGATGTCCAAAGGCGTCAAGATCACGAACAGGCATCGAGCTGGACACAAATAGCGTTCCGTCTTGTGGCAGCGTCGCCGCCACAATGCCCGCCACGTGACCCTCATGCCGATGCTCGACGTCGCCAGAGAGGACCGCAAGCGCGGCCGCCTCAGCGGTGCGCCAGCTCGCCTGCCACTCCGGATCGGTCGACATCGGGGCTAATTCAGCGACCGAGGCCAAGGTGTCCGCGGCGTCAGCCTGCACGTACTCGGTCGCCAGCGCCCCATGGTCCTTCCAGCGGCTCCCGCCGTCCACTACAACGTGGCGCACGCCACCGTGGTGTTTCATCCATCCCTGTAGGGCCGCGGACGTCGGAGAGGCTCCCACACGTACAATGAGTGTCGGCGTCAGCGAGTCCCGAACGTTGTCATCTCGAAGGAAAAGGTCGTACGCGGCAACGACATGTGCGTCGCCGCTAGGGCCAAAACGTGCGCCGGAGAGGGCGTCTGCCATCACCGGAAAACCGGTCGCGCCCGCCAGCGCCCACACGGCTTCTCCGAGCCGGGCGCCTTCGGTGGTCGGACCCGCGACGATGACACCACGCGGGGTAGCGACGGCAGCCACTAGCGCCTCCAAGGCCTCTGGAGAAGCCTCTCGGCGACCGACATCCACCTGCACGAACGGCACCCCGTCATCACGTCCGGCCCCGGCCAGTTGATGCTCCGTGCGGAACGGCTCAGCGCCGAGGACGGGTTCAAGCGGCTTGTCGAACGGAAAGTTGAGATGCACCGGCCCGCGTGGTGATCCCGACGCCTCGGCCACCGCTCGGCCGGCGAGGGCACGCAGGTGAGCGAAGGCGGGCTCGTGCAAGATCGGTTGCGCGACCTCGAAAAAGGCCCGCGTAAACGAGCCGTAAAGATGAATCTGGTCGATCGCCTGGTTGGCGTCCGCGTCACGGAGGTGGTGCGGCCTGTCGGCCGTGAGCACCAAGAGGGGCGTCTCGCCCTGGGCCGCTTCGATCACCGCCGGAAACACGTTCGCCGCGGCGGTGCCGGAGGTGGTCACGACAACCGCTGGCCGCCCACTCGCCTTCCCGACGCCGAGCGCAAAGAACGCAGCCGAACGCTCGTCGAGGTGGACCCGGCAACGAAAGCGATCATCCGCCGCGAAGGCCATCACCAAGGGTGTCGATCGCGACCCCGGTGCCACCACGACCTCACGAACGCCAGCTCGCGCCAGCTCGTCGCAAAAAGCCTGCGCCCATAGTGTGGTCGCGGCGCCGTTACTCATCGTGCGAAAACTCCCTGCGCTCACTCAGGACAGCGTCCGGCTCGTCTTCCGCCAACTGCATGCCGCTCGCTTTGAGCGCTTCAAGCATCGGCTCGAATTTGATGGCGGTCTCGTCCCACTCGAGCGCGGGCACCGATCCCTCGACGATGCCGGCCCCTGCGAAGAGCCTCCAGGAATTACCTGCCGACACGCCGGTCCTGAGTGCGGGCGCAAAAGCCCCGTTACCCTCGGCGTCGAACCAGCCGACCGGGCCCGCATACCAACCCCGTTCAAACGGCTCTTCTTCCTCCAAGACATCCATCGCGGTCTCACGCGGCAGGCCGCAGACCGCGGCCGTGGGATGTAGGAGTCGTAAAAGATCGAGCACCCCGACGCCGCCCGGGACGCTGGCCCGGATCTCGGTCTCAAGGTGCTGGATACGTGCCAAGGTCAGCACGTGCGGCTGCGGATCGGTACGGATCTGGTGCCCCACAGTCTTCAGGCGACTGACCATGTCGTCTAGCGCAATGCGCTGCTCGGCACGGTCCTTGTCGCTGGCGAGCAACTGGGCGGCCAACTCGGCCTGCTCACGCTGGGACGTTCCTCTCCGTATGGATCCTGCGACCGCCGTCGCGTGAAAAACGCCGTTCCTGAGCGTTGCGACGGTCTCCGGGGCGGCGCCGACCAACGACGCTCCGGGCTCGGGCTCGAACATGAAGACGTGGCTGCCGCGATTGGCATCCCACAGGTGCGACACGACGTCCACTGGATCGATCGGTGCGTCGAGGGCCACATCGAGCGTGCGGGCCAACACCACCTTAGACACCCGCCGGGCGCGAATCGCGGCGAGCGACTCATCCACTGCACCCTCCCAATTGCCACGGTCTGTGACCGTGCGCCGGCCGAGCGTTGCGGCCGAACTCGGGGAGCGGGAATCAGCCAGCGCGGTCAGCTCCGCACGCAGCGCTTCTGCTCGGTGCCGGAGCCTGCTGAACACATCCTCACTGGCGTCAGGCGGCACCAGAGCGCGCGCATGCAACCAGGCATCGCCCGACCCATCGCCCTCCAGTTCGAACAGCGGGACGTGAAAGAGCCATGCAGGAAAGGCCTCCCAGACACCCTCCGCTTCGTGATCCTGACGGAAGGAAAAGCCTCCAAAGAAGCGGACACGCGGCGCGCGGGCAGCGCCTTGAGGCAACACTGGATCATGGGCGACCGCATAGGCCCGCTCTGCAACCAAGCCGAAGTGGTCGGTACCTGTGCGCTCGTCAGGTCGGAGTTCTACGAGCACACCGCGATGCGCTACCCAGCGATCGCCGCGCGCCCAAAAGCCCCGCGCTTCTCCGGCGGCATGCCTAAGGAAGGCGTCCGGACGAAGGTCCGGCGCCGGAACGGTTACAGTGGCTAGACGACTCGCGCCTGGCGTGCGCTTCAAAAAAGGCTCCCAGCGAAGGCGTGCGTTTCAGTCGGGCAACAAAGGACAGGTGTGCTCATCGGGTCGCAGAACCTTTTAAGCCCACGAGCCCAGCAATAACGGGTGCGGCAATATACGACCCCGCCCGCCATGATAAAGTGCGGCCGGCGCCCACCCAATTCGCTAAGTCTCGGCAACTCCCCATAAGTTGGGCCACCGCAACCCTCCAACTTTGGCGAGAGAGTCCCCTCTCCGAGTCCCCGGAAACAGAACATACACCCTAAAAGCTGACCCGACCGCACAGCCCGAGCCCATCGCCGGCCCGGGGGGGCTCTGGTCCGCCTCGCGCTCGCGACCTTCGGCATTCTGGCGCTCGAACTGGCGGTCATCCGCTGGATGTCCGGTCAGATCCAGATCTTCGCCTACTTCAACAATCTCGTGGCGGATACGCTCCAACTCCTCGGTCTCCACGTCGTCCGCGCGAACCAGATGGCTCAGGAGCGCCGTTGCATCGCCCCCGAACAGGGTCTCCGTGAGCTCTCGAACCTTGGATCGTCTCACCTCCGAGCGGCTCACGGTCGCACGATAAACGTACTGACGCCCCTCGCGCCGGTGCGTAAGCACGGCCTTTTTTTCAAGTCGGGACAGAAGCGTGGCCACCGTCGTCAACGCGAGTGAGCGCTCAACATTGAGCCCCTCCCACACCTGCTGTGTGGTCGCCTCGCCCGCCTCCCACAGCACATCAAGAATCGATAGCTGAAGGCCGGTCAATCCAACTGAGTCCTGCACCTGGCCGCTCCTGTCTGCGCGTCACTGTTCTGTTTACGACGCATGTAGACGGCGCGGCGGTTGCCTTGGGGACTGTGGACCGTACCTGCTAACGACCGTCCAACCTAATGAACCGCCTCGGTCACTTCGAAGCCCAATTCCTCATCGACGGTATTCTGGTCATAGTCGATCCAGACATCGATGGGCACGCCCGTTGATGCGTCGTAGCTCACACGGACGTCGAACGCCCCACCCTCTAAGGCGGCCCTCAGAATCGCGAACAGTCCGTCCACGTCAGGGAACCACTCGACCGCCTCGCCCTGAACCGGTTCGCCACTGTCCACATAGTGCTGTGACACGACCACCGACCCGGCGACCGTCACCCGCACCGGTCCGCGCGCCTCGGGGCCACAGAAGCACAGCCTTGCGATGGCAAATGTGTATTCCGCCGGACGAGTCGCCTCCCACCGTTCCAAATTGTCCGCGAGTTCATCTAGTTGTGACTCAAAGAGCACGTCGGAGCAGCCCGCGGCGGAGGCGACCAGCAGACACGCCAGAACCCGGCCAGCGAGAGCGGCGGACATAGCCGAGAGCTGGCTCAAGGGACTCTTGCGAATCGGTAGGTGAACCCGTCACAACACGGGTCGGTCAGCACCAGTCTGCCACCGACAAACGTCACTTCTTGGGTCTCGAAGCCGAGCAAAGAAACATCGTACTCGATTCGCTCAGCATTCCCATCGTCGGTGAGCACGATTCGGTACCCGCTTGATGCCACGACATCCTCCCGAATCATTTCAACGTCGCCTGAAGCTGTGAACTCAAGCGTCATGGTATATCCAGCGGATTCGGGTGTGATCGTCGTGCTGGCGAACCCGCCGCTCGACTCCTCCCAGTCCCAGACTCCCACGATTTCATCGCCGCTGAGCGGCCCGGTTGCGTTACCGCACCCCGACGCCGCGGCCATCAAGACCATCACCCATCGCCCCACCCGATTGCGTCTCACTTCCCCCCCATGTGTGTGGTTTCCATCGTACATAACGAACCTGCCACACGTTTTGTGACACCTACAGCGTGGCACAGACCCCTCCAAAACGACCGCCCGCCCAGATCGGGTCACCGGCTACCTGTACCAAAGGACTTTCGCCGCCCCCCGCCCCGGTCGCATCTTGCTCTTGGATACGTTCGGCATCTGGGCAGCCCCGGCCGGGATTCGCCCGCCGGACGCCATGCCGCCCAGACCTTCAGGGAAGCGTGATGAGCAACGACGAGCCCCAAAAAGCCTCACAGCAGCCAATCCCCGGCCCATTGTCATGGCCACCCCCAGGAATGGAGCACCTCCAGGGCCGGCTTTGGAGGGTGATCGGGATCAGTTGGGCCGGAAGCCTGATCCTGGTGTTGCCGCTCCTGTGGGCGCTGGAGGTAGAGCAGCCGTTCTATAGCCTCGGGCCGTTTGAAGACAACTGGCGGGTCGGGCTTGGCATCGCGAGCCTCGGCGCCGTCATCATCCTGTTCGGCTTCGGCACGTTCTTTGGATTGATGCGGGCCGCAGCGAAGGCCGCGGACGCTGGGTACGGGACAATGACGATTGTCGAAATCGTCACAGATGTCTCGCGTGACAACGGGTTTCTGATCCAAGGCAAGCCCCATTTCAGCCTCCTAGATGCGAAGCGCCGTGCCGCGGTTGTGAGCGCACGGCTTAGGGGTTCGGCACTCGTTCTCGCGGCCGCTTTGTGGTTCGTCGTGGGCTTCGGCATCGCGATCATGCTGGCTGCACGGGGCTTTGTCACACCTTCTGGAATCTGGCCCATGGCCGTGGGACCTTCCGCGTTCATGTTCGTCGCCGGCCAGATCATTCTCATCCTGCAGGCAGGTATCGTTCGCGGCGCCAAACAGTCATGGAACGCCAAGGAGGGCTCGGATCGTGTCGCGACCGAGAGCGCGGCCTGGACAGCCGCCCTCGACGAGGCGGGTGACGTTGTCGTACTCGGAGCGGGCCCGAAGGGAGAGGGAGGCATGTTCAGGACCGGGGGCACGGTAGTTGTCGTCCTATTCATCGGGGCTTTTGTCCCGACCCTGACGCTCGCAGTCACAACGTCAACTAGTCCGATTCTGACTCAGATCGCGGTGCCCACATTTTTGTCAGTTCAGGAGATGGCCGGTGGCACCGAGGTGCTTCGCCACCACACGGCCGAGGCCGACCCCACCATCACCCCGGCTGCTGCGGGTGAGGCTCTGCACAACCTCGCCTTCGTCGGCGGCGGCGACCCCGAGCCCTGGGAGAACGCACCCACACAAGCCTACCCGACGGTCTGGTTCCCTGACGCGGATTTTTTCCCCGATCCATTCTCGGAGTCGATCGCAACGGACCTCATGAGTCGACCCTTAGCAGACTTCTCGCCAGAGGAGCAGGCGGCGATGAGGCAGGCGGCTGAGCATCCGGCACATGGGGAGTTCCATGCTTTGGCGCGGGCCGAACTTGTGGACATCGTGATTGGAAACGACGAGCGTGCAGATACGCTCGTCTGGGCCCGCGAAGGGGCGCTGCGCGCTGCGCACAAAGCCCGCGCCGGCGTGATTCCCGAGGACATCCATTCGCTGCTTCAGGGGGTTCCGGATCTGGTGCAGTCGGAAGACGCCCTGCGCGGGCTGCGATGGGAATACTTCGCCACGTTCAACATGCTCGCACCGTGCATCAACCTGCACAAAATGGTGTTCGGGCCGGACGAGACCTATGACGAATGGCGCGACGATGCGCGTGAGACGCTCGTGCGCGTGCGCGATGAACGCGACCTGTTTGAGCTCGCGGAACGCGGCTCACTCGGATCCGGCGGCGCCGCACCTGAGGGCTTTTTGCCGCGTTTCCTAAGCTTGACTCTCGGTAGTGGCGGGGCCCCGGGAAGCTGCGCCTTCCTTATCGCATCGCTCCAAGGCAGCCGATGACCCGTCGCGGAATTTGGACCGTCGTCCTCGTGTGCTCGCTTTCCGCATGTGCCTCGGAAGCCCAACCTGAAGCCGCGAGCCGGGGGCCGCTCCCAGGTATGCCGATCGGATCTGATGTCTTTCTTGCCACACTCACCACGGGCGCTGACGGGGCCATCGCTGTGGGTGATCTCGAGAACGCCACCAACCGTGCTGGCTATGACAATCAGCCCTTCTTCACACCCGACGGCTCCGGTATCTGGTATACAGTGATTGATGACCACAGCGGTCAGGCCGACATCTGGCGCTACGACCTCGTGAGCCAACGTGTGACCCAGGTCATCGCAAGCGCCCCGGAAAGCGAATACTCTGCGACGCCCCTCCCCGACGGCTCCGGCATATCCGTGATCCGAGTTGAGGCGGACTCGCTGCAGCGGTTGTGGCGTTTTGACCTTGATGGCGGTAACCCGTCGGTGCTCCTGCCGGATCTGGCTCCCGTCGGCTACCACAAATGGGTGGACAACGAGACGGTGGTGATGTTCGTGCTCGGCCGACCGGCGACGCTTCGGATCGGCAACATAGGGACAGGCACGGTCGAGATCGTGGGCGAGAACGTCGGACGTTCGATCCACAACATTCCGGGCTCTGACGCGATCAGCTTCGTCCAGCGTTTCGACGACGGCCTTTCAGGCATCATGTGGCTCGACCCTTCGACAGGGGTGACCGAGCTGCTCGCCGAGACGATTGAGGGTGGTGACTACCACGCTTGGACCCCGTCGGGGACCCTCCTCCAAGGTCACGAGTCGAAGCTCTACGCGTGGATGCGTGAGCCGGGCCAGTCCTGGGTGGAGATCGCCGACTTCTCGGAGATGGGCATATCCATCAGTCGACTCGCTGTGAGCCCTGACGGGTCGCACATTGCGATCGTCGGTGAGGCCAACTCGCAAAACTGCCGGGACAGCGATCTATGTACCGTACTACAATTCTAGGGGCGCTCACGTCCCTGTTTCTCGCCTACGCGCCGCTTGCAGCCCAAACGGGCGCGGAGTCCGTTTCACGGCTGGTGGCCAGTAGCCAGACGGTCACCGTCGCCGCAGGTGACGCAGTGCCATTCACGGTGGACGCCTTCGATTCCAGCGGCGCCCTATTACACGTGCCTCTCCGAATCACCGGTCCCCGGGAAGCCGCCGAGATCGTAGACGGCATGGTTCATGGCATGGAGCCGGGCGAGTACGAGATCGTTGTGACGGTGGTCATCGCGGCGGGCTCAAGTGCGACACCCCCGACGCTGCGTGTGCCGCTTGTGGTGACTTGGCCGCGGCCCAGAGAGGTCGAGCTCATGGCGTCCGCCACGCTGTTCGCAGGCACGACAGTGGCGTACACCTCCCGAGTGCTCCACGCGGACGGCTCCCACCGACCTGACCCCAACATTTCGTGGCGCTCTTCCGCGCCGGCTGTGGCGACTGTCGACGCCTTCGGCAACGTGACCGCCCACACGACTGGCTCTGTGACCATCACGGCCGCGTTCGAAGGCGTGGAGCAGTCCCTCAGTCATTCCGTGAGCGCATTCCCAGGGGTAGCTCTTGAGCTACGGGGAGCGCCCACTGGTCGCGTCCGGACTGGTGACGTCGTGCGCTTCGAAGCCGTAGTCCGGAACGCAGCCGGCCAGGTTGTCGCAGATGCACCCATTGGATGGTCCCACGCCTATACCGCGACCGACGGTATGATGGGGGTGCCGGCCACGGGGCAGATGCACGGCGGCGCCTTCGTCGCCGACGTGCCCGGCATCCATACCGTGACCGCGTCGGTCGGCCCGCTTTCGGCTCGAGCCTCGTTCGAAGCGGATCCGCGGGATGTTGTGCAAGAGCTCGAAGTTGTGGGGCACACGACTGAGGACTGGTACCGCACCACCGACATCTGGGTCTTCGAGGGCGTGGACGGACGCGACTACGCGATCACCGGCTCCAAGGTCTCGGGTGGCTTCGCGTTCTTCTACGACGTGACCGATCCGGCCACGATCACCAAAATTGACTCGATCCAGGTCGACGCGCGGACCGTAAACGATGTGAAGGCTTCGCCGGACGGACGCTACGCGGTCATCTCCCGGGAAGGCGCGACGAACCGGCGCGACGGGCTGGTAATTCTGGACATGGCCGACCCCAGACACCCCAAAGTGGCTTCGATCTACGACGACCAGATCACGGGCGGCGTCCACAACATGTTCGCCGAAAACGACCTGCTGTACGCACTCGCAAACGGCGACAAGTACGTCATCATCGATGTGAGCGACATCTACGCACCCAAGTTCGTCTCGGAGTACAACCATCCCGACAGCCGGCTGCACGATGTGTGGGTCAACAAAGGGCTCGCGTATTCGTCCGAGTGGGGCACCGGCGTGGTAGTCGTGGATGTCGGCGACGGGCGTTGGGGCGGATCGCCGCAAAACCCTGTCTTCGTCACCTCCTATGCGACGCCGACAGGCAAGACACACGCGGCGTTCCCTTACTATCAAGAATCGAGCGGCAAGACCTACCTGTTTCTCGGTGACGAATTCATGGACCGAACGGGGCTCGCCTGGGCTGGCTATCCTCGATCGATGGGCTCGTATCAGAGCCGTTACGACCCGGAAACCGGCACGGGCGGGATTCCGTTGGTGACCCGAGGCTACGTCCAGATTGTTGATTTCACGGACCCGGAAAACCCGGAAATGGTAGCCCGCTACGAGGTGCCAGAATTCGGCACGCACAATCTGTGGGTCGAAGACGACAAGCTGTATCAGGCCTACTACGAGGGCGGCATGCGTGTCGTGGACGTGAGTGGCGAGCTGATGGGTAATCTCTACACGCAGGGACGCGAAATCGCCGTATTCAAGTCCGCGTCACCCGTCGGCTACACGCCCAACGCCACCATGGTCTGGGGAACGCAGCCGTATAAAGGGCACGTGTTCTTCAGCGATACCAACTCGGGTTTGTGGTCGGTGAAATTGCTACCCAAGACGCGCCCCATTTCGTAGTAATCTTGCGTGGTTATCCGGGCATAGCCGCCACACCGAGTCAGTTCCCTTCTATGCGCCCCAGCCCCAGCACCCCGAGTACCTGGCGGCCCAACTCATCCCGAAGCTCAGCCTGCAACGAAGCGACAGACTCGTCGTCAATCAGGTTGGTCATCTCATAGGGGTCCGTCTGCAAATCGTACATCTCGTCCATACTCGGGTGCTGGACCCAATGGATGTACTTGTAACGGTCCGTGCGGAGGGCCCGGTAGTCCATGTCCATCAAGTGCGGAAATGGGTTCTCGTAGGTGTAGAACTCGACCAGCACGGATGACCGCCAGCCGTCAGTGTCCCCCATCAGCACTGGCACCAAAGAGGCGCCTTGAATGTGGTCGCCAATAGGCGTGCCCGTGAGTTCCAAGATGGTGGGCGCGAGGTCGACGGAGACGGCGAGGGATTCCAAGCGCGCACCCGCCGCGGCGACGGCCGGGTACCGTACGATGAGCGGATTCCGTATCGACTCCTCGTAGGGCAGCCTTCGCTCGCTCGTCAGCCCGTGTTCGTCATAAAAGAAGCCGTTGTCGCTCGTGAAGACGATGACCGTGTTGTCCAATTCACCCGCGGCTTCTAGCGCCTCGACAATACGGCCGAGGCCGTCATCCACGGCTCGCAACATTTCCGCCCGCCGGCGGATGAGCGTCTCACCGGTTTGGGGAGACGGAACTTGGCTGTAGTCGGCATCGGCGCTGCCGGTCTCTCGGAAGGCCAACGCGTTTCGAATCGCGGGTTTCGAGTCGAGGTCCGCCAGCGTCTCGATCGTGTTTGGCCGCCGAGGGAGTACCTCATTCTCGTACGAGCCTCGATGGCGGGGCGCCGGCATGTACTCTCCAACGGCGCCAGGTGGGGTCGACCCATCGTCCAGCTGCTGGATGTCTGGGTGAATCGCCTTGTGCGCGAGGTAGACCATGAAGGGCCCGTCCCTTTCGCGCTGAATGAACTCGACCGCCCGGTCCGTCAGGATGTCCGTGGTATACCCTTCCACGACGTGGAGTCGGCCGTCCTCGTAAAGCTCGGGATTGGTGGACCGTCCCTGCCCGGGCAGCGCGACCCATTGGTCGAAGCCATCGCGGGGTGTGGGGTCGTTCCCCATGTGCCATTTGCCCACAAATGCGGTCTCGTAGCCGCGCACCTGCATCGCTTGGGGGAAGGTCTCCAAACGGAAGCTCGCACGCACGCGCGCCACGTTGTCGACAATGCCGTGCCGCGACGGATACTGGCCGGTCAGGAGCGAAGCGCGGTTTGGCGAGCACAGCGGCACCGCGTGGAACGAGTTGACGAACGTCGCCCCCTCGGCGGCCAGGCGATCGATGTTCGGCGTGTCGAGGTAAGGGTGGCCCGCGGCGCCATACTCGTCAAAACGCAGGTCGTCCACCACAATCACAACGACGTTAGGGTCGGCAGGAAGGACGCGCGCTTGAGCGGCACCCGCAGCACCCTGGTCAGTCGACTCGATCGCACAGCCGGTGACGGCCACGGTCAAGGCGAGGAGCCCAGCCGCCGTCCATTGCATGGTCTTCATGCGACCAAAGTATGACTGAGGTCCGAGCATCGCGACTACGGTGCCCGCTCCTCCGTCCAGCCCCCCCTTACGCCGGCGCCCGCTGAAGCCCCTACTCCCATCTTGTCCCCTCTTGAGCACCGAGTCCGATCAGGCCGGCACCGAGCGCGGACGCGTGATCCAACAACACCCGCTCAATCACCCAAAACCGCCCCACACCCTGGCGGATGCCGCACCGATTTGGCATGTTCGCCGTCGCAGCCGCGGACCCTCCCCACGCTGTCCGCTGTATCGTTTTCTGCCCCCTGCCCCTGAGATCGCATGCTCGCCAAACCCTCGTCCCGGCGTGATTTTCTCCGCATCTCCGGCATGCTCGCGACCGGAGGCGGGCTCGTCCTGTCCCTCTCTGGATGCCAACAGGCCGCGGACTCAGCTTCGGAGGCCATGAGCAACGGCGAGGGCCCGCGCATCCTTACGGATGCGGAGCGACGCACCTTGGAAGCCTTCTCCGACAGGATACTGCCTCCTGATGGCGACGCCCCCGGCGCCACTGCGTTGGGCGCGGTGGTGTTCATGGATCACTACGCGGCCGAGCGTACCGACATCCTGGAAGGGCTACGCTACGGACTCCAAGTCCTCGATGAACAGGTACAGGCTGCACACCCGGGCGTGGACGGCTTCGCTGCGTTGGATGGGGACGCCATGGACGCCATCGTGCGCGGGCTCGAGCAGGACGCGCCCGATGCGTTTGGAGCCCTGCGGACCCTCGTGGTCTTCGGGGCCTTTGCTGCGCCCGCCCACGGGGGAAACCGGGACAAAGGCGGGTGGGCCCTCCTGGGATACGACGACCGCCACGTGTGGCAACCTCCGTTCGGCTTCTACGACGCAGAAGCGACGAGTGGAGGTGATCAATGAGCCCCCGCGTCCCCGGAACGGCGCTGAGTCGCAGGGCGTTCTTGTCTGCCGCCACTCCGCCAGCTGTCACCTTCCAGACGAGCGACGAAGTGGACTTCGTCGTCATTGGTTCTGGCGCCGCCGGAGGCACGATGGCTCGAGAGCTCTCCCAAGCGGGCTTCACCGTGGTGGTGCTGGAGCAGGGACCGTATCGGCGCGCAGCGGACGTGAGTCACGACGAGTTGGCCATCTCCATGGACGTCGCGCTGCAAGGTGATGAGCCTCAGACGTTCCGCTCCACCGCCGACGATGACGCTCAGCCCGCGGCCACTCCCTTCCACCCCGCCCACTACGCCAGGACGGTGGGGGGAAGCAGCACGCATTTCACCGCCAATTACTGGCGATTCCGCCCCATCGACTTCAAGGAGCGGAGCGTGCTCGGTGCCATTCCGGGTACCGCGTTGGCGGATTGGCCCATCAGCTACGAGGAGTTGGAGCCTTACTATACCAAGGTGGACTGGGAAGTGGGTGTATCCGGTGCGCCCGGACCCAACGATCCAGCGCGATCCCGGCCCTATCCCCACCCCCCGCTTCCCGTGAAGTCGTCGGGCGTGCTCTTCGAGCGCGGGGCGAAGAAGCTGGGCTTTGAGCCGCACATCGCGCCCATGGCCATCCTTTCGGAGCCCCGTCCGGGCCGGGGCGCCTGCGCCCACTGCGGTGCGTGCATGGGTTACATGTGCGAGATGAACGCCAAGTCGTCCACCCTGGCCACCATGATTCCCGAGGCCGAGGCGACAGGCCGGTGCGAGATCCGGGCCGAGAGCACGGTGCACCGCATCGAGTTGAACGACGCGGGCCGGGTGCGCGAGGTGGTGTACTTCGACAAGGACGGCCGCGTGCAGGCTCAGGCGGCGAAGGCGGTGGTGTTGTGCGCGAACGGCGCAGAGACGCCCCGGATTCTTTTCATGTCCGAGTCGTCGCGTTTCCCCCAGGGGCTGAGCAATGGCAGCGGCATGGTGGGCAAGCACCTCATGTTCAACGGCGGATCGCTGGTCAACGCCTGGTTTGAGGAGCCCCTCAACGAGTACAAGAGTCAAGGCGTCACACGGATCTGCACGGACTGGTGGGATACAGACCCGAAGCGCGGCTTCTACGGTGGTGGCGGCCTGGACGGGCGGCAGATCTACAACGGACCGCTCTTATTTGCTCTGGCGGGGATTCCCCAGGACGATCCGCAGTGGGGGTTAGAGTACCGGCGCGCCTTGGCGCACCAGTTCAACCGCTCCATGCAAGTCTTGTCCCACACCACGTCCCTTCCCCTGGAGACCAACACCGTCACCCTGGATCCCGAGTTGAAGGACCGCTTCGGGCGTCCGGTTCTGCGGATCACCTACAAGGACCACCCGGACGATCTGGCCATGATGCGGTACCTGCAGGACCGGGGCGCGGAGATCATGGACGCTGCGGGCGCTACCCGGGTCTGGAAGGAACCGGTGAATGAGCAGAATGTGGGCTTCCACCTCCTGGGCACCTGTCGCATGGGGAACGACCCGGCCACTTCCGTGGTGGACAAGTACCACCGGAGCCATGAGGTGCCCAACTTGTTCATCTGCGACGGGAGCAGTCTCGTGACGTCCGGCCGCGGACAGCCTACGATGACGATTCAGGCGTTGGCGTTCCGGGCCGCGGAACACATTGTGGGCTTCGCCAAGAGGGGGGAGATCTAGGGAGAAATCTTGGGAGAAATCTAGGCGGAGATCCGTCCGCTTACTCCCCGAGTTCTCTCTCGAGCACTCGCCTCAGATAGTCCGTGAGCTCGGCTGCCTCACGAGCGGCTCCGGCTTCAAGCACCCGTAGCCCAGCCTCAGCCACACTCACGCCTTCGGCCGCCGCCTTCGTCTCCAACTGACGGCGCAACTCGGTGGACATCCTCCCGAGCTGAATCGTGGTGGATGCGCGCCCAACCGGCCCGCCGCCCCCTACCCTCGGCGGGGCCACCGACCTAGTTCGAATGGAGCCATTTAGGCTAGCGCCCCTTTCCTTTGCCGTTCCCGCCGGCGTTGTCGTTCACGTTCGCCCCCATCTCAATCGGCAAGCCTTGCAGGAAGGCACCATCCTCAGCCGAGATCGCCCCTGAGTTCATTCCGGCAGCGACCTGGTTGTAGAAGGACCCGAGGGACCCCGCCGCGGCATTTTCGTTGGGCGCCGCAGCCGCCGTTGAGAGATGGTTGAGCAGAGAAGTCGCCAGGTTGCCGTCCGTGACCATTGCGGTCACGACGTTCTGCAGGCCCTCCGCCGACACCGTGATCTCGAATGTCGCAGTCACGGTAGTGGCGCTGTGTCCCGCGAAGTCCGTAGCGTCGAACTGGACTGAAAAGACTCCGGTGCCGCCGAAATTCCACGCGCCCTGATTCAGGTCAACACAATCAGTGGCGATGCCGGATCCCGAATCGGTCGCCGTACAGTCGATGACGACTGTGTCTCCGATGTCGTAGGTCGTCGCGTAGCTCCCGGGATCTACGACCGGCGCTGTGTTGTCGTAGTTGAGGGGGACCGTCGTGACTGTACTATCACCACCCGCAGAGACTCCCCTGCAGCTGAACGTCAGGCCTTCGCCGTCCGTCGAAACCGGTGTGTCTACACACCCCTCGAGCGTCTCCGGCGAGATATCCTCACCGGCAGTCCAAACGACCCTAACTTCGTCACCCGAATACCATCCATTTGCTCCCGGCGTCTCCGATATGTCCTACTCCAGGTCAGGCTTCGTAGCATCCACCTTCACAGACTCTGTTTCCTCCGCGGTCCCAGCAGGCGACGTGGCAGAGCAACTCACGACCGTGCCACCCGTGGAATAGTCGATCGTCTCATCGGCGCATTTGACCACAGGATACACGTTGTCGGTCACCTTCCAGACGACCGTCGCGCTACCTGTGTACCAACCCGTCGAGCGGAACTCGTTCCCAGTCACGGTGCCTTCCACAACGGGCCGCGTGTTGTCGTAGTTGATCGTAGCGGTCGCGGACGACTCACCACCCCGAGATATCGCCACGCAGGTGAACGTGCCCCCACGGACGTCCGACAGGGGCACATCGACGCAGCCTTCGATGACCGTCGCAACAGACTCGTTTTCCACCACGCTCCACACAAGCATGGCGCCGTCTCCCGTATACCAGCCCTCCGTCGGGTCCACAGGCTGGCCGTCGACCTCGACGTGGTAGCTGATCTCCGGCTCGGTGTTGTCAGGGCGTCGCATGAGGATGGTGGTTCTTGGCCCCGAAAGAGCCGCCGCCCGCCGCTGCTCTCCTTCCTGAAGAAAGAGCACGACTTCTCGTTCGGAACCGGCAGGCAGTTCGTCAGCGGTATACGGTTCGTTCTGTGTCACCGTAACCTGTCCGGGTGCAGTGACGCTCACGATCACACAGTTTGGCTGGTCGTCCGCCCCCAGACACGTCTCGCCGACGAAGCGATCATGCAATTGCGCGTACCAGCTCCCCTCAGCGCCTGGGTCGGTGAAGGAAAACGTGACCGACAGGGGTGCGTCGAATGGAAGATCGATGACCTCGGGGACATCAATGAGCGTCGCTAGGACGTTCGTCACGAGGACCGACGTCTTCACCTCAGCCCGGGGGCCGTCTTCAGTGAACACAGTCAGGCTCACGTCATAGGCGTCAGCAGCCTGCCTGTTGTTGGCATAGATGTGCGTGACCTCCCGCCGGCCGGCGCTCAACGCCAACAAGTCGCAGTAGCTGACGAGCGAATCCTGGCAAGGCGACAATCGGACCCTCGTGATCGGAGACGACCCAGCTTCGGCCACCACCGTGAATACGACCGGGGAGCGATCCAGCACGCTCAGGCGTCGACGACCTCTATCTCCGTGAACCGACGGACCGCTGCGGCAAGCCGCATATCCGCGGTGACAAGCCGAGCCCCTATGGCTTCAGCCAGTGCGACGTACGCGGCATCGTACGCTGAGAAGTTGTCGCGTAGCGCGAAGGCCCGGTCCAGAAGAGGCAGGTGGCCGACGCGCTTCAGTGGCATCGCTTCGTAGAGATCGAGCGCCTCTTTTGCGTGTTGGGGCTCCACCTCACTCCGCCGAACCCGAGTACGCAGGGCGGACAGCACCTCCAGATCGCACAAATGCGGGACAAAGATGTCGCACGATTCGTCCGCGACGAGGTCCAAAACAGCTCGCGACTCCGCGGCGTCTCGGATGAAGTCGACCACCGCGGATGCGTCTAGGACGGTTGGCGCCACCATTCCGGGAGCGGACCCCGATCCGCACGGATCAGGTCAGCGGACGATACGCTCGATTTGACCGGGGTTAACGCCAGCGCCCGCCGCACGATTTCGGCTCTGGAAGGCCTCCCGACCTCCCGCTCCAGCACCGACTGAACATACGCAGTCAGGATCATCCCCCGCGCCTCAGCGCGGCGGACTAATTCCTTGTGGAGCGAATCGGGCACGTTTCGAACTTGGATCATGACAGGCATACTCGACGATTGCACATGCGGCTCACATGTGAAAGAACGGTTGATACGAAAGTTCTCAAAAGCTGTCCAGCCGACGCGGGCGCCTCCATGACGGATCAAGGCGCCTCAAAGCATCGACGTCCGACTCGAAACCCCACCTCCGCCGTCCCGAAGGGCTCTTTCGACCGGGACGATCACGTCCCTTCAGGCACTGACTGGGCGGGAATGACGACCTATATACGATCTTCAGCGACATCAGATATGCAGTGCGCGGGCTCATTAAGAACCCAAGCGTCTCCGTCATCGCCGTTGTCGCTCTGGCTCTAGGCATCGGCTTCACGACGGTCATGTTCTCGATTGTCTACGGAGCGCTGTACCGCGGCCTCCCCTTCGAGGGCGCCGAAGCGATCATGCACCTCGAGCGGGCCAATCCGACTCAAGGCATCGAGTCGATGGATGTCACGATCCATGACTACCGCGACTGGCGTGAACGGCAGCGCTCCTTCACGCACCTAGGGGCGTTCTACCAGGGCACGGTCAACATCCGTGGTACGGAGCGGCCAGATCGCTACGACGGCGGGTTCATGACCGCCAACTCGTTTGAGATCATCGGTGTGCAGCCTATCCTGGGGCGCGGCTTCCGGGAGGAAGACGAGCTGCCGGGTTCGCCTCAGGTCGCGCTCCTAGGGTACCGCGTTTGGCAGGAGCGGCACGGGGGCTCGCCCGTCGTTCTCGGTCAGGGCGTGACGATCAGCGGTGAACTCGGCGAGATCATCGGCGTCATGCCGGAAGATTTCGAGTTCCCGGTGCTCCAAGAGGTGTGGGTTCCGCTGCGGCTCGATCACGTCGCGCTCGAACGCGGAGCGGGCCAGTCGTTGAACGTGTTCGGAGACCTCAAGGAGGGCGTCTCCATCGATCAGGCGATGACCGAGTTCGCGGGAATCACCGCCCAGCTCAGCGCGGAGTATCCGGAGACCAACGAGGGCATCACAGCGAGCATCGGGCCGTATGCCGAGGAGTTCATCGGCGACGAGGCGCGGGGCATCCTACTCGCCATGCTCTTCACCGTGGTCCTGGTGCTCATCATCGCGTGCGCGAACGTGGCTAACCTGCTCCTCGCGCGAGCGTCGGGCCGAAGCCGCGACCTCGCGATTCAGACGGCCATGGGGGCGAGCCGGGCGCGGGTCATGTCTCAGATGATCATGGAAGCTGGCGTCTTGGCGGCTGTGGGTGCCGCCTTGGGCACTGGCGTTGCATGGTCTCGCCGCCTTGTTCACGGCTCCGGTCGGCCTCTACGGCGTCATGTCCTTCAGCGTGAGTAGTCGCGTCAGCGAGATGGGTGTTCGCATGGCGCTCGGTGCCCAGGCCAGCCAAGTGACCGGACTCATCATCAAACAGGGATTGGGCCAGATCGCGGTCGGACTCGTGATCGGGTCCGGGCTGGCGGTACTGGTGGCACGCGGGCTGACCCTACTGCTCTACCAGGTGGAGCCATTGGATCCCGCGACCTTCGCGATCGTGTTGAGCTTGCTGCTCACGACGGGCGTGGGCGCCTGTGCGATTCCGGCGGTACGGGCCACAAGAGTTGATCCGATGGTGGCCCTGTCGGGGGACTAGGTTGGCGATTCGGTCCACCCCTACCCTGGTCAGATTCTGCCCCCTCCAACACCTTTAATTGATCATCTTAAGACGGCACTTTCGGTTCACACGGAGCACCCCATGAAGTCCACCATGACCCTGTTCGCTGGTCGCCTCGGCGCCGCGTCCGCGCTACTCCTTGCCCTGACCGTTCTTCCGGCAAAAGCGGCCTTCGCTCAGGACGTGGACGTCACGGGCGAGTGGATCCTCACGGTCGAATCACCCAACGGAACCGGCTCGCGTGAGGTCACGTTCAAGCAGAAAGGAGCCGTCTTGACCGGCTTCATCTCGAGTTCGATGGCCGCCGGAGAATTGACCGGGACTGTGGAAGGGAATGTCATCACATTCGTTGCGATGGTCGCGATGGACAGTGGGGCGTTCGACGTCTTCTACTCAGCGACCCTGGAGGACGGCATCCTAAAGATGGGTAGCGTGGATTTTGGCGAGTATGGCGCCGGGTCGTTTACGGGCGTTCGCAAGCCGCCGCCCGGCGGGCTTCGCTAGGGCCCTCCGTCAGGCTGTAGTCGGCCTACTCCATCCGCAGCGCTTGCATCGGGTCAGCCCGGCCGGACCGCCTGGCCGGAATCCAGCACGCAGCCCTCGCGACCGCACCCAGGAAGAGGGCCCCCGCCGCGTACGTGAGCGGGTCCCGTGCACTGACGCCGAACAGGAAGCTCTCCAGCACTTGCGCACCGGCCGCTGCTGCGATCAGACCGAGCACGAGCCCGACGCCAGTCACGGTCATTCCCTGGCGCGCGACCATACCCGTGACCTCACCCGCCTTGGCCCAGGCAGCATTCCAAAGTTGAGCAACGCCGCGGGCTCAGATTGGGAAAACAGGACGGGCCACCTGCATCGGACCTGCGGCCGAACAATGGAACCGAAGCCTCGGGCCGGTCTCAGCGATCAACGAGAAGCTCCCCTCAGCCCGCCCTATTCCTTCTTCATGGACAGCCCGATGCGTTTCCGTTCGGCATCCACCTGGAGCACGCGTACCTGAACGTGTTGTCGCACGCGCACAACCTCGTTCGGGTCCTTCACGAACCGGTCGGCCAACTGGCTCACATGAACCAATCCGTCTTGGTGAACACCGATGTCTACGAAGGCGCCAAAGGCGGTCACATTGGTGACGATGCCCGGTAGAACCATCCCCGGCGTGAGGTCACTGATGGAGTGGACCGCCGCAAAAGAGAAGGCCTCGTACGCCGGGCGAGGGTCACGTCCGGGACGCGCGAGTTCTTCGAGGATGTCATCCAACGTCGGGCGGCCCACACCCTCCACGACGTAACGATTCGGCTCGATCCGGCTCCGCTGCCCCGCGTCCTTGAGCAGGTCCTGGACTGAGCACCCCAGATCCTTCGCCATCCCCTCGACAAGACGCTCGCGTTCTGGGTGGACGCCGCTTGCATCAAGCGGGTGTTGTCCGTCCGGGACCCGAAGAAACCCGGCCGCTTGTTCAAAGGCCTTGGCCCCGAGTCGCGGGACCTTCATCAGGTCGCGCCGTGTCCGAAAGGCGCCGTTCTCTTCTCTCCACCTGACCACGTTCTTGGCCAAGCTCGGTCCGAGGCCAGCGACGTAAGTGAGCAGAGAAGAACTCGCTGAATTGAGGTCCACACCCACCGCGTTCACACAACTCATCACTGTGTCGTCCAAGGCAGACCTCAGCCACAGCTGATCCACGTCGTGCTGATACTGGCCGACTCCGATGGACTTGGGGTCGAGCTTGACCAACTCCGCCAGGGGGTCTTGGAGCCGCCTCCCGATCGAGACCGCCCCCCGGACCGTCAGATCGTGGTCCGGGAGTTCCTCTCGAGCCACCTCGCTGGCGCTGTAGATCGATGCGCCCGCCTCGTCTACCATGATCACCGGGAGGTCGAGCGCCAATGCATTCAGGAAGGCCTCGGTCTCCCGTCCAGCGGTCCCATTGCCTACCGCAAACGCCTCGGGGGAGAAGCGCCGCACGAGGTCACGGACCACTCGATCGGCTTCGTCTCGCTGGCCCTGGCCCACCGTGGGAAAGACGGTCGTGTTGTGAAGAAGCGCCCCATGCGCGTCCAGAACCACAACCTTACAGCCCGTCCGAAATCCGGGATCGATTGCGATCAGGCGCTTGTTGCGAAATGGGGCGGCCATAAGGAGTTCGCGAAGGTTCGTAACAAAAACCCGGATGGCGTCCTCGTCGGCCGCCGCCTTCGCCGTCTTGAGTGTTTCCCGCTCTAGGCTCGGTAACAGCAGGCGTTGGTACGCATCTTCGAGCGCGAGCCCGACCTCTTCCGTCGCGAAGCCCTGTCCCCGCATAAATCGACGCTTGAGGCGTACCACAGCATCCGCGTCGTCGGGTCTCGCCTGCACTCTGAGATAGCCCCCGTTCT
Organism: uncultured Gemmatimonadales bacterium; assembly: GCA_937919655.1. Classification (GTDB taxonomy): domain Bacteria; phylum Gemmatimonadota; class Gemmatimonadetes; order Longimicrobiales; family Gaopeijiaceae; genus CALFPJ01. Next base: position 89,341 of record CALFPJ010000026.1, read on the forward strand.
GCCCCCGCAAGATCGCTAGCACCCTATGCGAAGGGGCCCGGGGCAACGGTTCAGACCACTCGAAGTAGTCACGAAACTTCGACGCCTCGGCCTCTTTCTTCTTCACCAAGGTGGAGGAGAGTACCGAGCGTTTGGAGAAGAGCTCTCGTAGTTCCCTGCGGAGCTGTGGGTCCTCACTCACGTCCTCCGCGATGATGTCCCGGGCCCCGGCAAGGGCCGCTTCCGGATCCTCATAACCTGACAGATCGATTCGTGCGCCGGTCTGAGCCAGGATTTCTGTCGCCAACGGCTCCAACCCGGCCTCCCTTGCCGCCATCGCTCGGGTCCGACGCTTGGGCCGGTAGGGCAAGTAGAGGTCTTCTAGTGACGCCAGCGAATGGGCGCTTACGATCCGGGCGTGCAACTCGTCATTCAGGAGTTCCCTCTCACGGAGTGAAGCGACGATCGCGTCGCGTCGCTTCGCCCACTCAGCGAGCTGCGCCAACCGATCGCGGACCGCCGCCACCGCTACTTCGTCAAGCGACCCGGTGACCTCCTTTCGGTAGCGAGCGATGAACGGCACGGTCGCCCCTTCAGCGAGCAGGCCGGCGGCCGAACGCACCTGTTCGACAGCCAATCCCAACTCACGCGCAATCATCTGGGGGTGATCGGACAGGGGTTCAACTGGGCGCAAAGGCATTGGGCTCATTCGTATCGGAGGGTGTTTGCTCGACGGTTGAGAGATGAATCTCGGGCAGAACGCCCTCAGCTAGGGCTGCCAGCTCTTCCAAGCGGCTTCATCCAAACCCACACTCAGGTTGTTTCCAGCGCGAACCAGCGGCATCCGCAGGATCAACGGCTCGTCACAAGCGATGTCCAACCAACGGTCGTTTCCATAAAAAGCCGTCTGTAGGCCCAGCGCATGAAAGCGCTTCGCATTCCGGTCAATGAGCTTCTCTTCGCCGAACTTCTGGAAGAAGCGGAGTAGCTCACCCCGAGACGGTGCGCGCTGCTTGAAGTCCATGAAGTGGACCTGCACGCGACGCTCCTTGAAGAAACGCTCCGCCTTGCGGACGTCTTTGTCGTTTTTCACACCGAAGATTTGGACAACCATGGCGCAAACGTAGAAGGGCGACGGCCCCATGGGGAGCCGCCGCCCAGTTTCCGTCACGCCCACCACCTCGCGTATGCCCAAGAAGACTCGGGACGGCAGCCCGACCGCCCGAGCAGCCCGCGCCTCAGGGACCGCAAACACCTCTGCCCCGTATCGGTCGCGGAAATGCCTCGGCGTGAGCGGTCTCTAGGAGGGACATCAGTCGCATCGACTCCGATTCGGCCCCCTCCCTCCCGACACGGGCCAGCCAGTCGTAGCGCCGGGGCGATTGTGCTCCGCGATGAGCGAGCAGAATTTGGAACGTGAGTGGCGTGATGACCGCCATGGCGCCTCCAGCTATCTAAGTTGAAGCTGTATATTCCCTTATCTATTGATTGGATGACTATGCCGGGTCAGCGGTTGGGCGGAGATTGACTGCCATGGATCTTCAGTTGGGACTTTTCGGCGATGACCCGCCGAGTGACGCGGCGGTGCCGACGCCGAAGCCGGGGACGGGGCCTGTGGCCGCGGCCCCCACGGGGCCGCACCTGACCGCCCTCGCGGCAAAGCTGTCCCCCTCGCTCAGGCTAGGGACGTCGTCTTGGAGCTTCCCCGGATGGGAAGGCATCGTATACGACCGCAAGGCTTCGCAGCGGGTTCTCGCTCAGGACGGGCTCGCCTCGTACGCGCGACACCCCCTGCTAGGGACGGTCGGACTCGACCGGACCTACTACCAGTCGATCGCCGCAGCCGACTACTTGGCCTACGCGAAAGCGGTCCCACACGATTTTCGCTTTCTGGTGAAGGCAGATCGCCTGATCACCTCTCCCACAGACCCCGATCCCCACGGAGTCAGAGGCACGAACCCGCTCTTCCTTGACCCGGCATACGCTGCGAACGAAGTGGTGGGCCCCATGGTCGAAGGGCTGGGCGCGAAGGCCGGCCCCCTACTTTTCCAGTTCTCGCCGATCCCCGCGAACCTGGTTGGCGGACCGGGGCCGTTCATTGATCGACTGTTTCGCTTCTTGGACGCCTTGCCCAAGGGCCCGCTCTACGCAGTGGAACTGCGAACCGCCGCTTTCCTCACCGAAGGTTATCAGGAGGCGCTCCATTCGGCTGGCGTGGCTCACTGCTACACAGTGCACCCGGCCATGGCCTCCCTCGAGCGCCAACTCCAACTGATCCAGGCCTATCAGCAGCCGGCGCTCGTGGTGCGCTGGATGCTGCACGCTGGCGTTCGCTACCAGGCCGCCAAGGAACGCTACGAGCCTTTCAACCAGATCGTCGATGAGGATTCGGAGTCACGGGAGCGGATCGCAGTCGCGGTCCTCGACGCGCTGATCGCCGAGCGCGGTGTGTTCGTGATCGCGAACAACAAAGCCGAGGGATCAGCACCCCTGTCGATCTTCAAATTGGCCGAAAGAATCGCGGAGTGGGACTTCCCTGCTTCGCCGTCAGTTACCGATCAGCCATAACTCAGTCTGAGGACCGACCAGGTACTCAATTACCCCCTCGGCAGTCATCCGGGCGTCCTCTTCGCGATACATGGACACGGTCTGTCCGCCCCACTCCGTGACCGGCCCGCTGACGCTGTACTCGATCGACCAAAATTCACTGAGTCGCACGGGCTCGCGAGGGTGTTGGCCGTAGCGCTCCGGCCAGTCCTTGCTGCCCCACGCGCCGACATCGTGAACCCAGTTTCCTTGGACATGGGGGTAGACGTTGCTGGTGATCCCCTCAATCGCACCCAGTTCCTGAGCTCGGGTCACGATGTCGCGCCCCAGCACCCCCGGGACGATGGTCTGCGTAATGATCTCGCCCTGCCGCGCGGACTGGGCGAAGACTCGCTGCAAGCCCTGGGGAGCCTCTGTCTCACCAGGTCGTAGCACGTAAGCCATCTTCTGCTGATCGGTCACCAGGCCACTCAGTCTCACCCCGAAGTCGACGTGCAGCAGGTCGCCGGGCTGGATCACCGGGTCGTCATGGTCATCCAAGGCACCTTCCACGCCCTGCCGTTGGATGTCGAACGACGCCGGAAAATTGAACTCCAGGTCACGCCGCATCCATTCGTCTTTGACCCACCAGTACACGTCCATGAGGGTCGTCTGACCGGGGGTGATGACCTCTGAGGAAAACGCCGTGCGAAGAATATCCCACGTCGCTGCGGCGGCCTCCTCAGCGATCTCTATTTCGGCTGCCGTTCGTGTACTCACATAGTCGATGAACATCGGCTCCGAGCTCACCACGCGGGGCCCAAACCGATCGCCCAGGACATTGAAGAGATAGTCGGCGAGTTCTGCGCTGAGGCCGTCCGCCATGGAGATTGAATACGACTGATTGATGGCAATCGTCTCGGGGTTTCGTTCCTGGATGTAACGCCGCAAGTGTGGCGCGAGCCCTTCTTCCCCGTACCCCGTGATCTCGTTGTAGAAGAGTTCGAGGTGCCCAGAGAGGTGCGTTCCAATAACGGTAGTCTCCAGTCGAGTACCGTTGTCGTAGAACAGATAGGCGTTTCGGTGGCCGTACCAGCCACTGATCCCGTAGCCACCGAACAAGTCGAGTGCGGGGTCAACGTTGTTCTCGCGGCTCATGATGATCCACAGGTCGACGCCGTGCTCGCGCATGGTCGGCAGAAGATGCGTACGCATCTTCTCGGCCTTCACACGCCATTCGCGCAGGTCGCGCTCGCGGGACAACCCGGCCTGGGCGGACAATGGTGTGGCGATCAGAACAAGCGACAACAGCAGAATCACACGACGCATGGCTACCTCAGACGGTGGAGTGCGCGGCCAAGATGGTCTTCGTGGACGCTTCGGGCGAGGCCACGCCGTCCGGGAAAGGGACTAGCAGTCGCCTAGCGCGGCAGCCGGACCACGTTGCCGTTCACGAGATCGAGCGCGTAGAGCGAGGATTTAGGGGATACGCACCGCGCACGAATGACAGCCAGCGGCCATCAGGCGAAGCCCTCGGGGCAGTCCCGTCCGGCAGCACCAGCCCCAGCGAACCCGAACTCGTACTGGCCAGGAGGATCGAGTCATTGCGGGCGAAGAAAATGTCGTCCCCGTTTGAAGCCCACGACGGCGACGCGCCACCCTTGACCCGTCCCCACCCCCCTTCGGGCGTCGCGAGGAAGATGTACTCACCGTCGTCCATGGTGACTTGCACGGCCAACCGACTACCGTCCGGGGCCCATCCTGGGTTCGAATGGGCGATGCCAAGGGCGCTACCGACGAATGACACGTCGCTCCCATCCGCATTCATGATGTGCAGCCGTGCCATACCGTCCGTGCGCGTGGACACGAACGCGATCCGCGATCCGCGATCCGTCGGGTGAGTACGCGGGGTCAGAGTCGTGGGCAGGGTCGTCGGTGAGACGTTCGCGGCACTCGTCCAGGTCGGTCGGACGGAGGGGATTCCGGTCCTAGGGCATGCACCCCGTAACCTGCACTTCTCCGCGGTCATCGAGAACCGCCAGATTGGCATCGCGCATGCCAAAGAGCTCATCTATACCCGTTTCACGTCGCTGGACACCCGCGACCTCGACGGTGTCGCTGCATCCATGGCCCAGGCTGGTACGTGGTTAACGCCGGCGTTGTCCACCTTCGGGAACATCGCGAGCCAATGGGGCACGAACGAAGGTCTCAACGCCCGCCTCAACAACGACTTGGCTAGATACGTGCCGGACGAGATGATCAAGGCGTGGTCGGACCGCAATCCGTACACGCCTCAAGACCCGCGCTCCCGAGCGCGCATCGACGCGATGTTCGACTTTCAACATTCGCTGATTCGCTCGTTTCACCGTGCCGGCGTCCCGATGCTCACAGGGACGGACACGCCGCTGCCTGTGCTGGTGCCCGGCTTCTCGCTCCACGACGAGATCGACGCGTTGAGCAATACCGGGCTGAGCCGCTACGAAGCGCTCGCCGCCGCCACGCGAAATTCCGGGCAGTTCGTGCGGCAATACGTCGATGACACGGCCGTCTTCGGGACCGTGACGCTTGGAGCCCGAGCAGATCTTCTGCTCCTAGAAGAGGACCCGCTCGCGGACTTGGCCCAACTGCGGCATCCGTTGGGCGTGATGCTACGCGGGCGATGGTTCCCGCGGACGGAACTGGATCAAATGCTCACGAAGGCCGCCGGCAACTAGCTGTCCTTCCTGGACAGCCCTCTAGATCGCGTCCGAGTCCCTCGATTCCAGTTTGCGCCTGCCCGGCTCAAGGAGTCGCTCCGTGAACTCCTGCCGATCTTCCATCAACTGAAAGCGCGCGTTCATCGTCTCGAGTAGCTCACGCATTTGATGGACCTCACTCTCGACCCCCTGATGCTTGTCGCGAGCGTAGAGTTCCAGGAGATCACCCACACGCTTGGAAATCGGGCGGAGGACGGCCACTCCGCCCACGGTCGCGATGAATACGACTCCCACGACCATGGGAGCGATGTTTAACCAATCCATGACTATCCTCTTTGCGCTGTGAGAACGCACAGGGGGGTCCTGGCGTCGATCCGTCCTACGGTGCAGGAGCGGCGCGTCCGTTTCAAAGTCGACCGCAGCGTGCCAAACGGTCAAGCGCCTCGCTACATTCAAGCACCACCCAATCCGCACCACCTACTCAGCGGTACCCGCACAGTCGAGTGAAGCCAATGATGATCAAGCACCCGAGTGCACTATTCACTGTTCTCGCTCTCTCCATTACGGCGTGTGGGCCCCCTGACTCCGCCGAGGCGAACACGCCACCTGACGGCGCACCCGTGACGGCCGTCGTCGATGCTCAAGATCTACCCGCGGTGCTCGTTTATAAGAGCGCGAGCTGTGGGTGCTGCAACGGCTGGGTTGAGCACATGCGAGCCGCAGGGTTTCAGGTTGAGACGAGGGACGTTCGCGACCTCATGGCGGTCAAGATCGATGCAGGCGTACCCACCGCCATGTCGTCCTGCCACACGGCCCTCATCGATGGCTATGCCGTCGAAGGGCACGTTCCGGCAGAGCAGATCAAACGGATGCTGGCCGAGCGCCCTGACATCGCAGGGCTTGGCGTACCGGGAATGCCCACGGGATCACCAGGCATGGAAGGCCCGAGGGGCGAGCCCTACCAAGTCCTGTCCTGGGATCATCAGGGGCAGCCGGCGATCTACGCGGAGATCGATCCCCGCTGACGCGGACTACGCCTTAGGCGTGGCCCGTCGCGACTACCGCGCTGGCGCACAGCTTCTACCGCACTGGCACGGTCACCGCACGATGACGGGAGTCGTCACCTTACGGTCGCCTACCTGAAGGGTCAGCGTCGCCTGTCCCGGCGACCCTCCGCCGACGCTGATCGAGACCGACGATACCACCTCCTGCCTGCCAACCATGAGGAAGATCTGGGGGTTGGAAGTGCGCCAGGAGATGCGGTAGCCGGTCGCTGGCACCTCGTTCCCGTCGAGCCCGATCAATATGGGTCTGACGGGGATGCGATCTTCAAAGCGGTTCATGCCCGCCGCCAACTCAATATTGGAAGGCTCAATCCGGATTTCGGCCAGTTCTGCGGGCTCAACATAAACTCTTCCGATTCCTGAGCCGCGCCCCAGAGTTACACGCACATTGGTCGCGCCCGCCTGCACGCCCGTCACCGTTCCGACGCTGCCCTCCGAGGTGAGCGTAGCAATCGACGAGTTCGAGACCGCCCACTCCGTCCGCTCGGCACGGTCCATCAACGGGTTCTGTCTCTGGTCCATCGGTATTGAGTTGAAGTGCCCCGTCTCTCCGGCCACCAAATACAGTGAATCGGGTGAAAGCGCCAACGAATCGACCCAAATCGGCCCGGCGACATCCTGACAGCCGATCGCACCGACCGCTACGCCGACTGATACGGCCATCAACCGCCAGGATTTGGCTACGAACTTCGGCACAATGCGGGTCATCATCAGCGCCCTCCTCCGAGCGTCATTCGCACACCGAGCTGCATTTGCCACTGTGAATCTGGGGACACCACCGTCCACGGATCTGGAGACCGAATTGCGCCGTTCTCATCACGGGTGGGAAGAATCGCTCCACCCCAATTGGCAGGAAGTGGACTATCACACCCGAGCTCGCAGAGGTCCAAGAGGGGCACCACCGGCCTCGTCGTCTCGATCTTGCCCCAACCTGAGTTCACCATGTTGAGCAGGTTAATAAAGTCGCCCTCGAAACGGATGTCCCGTGCGCCGACCCGAACCGTGTGAGCCACGCGTAAATCGAGCCGATTTTCCCAGGGCGCGCGGCAGCCGTTACGCGCCACGAGCGTGCCCACGTACCTCGACAAACATTTGTCGTTCTGGATTGCGTCGTTGAGTAGAATCTGGGTGAGAAGCGAATACGGACCTTGCGTCGGCTTCTCTGGCACGTGGACTAGATCGTTGGTCCGGTCGAGTGCGCTGCCATCTCCGGGGTAGCCGTCGCCGTTCACGTCGCCGTTATATACATAAGAAAATGGCAGCCCCGACTGACCTGTATAGAGCAGCGAGATCTCCGTGTCCGGAAGCCCGGGAAACGGCGTACCGAAGAAGGCCGCTACGAACTTGTGCGGCCTGTCGAAATTCGACGTGCGTAAGGGAGGCCGGTTCACGTCGAACTCGCTCGGGTTGAATCCGAAATTCGACTGCATGTCGGCAAATGTGAGGCTCATGCGGTCCCACGACCTCGCCATCGCGTATCCGAACTGGAACCCTGTCCGCTCGGAAATCCGCCCCTGCAGTTCCGCGCTGACTGACGCCGCCCAGTCCTCACCCTCGTTCGTGACGAGCAGCACCTGCTGGAATTCGCTCGTGAGGTTGTCGTAGTAGCGTCGCTCGGTGCCACCCAAACTGGACAACGCACCGTTCCCGCCTTCGAGATTGAGTTCCTTTAACCCAATCTGGTTAAGGGCTTTGTTGAACAAGAAGCCCAAGGTGAAGCTCATTCGATCATTGATTTCGTGGTCGACGGCCGCGGAGAACTTGAGGTCCTGCGGATACCGGAAGCCGTCTTCGAAAACCACCACCGAGCGCAGCTCGGTGAACGCAGGCTGGTTGGTGGTCAAGGGGTTATAGCACGAAGTCGGGTCCTGAGTAAGGTCGAGTCGTGGGGCTGGCCGGGCAGGCACGGGGTCCACGTACCAGCGCCCTTCGCACATGTGCGTGACTGACCTGAGACCATTGCTATGGAACGCGTTGGCCAGCCACACATAGGGCACCTGGCCGGCAAACCATCCGAATCCGCCCCGTACCTGAGTGATGTGCTCACCTTCACTTTGCCAATTGAAGCCGAAGCGAGGGGAGAGCAGCGGGTTGCCGGAGGGAAGTTTGGATGTGTCGTATCCGAAGAAGTCCAGCACCTGAACGTTTTGCTCCGGCTTGCTCAGCACGTGTGGCATGTCGAGACGCAGCCCAAATCGCATCGTGAGCCCCTTCCCTGCATTCAGCTCATGCTGCACGAACGCTCCCCACTCAAGGACGTTCATCTGAACCGCAGGGGCCTGCCCTTCCGCGAGCACCGAACGCTGATAACGGTGTGGGGCGTTGGCCTGAAGGTCGCTGACGTTCGGGAAGTAATACTCTCCTGTGGCCCCAGGGAGAAAGCGATGTGAGATATCGTAGTAGGACCCCGTTACCCCTAGGGTTACCACGTTGTCACTTGCGTTTCGGATGTCCAAGCTGTTCGTGACACGAACACTCGTCTGGTCCAACGCGTTGTCTTGGGCGAAGAACTGCCCACCCACGCGCACGTTGCGTCGGAACCCCACGCCCTCCAGCGAACTCCTTAACTCGACCTCTATCTGAGGGAGGTCACTGGCCGGCGTAGACGCGTCCGAACTCCGCTGAACGGTCACGTCCAGTTCGTTCGAATACCGATCCCCAAACCCTGAAAACAACTGAAACGAGGAGATGTTGTTCGTGGATTCCCTGTGCACGGTATTCGATGACAACTCATACGGGAGGAAGGCCGTTCGATTCGGCGTCTCGTCGTTCGTGGCGTGGGAAAAGACATTGCGAACCGTGAGCCTAGAGCCCCCTTCAAAGTTCCAATCCGACCTGGCGAACACGTTCGCGAGCTGCTGTCCCAACGGATAAACCCCCGCCTCTCCGACCTCGACGCCATACTGTGACTGCATCAGATCTCCAAACGCGTCCATCGACTCTTCCGAGACCCGCACCAGGGACGAGGGGTCGCGAACGAGATTGTAGCCCGCAGGAGGCTGATTGCGGCGCTCGAATTCAGCCGCGACGAAGAAGTGGCCTTTGTCCACCACGATCGGCCCACCCACGGAGAACGCGACGAGGCTCCGATCCACGCCGGACGCGGCCACCGGCCCAGTCGGAAGCGAGAGGTCACCCATGAGCGCCTCGGCGCGGTGCACACCCGCGATCCGGACCCGCCAGTCGTTGGTACCCGACCGGGTTACAGCGTTCATCACACCACCTGTGAACCCTGACAGCCGCACATCGAACGGGGCCACGAGTACCTCATACTGGGCGACCGCATCGATCGGGATCAGCTTGGCTCCGGCCTGCCCGCCCGGAACGCCACCTGCGGTAAGTCCGAACATGTCCTTGCTCACCAGGCCGTCCACAAGAATCGCGTTGTAACGATCATTCTGTCCGGCCACGGAGAACCCGCCTCCCTCCGTGGTCTTCACGAGCGGAGAGAGCACCGCCAGTTGCATCACGTCACGGGAAAGAATCGGCGTCGCGTCCAAAACCCGCTCCGTAAGGCGGGTAGCCGGACCGATCTGCCCGGGGGTGAAGATCGTCGCCCGATCGACCGCGACATCAATGCCCTCGAGTTGGAGCGCTTGAGACGAAAGGATCATCTCCAGCGTGAAGGTCTCACCGACCGATAGGGTCATCTGCTCCACACGCCCAGGGGAATGACCGATGAACTCGACGGTGAGTGTGTACGGCCCGCCTGGCTGCAAGAGTAGAATCAGAAACGTACCCTGGGCATTCGTAAGACCCGAGCGGGTGGCCCCCGTGTCTTCGTTGCGGATGGTCGCGGTCGCCCCAACCAGCGGAGTTCCGTCCTGAGACGTCACGGAGCCCCGCACCGCCGAAGAAGTCCGGGACTGAGCGTGGCCCTCCGACGCGAAGGTCAGAGCGAACGCGGCAAGCACTACGAGGGTGCGAAGGACGGAGTGCATGGAGTTCCAGAATGGCATTTTGATCAGGAGAACCGCTAGTTATCACTGCCGGAGTTCATTGTCGCAAGAGCGCAGATCACCGCCGTGTGTAAGTACGACAGCGCCTTCGCCCGATACGTTGAGACCGCCAACCGGTCATATTTGAAATTCACCGCGCCCTTGCCCCCCTCCGAGCTGGTCCCGTAGTCTCGCGCTGCGCCCCGATGCCCTTTCTTCGGGCGATCACCATCAGTGGATCGCGACATGGACAAGCCAGTACGAAGCCGCCCAAATCCGCGCCTCGGCTCAGACCTCGGTCTCTCCGACATTGCCGGAGCCCTGCGTCGTGGGGACTTCACGGCCAGCGACCTCATCGAATCCTCGATCGACCAGCACGTTGAGCTGGGGGTGGGACTGGGCGCATACAAACACTTTGACGCTGACGGGGCTCGTGAAGCAGCCGCTGGTGCCGACACGGCCCTCGCGGCCGGGATCACGCCTCCCCTCTGTGGCATTCCAATTTCGGTAAAGGACCTGTACGGCGTTGACGGACTACCGACGTTCGCCGGGACCGCGAGGCAACTCCCCAACGCTTGGTCACGGGACGCCTGGCTGGTCGCCCAGTTGCGTGCCCAGGGCGCGGTAATCATGGGGAAGACCCATACGGTGGAGTTGGCGTACGGCGGGGTCGGGATCAATCCACATTGGGGCACGCCCCGGAATCCCTGGGACGCCGACACGCACCGCATGCCCGGAGGGTCGTCGTGTGGCGCCGGGGTCAGCCTATGGGAGGGCTCCGCTCTCGTCGCTCTGGGGACTGACACCGGGGGGTCGATCCGAATTCCGGCCGCCATGACGGGCACCGTCGGACACAAGATCACCTACGGTCGCTGGCCCGTGACAGGCGTCGTGCCGCTGAGTTCGACGCTCGATACGGTGGGAGCGCTCACAAGGTCCGTCGAGGACAGCCTTTACCTCTTCGGGTCCATCGACCCGGCGTGGGGTGATCCGAGCCAGTTCCTTTCGCAAATGTCCACGTTGGGGGCCGCCGGGCTTCGCATCGCGACACCGGACTGCAGTATCTGGCATGACTGCCAGTCGGACATCTCTAGCGTCCTGAGGGCGGCCATCGGCAACCTCAAGTCGTCAGGGTGGGGTGTGGGTGAAGTCAGGGGGCACCTCTTCGACGAAGCCCACGATCTGTACATGACCGGCGGCATCGCGGGCGCCGAGTGTCTGGCATTTCTGAAGCGCGACCTACCCGAGTGGGTGGACCTGCTGCACCCCACCGTCGGTGCCCGCCTCGCTGGGGCGCCCGCGCTGGACTCGGAGCTCTATCGCACCTCGATCGCCACACGGGCAGCGCTCATGGATCAGGCCGACGCGCTCTTCGAAACGGCCGACGTGCTCGCGCTGCCAACTTCGATGGCAACCCCCGCCCCAATAGCGGAGCTCATCGACCTCGAGCGCTACGGGCGGGCAAACGCGACCGCGCTGCGACCCACCTGTCCCATCAGCATGCTGGGCCTGTGCGCGATCACCCTCCCGGTTGGCCTCGACGACGCCGGCATGCCCGTCGGACTTCAGCTTGTCGCACCGGGCGGACACGACGAAGCGTTGCTGGGCGCGGCCTTGGCCGTCGAGAGGGTTCTCGGGCCAGCCTCGAACACGATCGGTCGTCCGCCGGGCCTCTAGGTCGCGCCCCCAACCATGGGTCATCGGTGGGGCGTATTCATCGAGGACCGGCGCAAGCGTTCCGCCGTCTGGATGTTGATTTTGGTGAAGGACAGCCGCTGACCTAGCAGGCCGGTTTGTCACCGAGAACTCCCTCGACCTTGCGCCGATTCACTAGACCATGGAAGCTGATCCCTGCGTTGATCGGGCCGATTGGACTGCTGTGCGAAGGCGCGCGTCCCCAGGCCACGCCCGTCCCAGTGGAGACTCCATGTCCCGTTCTGCAACTTCAAGTATGCGCGCGCTCATCGCGTGGGCGGCACTCCTCCTTCCTGCACCTTCGGCAGCCCAGGAAGATCCTGTCGATCCGGCCGCCTTCAGCGCCATGTCCTGGCGTTCGATCGGGCCATTCCGAGGTGGGCGCTCGAACAGCTCGGTAGGTGTTCCGTCTCAGCCCCGGACGTTCTACATGGGGACAGTCGGCGGGGGGGTCTGGAAGACGACGGACGCGGGCATTACGTGGACCAACGTCTCCGACGGGCAGCTGGCCACCTCCTCGGTCGGCGCGCTCGCGGTCGCCGAATCCGATCCCAACGTGGTGTACGTAGGCATGGGTGAGCACGCGATCCGGGGTGTGATGACCTCGCACGGCGACGGTGTTTACCGTTCCACCGATGCTGGCCGCACCTGGTCCCACTTGGGGCTGGACCGCACCCGGGCCATCTCGCGCATCCGCGTGCATCCGAACGACCCTGATCTGGTCTATGTGGCCGCCCAGGGCGCGCCGTACGGCGCAAACGAGGAACGCGGCATCTACCGATCGAAGGACGGTGGTGCGACCTGGGAACTCGTACTTTCGGTCGATGAGAACACGGGTGCGTCCGACCTTTCGATGGACATGACGAACCCCCGCATCCTCTATGCCGCATTCTGGGAGCACCGCCGCCTACCCTGGCAGGTTCAGAGCGGAGGAGAGGGCAGCGGCTTTTTCAAATCCACGGACGGTGGGGACACGTGGAATCGCATTGAGAACGGCCTGCCTGACAACATGGGGAAGACCTCCATCGACGTGTCGCGCGCGAACCCGCAAAGGGTCTTCGCGATCGTCGAGGCTGACCCGGGTGGCGGCATCTTCCGTTCGGACAACGGGGGTGAGTCCTGGGAGCTCATGAGCGAAAACTGGACGGCCCGAGCGCGGGCTTGGTACTACATCGAAATCTTCGCAGACCCGACAGATCAAGAGACCGTGTACGTCCTGAACGCCCCCATGTTGAAGTCAATCGATGGTGGGCGAAACTTCACAAACGTCCGTGTGCCGCACGGTGACACCCACGACCTCTGGATCAATCCGAACGACAACGAGATCATGATCAACTCGAACGACGGCGGCGCCAACGTCTCGTTCAACGCTGGGGCGTCATGGTCTACTCAGACCAACCAGGCGACGGCTCAATTCTATCGAGTGAACGTGGATAATCGTTTCCCCTACTACGTCTACGGCGGGCAACAGGACAACAGTTCAGTCGCCATCGCGAGCATGGGCCAGGGTGGCATCTCTTGGAAGGACTGGTACGACGTTGGCGGTTGTGAGAGCGCCTACACCGCGTTCGATCCCGACGCTCCGCGCCTCGTGTATGCGGGCTGTTACATGGGGATCATCAGTGAATACGATCACCAGACGAGTGCGTCACGAGACGTCGGTGTGTACCCAGTGCTCCCTGCAGCCCTCCAGGGACGTGAAATGAAGTATCGCTACAACTGGAACGCGCCCATCGTCGCATCGCCGCAGGACTACAGCACGATCTACCACGCGTCGAACCACCTGGTGCGCACGCAGGATCGAGGCATGACGTGGGAGGAAATCAGTCCTGACCTTACGCGCGACAATGACGCGCAGCAGGGCTACGGCGGCGGGCCCATCACCAACGAAGGTGCAGGCGGAGAGATCTACGGCACCATCTACTATGTGGCCCCGTCCGAGCACGAGCGTGGCACCATCTGGACCGGCAGCGACGACGGGCTCATCTACCTGACGCGCGATGAGGGCGCCACGTGGACAAACGTGACGCCTGACGACCTGGAGGAGGGCCAGATCAACGCGATCGAGGTCTCCCCTCACGACCCAGCCACCGCCTACGTGGCCTACACGCGCTACAAGTTCAATGACTTCACCCCGCACGTGCTCGTGACGACGGACTACGGCCGCAGTTGGGACGACCGCACAGCCGGGATCGCCGAGGAAGCATTCGCGCGCGTGGTCCGGGAAGACCCAGTAAGGCCCGGCCTACTCTACCTGGGTACAGAGACGGGCCTCTACATCTCATGGAACCAAGGCGAGCAGTGGCAGCAGGCGCAACTCAATCTGCCCAACACGCCCATCAACGATCTGATCATCCAGCGGCGAGAGAACGATCTCGTAGCGGCTACGGCGGGACGCAGCTTCTGGATTTTGGACGACCTCACACCGCTCCAGAACGCCCCTGATGCACTTGCCAGCGAGACCTATTTACATGCACCCAGACACGCTTACCGCCTGGCCGGCGGCGGTGGCTTTGGCGGCTTTGGCAATAATAGTGTCGGTCAGAACCCGCCGAGCGGGGCCGTGCTGCACTATTACATGGCCGAGGCACCGGAAGAAGGCGACACCGTACGGGTGGCGATCCTCTCGCCGGCGGGCGACCTCATTCGGACCTACTCCACCCACCCGGACGAGGAGCTGAGCCCGGGAGCGCAGCCCATCAAAGTGACGGAGGGCGACAACCGGGTCGTCTGGGATCTGAGGCACGAGCAGATTCCGAACATCCCGGGCGCGTACGTCTTCGGTTCTCTGGCAGGCCGGCGGGTCGTGCCGGGCGACTATCAGGTCCGCTTGTCGGTGGGGAACTTCACCATGACGCAGCCACTCGAGGTCCGCATGGACCCGAGAGTGGACGCGAACATGGCCGAATACATTGAGCAGGACGCGTTCGTGGCGTCGGTCGCGGCCGAATTGACCGATATCCATCGCTCCACGATCGACGTGAAGGACGTAAAAGGACAAATCGAAACGCTCGTAGGCCGTATCGAGGGACGTGACGGAGCAGACGTGGTCGGCGAGGTGGCCGATGCGCTCGCGGGAGACCTCGAGACCGTGGCTGACTCCCTCTATCAGGCGCGGGTCGTGGACGGGCAAACGGTCATTAACTTCCCCTCTCGACTGAAATTCCAATACGTCTGGCTGCACGGGAACGCGGAAGGAGCGGAAACGGGTGTGACTCGTGGATCGGAGGACGTTCTTGGAGACCTGCGGGTTCGCTGGACCACGCATCGCACGACCGTGACGGAGCTGCTGGGTCCGCGCCTCGATGCCCTCAATGAGCTACTCCAGCAGTACGGTTTCGGCGCCATCATCGCCCCCCCGGTACGACGGAGACCAATCAGTTGATGCACCCCACGCCGAGGCCCTGGCGCGACGCTGCGCCAAGGCCCTCGGCCACGGGGGTCGCTGACGTACGGAGGGCGCGCGCGTGACGCCACACGAGCTTGAGCGTTACGACAAGATCGGCCGCAGCCTAGACGGGCTCGTACCGATATGCTGGCAGAAGCGGGCCTTAGACGTCACGCTATCAGCGGCGTTGATCCTTCTCTTCTCGCCGGTCTTCCTGGCCATCTTCGTTGCGCTACTCCTAGAAGGTCTCCTGGTGCCGCGGCACCGGGGCCCGTTCTTCCTTACGGAAGACCGAGGCTCTGAGGGAAAGATCTTCCACCTGCCAAAATTTCGTATCGTGCGCATGGACGCATTCCATGACATTCGGGCCACGCAGAAATACCAGCACATCAAGCCCATGGAGTCCGATCCTGCGAACGTGACGAAGGTCGGGGCCGTGTTGAAGACTATCTACTTCGATGAACTCCCTCAGCTCTTCTCGATCCTGAAGGGCGACATGAGCTTCGTCGGCCCTTGGCCTTGGCCGCTCGAGCCGTACTACGAAGAGCTTGAGAAGGGGATCTTTCGCAAACGCCTAATCAGGCCCGGCTTCACCGGGCTCGTCCAAGCGAACAAAGGCATTAAGGACGGTCCCAGTGAATGGGTACTCGACTTCGCGTACATCGGCTTCATGCACGACGAACGCAGTGGGTGGGCCAAACTGGCCTTCGATCTCCGCGTGCTGACGCGCTCCACAAAAACGGTGTCGGAGGGCAGGGGACTGTAAGAGGTGGACGGACGCAGGTGCCGATATTTGCCATCAGAACGCTCGGTGCGTCACCCCTGTCATGATTGAGCGTGCCACGCGTTCGCGCTCCCGGCGGGGCGCGAGTCTCTACATCCCGCCGATCCTCGAGCGAATCACCTCAACGGCCTGAGCGGAACGAATCTCTGAGACCTCCCGCGCGAGAATCAGCATCGTGGGCAAGTCCTCGATGGAAAATCCATCGATCACAGCCTGGCCCGCCTGGACCCGTTCCGCCCAACGGACGGAGGCTGGGTCAGTGGCCATCATGTTCAGCATGATCACCGGTTCGTCGTGTAGACCGTCGCTTCCTGGCGCATCGGCGGGGAACAGCCCGCGCGCAACGAGCGCTGCTTTTGGCGCTTCCGTGGCCGTGTAGTATTCCTCGACATGGAACGCGCGCGCTGAGCCATTCCAACGGGCGTTGAGACGCGCGGCAACGGCTGCCTGGCCGACCTGGTTGCCACCGGAGTCCCCGATGAGGACGATGTTCTCAAAGCCGTGTACTCTCAACGACTCGGCAATGTCCTCAAGGAGCGCCTCGAAGGTCTCTGCTCGCATGCTGATGGTGCCAGGGCTTCTCATATGGCCGCTCTGAGGCTCGATATCCCCTTCCGGCACCCACTTCACGATCGGGGCACACAGCGCATCGCCGAGTTGGCGAGCGATCTCGGCGCAGTTGGCGCGGAGGATGTAGTTGTGCTTGCCCAGCGCGAGCCACGGGCCGTTCACCTCGATGCCGCCCGTGGGGATGATCGCTGTCTTCGTTCCCACCGCTAGGGCGTCACGCACGTCCATCCACGTCATCTCTTCCAGCCACATGGTCGTGGCCCTGGGGAGCGGATTCGGGCTTGCAGCGCAGTTGTACGGGCTGTCTGCACACGCGCCTCCGCCCATGTCCCGCGGGTCCGGCTGGGGGCGCTGTGCTCCCCCGCCCCCGCCTGTGCGCGCTGGCCGAGGAGGCCGAGGAGGCTCCGGGAGGGTGCCCCCATTCGCCAACGCCGCCTGAACGGCGTCCCCCGTCGCTTCAGCGCGGAACGCCACCACCGCCCGGGCCAGTTCCAGCGTCTGCACACGGTCGACGAGTGAGACTCCGTTGATCGTGGCGAGACCTGCCTCCACCCGTTCGGCCCACCGGATCGACCGCGGATCGTCCGCGAACATGTTCAGCGAGATGATCGCGTCGTCGTGGAGACCATCCGCCTCCTCGACCAGCCCATAGTTCTGCAACATATACGCACTCACACTCGCGTAGTCGTAGTACTCCTGGACGTGGGCAATGACCGGACTACCTCCCCACTCCCGTGTCAGGCGGTCAGCGACGGCCCTCTGCGGGCCCTGGTTGCCACCCGAGTCGCCAATAAAGACGATATTCTCGAAGCCGTGCATTCTGAGCGAGCGGGCCACGTCAGTAAGTACCGCCTCAAACGTCTCGACACGCGCGCTGATCGTGCTCGGGCTCACCATGTGGCCGCTCGGCGGATCGATATCGCCTTCCGGGACATACGGGATCACAGGAGCGCACAGTGCGTTCCCAAGTCGACGCGCGATTGCTTCACAATTGGCGTGCAGGACATAGTTGTGCTTGCCCGCGACCAGCCATGGGCCGTTCGGCTCGATGCCCCCCGTCGGAACGATGATGGTCGTCTTCCCAGCGGCGACCGCATCGCGTACGTCCATCCAAGTCATCTCCTCCAGCCAAACAGTTCTGGCTTCGGGGAGCGGATTGGGGGTGTCGGCACAGTTGTAGACATTGGCCTCACAACTGCCACCGCCCATGTCACGAGAAACTTCGGGTTGGCGCTGCGCGGCCAGGGTCCCGGCCGAGAGGAAGAGTGCGATACCCGCGGTGACGACGATCTTCATTGCCTCTCCGAATAGTGGAGAAAGTAAGTTCGCGCCGGGGCCTCGAAGGACCCCGGCGCGAAAAACACACCGTCTACGACAAGCCCTATTTGTTATCTGGCGTCGTCAAGATTTTGTAATAACACCAACCCGCCAGGCTCCACACGAAGCTCAGCGAGCCAACCATTAGAATCCATCCGCCGATGCTCATGATGCACCTCCCGGCTTGAAGTCCCCTGCGATTTCTTGACCGTTCAAGTCCATGCCGGCCGCTTCCCAACGCTTCTCACCAATGCGCACACACACCATCAAGATGGCCGCCACCACGGCGAGCATTGCGAGCGCGAGTTGAGCCATGGGCTGTTCCCCGATTTGTGCGATCGAAGCCGGTAGATTCGTGATGCAGAAGGCGACCAAAACGATGATCAGGTACGCAGGCGCGACCCACTTCATGACGAATCGGAAAAACGTCGGTATCTGGATTTGAGCCCCTCGATGGATCTCGGCCCAACCCACCTCAAGGCCGAAGATCCAACTGAACGCGATGATCTCGAGCATGGCAAGCACGAGGATCAAGAAGGTCCCGATCCAGAAGTCGATCGTGCTCCAGAAGACCGCGCCCTCGGTGAAGTAGATCACCATGAACGAAGCGGCGAGGCACAGCCCGACCACATACATGGTCCCCCGCTTGCGATCGACACCCAGGCTCTCCTGAAGGAACGCCACCGCTGGCTGGTACATCGATATCGAGCTCGTCACCGCGGCAAGGAAGAGCATGAAGAACCACACCGCGCCGACGATCGGCCCGAAGGCACCCATCTGCGCGAACACCACCGGTAGGGTCTGGAAGCCCAGGCCGAACGTCCCGGTGCTGACCGCGGCGATCGTTCCGCTCAGCCCCAAGAAGACGAACGAGGCGGTAAGCGTGATCAAGCCGCCAAAGCCGACCTCGAAGAACTCGTTGGTCGCCGCAGCCGTGAGGCTGGACAACGCCACGTCGTCCTCGCGCTTCATATAGGAGGCGTAGTTGACGATGATGCCGAAGCCGACCGAAATGCTGAAGAAGATCTGGCCGGCAGCCGCAAGCCAGGTTTGCGGATTAAAGAGTGCCCCGAAGTCGGGATTCCACATGTAGGCCAACCCGCCCATCACGTTCTGATCCGGCAAGGCGGGGTCCGGTGTGCCCAGCGTGAGCACCCGGATGAGCACGATGAAGGCACACACGGCCATCACCGGCATCGCGAACGAAACAAACTTCTCGATTCCCTTCGAGATACCTCGAAGAATCAAGAAGATGTTCAGCCCAAACGTGATCGCCCAAAACACGATGGTCGGCACGCTCAAAGCACCGAAGATCAGGCCGTTGCTGCCTGTGCCGGTGAAGTCGTTGTAGAAGGTCGCCGAAGCCGCGGTCTGCGTTGCGATGGACGTCGTCGGGTCGATGCCCATCTGCCCGGTCGCGTACGCGTAGAAGTAGCCCAAACACCACGACGCAATAAAGGTGTAATAGAACGACACCGCGAGCGGGATCAGCACGCCCATCACGCCGGAGTAGCGCCAGAATCTGCCCTTCCCGATCACCCCCAGAATCGCAGGTGCGGAATGGAAGCCTTTCTGCCCGCCGTAGCGGCCCATGGCCCACTCGGCCCAACAGATCGGGATCCCGAGAAAGACCAACGCACAGAAATAGGGAATGAGGAACGCGCCTCCCCCGTTTGCGGCCGCCTGGCCTGGAAACCGTAAGAAGTTTCCGAGGCCGACCGCAGAACCGGAGACCGCCAGGATTACACCCAGGCGTGATCCCCATTGCTCCTTCGCACCAGTACCGGACATTCACCACTCCATTAGAGGGTCTTTTGCCGTGTTGTCTTTGGAATGACGGGCATGATCCGTCTCATTGCACGCGTATGCAAGAGCCAGGACCGAAGTCGACGTCGCCAACCGCTCGCTACTGGAGGTTCAGATCGGTACGATCGTAGGCGGAAACCGCCCAGCACGCGGGCGGCTGGCGTAGGATTCAGGATTCACTTCTAGTGCCCTATTCCGGAAGTTCGTGCTCTCAAATGCAAACGAACTTCTGGGACAGGACACTCAACATCTCCGAGAGTACACAGATGACCTTGAGACTCCCTTCGCGCGTTGGCTTGTCGACTCTATGTGCCGTATTGGTCCTGTCCTTCGCACCCAAACCCGTGACTGCGCAGCTACTCGGCTTTACGGACGAGGGCACCCAAGCGCAGCGGGACCTCGAAGCCCGCTTCGATTCACAGCTCGATGTCGACCATCTGAGCGAGTGGCTCCGCTATCTGACCCGGCACCCGAACCACGTCGGATCGCCAGGCGCCAAGGAAAACGCGGAGTGGATCGCCGACAAATTTCGGTCCTGGGGTTTCGAGACCCGCATCGACGTCTATCAGGTGATGTTCCCCACGCCCCGCGAGCGACGGGTCGAACTCGTCGCGCCAACGCGCTATACGCTCAGGTTGGAAGAACCCGCGCTGGCCGAGGACGCCACTTCGGGCATCACCGAAAATCTACTGCCGACCTATAACGCTTATTCCGCAGACGGTGACGTGGAAGCTGAGGTCGTTTACGTCAATTACGGGATCCCGGCGGACTACGATGAGTTAGAACGCCGGGGCATCGATGTTCGCGGCAAGATCGCCCTGGCCCGCTACGGCGGCTCATGGCGCGGTATCAAGCCGAAGGTCGCTGCCGAACGCGGTGCGATCGCCACGTTGATCTTTTCCGACCCCAAGGATGACGGCTACTTCCAGGGCGACGTCTACCCAGAAGGCGCCTACCGCATGGAGCACGGCGCCCAGCGCGGCTCCGTGGTGGACATGCCCCAGTACCCGGGCGATCCACTCACGCCGGGCGTGGGTGCGACGGCTGACGCAGAACGCTACACAGTCGAAGAAGCACCGACGATCATGAAGATTCCCGTCTTGCCGATCTCTTATGCGGACGCCCTGCCCATTCTGCAGGCGATGGGCGGGCCCGTGGCGCCTCAGGCGTGGCGGGGTGCGCTACCACTCACCTACCACTTGGGGCCTGGGCCGGCGCGAGTGCGCGTCAAGTTGGCCTTCAATTGGGACCTCACACCCGCGTACGACGTGATCGCCGTGCTGCGCGGATCCGATTTTCCCGACGAGTGGGTCATCCGCGGGAATCACATGGACGGATGGGCCTTCGGTGCGGGGGACCCACTGAGCGGAATGATGCCGCTCATGGAGGAGGCCCGCGCAGTCGGGGAACTGGTGAAGAGCGGATGGCGCCCAAAGCGCACGATCGTCTACACGGGCTGGGACGCCGAAGAGCCGGGCCTGCTTGGCTCCACCGAATGGGCCGAGGATCACGCCGCCGAGCTGCAGGAAAAGGCCGTCGCCTACATCAACTCCGACGGTAACGGGCGAGGCTTCCTAGGCCTGGCCGGCTCGCACACGCTTGAGCGCTTCGTCAACGAGATCGGTCCTGACGTGATGGATCCGCAGACGGGCGTCACCGTCGCCGAACGCGTGAACGCCGCGCGCGCCGTCGGGGGGGACCCCGAGGTGTTCTCGCGCGCGGACCGGCGCATTGATCCGCTCGGGTCAGGCTCCGACTACACGCCCTTCCTTCAACACTTAGGCATTCCATCGCTCAACATCGGCTACGGTGGAGAGAGCGGAGGGGGATCGTACCACTCCATTTTCGACTCGTTCGATCACTACTCGCGGTTCGGAGATCCCGGCTTCGTCTACGGCATCGCGCTCGCACAGACGGCGGGTCGGGCGACGCTCCGTCTGGCGAATGCCGATGTGATTCCCCTGCGATTCGGCAATTTCGCAGACAACGTCCGTAAGTACTTGGGTGAAGTCCAGGAACTCGCGAATACCATGAGGACCGAGACTGAGCGTCATAACCGTCTCGTTGACGAAGGCGCGTTCGACCTAGCCGCCGACCCGACGGAAACGTACGTCGCTCCGGGCAAGAAGGAGGCGGTACCCTTCCTCAACTTCGCGCCACTCGAAAACGCCGTGGCGCGCCTGGAACGGTCGTCCGCGCACTATGACGAAATGCTGTCCGCCATGATGGCGAAGGGCGGAGTGGATGCCCCTTCGAGGGCCCGCCTCAACGACATCCTTCAGGGGATGGAACAGCGCATGACGCAGGAAGATGGCCTGCCCCGCCGACCTTGGTTCCGGCACATGATCTACGCACCGGGCTTCTGGACCGGCTATGGCGTGAAGACGCTGCCCGGCGTTCGTGAGGGACTCGAAGAACGGGAATGGGGCGAGGTTCGCCATTATGTCGACGAAATCTCGGCCGCGCTCGACCGAGTGAGCGACGGCTTGGACGAGGCGGCTGGTGTCCTCGTGAGCTCCGGCCGCGAATGAGTCAATAGACGAGCCGGCTCCGCCAGACGCGTGGCGGAGCCGGTCTTTTTTACCGCCGACCAAGCTCCAAAATCGGGTGCTTCTCGCCGGTCATTTCCCAGCGGGTCAGCACGATCGGAATCACGCCAGCATCGAAGAATCCGTCGAAGAAACGCTTCACCGTGAAGTCTTCCCCTTCCTCAATCGCGTATTCGGCGAGCAGCTCTTCGATCTGCACTTTCCCCGTCACGTAGCTCGTCCCGTAGCCCGGCTGACGCAGATATAGGTGCTGTTCGCTGCGCACCAGATCACCCTCCGTCAGCCAGCCTCGGGGTGTCCACTTCATCGCGTTCGTGACGGCCTGCTCCATGTCGTACTCACCGCCGTGCAACATGAGACCACTCAGGGCCCGCGCCGACCGCTGGGCCAGCATGATCCACGTCAGTTCGCGGGCCCGCGGCTGCCCTTCGAGCAGCCCCAAATGCATGAACATCTCTTCAACGCCCGTGGCGAGTCCCTCCGAGCGGGAGTCGAAAATGTTGTAGAGCTGTGGCGTCGCGCGGATGAGGCTCGCGTGCGGATTCTCTCGCATGCGTGCCAACTCGATCCAGTGGTGCATATGCGGGCGGAAGGCGTCCGGAGCGCGGTAGATCACCTCAAGGAAGAAATTGCGTACCTCTCCAGTCGCTGCGGGTGTAAAGCTGCCGTTCACCGCACGGAGTGCCGGGTCCATCCATGGCTCGACGGTTTGGACCTCCTCGTCTTCCAGGAACTTCATGTACGCCGTGACAGACGCATTCAGCAGGTTGTCATAGTTGCGGGTGTCGCTGATGCGTTCGAGCGCGGGGAGATGGCGGTTCCGGTTCTCCTCCAGGCGCATCGACGCGTGCGATCGCGCCAGTTCCCGACGCATGATGGTGACCTGCTCCTCCCAGGAGTACGGGACGAGGTGGACGTTCTGCATGTACCACGTGTAGTCGTCTTTGCCGACGCCTGACGGACCCGTCTTCGAAGGAGCTTCGGCCTCCAGCCACATCCGAAACGCATCTGAGGCGTCTCGGGCTGCGACGATCGCCCGGTCTAAGTCCCGGCTCGTGCCGGCGACCCGAGCGCCAAAGGCGTCCAGCGCCCCGGCCTGCCCGCGGAACGACCTGTCGCCGGCCAGCCACAGGTCGCGAGCGTTCGAGTCGTTGAGGTTCACTCGGGCCTCTTCGAGCAGACCAGGAATCGCGCCGATGCGGGCCGCCATTTCCGCCGCGTCAGAGGTCGACAGCGGGTAGTCGTAGGTCCACAGGTCGATCCACCCGTGAATTACAGAACCCTCGTGCGCGGGCACGTCACTCTGTGCCTCGTAGATCGTGACGTAGTAGGCGGGGTCTTTGGCCCACGGGCGCCGCACACGGTGATCGAAGTCGAGGCCGTTTATCTCGGCTCGGATCACGTGCCAGTCGATCTGCTGAGAGACCGGCCAGGACTCCACGTCCATCGCGTAGAGTCGATCCATCCATCCCACCAGTTCACGTTGCTGCTGTGACATCGCCCCGGCCGTGTAGTCAGGCACGTGATCCGTGAAGTCCGGCATTTCGAATGCACGCCAGTCCTGGTAGAAGCGGACGAGTTCGTCCTGCGTCTGCGCGGTGGCTCCCTGGACCGAGACGACGACGAGAAAAGCTCCTAGGAGCATGTGCACCAGGCGCCGCCACATGGCGGGTGCTCGGGGGGCACAGCTGACGAGTGATCGAGGCAGGGAGCTTAGATGCATGGGTTTTCCGAAGTGAAATGGGCTAGGTCAATCACGAACACGGAGGCCTACTCGTTCGACTCTGAGACCAGTCTAGGAGGTGGTGCCCTAGCTCGCCATCGCTGCTTCCAGAGAGCGGTCGAAGGTCATCACGTTGCTGACGCCTCTCCGATGTCAGGCGTCCCAGTTGGGCTCCTCGAACACCACGGAGAGCCAGTCCATCGGTTCGCCGTCGTCCAGGTCATCTTCGTCGTCATCGACATCCCCGTCGTCATCGTCGACGGTCTAAAGAATGTCCTCGAGGGCTTCGTCCCCGATCAGCGCCCTGATCTCGTCCGAGAAGAGCACTCGGTTGATCGCTTCGTCAACGACCTCAGCGTCGTTCATTGAGTCACTCGACTCGCGAAGCCGATCCAGTTTGTATTGCTGGATCGGGACCAGCTTCCATTCGACTGCCATCGCGCCCCCCCATCCGATGCGTGCACGACCAGAACCTCGGTCTTCGCAAGATGTGGCGCACGCTGGGGCGAAAGAATGGCGATATCGGCCGGGCGGAGGTGCTCCCGCCCGGCCAAGATCCCATTACCCGCCGACCCGTCTCCCCGGTGTCCAGGGAGCACCCGCAGCGGCCAGAGCCTCTTCGAGTTGCATTAACTGGCCGCTCACTAAAGCGGCGAGTTCCCGCTCCAAGACAGAGAAGTCGCGTTGGGCGATCTCGATATTCGTGCGCTGCGTGGCGGTCGGGTTCTGACGCGTGGACCAGTGCCCTCCCACAACGTTGCCCACCCTTCCTGAGATCGACGGCACGGAGGGCTCGTTGAGCGATCCCCGAACGCGGTCGCCCTGAAGTCGAAGCGCGATCGCATCAAAGCTCCGTCCCACGTCGTCGATACGACCGAACAGCGCTGGGTCAGCCGCAGGCGTCCGCACCAAAGCCGCACGCATGTACCGCAGCCGATCGCGCTGGGCCCCGAGTTCCGCACTGGCGATCCCGATCCGACGCTGCAACTCGCTCGTCTGGTACTGGAAGTCCGCCACGGCGACGAAGTCCGTGCCCGGCGCGCTGGGCACTGGCTTCACCTCGAAGTTTTGGGAATCCCCCATGCTCTCGACACCAGTGGCGGTCACCATCAACATCTGAGCCGAATACATACCCGGAGCGGCGAGCGGCCCGATGGGGTCCGTCACCCAGGGCGGAATGAAACCAGGCGTGGACAGGTCGATCGGGTCCGGAGCGGGCCTGCGTAGGTCCCACGTCACCCGATGCAGCCCGGCCTTCGCAGAGCCTTCCAACCAGCGTACCGGACCGCCCGCGGCGTCAGATATCTGGAGCAGAACCTTCGCTCCACTCTCGCCGGCCTCCGCCCGCAACGCGTCGTACCCAGGAAACGGCACGTCCGCGCTGCTCACCCGCAGCTCCTTCTCGCGTGCCTTGCGCACGTCACTGGGATTCTGCGAGGTCTCAGCCACCAGGTACGTCAGCGTCGCGCCAAAGTCCGGATTCGGCGCAGCATATGCGGTACTCCCCAGCGTTGGACGGCCGGTCGCCTGATTGGTCAGGTGCGGCACGTACCACCACGCATCGCGCACGGGCATGACACCACCCCGCCCTGCCAAGGCCCCTGAAGCGATTTCTCGAAGCGGACTGTAGTCGTCTAGGATGTAGATCCCACGGCCGAAGGTCGCGCCGACAATGTCGTCATCGCGGCGGTGCAGCTTCACGTCGCGAAAAGCGATCGTTGGGGCCCCGGCACTCAGCTTATGCCAATTCGTTCCGCCGTTCGGGCTGAAGTACAGGCCCCACTCCCCCGCGAGGACAAGTAGGTCAGGCACGACGTGATCTTGTTGGATCGCCCAGGCGATGGTGCCATCCGGCAGGTCGCCGCGAATAGATGTCCAACTGCGCCCGTTGTCATCGCTACGGAACAGATACGGCGTGAAGTCTCCCACTTTGTGGGCGTCGGCTAGCGCGAAGACGGTGTTCGCTTCGTGCTGGCTGACTTCGACCTTGTTGATGAAAGCACGCTCAGGGACGCCTGGCAGGGCGGCTGCCCGCGTCCATGTCTGTCCCGCATCGCCCGAAAAATGGATGAGCCCGTCATCCGACCCAGTGTAAAGAACACCTTCGGCGACGGGAGACTCGGTCACCGACGTCAGCGTCGAATACAGGGACATTGCTCCGTTGTCGTGCATGGCGCCCAACTCCCACACACGGCCCATGTACGGCAGCTCATAACGGTTGGTGTTCGTCGTGAGGTCGCCGCTGATGGCCTTCCAAGAGTCACCCCGATTGTCACTACGCCACAGACGCTGCGACGCAAAATACAGCCGGTCCGAGTCGTGCGGACTGATCATGATCGGCGAGTCCCAATTCCATCGCTCGGGCGGATCACCCACGGCGGGCTGGGGCTGGATCCGGAGCGATTCCTCGCTCTTCCTGTCGGTGCGGAACAGGTTCCCCTGCTGCGTCATCAGATAGAGGATGTCCGGGTCGCTCGGGTCGATCTGCACGCCGTAGCCGTCGGCACCCATGGGAAAGTACCAGTCTTCGTTGCGCACGCCTTCGGTGCTCGTGGTGCGCGACGGCCCCCACAACGTGCCAAGGTCCTGCGCCCCGCCGAGCAGGTCGTAGAAGGGCTCAGCGTTCGACATGGCCACCTTGTAGAACTGGGAGATGGGCAGGTTCGGGAAGTGGCGCCATGTGATGCCGCGATCGAACGTCTCATAGAGGCCGGCGTCCGTGCCCGCCAGCATGTGAAGCGTGTTGTCCGGGTCGATCCACAAGGCGTGGTTGTCCGAGTGTTTCTCACGGCCGGAGCCGAGGTTGTTAAACGTCGAACCCCCATCGTGCGTGATCTGGAAGAAGACGTCCATCTGAATGACGATGTCCGCTTCGGTCGGCGATGCCTCGATCTCTTGGTAGTAGTGCGGGCCCGTCCCACCAGAGATGTAGTTGTTGCGGTGTTCCCAGCTCTCGCCCTTGTCGGTCGAGCGATAGAAGCCGCGATCGCCGTCTGCTGTTTCGATCGTGGCGTAGACCAAGTTCGGGTCGGCAGGCGTGACCGCGAGGCCGATCTTGCCCATGTCGCCACTGGGCAGGCCACGCGTCACCTCGCGCCACGAGTCCCCGCCATCGGTCGACTTATAGATGCCGGACTTTTCACCTCCGGACATCAGCCCCCAAATGTGCCTGCGACGCTGATAAGCCGCGGCATAAACCACGTTCGGATCGCTGGGGTCGAACTCGAGATCGGTGACCCCGGTGTTTTCGTCGATGGCGAGCACATGCGCCCACGTCTCCCCAGCATCGACCGTCTTGTACACGCCGCGCTCGCCGCCCGAGGCCCACAACGGGCCCTCTGAAGCAACGAGGACCGTCGCCCCGTTGTCCGGCCGAATCAGGATCTTGCCGATGTGCTCCGACGTCTCCATGCCGACGTTGTCCCAAGAAGCGCCTCCATCTCGGCTGCGATAGACGCCGGAGCCCCAGCCGAGGTGACGACCGCTGACGTTCTCTCCCGTGCCGACCCACACCACTTCTGGGTTGGTCGGATCCAGGGCGATCGTGCCAGTGGAGTAGGTCCGCTGATCGTCAAAGATGGGCGTCCAGGTCGTCCCCGCATTCGTGGTCTTCCACACCCCACCTGAACCGACACCCAGGTACCAGACGGACTTGTTGGTCGGGTCGACCTTGATGTCGGCAATTCGACCCCCGGCAACGGCGGGGCCGACCTCGCGGAGCGGGAGGGCTGAGATGGCCTCGGCGACCGTGGTCTGAGCGGCTGCCGAGCCGCCAAAGGAGGCGGCGCAGGCGGCGAAGGCGAGAGCGATGATCCGGGAGCGCATGGTTGTCTCGAGTCGAGCGGGAACGTGACTTGGCAACCATGTCGAGGCGGCTAGTGGCGGGCAAGGGTGCCCAGCTCCGCCCATGCACGAACCACCGCCGCACTTTGAGGGCCCTCGCTCTACTTCAACTCCCAGCGGCCTCCCTCGCGATCAGCCCAGCGCGATCGGCAACGTCCTGATCCGCTCGCCGGTCAGCGCGAACAACGCGTTGGTGACCGCGGGCGCGATCGGCGGCACACCCGGCTCCCCGGCCCCACCCGGACCATCCCCACTGGGCGCGAGAACCACGTGGATATCCGGGGCCTCGTTCATGCGCAACATCTGGTAGTCATGGAAGTTGCTCTGCACCGCACGACCTGCCTCGATGTTCACCCTGCCATATAGGGCAGCAGTCAGACCAAAAATGATGCCGCTCTCCATTTGAGCCCGCACGATCGCGGGGTTCACCACGACACCGCAGTCGATCGCACACCAAACCTTATGAATGCGAGGCCGACCGTCCTCCACGGAGACCTCAGCGACCTGCGCGACGTACGAGCCGAACGACTCGGCCACTGCGATGCCACGCGCCCGCCCTTCCGGGACGTCGCTGCCCCAGGCGGCTGCTTCGGCTACTGCGTTTAAGACCGCCAAATGCCTCGGATGATCGCCGAGCAACTCACGACGGTACGTGTATGGATCCCTCCCGGCGGCGTCCGCCAATTCGTCGATGAAGGATTCGACGACGAACGCCGTGGACGAATGCCCAACCGATCGCCAGAATCCGACCGGAATCGGCAAGTCGACCATCGCGGCGGTCATACGGAAGTGCGGCACGTGATAAGGCTGATTCGAAGCACCTTCGGCCGACGTCGGATCCACGCCGTTCTTCATGACGGTACGGTCCCGGACAAAACCCGGGATCCATCCCGGTAGCAACCGAGTCAGAATCGATTGACCGGCCATGTCGTGACGCCACACCGCGGGCATGCCGGCATCATCGAGAACCGCCGACAACTCGTGGAGCGACGCGGGACGGTAGAAGTCATGCTGCATGTCGTCTTCCCGCGACCAAATGACCTTCACCGGGCCATCCAGCAGGCCAGCAAGCTCTGCAGCCTCCTGGACGAAGTCCTTCTCGGCTCGACGCCCGAAGCCGCCGCCGAGGAAGGTCGAGTGCACAACCGTGTCATCCGCGTCGACCCCGGCGGCCTTCGCAGCTACCTGCCGAGCGCCACCACCAAGTGCTGAGGGTCCGTTCTGGAACTGGGTCCCGACCCAAACCGTGCAACGGCCGTCCTCGACCAGCGCCGTGCAGTTCATCGGCTCCATGGTCGCGTGGGCCAAATAGGGTAGTGCGTACGTGGCGGTGATCGCCTCGCCCGCACTCACCGACGCTGCGTCCACGTCGCCGTGCTCCCCAGCCACACCGCCACCCTCGCGGATGGCCTCCGCAAAACGACGCGTGACCTCAGCGTCATTCAGGGTGCTCGCCACACCCTCGTCCCAATCGATGACAAGCGCGCTACGCCCTTTTTGGGCCGGCCAATAACCATCTGCGACCACGGCCACTCCGTTACTGAGTTCCACGACCGAGTGCACACCGGGCACGGCGAGGGCGGCGGCCGGATCGAAGGAACGCAGCCGCCCTCCGAACACGGGGCTGCGGGCGATCACGGCGATGCGCGCATCCGGTGGACCGGCATCCAGTCCGAACACTGCCGCTCCGGTCGTCTTCTGAGGCACATCCAAACGGTTCTGCGGCAAGCCAATGATGCGGAACTGAGACGCGTCCTTCAGCGGCACATCTTTGGGCACCGCCACCGCAGCCGCCGCGGCGGCGAGCGCCCCATAGTCGAGCGTGGCGCCGTCCGGGTGGTGCGCCTGAGCGTCACGCATGACAACCTCCTGGGCGGTGACACCCCATTCTGCGGCTGCCGCCACTCGAAGCATCTCACGTGCGGTCGCGCCTGCTTCGCGCATCGACTCCCATGTTTCTACGGTGCTCGTGCTGCCGCCGGTCACCTGCATGCCCATGGCCACACCGTAGGCTGGGTGGGCGGGCGCGAACTCGAACGCAACTCGCTCGAAGGGCACCTCAAGTTCTTCAGCGACGAGCATCGGCAAGGAAGTCGCGATCCCCTGCCCCATTTCCGCCTTGCCGACGATCACGGTGATGGAACCATCTGTGTCGATCCGCAGGAACGGGTTCGGGGCGAACGCCGCGTCGGAGGGTGGCGCCCCAGGCCCGGACACGACCTTGTAGCCGACGCCCAAAACCAGGCCCGTACCGGCGAGACCCGTGATCTTTACGAACGTACGCCGTGAGAGCCTCGACTTAGCAGGCTCGCTCATCGGTCACGCCCGGCGCTGCCATCGGTCGATATCACGCCCGCGTTCATTGCCGCCGCCCGATGGATCGCCCGTTTGATGGAGGCGTAGGTCCCGCACCGACAGATGTTGCCCGACATCGCCACGTCGATCGCCGCATCGGAGGGATCGGCGTTTGAGGCCAGCAGGGCCGCGGCGGCCATGATCTGGCCGGACTGACAGTATCCACACTGCGGCACCTGCTCGGCGACCCACGCGGCCTGAACGTTGCTGGATCCGTCTGAGGAGAGTCCCTCAATCGTGGTGATCACAGTCCCATCCGCGGTGCTCACGGGAATCTGACAGGCGGGCTGGGCCAGGCCATCGACATGCACGGTGCACGCCCCGCACAGCCCCAGCCCACACCCGAACTTGGTGCCTGTGAGATGAAGCGTATCACGCAGCACCCAGAGGAGCGGGGTGTCGTCGGCGACGTCGACCTCAACGGTCTGTCCATTCAGGTTGAACGTCACCATGCGATTTTTCCCAATGAGGGTTGCTTCAAACTCCGACCTGTCCGCCCGCTGAGTCCTAGGCTTTCGCGCTCAGGAGATCCCGGATTTCAGTGAGCAGCTTCTCCTCGTTCGACGGCCCGGGCGCGGCCGCAGGCGGCGCCGCTTCTTCCGCACGCTTCATTTTGTTGAAGCTGCGCACGAGCAAGAACACGGTAAAAGAGACAATCAAGAAGGAGATGAGTGCGTTCCCAAAGATCCCGTAGTTGATCGTCACCGCGCCGGCTTCCTGAGCCGCGTCGAGAGTCGCGTAGGGCCCGGCGGTAGCGCCCTCGGACAGCGTGATGAACATGTCCGTGAAGTCGACGCCTCCCAGCATCATGCCCACGGGAGGCATGATCACGTCCTTGACCAGAGACTGCACGATGGTACCGAACGCGGCCCCGATGATGATCCCGACCGCCATGTCGAGCATGTTGCCCTTCACGGCGAACTCTTTGAATTCCTTGAAAATCTTCCGGTCCTTTCCGGGGTGATTCTGAGGTGCGGTTGACCGCATCTGGGGGGTAGGTCAGCATGCGCCCCGGGACTGTCTTATGCAAGGGAGGTTCGCCGCGTGTTCACCCACCCATGCCGGGGCTGACGGCGAGATCCTAGCAGACCCCGAGTGACCCGGCTTTGATGAGGTAGCGCCGAGTTCATCCCCGCCCTATCCTTAGTTTGGTACCCATGGAAGGAGCCTTCACGATGTCCGTTCGCCGCCGCGATTTTCTTCGCGCCGCTGCAGCCGTTGCCGTCACCCCGGCCCTCGCAGCCACCGGCCTCTCGGCGGCGCAAATAGCGCCCGCCCGTCAGAGGCAGACCGCGCCCGTTTGGCCCGGCTACGACGACGCCATCGTCATCGACTTCCTCGGCAGCCCTGGCTACTTCAACTACCCGGAGAATCCGCCGCTCGACGCGGGCATGGTCGCGAACGCACGCACCTCTGGTATGACCGCGATGAACGTGACCGTCAGCTCCGGAGGCGCCAAGGCCACCCTAGCCCGAATGTCCCCCTGGTTCTCCAACGTCGAGCGCTGGCCCGACGTGTTCCAGATGGTGCGCACGGTCCAGCAACTCCACGAGGCCAAGGCCTCGGGTCGTGTCGGCATCGTCTTGGGATTCCAGGACACGACACCGTACGAAGGTGACGTGTCAGCCGTTGAGGTCTTCCACGAGATGGGCGTGCGTGTGGTCCAGCTCACCTACAACGTTCGCAACCTCGTGGGCGACGGGTGTCTGGAGCCGGGCAACGCGGGCCTCAGCGCCTACGGCCATCAGGTCGTCGAGCGCCTGAACGACTTGGGCTCCATCGTCGACCTCTCCCACTGCGGCAAGCGAACCACGGCAGAGGCTATCGCCGCGTCGCGTGCCCCGGTCGGCATCACACACACCGGGTGCAATGCGGTTGAGCCCCATCCTCGCTCGAAGGACGACGAAGATCTTCGCGCCATGGCAGACGGTGGCGGCGTGGTCGGGATCTACCTCATGCCGTTCCTGACGCCGGGCCGCGTCCCCACCGCAGCGGACGTCGTGGCCCACATCGAGCACGCGCTCAACGTGTGCGGCGAGGACCACGTGGGTATCGGCAGCGACCTGTCGATCACGCCGATTGATGGGTCGGACGAGTACTGGTCGAAGCACCGGGAGTTCGTGGCCGGACGCATCGCGAATGGGATCGCCGCGCCGGCGGAGGATCCGGAGGTGCTCTTCACAGTTCCCGAACTGAATTCGCACCGACGCATGGACATGATCGCTGCAGCGCTCTCGGGGCGCGGGCATCCCGACCGTGTGATCGAAAAAGTGATCGGCGCAAATTGGGTCAGGCTTTTCGGAGAGGTTTGGTCCTAGGGCTCCGCGACCCTCACAACGAAGCCACCCCCACCGGGCAGCCCAGCGAGCTCATCGACATACATGGCGAGCTCGTCACTAAGCAGCCGCCGCACGACACCGGGCAGCACGGCCGCCCCTGCAGAGCGTGTGCCCTTACCCGTGATGATGTGCACGACCTGCCCACAAGAAACGCGCATCTGGGTCATGAGAAAGTTCTGCACCCGGAGTTCCGCTTGATGGGCGGTGAGACCGTGGAGGTCGAGCTTGGCGGCCGGCATCTGACTGAGGAGTAGCGCGATGCCCGAGAGTGTCGGCGGCTCCACGGGGGTGACCTGTCCCCGGCGCTTCTTCTTTCTGCCCATCAGCGTCCTGGCTCGCCTCAGCGTTTTCTGCGTTTGTCCACGTACATCATGTCGTCGGCGTCCTGAACAAGATCGGTGACCGATTCGTGCCGCTCGGGATCGTAGTCCGCCGACCCAACACTGTAGCGCACATGCGCCCCGGGGTCCCTGCCCTCATTCCTCGTCGCGAACCGCGTCGCCAGCTTCTCAAGCGTGCCGGACACCTGTCCTGCGGAGGCGCCGCTGAGGAGCACACAAAACTCGTCGCCCCCCAACCGGGCCACCACATCGGAGTCTCGGAAGTGGGCCAACATTTCGGTTGAGAAGCTGACCAGCGTAGCATCCCCTTGCGCGTGCCCGAGGGTGTCGTTGATCGCCTTGAAGCCGTCTAAGTCAAACACGAGCAACGTCGCGGGCCGCTTGGTGCGCCTGCACATTCCCAACGCCTGGCGCGCCAACATCTTGAACCCGCGTCGGTTCGAGATGCCCGTCAACTCGTCGATCATCGCCAAACGCAGCGTGGCGAACTCCCGCTCCACCAAGTTCGCCATGTCCGCAAGGAGTTCCTGCTCATCCTGGCTCAGATCACGGGGTTCGCGATCGATAATGCACAGCGTTCCAATGTGTGCACCGCCTGGCGCCACAATCGGCTGTCCCGCGTAGAACCTTATAGACGGGTCTTCGAGCACCAGCGGGTTGTCCCGAAAACGCACATCGTTGAGCGCGTCACGGACAACTAACATCTCCCCCTTGGCAATGGCATGCGAGCAAAAGGACCACTCACGCGACGTCTCTCGTGATTCAAGGCCGTCGTTCGATTTGAACCATTGGCGGTTCGAATCCACCAAACTCACCAACGCGATGGGCACGTCGAACAGTGCGCGCGCGAGCCGAGTCAAGCGATCGAAGCGTTCCTCGGGCGGAGAGTCGAGGACATTGAGATCGTGGAGCGCTTGAATACGGTCGGATTCTATCCCACCGGAAGAAGCCGCCATCTATTCCTTATTTTCTAGGGGGTACGTGTACGGTACCGCCAACTCTCGGTCCGTGGCAATGAGACCTCGGGCACGCCCCCCAGCTGACCGTCTAGGCCCAGCGCCCACTTCCGAACCTGCCAGTTCCTTCGAAGTCACTCTCCAGCCCGTCCCCCAAACTGGTGGTCCAGCATGAGAAGAACGGATGTGTCGCTCCCGGCCCGCTTCAATTGCTCGACAGCGAGCCCGGCCGCGTTCTCTTCCTCGACCTGCTCCGTCACAAACCACTGGAGATGCAATTCCGTGGCGTAGTCCTTCTTGTCCCGGGCCATACCGTAGATGGCGTGGATCTCGGCCGTGACGTGCTTCTCCTGCGCCAACGCGCTCTCGAACACGTCCAGCGGCGAGCCGAAATCCGCCGGAGGCGCATCGATCGCCGGAAGCTGAACGTGTCCTCCCCGCTCAACCACATAGTCGTGAAAGCGCATGGCATGAGCCAGTTCTTCTTGAGCCTGAAGCCTCATCCAGTGCGCAAAACCCTCAAAATTCTGCTCCGCAAGATGCGCGGACATGGCCAAACATGTGTAAGCCGAATACAACTCAAGGCCGACCTGTTTGTTAATGGCGGCCTGGATCTGCGCGTCCCAAAGTCCCTCCGGGTTGGATTTGATCCTACCGAACCCTCGGCAAGTTGGAGACTGCCGCAAGACGTCGGCAGAAGAGGGACATCCCGGCAGAAGGGGGCTTCACTCACACCGACCGCCCACGGCTGGACATCGACCGATCCACGGCTCCTCACCACCCGATCCCGGGCTGCGGAGACCGCCCAATCCCGCTAATTTTCATAGCTATGTTCGCCAGCCGAACAGTGGGCACCACGTCTCTTTCGCTGGCTCTCAAATGAAGACGCATACGCTCGCACTAGCCCTCTTGGTTCTGTCGACTCCGACCTTTGTCGCAGCGCAAGAAACGGAAGACCGGATCCTTCTCACCCAGGAGGAGATGACCGCGGTCATCAATGAAGTGTCCGGCGAGCGGGCGATGCACCACCTCATGGAACTCGTTCCTTATCAGCGTATTCGGCCGGCAATGGAGTACGTTGCGGATATCTCGCGGGAGCGCGTCCGTTTCCGCCGGAGCTTGAACGGATACGCACCCACCCAGCCGGTCGAGTCGCCACGAGGCAGCAAGGACGCCTTCTACATCAAGATCGACCAGCACTTCGGCTCAAGCGTTCACGTGACGTACATGCAGCACGGCATCCCAGCCGTGATGTTCATCACGTGGCCGGACATGTTGTACCACTCCTCGGAAGACACCCCCGATAAGCAGGACCCGACGCAGTACAAGCGGGCTGCGGCCGTGGGTCTGGGATCGCTCGCCGTCCTTGCCACCGGCACGGACGAAATGGCGGCCAGGGTGGTGAGCGAGAACCTCGGGCGCGGCCTGTCGCGCATGGGCGAGTCGCACACCAAAGGCCTCGGGTATTTGGCGGATGCCACGAGCGCCACGGACCTCACCACAGCGTTCCGTGAGGCCCGGGTGGCCATCCTCCATCAGGTGGATGTATGCCGGGGCAAACGTCGGATCCAGTCCCACCGCCGCCATAAAGGCTCTGTACACGTCCTCCGTGGTCCCGAAGACCCTGTCACCGCCGTGCGAATAGAATTCTCCAAGCAGGATCACCGAAACCGGAATCACCCAGCCCGGCAGGTCTAATCCCTGCTGCAGCAGGTCCGCGACCTGAAGGACAGCCCACGAGGCGCCCAGGTAGACGAACAGGACCTGCACGATGCGGGCTTTCTTGATGCGCTGGAACAGGGAGTTTTCGCTCATGGGCGGGGAGATACTGGGCCATACGCCGACTGAGCCAGGCCCCGCCCTAGACCACCGAGCCTCAGTCCGTGACCAAGCGGAACACCCCGGTCGCCGGCCTTTCATCGAGAATCCGCTCGACCTCGCGGTGACCGGCTAGCACATTCTCCATGTCTGTCGACAAGCCTTGGGCAGCCTGGAAGGCCAGAAGTTCAGGGTGGAGGCTGCGGGGGGCGTCGACATGGTGATCCCACGATTGTAGCGAGACGTCCAGTCGGGCAGGTCTACGCTTCAAAAAGACACCCTGGCCCTCCCCCACCGCGGTCCATCTACCTACCTTGTGACCGTTCGACAGTCCTGCCCACCAAAACACGCAGATATCATGGAACTGAAGATCACTGGGACCGTAAAGCAGTTGCTCGAGGAGCAGTCTGGAGAAGGGAAGAACGGCACCTGGCGCAAGCAGGAGTTCATCCTTGAGACCGACGGCAATTATCCAAAGCAGATCTGCATCGTGATGTGGGGTGAGAACATCGATCAGTTTGCGATCACGCCCGAGGAGCGCATCGTCGCCTCCATCGACATCCAGAGCCGCGAGTACAACAGCCGCTGGTACACCGATGTCAAAGCGTGGAAGGTCGAGCGCGAGGGGTCAGATGGTGGTGCAGGGGGCAACGCCCCGCCGGTCCGTTCTGGCGAGCCTTTCCCGGAGCCGCCTGACACGGACGACGAGGACGACGGGCTGCCGTTTTAGGGGGGGCTTAGCGGGGCGGCCTGAGCCGGTACCGCTTAGGCGAGCCCCATCTCCTCAGCGACCGAGCGGAGACGCCGGTCGCGGGTCCACAGCCTGACGTTGCCGAGCGCGGCGGACGCCAGAAGGTGTGCGTCCACGTAGCCGATCCCCTTCCCCATGAGCTGCTCGGACTCGATGAGGTGGAGCACTTCTGCCGGCGAGGCGACTGGAGCGGCCGGTAGTTCCTGCAAGGACTCGAGCACCACCGGTCGATTGCCGACGCGTCCGCATGCGATCTCCCCGACCACGAACGGATGCATATGGACCAGCCCGCGTTTGAGCGCGCGCGCGAGCGCTTCGTCTTCGGAACGCAGGTGATCGATCCACCACGATGTGTCGAACAGCACGGGCTTTAGGTGAATCAACTGGGTTCGGACCGCCGCCTAGCGATGTACTCTAGCTCCGGTTCCGTCCCGCCTAGCCGAGCCAATCTCAATGCGGCTTCACGCTGAACCAGCGCGGTCAGGGCCTCTCGGATCAGTGCGGTTCGCTCCAAAATTCCAGTGACCTCATGAGCCCTGGCAAGCAAGTCATCGTCCAGATTCACCGTGGTCCGCATGCAGAACTCCAAGGTAGACGCATCATTATCGGCATCATTTGATGTCATATCGTATGCCTGACAAAAAATCGGGTCAAGGTCGAAGCGTGGCTAATGACCATAATCTCCTCCGGTTCATGGTGTGCGATGACGGAGCTTGCTTGGGCGAGGGGGGCGATCGAATGACGAAATCGGCGCATTGGCGGTGTCCCCTTCCGACCCGAACATCATCTACGCAGGTAGCGGCGAAGGGATGCAGCGCCCTGACCTGACCACCGGCGACGGGCTGTACAGAAGCGATGATGCAGGCGCGACCTGGACGCATCTCGGGCTCCGAGACGCGCAGCAGATCCCCCAGATCCAGATCGATCCTAGAGATCCGAATCGGATCTTCGTCGCGGTGCTCGGGCACCCCTACGGCCCGAACGAGGAGCGCGGTGTGTTCCGATCCACGGACGGCGGCCGCACCATGGAGAAGGTCCTCTATCACGGACCGACGGTCGGTGCAGCCGACGTCACGCTCGACCCCATGAACCCGGACATCGTATACGCCGATCTCTGGGAATCGCAGCACGGTCCGTGGGAAAACGCCGTGTTCTCTGGCGAAGGAAGCGGCCTCTTCAAGTCGACGGATGGCGGTACGACATGGCGGCAGATCGGCTCCGGGATTCCGACCGGCGCGGAAGGGGTCGGGCGCATCGGCATAGGCATCGCGCCCAGCGACCCGAACCGCATTTATGCCATTGTGGGCTCACCCAACGAGCGCGGGGGTGTGTATCGCAGCGCCGACGCGGGCGAATCGTTCCGGCGCGTCCATACGGATCCGCGCGTGTGGGGCCGCGACGGTGACTTCAACGAGGTGAAGGTCGATCCGACCGATCCAGATGTGCTGTACTCGGCCAACGTCGTCACGTGGAAGTCCAGCGACGGGGGCACCACCTTCGAGGCATTCCGAGGCGCGCCCGGCGGGGACGATTACCAGCGTATCTGGATCGACCCGACCAACCCGCGCGTCATCGCGATCGCCGCGGACCAGGGCGTCGTGATCACCGTGAACGGGGGCGAGACGTTCAGCTCGTGGTACAACCAGCCCACCGCCCAGTTCTATCACGTGAGCGCCGACAACGCTTTCCCTTACCGCGTATGCGGCGGCCAGCAAGAGAGCGGCTCGGCATGTGTGTCGAGTCGGGGCGACGACGGTCAGCTGACCTTCGGCGACTGGCACCCGGTGGGCGTGGAGGAATACGGGTACGTCGCGTCTGACCCGCTTGATCCGGACATCGTGTACGGCGGCAAAGTCACCCGTTATGACCGGCGCACGGGAGACCGGCAGCAGGTAGGACCGAAACCCCTCCGTGGCGATGGCTACTTCACGGTTCGCACCGCCCCCATCCTCTTCGCCCCGACCGACCCCCGCCGCCTCTACTTCGCGTCCAACACGCTGTGGCAGACGCTGGACGGCGCACAGGCCTGGACCCAGATCTCGCCGGACCTGACCCGCACGGACTCGATCGTGCCTCCGAGCGTCGGGGTCTATTCGAACACGCCGAATGCCCTGCGCCACCACCCCGGGGTCATCTACACCATCGCGCCGAGCCATGTGAAGACCGACTGGATCTGGGTGGGCACCGACGACGGGCTGATCCATGTCACCCGCGACGGGGGTGCGACCTGGACGGACGTCACACCGCAGCAGATCCGCAGCAAACCGTGGAGCAAGGTCTCGATCATGGACGCGTCGCACACCGACACGCTCACCGCATACGCCGCCATCAACACGATCCGGCTCGACGACCTAAATCCACACCTCTACGTCACACACGACGGTGGCCGCAGCTGGACGGAAATCGTGAACGGGATCCCGGGGGGCGGCGCGACCAACACCATCAAAGAAGATCCCGTCCGGAAGGGCCTGCTCTTCGCTGGGACTGAGCAGACCGTCTACTTCTCGATCGATGACGGAGCGCATTGGCAAACGCTGCGGAACAACCTGCCCGCGACGTCGATCCGCGACCTGGTCATCAAGGACAACGACCTGATTGTGGGCACGCACGGGCGGGGCTTCTGGATCCTCGACGACATCTCACCATTGCGTCAGATGGACGCGTCGACGAGCGCAGCGTCCGCCACGCTCTATGCTCCGGGGGATGCTTGGCGCTTCCGCTGGAACCGGTGGACCGACACCCCACTCCCGGCCGATGAACCCGCGGGTCAGAACCCTCCAGAGGGGGCGATTCTCTACTATTCGCTTGCTGAGGCGGCGCGCGGCCCTGTGACCCTCGAGGTGCTAGACGCATCGGGCGCCTTGGTTCGGCGCTTCTCTTCTACAGATGTCCCGGCACCCATGCTGGAGGGCCAGCAGGTCCCGCCACTCTGGGTACGCCCTGCCGAAACCGTGTCAGCCGCCGCCGGCATGCATCGATTCGTGTGGGACCTCCACTACGGTGACCTCAACGGAGTCCGTCAGGGTTACCCGATCTCCGCGATCGCGGGATATACGCCTGCCGAGCCTCGGGGCCCGATCGCTATGCCCGGCAACTACACGGTAAGACTGACCGTGAATGGCAGCAGCCAGACGCAGAGCCTCACCGTGACGATGGACCCGCGCGTGCAGACCCCGGAGGCGGGCCTACGCCAGCAGTTCGAGCTGTCGATGCGGATCAAGCGGGTCCTGGACCAGCGCGAAGCGGTCGCGACGACCGAGTTTCAGCGGCTGGTGGGGGAGCTCCAGAGCCTGTATGGGATCCTGCAGGGGAGCGATGCTGCGCCTACGGTGAGTACGGTTCAGTTGGTGAGCGAGCGGCTTCGGGCGGCGGAGGGGATGCTGGGTCGCACTGACTGAACCCCCGGCTACGGCCTCGCCCGCTCAGCCTCCACGGAGCGCCGTCCTTCGATCAGCCCGATGATGCTCACGTCCTCATCGAGATCAGGCCAATGAATCCCCGACCCCTCGCCGATCAAGCGCCAATTCGCGCGCTGCCCTGATGTGGCGCGTTCAAGACGCGGGTACCACTCAATGGGCACGCTAACGGCGCGGCCGTCCGCTAGTTCCACCGTCATCCGGCCATCTAGGAAGCTCACGGCGCGCGCGGCGATCATCGGGTCATACTCAGAAAGATTCATACCACTGCTCCAAGAGCGCGTATCGGTTGTTCTCAACTATCCGCTCGATCGTCCTGAGTTCCCGCAGCCCAAAATGACCGCGGTAGGCCACCCGCACCGGGTC